>NZ_RWJF01000001.1:965738-1688977 GCF_003970925.1 Sphingomonas ginkgonis
GCCAAGCGGCTCGGCGCGCACCTCCAGCTCGAAAGCTGCGTCAGCGACGATCCCGACGAGCAGGCGGAGGTCACCCGGCGCCTTGCCACCAGCGACGTCGACGGCTTCGTGCTGCCGCCGCCGCTGTCGGAATCCAAGCCGATCCTCGCCGAGCTGGAAGCGATCGACCTGCCGGTCGTCACCCTGTCGTTCGCGCCGCCGCAGGACAGCGGGCTCAACGTCCGCATCGACGATTGCGAGGCGGCGCTGGAGATGACCCGCTACCTCATCGGACTCGGTCACCGGCGGATCGGCTTCATCAAGGGCCACCCCAACGACATCGCCAGCGCCGACCGCCACCAGGGCTTCCTGAAGGCGCTCGAGGAAGCCGGGCTGGATGCGGCCGACCAACCGATCGAGCAGGGCTATTTCACCTATCGCTCCGGGCTGGCCGCGACCGAGCGGATCCTCTCCGGCGCGCAGCTGCCGACCGCCATCTTCGCCAGCAACGACGACATGGCCGCCGCGGCGGTCAGCGTCGCGCACCGGCGCGGGCTGCAGGTGCCGCGCGACATCAGCGTGGTCGGCTTCGACGACACCGCGGTCGCGACTACCATCTGGCCGGAGCTGACCACCGTCCGCCAGCCGATCGCCGACATGGCCGACGCCGCGCTCGAACTGCTGATGAGCGACCTCAAGCGGCGCCGCGCCGGCAGCAAGCGCCGCGGCGCGGAGCGGGTCCTCGCCCACGAACTGGTCGTCCGCGAGTCCTCCGGGCCGCCGCCGGCACCGCGCAAGCCCGCCCGTCGCAGCCGCAGCGCCTAAGCTCTTCCCGACATTGCTTGTTTACAGGCCGCAGCCGGCGCTGTTAACGCTAACAGCATAAAAGAACGAAAGGGAGAGAGATGACGGAGGCAAGTCCCGAGCGGGCCAACATGGGCTTCATCGGTGCGATCGTGGCGGTGGCGACGATCGGCGGGTTCCTGTTCGGCTACGACAGCGGCGCGGTGAACGGCACCCAGAACGGGCTGAAGGCCGCGTTCGAGCTGAGCCCGGGCGGGCTTGGATTCACCGTCGGCTCGCTGCTCATCGGCTGCTTCATCGGCGCCTTCTTCGCCGGCACGCTGGCGGAGAGCATGGGGCGCCGCAACGTGATGCGGATCGCCTCGGTCCTCTTTCTCGGCGGCGCGCTGGTGCAGGGCTTCGCCTCCAGCCAGACCATCTTCGTCATCTCGCGAATGATCGGCGGCATGGCCGTCGGCGCCGCCAGCGTGCTCTCGCCCGCCTACATCTCCGAAGTCGCGCCCGCCAGCATCCGCGGCCGGATGACGACGGTCCAGCAGATCATGATCATCGCCGGCCTGACCGCCGCGGCGATCGTCAACTATTTCTTCCAGCAGGCCGCGGGCAACGACTCCACCCATGTGCTCGCCTTCGGGCTGTCGGCATGGCGCTGGATGTTCCTCGCGCAGGCGATCCCGGCGGCGGTGTTTCTGGTCGCGCTCTTCTTCGTCCCGGAGAGCCCGCGCTATCTGGTCGCCCGCGGCCGGCTCGACGAGGCGTCCGGCGTGCTCGCGCGGCTGTTCGGCAACTCGGTGGCATCGGCCAAGCTCGACGAGATCCGCGCCAGCTTCTCGACCGACCACCGGCCGCGCCTGTCGGACGTGCTCGCGCCCGGAACCATCTTCCGCCCGATCGTCTGGGCCGGCCTGATCATCGCCGTGTTCCAGCAGCTCGTCGGCATCAACGTCATCTTCTACTATGGCGCGACGCTGTGGCAGGCGGCCGGCTTCTCCGAATCCCAGGCGCTGCTGACGACCGTCATCAACAACAGCATCTCGCTCGCGGCCTGCTTCATCACCGTCGGGCTGGTCGACAAGGTCGGGCGCAAGCCGCTGCTGCTGATCGGCTCGGCCGGCATGGCGATCATGCTCTTCATCATGGTCTTCGCCTTCTCGACCGGCACGCTCGTCGGGACCACGCTGACCCTGCCGGGCCACATGGGCATGGTCGCGGTCACCGCGGCGCTGACCTACGCCGCGCTGTTCAACATCAGCTGGGGTCCGGTCATGTGGGTCATGCTCGGCGAGATGTTCCCCAACCAGATCCGCGGCTCCGCGCTGGCCGTCGCCGGCTTCGCGCAATGGTTCGCCAACTACCTCATCGCGCAGAGCTTCCCGGTGATGGCGCAGTGGAGCCTCGCCGGCAGCTACACCTTCTACGCCGTCTCGGCGGTGATCAGCTTCTTCCTCGTGCAGAAGTTCATCCACGAGACCAAGGGCAAGGAACTGGAAGAGATGCACGGCTAGTGCCGTGCTCCGGGGGGCGGCGGCGTATCGGGCGCCCCCCGGTCGTTCCTTCTAGCGGACCGGCAGCTCGAAGCTGCTGACCGGCAGCGTGCTGTCGTCGTGGAGATTGACCACCGGCGCATCGGCCCAGGCGAAGCGGACCCGCGTCGCCGGCTGGCCGTCGCCCAGCACCCGGACGGTGGCGCCCTCGACTCGCGCCGCGGCGAAGCGGCAGCTCGCCTGGCTGTCGCCGCACAGCTCGAACCCGACCGGCGGTCCGCTCCAGCCGTGCAGCGCGCCGCTGACCCCGGTGAAGCTCACCACCACATCATTGCCCGAGCGCTGCGCCGCGCCGGCCTGCGGCCCCGAGGCGGGCGCGGTCGCGCCATAGGCGAGCGTCCGCGCGGCGCGGGCGAGCCGATGGCCGACCTCCTGCTTCTGCGGCGGGTGAAGCTCGAGCCGGTCGCCGATGTCGATCGCAGGGACCAGCGCCGCGTGCGGGTCGCCGGTGCCGAACCGCCGCTGCGCATCGCGGACCATCGCCCAGCCGCTCGCCACCGGCGCGACCGGTGGTGGGCCCCAGCCGGGCAGGCCGACGACGAGGAAGGGCAGGGCCGGGTCGCCGAACTGCCGCCGCCAGCCGCTCGCCAGCGCGGTCAGCCGGTCGCCATAGCCTTCGGCCATGCCGGCGTCGGTCTCGCCCTGGTACCAGGCGATTCCGCGGAGCGGCTCGGCACCCATCGGCGCGATCATCCCGTCGTAGATGAGCGACAGGCCTGCGGCCGTGTCCCACGGCGGGCGCGGCGGCGTGCCGACGTCCGACGGCGCGACCGAGTAGCGCAGGCTGGGCGCGAGCGGGACGGTGCTGCCGTCGGCGAAGTGCAGCCCCAGCTTCGTTTCCGGCCCGGCGAACCCGCCGTAGCCGGACGAGTCGAGCAGGTTGACGACGACCGTGTTGCGGCCGGCGTGGAGGGTTCCGGCGGGTAGCCGGTAGCTGCGCTCATAGTCCCAGCCGAAGCTGTTGCCGACGGGCACGCCGTTGACCCAGCTCTGGTCGATCTCGTCGATGACCCCGAGGGAGAGGGTGGCCGCCTGGCTCGCCTGCGCCGCCGTGACCTCGACGTCGCTGCGCGCCCAGACGATCCCGTCGAAATTGGCGAAGAAGGGGTCGCCCCACTTCTCCCAGTAGCCGACCTTCATCGGCTTCCAGGCGAGCGTGTCCGGCTGTGCCCAGGGCTGGCTCGGCTGCCTGGCGTTCCACCAGCGCTCCCAGGTCGTGCCGAACTGCCGGTTGGCCGCCGCGGGATCGCGCCGGTAGAGGTCGAGCAGCTGGGCATCTTCCCGGCTGGCGCGCCGGGCACCCTCGGGATCGAGCCAGGACCGGATCGCGGTCCCGCCCCAGGTCGCGTCGATCAGGCCCATCGGGACCTTCTCGCTCTTCCGCAGGTCGCGGCCCATGAAGTAGCAGGCGGCGGAGAAGGACGGCACGCTATCGCGGTTCGCCGCGCGCCACTGCGGCACGTCGGCGAAGGCGGACGCGGGATCGAGGCTGGTCTTCTTGGCGACGTGGAGCAGCCGCAGTTGCGGGTCGTCCGCATTGGCGAGTTCGGTGTCGAGGTTGAGCGCGCGGCTGACCGGCAGCTCCATGTTGGACTGGCCCGAGCAGAGCCAGACGTCGCCGACCAGCAGATCGCTGCTGGTCGCGCTCGCGCCGCCGCGCCCCGTCGCCGTGAGCGTATAGGGTCCGCCCGCCGGCATGGCCGGAAGCGCCAGCCGCCAGCGCCCGTCGCGCCCGGCCGCGACGCTTCGGGTCACGCCCGCGAACGCCACCTGCAGCCGCTCGCCCGCCGTCGCGGTGCCGCGCAGCAGGATCGGCTTGCCGCGCTGGATGACGGCATGATCGCCGAGCATGGGGTCGATCGCGGGGGCGGCGAGCGCGGAGGTGGAGGCGAGGAGGGCGGCGAGGATCAGAGCTGGACGAGCGAGCATGGCACCCCCGGGACGTTGACTCGGAACTGGAAGAGGTCGCCCGCCTGCGGCTGCTCGGCGAGCTGCTCCTCGCTCAGGAACTGGCGCGCGGTGGTCGCGAACACGGTGCGCAGGTCATTCCCGCCGAACGCCAGCTTGGTGACGTTGGCGACCGGAAAGCGGACGCGCTGCACCATCTCGCCGGCAGGCGAATAGCGCCGGGCCTCCCACCCGCCGTAAAGTCCGATCCACAGATGGTCCTCGGAATCGATCGTCGGGCCGTCGGGATAGCCGTCGGCCGGGTCGATCCGAACGAACGGGCGCGGCTCCCCGAGGCTGCCGTCGGGGCGGAGCTCGGCGACGTCGATCGTCCCGCCGAGCGTGTCGACATGGTAGAGGCGGCGGCCGTCGGCCGAGACCGCCGGGCCGTTGGTGATGCACACCGGCGGCAGGCCGGCGGGACGGACGGCGCTTTCGTCGAGGCAGTAGAAGGCGCCGCTGGGCTCGCGCTCGCCATTGTCCATGCTGCCGAACCACAGCCGCCCGGCCGGGTCGACGCAGGCGTCGTTGAGCCGGTTGCCGGGCAGGTGGGTTTCGACCGGCGCGAGCGGGGCGAAGGCGCCGGTCCGCTCGTCGAAGCGGTGCAGCCCGCTCTGCAGCCCGGCGACGAACCCGCCGCCGCGGGCCGGGAGCAGGAAGCCGATCGGCTCGGGCGCGGCCCAGCTGCGCCGCTCGCCGGTGTCGGGCGAATAGAAGTGGACCTGCTGCTTCTTGATGTCGACGAAGCCCAGCGTCCGCTCGTCCCCGAGCCAGACCGGGCCCTCGCCGAGCTCGGCACCGAGCGGCCAGACGCTGACCGGCTCGGCGCTCAACGCCACCCGGCGTCGACCCAGTAGTTGTGACCGGTTACAAGCCGCGCGTCGTCGGAGGCGAGAAAGAGGATCATCGCCGCCACGTCCTCAGGCTGGAGGCGTCCCTTGAGCGCTTGCGCGGCGACGATCTCCGCTTCGCCCTCGGGCGAATACCACCGCTGCTGGCGCGGGGTCTGGACGTTGCCGGGGATGACGCAGGTGACCCGGATCCCGTCGGGTCCGAGCTCGCGCGCGAGGCTGCGGGTCAACCCTTCGATCGCTGCCTTGCTGGTCTGGTAGAGAGTCAGGTCGTGCAGCCCGAGGTGCCAGCTGATCGAGCCCAGGTTGATGATCGCGCCGCCACCCTTCTTCGCCATCAGCGGGGCGACCGCCTGCGCGGCGAAGAAATGATGCTTGAGGTTGGTGTTGAGCCGGTCGTCCCAGTAGGCCTCGTCGACCTGCTCGACCGAGTGACGGTCGTCGTTGGCGGCATTGTTGACGAGCACGTCGATCGCGCCGTCCTCGAGCAGCGCGGCGATCTCGCGCTTGAGCTGGCCGATGTCCTTGAGGTCGACCCGCTTGAAGCTCGCCCGGCCCTCGAGCCGCTCGCACAGCGCCTGCGATTCCGCCTCGGCGACGTCGAAGAAGATGACGTCGGCGGACTGGCGGGCGAAGGCCTCGACGATTCCCGCGCCGATGCCGGACCCGCCGCCGGTGACCAGCACGCGCTTGCCCGCGAGGCTCGGATAGATGGCGCGGCGGTCGGCGGCGCCGGGCTGTTGCCGTTGCGGGGAGGGGGCCAGCAGTCCGGTTTGGTTGTTCACTCAATAGGCTCCGTTCAGCAGGCCGCGACCTGCCAGATTGTGCATCAGTTCGCGAATGCCGAAGCGCCAGGCGGGCGCATCGCGCGAGGTGGTGACCCGGTTGACCAGCGCGCCCAGCGACGGGGTCGAGATGCGCACCGTGTCGCCGCTGCGATGGGTGAAGCCGCGGCCGGGCTCGTCGCGGTCCTGCGTCGGCGCGAACAAGGTGCCGAGGAAGAGCACGAAGCCGTCTGGGAAATGATGCTCGGACTGCGCCTGGCGGAGCAGCTCCTCGGGGTCGCGGCTGATCTCGGCCATCGAGCTCTCGCCCTCGAGCCGGAAATTGTCCGTTCCCTCGACCACCAGTTCGACCTGTGCCTGCCGCACCTGGTCCATCGTGAAGCCGTCGTCGAACAGGCGGATGAACGGGCCGATCGCACAGGACGCGTTATTGTCCTTTGCTTTGCTCAGGAGCAGCGCGCTGCGCCCCTCGAAGTCGCGCAGGTTGACGTCGTTGCCGAGCGTCGCGCCCTTCGCCCGCCCATGGCTGTCGGCGACCAGCACCACCTCGGGCTCGGGGTTGTTCCAGCTGCTGTCGGAGCGAACGCCGATCTCGGCGCCCCAGCCGACGGTGGACAGCACCGCCGCCTTGGTGAAGATTTCCGCGTCCGGCCCGATCGCCACCTCGAGATACTGGGACCACATCCCGTCCTCGATCAGCGCCGACTTGAGCCGCGCGGCGTCCTCGGACCCGGGCACCACCGAGCGGATCGCGCCGCCGATCCGCTGCTCGAGCCGTTCGCGGATGGCGGCCGCCTGGGTCGAATCCCCGCGCGCCCGCTCCTCGATCACCCGCTCGACCGCCGACACCGCGAAGGTCACGCCGGCGGCCTTGACGACCTGGAGGTCGATCGGCGCGAGCAGCCGCTCGGGCGCGGCGAGCAGCTCGTCGAGCGGCATCAGCTTGCGTCCCTCGAGGCTTCCCGGCGCGTCCGTCTCCAGCCAGTGCGATACGGTCGGCGCAACCGAAGTCATGTCGAACACCGAGCCGTCGCGGATCAGGATCGGAGTCGGTCCGTCGGTGAGCGCCAGCCGCCCGGCGAGCAGTGCCCGGTCGGCGTCGGTCGGCAACATGGTCGTGGAGAAATGCATCGGTCCCCGGCGCAACAGGTTCACAGCGGCGTTTGGTAGCGCTACCAATCGTTCCCACTGGCGCCGAGGTCAAGTCTGACTTGGAAATAAGCGGCGAGCCGATGGGAGGAATGCGTGATGCTGTTTGGTCGACTTCTCGGGACTATGTCCGCCGCGGTGCTGGCGCTTGCCGCCGGCCAGGCCGGCGCGGCGCCGCGTGCTGCCGCCGGTCCCGACCAGCGCGCCGCCGCGCTGGTCGGGCGGATGAGCGAGGACGAGAAGCTGCAGCTGGTGTTCGGCTATTTCGCGACCGACTTCGCGCCGAAGAACTATGTGGCGAAGCCGGGCGGCCGCGACGGCTCGGCCGGCTACGTGCCCGGCATCGCCCGCCTCGGCGTTCCGGCGCAATGGCAGACCGACGCCGGGGTCGGGGTCGCGACGCAGGGCGCCGCCAAGCAGAAGCGCGAACGGACCGCGCTTCCATCGGGCCTCGCCACCGCCGCCTCGTGGAACCCCGACGTCGGCTACGCCGGCGGCCGGATGATCGGCGCGGAGGCCTTCTCGTCGGGCTTCAACACGATGCTCGCGGGCGGTGCCAACCTGCTGCGCGACCCGCGCAACGGGCGCAATTTCGAATATGGCGGCGAGGATCCGCTGCTCGCCGGAACGATGGTCGGCGCGCAGATCGCGGGCATCCAGTCCAACCACGTCATCAGCACGCTCAAACATTATGCGATGAACGACCTGGAGACCGGGCGCGACTATCATGACGCGGTGATCGCGCAGGACGCGGCGCGCATCTCCGACCTGCTCGCCTTCCAGTTCGCCGCCGAGCGCGGCAACCCGGGCTCGGTCATGTGCAGCTACAACCAGGTCAACGGCGCGCACAGCTGCGAGAACCGCTGGCTGCTCACCGACATGCTGCGCGGCCAGTTCGGCTGGCCCGGGTTCGTCATGTCCGACTGGGGCGCGACCCACAGCACCGAGGCCGCGGCCAACGCCGGGCTCGACCAGGACAGCGGCTTCCCGTTCGACAAGGAGCCCTATTTCGGCGCGCCGCTCAAGGCCGCGGTGGACTCGGGCCGAGTGCCGCGCGCGCGCCTCGACGAGATGGCGCGCCGCGTGGTCCGTTCGATGATCGCGGTCGGGCTGCTCGACCATCCGGTGGCAGTCGGGCCGATCGACTATGCCGCGCATGCGCTGGTCACGCGCACGGACGCGGAGGAAGGCTCGGTCCTGCTCAAGAACGAGGGCAATCTGCTCCCGCTCGGGCCCGCGGTTCGGCGCATCGTGCTGATCGGCAGCCACGCCGACCGCGGCGTACTGTCGGGCGGCGGCTCGTCGCAGGTCTATCCGGTCGGCGGCAATGCAGTGCCGGGGCTGGAACCGACCGGCTGGCCCGGTCCGGTGGTCTATTTCCCCTCCTCGCCGCTGGCCGAGCTGCAGCGGCTCGCCCCCAATGCGCAGATCCGCTTCGTCGACGGCAGCGACCCGGCGGCGGCGGCCGCGGCGGCGCGCTCGGCCGACGTCGCCATCGTCTTCCTCAACCAGTGGACCAGCGAGTCGATCGACACGCCGATCGCCCTGCCCGGCAACCAGGATGCGCTGGTCGAGGCGGTGGCCGGGGCGCAGCCGCGCACCGTCGCGGTGCTGGAGACCGGCGGCCCGGTGCTGATGCCGTGGGCGGCGCGGGTCCCGGCGATCCTCGAGACCTGGTATCCCGGCAGCGCCGGCGGGGCGGCGATCGCCCGCCTGCTGACCGGCGCCGCCAATCCCTCGGGCAAGCTCCCGGCGACCTTCCCGATGAGCGAGGCGCAGCTGCCGCGGCCGGTGCGGCCGGGCACCGGGCTGAAGGACGGCGAGATGTTCTCGATCCGCTACGACGAGGGCGCGACGGTCGGCTACAAATGGTTCGACGCGCGCAACCTGCAGCCGCTGTTCCCCTTCGGCCACGGGCTCAGCTACACCAGCTTCGCCTACACCGGGCTGACCGCGCGGCCCGCCGGCGGCGCGATCGAGGCGAGCGTCACCGTCCGCAATACTGGCCGCCGCGCCGGCAAGGAAGTCGTCCAGCTCTACGTCTCGCCGCAGCGCGGCGGGTGGGAAGCGCCGCGGCGGCTGGCTGCGTTCGAGAAGGTCAGCCTCGCTCCCGGGCAGAGCAGGCGGGTGACGCTGCGGGTCGATCCGCGGCTGCTCGCGACCTACGCCGGCGGCCAATGGAGCATCGCGCCCGGCGCCTATGACGTGCTCGCCGCTTCCTCCTCGCGCGACTTCCGCAGCCGCGCCTCGGTGACTCTCGCCGCCGCGACCCTGCCGGGGAACTGGCGGCCCTAGGCGGGCAGCCGGCGTCCCTCGCGGGCGCTCCGCCGGGCGAGATCGATCAGCCGCAGCCCCGCGCGGGGGCCGGCGGGATCGACCGGCGGCGGGGCGCCGGCGCGGATCGCCGCGGCGACCCCGCGGTAGAAGTCGAGATAGCAGCCCGGCTCGGTCGCGATCGCCTCGCGTCGGCCGTCGGCGAGGGTCAGGGTTCCCGCCACCGGATCGTTGCCGAAGCCGGGCGAGCGCGGGTCGAGCCCGGCGCGCAGCCGCTCTTCCTGCGGGTCGAGGCCATGCTTGACGAAGCTGCCGCCGCTGCCGTGCAGCGCGAAGCGCGGACGGGGGTCGGCCACCAGCGTCGAGGCCGACAGCCGGACCCGCAGCGGCCCGTAGCCGAGGCGGAGGTCGAACCAGTCGTCGACCGCCGCCTCCGGCCGCTGCGCCGCGACATCGGCCTCGATCCACTCGGGCACGCCGAACAGCACCAGCGCCTGGTCGAGCAGGTGCGAGCCGAGGTCGAACAACAGCCCCGTCCCCGGCGCCGGCCGCTCGCGCCAGCCGGGCTTGATCGTCGGGCGGAAGCGGTCCCAGCACGCCTCGAACAGCGCCGGCCTTCCCACCGCTCCCTCGCCAAGCAGCCGCCGTACCGTCAGGAAGTCACCGTCCCAGCGGCGGTTCTGGAAGACCGTCAGCAGCCGCCCGCGCTCGGCCGCCAGCGCGATCAGCCGGTCGGCGTCGGCGACGTCCACCGCCATCGGCTTGTCGATGACCACATGCTTGCCGGCCTCCAGCGCGGCGGCGGCGAGCGCGGCGTGGGTCTCGGTCGGGGTCGAAATGACGACCAGCTCGACCGTCGGGTCGGCGAGCACCGCGGGCGTCTCGGCCGAGCCGGCGACGGCGAGCAGCTGGAACTCGGGAAGCGCGCGCAGCAGCGGCGCGTGGAACACGGTTCCGCCCGCACCCCGTCCGATCAGCGCGGCGCGGACCGGCTCGGCGGGGGCAGGCGGCAGCGGCGCGGGGGTAGGGTCGGGGGTCGTGGGCATCGCTCTCCTTGAGCGCAAACGCGTCGCGAAGTCGATGCACGACGATCGCCCCGCCGCCTTCCGACGCGGCAGCCGTCCCGCCGCTCGACTCACCGCGTTCGCGGGCCGATTTCGAGCCTCCCGCGTGTCGGCGGGTTGACGCGGACGGGAATGATAGCGCTATCACGAGCGCTGGCAATCGAGAGGGTGCAGATGAAATCCTGGTGGGCGGCGGGGCTGATGACCTTGCTGGCGAGCGTGGCGGCAACCCCGGCGGCAGCGGCGGCCCCGGACTCCGGCTTTCACCGCGGCATGAACGTGCTCGGCTATGATCCGGGCTGGAAGGACCCTGCAAAGGCGCGCTTCCAGACCCGCCACTTCGCCGAGATCCGCCGCGCCGGCTTCGACTTCGTGCGGGTCAACCTGTTCGGCTTCCGGGCGCTCGACGCGCGCAACCGGCTCGATCCCAAGTGGCTGGCGCGGGTCGACTGGATCGTCCGCGAAGGCCGCCGCGCCGGGCTCGGCGTCATCCTCGACGAACATGACTACGACACCTGCTCGGACGATCCCGAGGCGTGCCGCTCCAAGCTGCTGGCCGTGTGGCAGCAGCTCGGCGCCCGCTACGCCCGCGCCGACCGGAAGGTCGCCTTCGAGCTTCTCAACGAGCCGCATGGCAAGATCGACGCCGCCGCCTGGAACGCCTTCTTCCCGCCGGTGCTCGCCGAGGTCCGCAAGCGCAACCCGGACCGCTGGGTGGTGATCGGTCCCTCGTCGTGGAACAGCCTCGCCCAGCTGCCCAACCTCGTCCTGCCCGAGGACGACCGGCGGCTGCTCGTCACCTTCCACTATTACGAGCCGTTCCGCTTCACCCACCAGGGCGCGGGCTGGGTCAAGGAGTTCACCAACGTCCATGGCGTGACCTGGGGCAGCGCGCAGGATCGCGCGGCGCTTGCCGCCGACTTCGGCAAGGTCGAGCAATGGGCGGCGCAGTACGACCGTCCGATACTGCTCGGCGAGTTCGGCGCCTACGACAAGAGCGGAACTCCGGTCGACCAGCGTGCCGCCTACACCGCCGCCGCCGCGCGCGAGGCGGAGCGGCGTGGGTTCGCCTGGTCCTACTGGCAGTTCGACAGCGACTTCGTGGCGTGGGACATGAACCGCAACGCCTGGGTGGAACCGATCCGCCGCGCGCTCATCCCCGCCGGCTGAGCCGCCGCTACCGTCCCAACCCGGCGCGCGCCTCCGGGTGCGCCGCCAGGAAGGCGAGGATCGCGTCGGCGATCCGCCCGTCGTCCGCCAGTCCCGGATGGCCGTTGCAGGCCGTCATGGCGAGGCCGCCGACGGTAACCGCGCCGACCCGGCGGTCGCCGCGGCGGCGCAGTTGCGCAACGACCTTCGCGGTCTCGGCGGCGAACTCGCCCTGGAGCTGGTCGGTCGCCCAGAGGAGGACGTAGGCGCCGGGGAAGCGCGCGTGCAGCGTCTCGACGAAGCGGGCATAGCTCGCCTCGTAATCGGCATGCAGCGCGGCGCGGTCGGCCCAGCGCTCGCCCGCGTGCAGCGGAGTGCTGAAGTCATTGGTCCCGAGCGAGACGACGACGAGCTGCGGTCGCCAGGAGCGGTCGTCCTCGCGCCGGCCATGGTCGAACAGCGTGTAGGGGTAGGCGGCGGGCAGCGGGTCGGCGGCGAAGCCGTTGTAGTTGCGGACGACGCCGCGCCCGGAGATGGCGTTGACCCGGTAGTCGGCCGCGAACCGTCCGGCGATCCGCGGCGCGATCCCGCGCGTCGTGTCGGTGGTCTGCCACACCTGTTCCTCACTGCACTGCGAGGTCGGCGACAGGTTGCCGTAGCCGACCGTGTAGGAGTCGCCGACGAACTCGATCCGGTGCTGGCGCCGGGAGGGCAGGGACATCTGTGCCGACCGGGCCGCGTAGATCCCGCCGAACTCGGAGGCCCCCGCCTGGCTCTCGCTGGCGACGTCCACGCGGAGGCGGTGAAGGCCCCCGCCCATGCCGTCGAGCAGGCGCCAGCCTCCACCGTTCGAGACGAACGCCAGCGGCGGCGCCCCGTCAACCGTCACCCGCAGCGCGGCGCGTCCGGCACCCAGACGAAGGTAAGCGCGAGAGCCGCGAACCTCAGCTTCGAAGTATGTCCCCGGCCATTGGCGCCGCCAGCCTCCGCCGGGCACCGGCTCGGCACGACCGACCACCCGGACGGCCAGGGCGGCGATGCCGGCGGGCGGCCCAGCGGCGGGTTCGAGCGTGGCGACGGGCGCGGCAGCGGCGAGCGATGCGGCGGCGAGAAGAGCAGAGGTCAGCATGGCTGGTGATGATCCCGGACGACGCAACAAGGAGCGGGTTGCCGCCCCGCCTAGGCGCTTTTTCCACGCTGCTCCAGCAGCTCGGCGAGGCCCTACCGCCCGGCCATGCAACGGCCCGAGCGCCCGGACGTTGATTCGTTATGGACCCGGACCATTCGGATGGCGCGTCGGGCGCCTTCTTCTACGACGCGGAGGGCCGCGACCATGCGCTCGACATGCGCAACCTCGACAAGTTGCCGAAGACGGGGCCCGAGCAGCTCATCTGGTTCGACATCGATCGGTCGGACACGGCGGCGATCGCCCGCGTCGGCGAGATGCTCGCTTTGTCGCCCGAGACGATCGAGGCGATGGGCAGCGGCGATGCCGTGCCGCGGCTCGCCAGCTACGAGAAATATTTCCACTTCAGCCTGACCCGTGCCGACGTCCAGGAAAAGCCGGTCATCAACTTCGCGGTCTGCGAGCGCTGGCTGCTGACGGTGCGGGACGGGGAAGTGCCCTATTTCACCGCCTACCGCGAGCGGGACCGCGGCGAGTCGCTGATCGGACGCCTGTCTCCGCTGATGCTCGCCGGCTCGCTGATCGACTGGCATTTCGAGGGTTACCAGGAAGCGGTCGCGACGATGCAGCGCGACCTCGATCGGCTGGACTCGGCGATCCTCGGCCGGCGGCGGGCACGGCCGCCCCTGTCGGACCTGGCCCGGATGCGGCTCAACGTCGCGCGCCTGCGCCGGCGCCTCGACGGCCATCGACCGCTGGTCCACGCGCTGCTCCGGCCCGACTTCCCGCGGGTCTCGGAAGAGAAGCAGGGCGAGTATTTCAGCGTGCTCGAAAACCATTTTCTCGGCGCCGCCGACAATGTCGAGCGGATGCGCGAAAGCGTGATCGGCAGCTTCGACCTTTATGCCACCCGCACCGCCCAGGAAACGAACGACCTCGTCCGGCTGCTGACGCTCGTCACGGTGGCGACCGGCCTTGCCGCCGCGATCGCCGGCATCTTCGGGATGAACTTCGAGGTGCCCTTCTTCAAATGGGGCGAGGTCGGCTTCGCGATCACGCTGGTGATGATGGTCGGGGTCGCGCTCGCCCTGTTCATCATCGCCTGGCGGCGCGGCTGGCTGTCCCCGACCTGAGCCGGAACTTCATTCGGCCTCGACCTGCTCGCACAGCCAGCGGGCGATGGTCGGCGCCGCGAACGGCTTGCCGATCACCGGCGTGCCCTCGAAGTCCGGCGGCAGGACCATGTTGCTGTCGTAGCCGGTCGTCAGCGCGAAGGGGATGTTGCGGTCGCGCAGCAAGCGCCCGACCTCCCAGCTCATCTCGCCGTCGAGGTTGATGTCGAGGAGCGCGGCGTCGACCTGCTCGTGCGCGGCGAGGTCGAGCGCCTCGGTCACGCGCGTCGCCGGGCCGACCAGCTCCCAGCCGAGACCCTCGATCGTGTCCTCCATCATCATGATGACGAGGCTGCTGTCCTCGACCAGGAGGATCCGCTTGACTTGCTCCGAGCGGACGACCTCGCGCGCCTCGGGCACGGCCGGAGCCGTTTCCTCGGCGACCGACTGGACCAGCGCCGACGCGGGGAGAGTGATGCTGCACTCGACCCCACCCTGCTCGAAGCGGAGCTCGGACGAGCCGCCAGTCTCCAGCTCGAGCGCGCGGCCGATCAGCGAGCTTCCGAACCCGCGGCGGTTGGGGGTGAGGACGGTCGGGCCGCCGCTTTCCTTCCACTCGATAACGACCCCGCCGCCGGGCTGGACGGACCAGCTGACGGCGACCTTCCCGTCGGGCACGGACAGGCTACCATATTTGGCGGCGTTGGTGCTGAGCTCGTGGACCGCCAGCGACACCGCGAGCGACGCCTTGGACGAGAGCGTCAGCGGTGGCCCGGCGAGATCGATGCGGTCGCCGTTCTCCTGGGCATATTGCTCGAGCTCGAGCGAGATGAGCCCGCTCAGCGAAACGCCCTCCCAGCGGTGGCGGGTCAGCAAGCTGTGCACCCGGCTCATCGACTGGATGCGCTGGTTGAGACCGGTGGCGAAGCTCTCCAGCGTGTCCGCGTTGCTGCTGGCGTGCGTCACCAGCGCCTGGATGTTGGCGAGCGTGTTCTTCACCCGGTGGTCGAGCTCGGCCATCAGCAGCTGCTGGCGGGCGAACGCCTTCTCGCGCTCCTGCGCGGCGGCATGGATCCGCCGCAGAACCACCTCGAGCAGCGCGACGCGAAGGTCGAAGGCGGCATCGCGGTCATAGTCGGTCCACGGCTCCGAGCGGCCGCGCACCGTCTGGCTCCAGGCGGCGAACGAGGTCCGCGGGGTCAGCTTCTCGCCGTCCGGGGTCTGTTCGACCGGCTTGTCCGGGTTGCCCGCCCATTCGACGGTCTGCACCACCTCGGGCCGGAACCACATGACGAAGTCGCGCGGCTCCTTCGACACCGAAATGGCGAGCAGCCCGGAGGCGACCCCGGCGAACCCCGCGGCGGGCGGATAGATCTCGCTCAGCCGGTCGGTGCAGAAGATGCCGTTGTCGGCGTCCACATGGTTGCACAGCCAGTCGGTCAGGCGCGCGATCTGCTCCTCGTCCGGCGTATCGCCGAGCACCGCCACGCCGCTGTTGACGTGGATCGCGACGCCGCCCTTGTGGCTCGCCATCCGCATCGCGAACCCGCCGGCGCGGACATAGTCGAGCAGGTTGGGCGAGTTGCGGATCAGTCCCTCGCCAAAATCGTCCTCGGTGGCGAGATTGCGCATCAGCTGCTGGAGCACGACGCGCGAGCGGGTGCGCTGCTCGAACCGCTCGGCGCGCTCCTTCGCTTCGAGCTGGAGCGAGAACATCGACCCGAACAGCTCGCCGATGGCGCGGAGGTGACGCGGGAGGAAACGCGGGGTCATGTGGTGGCAGCTGATCAGCCCCCACAGCTTGCCGCCCTGGATGATCGAGATCGACATGGAGGCGTCGACCCCCATGTTGCGCAGATACTGGCGGTGGATCGGCGAGACGTCACGCAGGATCGCCTGGCTCATGTCCAGCGGCGCGCCGGTCGCCGGGTTGAGCTGCGGGACGATCGGCGCCGGCTGGTAGTCGACCTGGCAGATCAGCCGCAGCCAGTTGCGCAGGTAGAGCGCGCGCGCCTGCTTGGGGATGTCCGATGCCGGGTAGTGGAGATCGAGGAACGGGTCGAGCGCGGGTTCGACGGCCTCGGCGAACACCCAGCCGCTGTCGTCATGGTCGAAGCGATAGACCATCACCCGGTCGTAGCCGAGCACCGCCTTCACCCGCTCGGCGGCGAGCTGGCAGAAATCCTGGAGGTGCTCGCACCGGTCGAGTCCCTCGAGCATTTCCTGAACACAGGACAGCGGGTCGCGCGCAGCGCCATTGGCGGGGTCGGCCTGCTCGAACTCGATCACCAGTCGTCCGGCACTGCGGTGGACGCTGGCATCCAGCGGACTGCCTCCCTTCACCCGCAGCGCGGGGTCGAGCAGGTGCCGCGGCTTGCTGAGGTCCGACGTCTCGACCAGCGAGCGGAGCCGCTCCAGCTGCATCTCGTCGAACAGGATGCCGGCGTCGGCACCCAGCAGCTGCTCGGCATCGCAGCCGAGCAGGCTGGTGAGGCTCCCCGCCACCTGCTCGATCACCAGCTGCTCGGGGTCGAGCACCAGCATCGCGCCATGCGGCAGGATCGCGCCGGGGATGTGGATCGGTTCGCGATCACAGTTGGTCAGGTCGACCTTCTGGTCCGGCGACAGGAAATCAGTCGACAAACATTGTCTCCGTGGCAGCCGCCGCTTGGGAGAAGATGGCGAATGCGCGATGAGCGCCGGCAATGGCTTCGTCCGGCTTTGCCGCGACGATAGAGGATTGCTCCAGCAAAGTCACAAAGGATTGCCACAGCCGCTCGTCGCAGCCGTGGGACAGGAAGCGGTCGGCGGCGCGACAGGCGACGTCGGGGTTGTCCTGCAGCCGGCGGTGGAGCAGGCGCGCACCGAGGCGGGAGCCTTCCAGCACATAGACCATGCCGAGCGCCTCGGCCGGGGTGGGAAGCGACTGCGGCTCGCCTTCCGCCGCCACGCGCTCGACCGCGAGGGCGCGGCAATCCTCCGCCAGTGCGGCACGGCGACTGCGCTCGGCCCAGTCGGGAACGAGCCGGGCGACGTCCGCCGCTTCGAGCAGCCGCTCGCAGCGTTCCACCGCCAGCCCCTGCGCAGCAAGCAGACGGCGGTAACCGCCGGCGGTCTCGGGCGCCGCCGACTCGAGCGATGCTTCCACCGCCTCGTGCGCGGCGGCGGTGGCCTGTCGCAGCAGCTGGCGGTGCGAACGCCCGCTCTCCCGTTCCGCCCAATCCCTCGGCACTTGCCCTCAACCCTCTGGAATTCCGGTCAAAGCGACCGCCGGCCTACTTAGTTAGCCAAGATGAACATAAAGTGTGAAGTAAGAATCGGACCAGTATCGAAACGATACGTCGGCCAGCCGACTAGACTGCTCACGCCCTCCGCCAAGTCGGCATCGGGCGCCGGCGGAACGCTTTTCGCCGCGCGGCTTTGAATCGCCGACGCAACGAGGAGCTTCCCGCATGCCCGCACGCCCCGCCTGGCGCGGCCAGATCCGGCTGGCCCTGGTCTCGATCCCGGTCGAGATCTACACCGCCACCAAGAGCGGCGCGCAGATCGCCTTCCATCAGGTCCACGAACCGTCGGGCAAGCGGATCAAGTATGAGAAGGTGGTGCCCGGCATCGGCCCGGTGAACACCGACGACATCGTCAAGGGCTACGAGGTCTCGAAGGGCGAATATGTCCTGCTCGAGCCCGAGGAGATCGACAGCGTCAAGCTGGAGAGCCGCAAGACGCTGGACCTCATCCAGTTCGTCGACATCGGCGAGATCGACGCCATCTACTACGACAAGCCCTATTATGTCGTGCCTGCGGACGACCTTGCCGAGGAGGCGTTCGTGGTGCTTCGCGACGCGCTTCGCGCGGCGAAGAAGGTGGGCGTCGGACAGCTCGCGATGCGCGGGCAGGAATATGTCGTGGCACTGAAGCCCTGCGGCCGCGGCATGCTGCTCGAGACGCTGCGCTACGACGACGAGGTCAACAAGGCGTCGGGCTATTTCCGCGAGATCGGCGACACCAAGCCCGATCCCGACCTGCTCGACCTCGCCGGCACGCTGATCGAGAAGAAGGCGGGCGACTTCGACGCCGGCCAGTTCCACAACCGCTACGTCGACGCGCTGAAGGGCCTCATCGAGCAGAAGCGCAAGAGCAAGGGCGAGACGATCATCCAGGACCCGGACGACGGCAAGGCGCCCAAGGGCAGCAATGTCGTCGACCTGATGGCGGCGCTCAAGAAGAGCCTCGAAGGCGGCGCCGGCAACGACAATGCGTCGGCGGCGGAGAAGCCCCGGAAGGCACCGGCCAAGAAGCCCGCCGCGGCCAAGGCGCCGGCCAAGAAGGCGGCGGACAAGGCGCCGGCGCGGAAGCGGGCGTGAGCCTCGCCTTCCACCCCCGTCCGTCATCCCCGCGAAAGCGGGGATCCAGCTTCCTCCGTCATTCTTGCCGCCAAGGCAGCTGGACCCCCGCTTTCGCGGGGGTGACGGACGTTGGAACAGTGGAGCGACCACATTTGGGGCTCAGCTGGAGCCCCGCCTTCGCGTGGGTGACGGGCGGGAAGGGTTAGAGCTGATGCCCCGCGCTCCGCGCCCCAAGGGTCTCACCATCGAGACCTACAACGAGAAGCGCGACTTCTCGAAGACGGCGGAGCCCAAGGGTCGCAAGGCGAAGACCAAGGGCCACAGCTTCGTCGTCCAGAAGCACGACGCCACCCGGCTCCACTATGATTTCCGGCTCGAGCTCGACGGCGTGCTCAAGAGCTGGGCGGTGCCCAAGGGTCCCAGCCTCGATCCCCACGACAACCGCCTCGCGGCGCGGACCGAGGATCATCCGCTCGACTATGGCAGCTTCGAGGGCACGATCCCCAAGGGCGAATATGGCGGCGGGACCGTCATGCTGTGGGACCAGGGGAGCTGGACGCCCGAGCCGGGCAAGGATCCGTCCAAGACGATCGAGGAAGGCCATCTCCATTTTCGCCTCGAGGGCGAGCGGATGAAGGGCGATTGGGTGATGTTCCGGATGAAGGGCCGGCCCGGCGAGCGTGGCGAGCCATGGATGCTCAAGAAGGTCACCGACGACTTCGCCAACCCCGACCATGGCGAGGCGCTGGTCGAGGAATATGTGACCAGCGTCACCACCGGCCGGACCATGGCCGAGATCGCCGCGGGCGAGGATGTGTGGGAGTCGAACCGGGGCGGCAAGACGGGCGGCCGCACCAGGCGCAAGGCGCAGGCAGGCCCGCCCGAGTTCCGCGCGCCGCAGCTCGCAACCCTGGTCGACGAGGTGCCCGCCGGCTCCGACTGGCTGTTCGAGTATAAATATGACGGCTACCGGCTGCTGCTCGCCACCGCGGGCGGCGCGGTGACCGCGTGGACGCGCAATGGCAAGGACTGGAGCGACCATTTCCGCTCACTGGTCAAGGCCGCGTCCGAGCTGCCCGCCGGCTGCCTGATCGACGGCGAGGCGGTGGCAATCGGCGCCAACGGCAAGCCGGACTTCCAGCTTCTCCAGGCCAGCCTCAAGGGCGGCAAGGCGGAGCTCGCCTATTACGCCTTCGACCTGCTGGTCGATCGCGGCGAAGACATCAGGGGGCTCTCGAACCTCGAGCGCAAGGAGCGGCTCGCGGCGCTCTTGAAGGCGGTGCCGGCGCCGATCCTCTACGGCGATCATGTGCTGGCCAAGGGTGAGGCGCTGTTCAACGCCATCTGCAAGGAAGGCGGCGAGGGGATCATCGCCAAAAAGGCGAGCGCACCCTACCGGGGCGACCGCTCGAAGAACTGGCTCAAGGTCAAGTGCATCCAGCGGCAGGAATTCGTGATCGTCGGCTGGCAGGCGAGCGACAAGCGCCGCGGCTTCCGCTCGCTCCACCTCGCCGTGAAGGATGGCGGCAAGCTGAGCTATGCCGGCAAGGTCGGCACCGGCTTCGACACGAAGATGATCGAGCAATTGTCCGAGCGGATGCGCCCGCTCGCGCTGGACGCGCCGGCGCTGGAGGTGCCGCGGACGGCGAAGCGCGGCTCGACCTGGATCAAGCCCGAGCTGGTCGCCGAGATCGCCTTCACCGAGTTCACCACCGAGGGCGTGCTGCGCCACCCGAGCTTCATCGCGCTGCGCGAGGACAAGGCGGCCAGCGACGTCGTGCGTGAGGTCCCGCAGCATCTCGAACCTGCGGCGAAGAAGGCAAAGAGGGCGGCGAAGCAGGACCGGGCGACACCGGCGAGCGTCGGCGTCAAGATCAGCAGCGAGGAGCGTGAGGTCTTCCCCGGCGAGGGCATCACCAAGGGCGATCTCGCGACCTATTATGCCGCCATCGCCGAGCCGCTGCTGCTGACGCTGGGCGAGCGGCCGATGACGCTGATCCGCTGCCCGCAGGGACGCGCGAAGCATTGCTTCTTCCAGAAGCACGATACCGGCTCGATGGGACCGGACGTCTTCCATGTCCCGGTCAAGGAAGGGGACGGCGACACGCAGGACTATCTGTTCGTGCGCGACGCCCGAGGCGTGCTCGAATGCGTCCAGATGAACACGATCGAGTTCCACGGCTGGGGATCCCGGATTGACCCGCTGGAGAACCCCGACCGGTTGGTGTTCGACCTCGACCCCGACGAGGGGCTCGACTTCGAGCGCGTGAAGGAGGCGGCGGTCCGGCTCCGCGCCCTGCTCGCCGACCTCGGCCTCAAGACCTGGCCGATGCTGTCGGGCGGCAAGGGCATCCACGTCGTCGCCCCGCTCGACCAGAGCCGCGACTGGCCGGCGGTGAAGGGGTTCGCCGAGCGGTTCAGCCGGGCGATCGCCGAGGTCGAGCCGACGATGTTCACCGCCAACATTCGCAAGAACCAGCGCAAGGGGCGCATCTTCCTTGACTGGCTGCGCAACCAGCGCGGCGCGACCGCGGTGATGCCCTACAGCGTGCGCGCGCGAGAAGGCGCTCCGGTCGCCGCGCCGGTGAGCTGGGAGGAGTTGGACGGGTTCAAGGGCGGCAATGCCTTCTCCATCCGCGACGTCGACACGCTGCTCGACCGCGCGGGGACGAAGGCGCTTGCCGGCTGGTGCCAGGCGAAGCAGGCCCTGCCCGACGCCTGACGTCCCGAACTGAGACGAACCGCACAAGAAGTTACGGTTGCGCAACTATTAAATCTTCGTAGTAAAATCCTCATTAACCGCGCGATTCGGGGGGCCGAGCGCGCGTTGCGAGGGGCATTGCAATGGGCGCGGCGAAGGGTCTTTCGAAGACGTTCACCGTGGCGACGGAATTCGTCGGCACCAACTACAATGATCTGCTGCTCGGCTCCGCCTACGTCGACAAGCTCGCGGGCGGCAACGGGGACGACCAGATCCGTGGCGGCGGTGGCGACGACATTATTTGGGGCGACAGCTTCTCCAACTCCGACGCCAACGACAATGGCTCCGACCTCCTCTACGGCGACGCCGGCAACGACCAGCTCCATGGCGGCAACGGCAAGGACTATCTCGACGGCGGGTCCGACAGCGACACGCTGTGGGGCGACAACGGTACCGACGTGCTGTTCGGGAACGCCGGCAACGACCTGCTGATCGGCGGGCAGGCCGGGGATTTCCTGCGCGGCGGGCTCGGCGCCGACACCTTCCGGATCACCACCAACACGCTCGGCTCGGTCGCCGATTCCACCTATGTCGCGGGGAGCGCCGGCGCCGTCAGCTGGACCGGTGAGACGACCGCCTGGAGCAAGAGCTGGGACGTCATCGCCGATTTCAGCGGGGCAGGCGGCGAGAGCGACAAGATCGACCTGTCGCAGCTCGGCAGCTTCGTCGGCCATGCGCTGGTCTATCGCTCGCCGATCGGCACCGACGCGACCGCCGGCACCGCGAACGCGGCGCTGGCGTGGGGCGTGTGGAGCGATGCGGCGGGGCAGTTCCTCTACGCCGACACCACCGGCGACGGCAAAGCCGACATGAAGATCCAGGTCAGCGGTGTGGGCAAGGACGACTTCATCGGAGTGACCCAGGACACCGCGCCGCCGAGCGTCGTCGTCAACATCGTCGACCCGACGCTCAGCGACCATGACAATTCGTCGATAGTCACCTTTACCTTCAGCGAATATGTGCTCGGCTTCAGCGAAGCCGACATCGTCGCCACCGGCGGCTCGATCGTCGCGGGCTCGCTCTCCACCAGCGACGGCGGCAAGACCTGGAGCGCGACCTTCGTCGCCGAGGACGGCTACGAAGGGACGGGGTCGGTCGCAGTCAGCGCGAACAGCTATACCGACTATTCGTCCAATCTCGGGCTGGGTGGCAGCGACAGCGTCACCATCGACACCAAGAACCCGACCGTCAGCAGCATTGTCTTTGCCGACCCGCTGCTGACCGACGCCACGCCGTCCACCACCGTCACCGTCACCTTCAGCGAGGCGGTGAGCGGGTTCAGCAACAGCGATGTGACGGCGACCGGCGGAGCGCTGTCGGCCTTCTCCAGCGCCGACGGCGGAAAGACCTGGACCGCCACCTTCACCGCGGCCGACGACTACGACAGCAACGACGGTCTCGGCGGCGACGGCGCCGGCATCAGCATCGGCAACGGCTTCACCGATCTGTTCGGCAACGACGGCGTGGGCGCCAGCCAGTCGGTCGAGATCGACCGCACCAACCCGACGGTGACGGTCGACATCGCCAACACGCTTCTCAACCTCGGCGACAACCAGTCGGCGGTCAGCTTCACCTTCTCCGAAGCGGTCAGCGGGTTCGACGAAAGCGATCTCACCGTTGCCGGCGGAACGCTGAGCGGCTTCGAGATGGTCGATGCGACCCACTACAAGGCCGTCTTCACCGCCGATCCCGGCTTCGAGGGCAGCGGCAGCGTCAGCGTCGGGGCGGGCTACACCGACCTGGTCGGCAACGCCGGCGCCGGCGGCAGCGACAGCGTCACCATCGACACGAAGCCGACCAGCGTCGCGGTCGAGCTGCTGGGCGATACGACCGGCGACGATGTGCTCAACATCGCCGAGGCGGGCAGCGCCGTCACGGTCAAGCTGACGTTCGACGGGGCCGTCGCCGCGTTCGGCGAGGATGATCTGGTGGTGACGGGCGGCACGCTCGTCGCCGGATCGCTGGTGCAGGATGCCGTCGACCCGTCCATCTGGACCGCACAGGTCGTCCCGGCCGGCCCGGGCACGACCAGCCTGACGGTGGCGGTCGCCGACGGCAACTTCAGCGACGATCATGGCAACGCCGGGGTTGGCGCAAGCGACTCGATCGGGCTGGACCTGGTCGCGCCGACGGTGGCCGTCGACATCATCGACGGCGCGCTCAATCTCGCCGACAACCAGTCGCTGGTGACCATCGCGTTCAGCGAGGGCGTGACCGGGTTCGATGTCGACGATCTTTCCGCGGATCACGGCACGCTGAGCGGCTTCACGATGATCGACGCGAGCCATTACAGCGCGGTCTTCACCGCCGATGCCGGATACGAGGGCAACGGCGGCGTGAGCGCCGGCAGCGGCTACAGCGATCTCGCCGGCAATGGCGGCAGCGGCGGCTCGGACGGGGTCACGATCGACACCAAGGCGCCGGTCGTCAGCAGCATCGTCTTCGCCAACGGCTTGCTGACGGACGCCACGTCGTCGACGCTCGTCACCATCACCTTCAGCGAGGCGGTGAGCGGGTTCGGCAACGGCGATGTCACGCCGACGGGCGGGTCACTGTCCGCCTTCTCCAGCGCGGACGGCGGGACGACCTGGACCGCGACCTTCACCGCGACCGACGGCTACGACAGCAACGACGGCGTTGCGCCGGACGGGGCGGGGATCAGCGTCGCCGGCACCTATGTCGATGCGGCCGGCAACAGCGGGAGCGGCGGCAGCCAGGGCGTCGAGGTCGACCGGCTCAACCCGACCGTCCTGTCGATCGTCGCCTCGCCTACCACGCTGACCGACGGCGTCCCCACCGCGACGGTGACCGTCACCTTCTCGGAAGCGATCGACACGGCAACCCTCTCGATGCTCGATTTCAGCTCCCTTCACGGGACGTTCGGCGGCACGATCACCCATGTGTCGGGCAACAGCTATTCGATCCAGTACACGGCGGCCGACGGCTACGACGGCCCGGACACGCTCACGCTCGGCAATCTGTGGACCGACGCGAACGGCAATGCGGGCACCGGCAGCAGCACCTCGGTGACGATCGACCGGTTCGAGCCGCCGGTCGCGCCGACCGTCGCGCGGGTCGAATTCGTGCCGAGCGCAAGCGACTTCGCCTCGGATCCGGTGAACGGGGCCGTCGGCAGCTTCGTCGCCTACGACGCGGCCAACAACATCGTCAGCAATGCCTTCACCGACGGCAATTACGGCCTGAACGGTGCGCTGCACATCACGGCGGCGGGCGTGCTGTCGTTCAACGCCAACACCAACAACTACGACACGACCTTCAGCCTGTTCGGCCAGTCGATCCACCTGCTGGTCGGTCAGGCCAACGCGGACAGCTACAGCGCGGGGGCGACCAGCACGATCCAGATCCTGATCGGGGTCAACGGCGGCGACACGCTAGGCGGCGGCCTCAACGAGGACACGATCTGGGGCGGCAACAACACCGCCAACGGCAGCTTCGACGTGCTGAACGGCGGCTCGGGCAACGACTATCTGTTCGGCGGCAACGGCAACGACAAGCTGACTGGCGGCGCCGGCGCCGACACGCTGAGCGGGGGTGCCGGGAACGACACGTTCATCTTCGGCGCGAACGACAGCCTGCCATCGCTGCGCGATCTCATTACCGACTTCACCGACGCGAGCGACAAGCTCGACCTCAGCGCGCTGAACCTCAGCGGCGGGCTGAGCAGCATCGCGCTCTTGTCGCACGGTGCCTGGGTCCACAACGACGGGGCCAACACCTACCTCGACGCGGGCGTGTCGGGGGACGGCGTGGCCGACTTCTCGATCATGCTGCAGGGCGTCCACACGCTGACCACGACCAACACGGTCCTGTAGGCGACGCCCGCTGCCCGGCGGCTTCCCCACGGGGAGGCCGCCGCCGCGCTCGGCCACCAAGCGGCTGGACCGCGGGCGGCGGTCCGCTACTCTCGCCGGATGCGCCCGTTCCTTGCTATCGCCGTCTCGCTGATCGCCGTGGCTTGCCCGGCCTCGGCTCCCGCCCTGCAACGGTCCGCGGCGGCGCGGCTCGATCCCGCCGCCCGGCCCGTCACCATTACGCGAGACGACTGGGGCATCGCGCACATCCACGGCCGAACGGATGCCGATGCCGTGTTCGGGATGATCTACGCGGAAGCGGAGGACGATTATCAGCGGATCGAGGCCAATTACCTGACCGCGCTCGGCCGCACCGCCGAGGCGGAGGGCGAGCAGGCGATCTGGAAGGACCTGCGCGCCCGCCTCTACGTCTCCGAGCCCGAGCTCAGGGCCGACTATGCGCGCAGCCCGGCCTGGCTGCAGCGGCTGATGGACGGCTGGGCCGCGACGGGCTGAACGTCTATCTCGCCAAGCACCCGCTGCAGCGGCGGACGATCCAGCGCTGGGATCCCTGGATGGCGCTGAGCTTTACGGAAGGGAGCATCGGCGGCGACATCGAGCGAATCGACCTCAAGCAGCTCGCGGCCTTCTATTCCGGGGGCCAAGCCGAACTGGCTTCAGGACCCGCGAGCCAGCCTCGCCGGCGCGCTGCCGAATGGGTGCTGAACAAGGCTCAGCGGGACGCGGAGGGAGCTTGGCTCCGCCGCGAACCCACGGGCTCGAACGGCATCGCCATCGCGCCCGCGCTGACGGCCGGCGGCCGTGCGCTGCTGCTGATCAACCCGCACACCAGCCTGTTCTTTCGCTCCGAGCAGCAGGTGTCGAGCGACGAGGGGCTCAACGCCTATGGCGCGGCGACCTGGGGGCAGTTCTTCATCTACCAGGGCTTCAACCCGCACGCGGGCTGGATGCACACGTCGAGCGGAGTCGACAGCGTCGACGAGTTCGCCGAGACGGTCGCGCGGCGCCAGGGTCGGCTCGAATATCGCTACGCCGGCCGCTGGTTCCCCGTCACGCGGCGGGAGATCAGCCTGCGCTTCCGCCTGCCGGGTGGCGGCATGAGCGAGCGCCGCTTCGTCACGCTCGCCACGCGTCACGGGCCGCTGGTCCGGATGGACGGTGGCCGGCCGATCGCCTTCGCGATGATGAACCGGCCGGTCGAGGCGCTCCAGCAGAGCTTCCTGCGCACCAAGGCGACCGACCTCGCCTCCTTCCTGAAGGTCGCCGAGCTGCGCGCCAACAGCAGCAACAACACCATCTTCGCCGACGACCGCGGCGAGATCGCCTATCTCCACCCGCAGTTCGTGCCGCGTCGCGACAACCGGTTCGATTACACCCGGCCGGTCGACGGCAGCCGGGTCGAGACCGACTGGCACGGGCTCCACCCGCTCGCCGAACTGCCCAGCGCAATCACGCCGCCCAACGGCTGGGTGGTCAACACCAACACCGCGCCGTGGCGCACGGCCGGGCCGTTCAGCCCGCAGGCGGCGCGCTTCCCGCGCTACATGGACCAGGTCGGGACCAATTACCGCGAGGCGCACGCCATCGGACTGCTGCAGGGCAGCCGCGGGTGGACCCTCGACACGCTTCAGCGCGCGGCGTTCGATCCCTTCCAGCCGGGCTTCGCGGCGATCCTTCCCTCGCTGCTCCAGGCTTGGGACGCCCTCCCGGCGGGGGATCCGCGGCGCTCCGCACTCGCCGGGCCGGTGCGGCTCCTGCGCGGCTGGGACTATCGCTGGAGCGCGAAGAGCGAAGCGGAGAGCCTGGCCAACTTCTGGGCGGCGGCGATGCTCGGGGCGATGCCGAAGACCAACGAGCCGCGGGCGCGGACGATCGAGCGGATCCCCGCGGGAACCAGTGCCGACGCCAAGCTCGCCGCCCTGCAGGCCGCGGTGACGAAGCTGATCGCGGACTTCGGCGGCTGGCGCGTGCCGTGGGGTGAGATCAACCGCTACCAGCGCCCGCCGGCCCTCGGCCGTCCCTTCGACGACAGGCTGCCGAGCCTGCCGCTGCCGTTCGCGAGCGGCAATTTTGGTTCGCTCGCCAGCATCGGCGCGTCCGGCCCACAGGGGACGAAGCGCTGGTACGGCGAGGCGGGCAACAGCTTCGTCGCGGTGGTCGAGTTCGGTCCGCGGGTGCGGGCGCGCGCGGCCAAGGCCGGCGGCGAGAGCGGCGATTTCACCTCGCCGCACTTCGACGACCAGGCGCAACGCTATGCGGACGGCAATCTCAGACCCGTCTATTACTGGCCGGACGAGCTTCGCGGCCATGTCGAGCGAATGTACCGGCCGGGAGAGTAGCTTTCCACCATCACGCTGAACTCGGTTCAGCCCCCGGTCGCCCGGGGGAAGAAGGTCGCGGGATGCGTCCTGAAACAAGTTCAGGATGACGGTCGACAGGGGACGACGCCCGCTGAGCTCAGCCCGCGAACCTGTCCGTCGCGCGGATGAGGCCGTCCAGCACGCCCGGCTCGCTGTAGAGGTGCCCGCCGTCGGGGATGATGTTGAGCTCGACCTCCGGCCACGCCTTTTTGAGCGCCCAGGCCGCGGCCGGCGGAGTGCAGCAGTCGTGCCGTCCCTGCACGATCACCCCGGGGATGCCGCGCAGCTTCGACGCGCCCCATAGCAGCTGGCCTTCCTTGAGCCAGCCGCCGTTCGCCATGTAGTGGTTCTCGATCCGGGCGACCGCCACCGCGACATCGTCGCCGGTGAAATGATCCTCGGTGTCCGGGCTGGGAAGGAGGGTGACCGTCACCGCCTCCCACTTGCTCCACGCCTTGGCCGCCTCGAGCTGGACCGCGCGGTCGTCGCCGGTCAGGCGGCGCCGGTAGGCGGTGACCAGATCGCCATGCTCCTCGTCCGGGATGGGGGCGACGAACTCGTCCCAGCCGTCCGGATATTGCTGCGACGCGCCGCCGCGGCGGTACAGCCAGTCGACCTCAGATTCGTCAAACAGGAAGATGCCGCGGAGCACCAACTCGGTGACCCGCTCGGGATATTTCTGCGCATAGGCGAGGCTCAGCGTCGAGCCCCAGCTGCCGCCGAACACCATCCACCTGTCGACCTCGGCGACCTTCTCGCGCAAGGTCTCGATGTCGTCGACCAGGTGCCAGGTGGTGTTCGCCTCGAGGCTGGCGTGCGGAGTCGAGCGGCCGCAGCCGCGCTGGTCGAAGACCAGGATCTTGTACTTGTCGGGGTTGAACTGCCGGCGGTGCGAGGGACTCGACCCGCCGCCGGGGCCGCCGTGAAGGAAGACCACCGGCTTGCCCTCGGGGTTGCCGCTCAGCTCCCAGTAGAGCGAGTGGCCGTCGCCGACCTCGAGCATGCCGGTGCGATAGGGCTCGAACTCGGGGTAGAGGGTGCGGCGCTCGTCCATCAGAAACTCAGCTCCTCGTAGACGTGGGACACGTCCCCGTTCCACTCGCCCTTGAACCAGTTCAACAAGCGATCGGCCGGGGTGATGCCGGTCGCGACGACATCGCGCAAGGGATCGAGGAAGCCGCCCTCATTGTCGCCGGCGCCGTTGAGCGCGGCGCGCGCCGTCAGCCCGGACGCGGCGATGTCGACGACCTTGGCCGCCAGGTCGCGGACCGTTCCGCCGCCCGGCACCGGCGCGTCCAGCGCCATCCGCGGCACGTCATGGCGAAGCTGCTCGCGTTCCTCGATCGACCAGTGCCGGCACAGGTCCCAAGCGGCGTCGAGCGCGCCATGGTCGTACAGCAGCCCGACCCACAGCGCCGGAAGCGCGCAGATTCGTCCCCACCGGCCGCCGTCGGCTCCGCGCATCTCGAGGAAGCTCTTCAGGCGAACCTCGGGAAAGGCGGTCGAGAGATGGTCGGTGAAGTCGCTGACGGTCGGGCGCTCGCCGGGCAGCTGCGGAAGCTTGCCGTCGAGGAAGGCCCGAAAGCTCTCGCCCGCGCAGTCGATATACTTGCCGTCGCGGAACACGAAGTACATCGGCACGTCAAGCGCATAGTCGCAGTAGCGCTCGTAACCGAAGCCCTCGTCGAACACGAAGGGGAGCATGCCGGTCCGGTGCGGGTCGGTATCCTCCCAGATGTGGCTGCGGAAGCTCTTGTAGCCGTTGGGCCGGCCTTCCGTCAGCGGGGAGTTGGCGAACAGCGCGGTGGCGACCGGCTGCAGGGCGAGGCCGACGCGGAACTTCTTCACCATGTCGGCTTCCGACGCATAGTCGAGGTTGACCTGGATGGTGCAGGTGCGAAGCATCATGTCGAGCCCGAGCGAGCCGACCCGCGGCATGTGGTTCAGCATGATCGCGTAGCGGCCCTTGGGCATGATCGGCAGCTCGGCGCGGGTCTTGTCGGGCCACATGCCGAGTCCGAGGAAGCCGAGCCCGAGCCGGTCGCCGACCGCCTTGACCTGCTCAAGATGCCGCCCGGCCTCGGCGCAGGTCTCGTGCAGCGTGGCCAGCGGCGCGCCGCTGAGCTCGAGCTGTCCGGCGGGCTCGAGGCTGATCGTCCCGTCCTTGCCCGACAGGGCGATGATCTTGCCCTGCTCCTCGACCGGTTGCCAGCCATATTCGGTGAGACCGGTCAGCAGGTCGCGGATGCCGCCGGGCTCGTCCCACGACGGCGCGCGGTGATCGGCCGTGCGGTAGACGAACTTTTCGTGCTCGGTGCCGATGCGCCAGCTTTCCCGCGGCTTCTCGCCGCCCGAAAAGACGGCCAGCAGGTCCTCGCGGCTGTCGATGGGCGGGCTGGCGGAAAGGTCGGTGCGCGTCGTCATGCCGCGCGCGTTAGCGCCAGTCCCCGGCCAGCGCCATATAGGCCGTCAGCGCGGCGAGCGCCGCCGTCTCCGCCCGCAGGATCCGCGGTCCCAGGCTGATCGGCACGGCCCCGGCGCTGGCCCGGACCATCGTCCGCTCGTCGTCGGTGAAGCCGCCCTCGGGCCCGACCAGGATCGTCGCCGGACCCTCCTTCATCGCGATGGCCGCCGGCTCACCGCCGTTTTCGTCCGCGAAATAGAGCGGGCGCTCGTTCGCCTGCAGGAAGGCCTTGAGGCCGACCGGTTCGGCCAGCGACGGAAGCAGGGTCCGGCCGCACTGTTCCGCCGCCTCGACGGCGATGCTCTCGAGCCGCTCGCGCTTGATCCGCTCGGCGACCGTCCGCTGCGTCATGACCGGCTGGAGGTGGCGGACGCCGAGCTCGGTGGCCTTCTCGACCAGCCAGTCGGTCTGCGCCCGCTTGACGGGTGCGAAGGCGAGCGTGACGTCGGGCACGCTCTCCTGCTCGCGGGTCTGCTGCTCGACGCGGAGGGTCATCCGCTTGCGTCCCACGTCCGCGATCCGCGCCAGCCATTCGCCCGTGGCACCGTCGAAGACCAGCAACTCGGCTCCCGGGCCAAGACGCATGACATTGCCGAGGTAATTGGCCGGCCCGGCGTCGAGTTCCACCGCCGAGCCGCCGGCAAGCGGCGTCCGCACAAACAGGCGGGGCAGGCTCCGCGGCGGCCAGGCGGGGGTCGCCGGCATGGTCAGCAGCGCTTCCTGACGACCATGTCCTCCGCGACCTTCTGCAGCGCGGCGGCGAGCGGGGGAGCGAGGCCGTGGTCCCGCGCGGCACGCTCCTGCGGGCCGAGCGTCGTCGGCCTTGCCCCGGTGACGCCGGCAAACACCACCAGCGCCTCGAGGTAATAGCCGGCGGTGGAGGCGTGGTAATGGTCGCTCGCCCACAGGTCGACCTGCCCGGGCGTGATCCCATCGTAGGGGTTCGGGTCTGCGATCCCGCGCGCGATGGCGCAATTGAACGCCTCCCCGGCCGGGTTCACCCGCTCGACCGCCCGATTGGCCGCGCGGGCACGATCATAGGCGGCGCGAAGGTCGAGCGCCATGCGCTGGATTGGCTGGCCCGCCCAGTGGCCGGCGGCGACATAGGTCTGGTCGGGGCGGCTCCAGGTCGCGGTGAGGCTGAGGCGCACGGCAGGCGAATGGGCGCGGAACAGCCGGGCGAAGCGGCCGGCGTAATCGCTGAGCTCGCTGCCGTCGCCCGGGTGATCGGCGCTGAGCGTCGAATAGTCCTGCATCACCACGGCGCTCCAGCGGCGGTCGAGCAGGGCCCGGCGATTCTCCCAGTGCCAGCGGAGGTCCTTGCCCGGCGAGGTCTCGAGCGAGACCCGCCACGGCTGGCCGCTTTCCTCGGCAAAGGTCGCGAACAGCGCCGGCACGCCGCCGATCCCTTCGCCGTTGAGGTCGGTCACCGCGTCCGCGCGATAATGCTCGACCGGGCTCAGCGCGCCGAAGGTGAAGCTGTTGCCGACGAACAGGATGGACGGGATCGTCGCGGCGGCGGCGAACAGGGGCGCAAGGGGCATGGCGGCTGTCTGGCCGCTGCGCCGCGTCCCGGCAAGGGCGAGACAGGGGCGAGCGGATCGGCTAGTCGCCGCGGCGATGATCAGCGGCATCGACCTTGTCCCCGACAGCGAGCGGCACGGCCTGATCGGCGCGCTGCCCGAGCCCGCCCGGCCGTTCGCCAGCCTAATGCGGCTCGACCGGCCGATCGGCAGCTGGCTGCTCTACTGGCCGTGCGCCTGGAGCGTCGCGCTGGCCGGGGTCGGGGGGCGCTGGGACTTGTTCCTGTGGCTCGGACTCGGCGCGTTCGCGATGCGCTCGGCGGGCTGCGTCTACAACGACATCGTCGACCGCGACCTCGACAGGGCGGTCGAGCGGACCCGCCTCCGCCCGCTCGCCAGCGGCCGGGTGAGGACCCGCGCTGCCTGGGCCCTCCTGGTCGCGCTCAGCCTCGTCGGGCTTATCGTCCTGCTCCAGCTCGGACGGACGGCGCAGGGGATCGCGCTCGGCAGCCTCGCCCCGGTCGCCGCCTACCCGTTCATGAAGCGGATCACCTGGTGGCCGCAGGCGTGGCTCGGGCTGGTGTTCAGCTGGGGTGCGCTGGTCGGCTGGCCGGCGGTGACCGGCCGCTTCGACCTTGCTCCGCTGCTGCTCTGGCTGGGCAGCATCTTCTGGGTGATCGGCTACGACACCCTCTATGCCATCCAGGACATCGAGGACGATGCGCTGGTCGGGGTGAAGAGCTCGGCCCGCCGCCTCGGCGCCCATGCCGCGCTGGGCGTCGGCATCTGCTACGCGGCGGCACTGGCGCTGTGGGCCGCGACGCTCTGGCGCGTTCGTCCCGAGTGGCTGTCGATCGTTGCCCTGCTGCCTGCCGCGCTCCACCTGCTGAGCCAGGTCGCCCGCGCCGACCCCGGTGACGGCGCCGGGGCGCTCCGCCTGTTCCGTTCGAACCGCTTCACCGGCCTCCTCGTCTTCCTCGCCATGCTGGTGGTCGGCTTGTCCTCGCCCGCCTAGCCGCCTAGGCGCGGGCGCATGCTCAGCCCCGCCGATGCCCGCACCATTGTCGAACGCCTCGTCGAGCAGGCGAGAAGCGCCGGGGCCACCGCCGCCGACGCGCTGCTGATCGGCGGTCGGTCGAGCAGCGTCTCGGTGCGGATGGGTGAACTCGAGGACGTGCACCGGTCCGAAGCGGACGACATCGCGCTGCGGGTGTTCGTCGGCCAGCGGAGCGCGAGCGTCTCCTCGTCGGATCGCGGCGACGACGCGCTGGCGGAGCTGGTCGGACGGGCGATCGCCATGGCGCGGGAAGCGCCCGAGGATCCCTTTGCCGGGCTGGCGCCCCCCGAACTGCTGCTCCGGGGCGAGCCGCCCGCCATGGACGGGTTCGACCCGGTCGAGCCCGACCCCGCCGCGCTCCGTGCCCGAGCGCTGGCCGCGGAAGGGTCCGCGCTAGGGCAGGCGCGGGTGACCAATTCGAGCGGCGCGTCCGCCAGCGCGTCCGCCAACACGGTGGCGCTGGCGACGTCGGGCGGTTTCTCGGGCGCCTATCGCTCCACCGGCCACAGCTGCTCGGTCACCGTCATCGCCGGCGAGGGCGGAGCGATGCAGCGCGACTACGGCTGGCACAGCGCGCGCTTCCTCGACGACCTCGAGGATCCCGAGGCGATCGGCGCCCGCGCCGGCCAGCGCGCCGCCGCCCGGCTCGATCCGGTGAAGCTCAAGCCGGGCCGCATGCCGGTCTTCTTCGAGCCCCGCGTCGCCGGGTCGCTGCTCGGCCATTTTGCCGCGGCGATCACCGGCAGCGCGATCGCCCGCCAGTCGAGCTTCCTCATCGGCAAGCTTGGGCAGCGGATCTTCGCGCCGGGCGTCCGGATCCACGACGACCCGCTCCGCCCGCGCGGGCTGCGCAGCCGCAGCTTCGACGGGGAAGGACTTCCGGTCCACGCGATGGACCTCGTTGCCGACGGGGTGCTGACGACCTGGCTCGCCGACAGTGCCGCCGCGCGCCAACTCGGGATCGCGCCGACCGGCCATGCCGTCCGCTCCGGCGGCGGTTCGCCGGGCGCGGGGCCGTCCAACCTGTGGCTGGCGGCCGGCGCGAAGAGCCGTGAGGAGCTGCTCGCGAGCGTTCCCCGCGCGATCCTCGTCACCGAGCTGATCGGGCAGGGGGTGAACGGCGTCACCGGCGACTATTCGCGCGGTGCCTCGGGCTTCCTGGTCGAGGGCGGCGAGATCGGGGCGGCGGTGAGCGAGATCACCATTGCCTCCAACCTGCTCGACATGTTCGCCTCGCTCGAGCCCGCGAGCGACCTCCAGCACCGCCGAGGCATCGACTCCCCGACGCTGCTGGTGCCCGACATGACCGTCGCCAGCGCCTGACCTACTGCGCCTCGGTGCCCTTGGCGTCCGGGGCCCAGAAGACGTGGGTGATCACCTGCCGCCCATCGGCGAGCACCTTCACGAAGAGGTCGGGCCTTCCCTTGCCGTCCTCGTGGATTCCGCGGCCCCACTCGGCCATCGTGTCGCCGACGCCCGGGTCCTCCGGCCGCCCGGCCGCTGCCGGCTTGCCGACCTCGCGCAGCCCGAAGTTGGTCGCCGCCGGCGCGCTGCTTGCCGTGTTCACGCTGTCGAGATGGGCGTAGATCGTCGCCAGCTGGTCATAGTCGTGCTGGTTGGGCGCGACGTTGGCCTTCGTCCCGTTGGTGCCCTTCGTCCCCGTGGGGTCGTTGGTATAGTCCATGCACGAGCCGGTATTCGGGTCGGTGAAGGTCTCGTTGACATGGCCGAGCCCGAAGTCGTGGCCGATCTCCTGGCACGCGACCATCGCCCGCCACGCCGGCGTGTTGTAGGTGCTGCCAGACCCGTAATAGCTGTCGTTGAGCTTCGTCGTGGCCTGGGTGATATGGTCGCCGTTGGCCCATACCGAGGCGATCCCGAGCCAGCCGCGCTGCCCGTAGGCGGCGTTGCAGACGAGGAGCTGCCCGGCGACCGGGTCGCAGCGCTTGGCGCTGAACCCGCTGCCCGCGCCGCTGCTCAGCGCCAGGACGTTGGACTGGTCCCATTGCCCCTGCGCGGCGGAGACATAGCTACTCCAGGCGCTGGTGACCGCCGCGTTGATCCGGAGCTGGACCGGGTTGGCGGTACGCGCCCAGTGGTAGTTGCCCCAGCTGTGGTTGGCCGAGGCCGGCGTCACGGCGAGCGCGGCCGCAACGGTGCCCAGTCCCGCGATGCGGGTCCAGTTCTTCATGCCGATGTTCCTTCGTGCGTGTTCCCCATCACGCAACAGACGCGGCCGCGTCGGGCCGGCGGCGGAAGGCTGCGGCGCGCCGCGGGCCGAGTCAAGCGGGGCCGGCGATCCCCAGTCGGGCGACTTCGATCTTCGGACAATGGTCCATCACGACCTTGAGCCCCGCCGCCTCGGCGCGGGCGGCGGCCGCGTCGTTCACGACGCCGAGCTGCATCCAGATCGCCCCGGCTCCGGCGGCGATCGCCTCGTCGACCACCGGGCCGACCTCTTCCGAGCGCCGGAACACATCGACGAGGTCGATTGGCTCGCCAACGTCCGCCAGGCGCGCCACGACCGTCTCGCCGAGCAGCTCCTGCCCGGCGAGCCGCGGATTGACCGGGATCACCCGCCAGCCGCGCTGCTGGAGGAAGCGCATCACGCCATAGGAGGCGCGGCCCGGATTGTCGGACGCGCCGACCATCGCGATGGTGCGGCTGCTCTCGAGCAGGCTGGCGATCTCGTCGGGGCTGGTCAGCGGCATGTCAGGGCTCCAGGGCGGCGAGCAGTTTCTCGGCGAGATCCCGGAACGCGCGGCCGGCCGGTCCGTCTCCAGCAGCCGGCGGGCGGCCCGCGTCCGACGCCTCGCGCAGGCTCGCCGACAGGGGCAGGCGGCCGAGGAACGGGATGCCGAGCTCGTGCGCCGCAGCTTCCGCCCCTCCGCTGCCGAACGGGTCTGACGGCTGTCCGCAATGGGGGCAGTCGTAACCCGCCATGTTCTCGATGATGCCGAGCACCGGAACACTGGTCTTCCTGAACAGGTCGATCGCCCGGGTGGCGTCGATCAGCGCGAGGTCCTGCGGCGTCGACACGACGACCGCGCCGGCCGGCCGGGCCTTCTGGATCAGCGACAGCTGGACGTCCCCCGTGCCGGGCGGCAGGTCGACGATGATCAGCTCGGTGTCGCCCCATTGGCCCTCGACCAGCTGGTTGAGCGCGCCCGCCGCCATCGGGCCGCGCCATGCGAGCGCCTGGCCCTCGGGTACCAGCTGGCCGACCGAGAGCAGCCTGACGCCCTGCGCCGCGACCGGGATGAGGGTCTTGTCCTCGGCCTCCGGCCGCTCGCTTGTTCCGAGCAGCCGCGGTTGGGAAGGCCCGTAGATGTCGGCATCGATGATCCCGACCTTGCGGCCGAGCCGGGCGAGCGCGACCGCGAGGTTGGCGGCGAGCGTCGACTTGCCGACCCCGCCCTTGCCGCTGCCGACCGCGATCAGCTTGCGTCCGCTGCGGGCGGCGGTGAGGGCGACGCGCACCTCGCCGGCGCCGTGGCGCTCGGCGACGGTCCGCAGCCTCGCCTCGAGCTGCGGGCGTTCCGCATCGGCCAGCCCGGACGCGTCGGCGACGATGCTCGCGACCGTGCCGGTCAGGCGAAAGGAGCGGACCCGGGAAGCGTCGGGGCCGAAGTCGGGTGTGTCGGTCATGAGCGGGCACCTAGGCGCGGCGCGAAGTCCGAACAACCGCCCCTGTTCATCGCACACTTCGTCTCTATATCTGCACCCATGAACTTAATGCCGGGGTGGGCCGCGCTCGGCCGCGCGCTTTTCAACGACAACAAGGGCCCCTGGGGTTCGCGCCCGCCGGGCGGCGACAAGGGTGCCGGAGGGAGCGGCGGCGAGGAGCCGCCTTCCGTCCCGCCGAGCGGCGGCCATGGCTCCGGGCCGTGGGGCGGTTCGCCGCAGCGTCGCTCGACCGGGCCCGGGCTCGGCGGGGTCCCGCTCGAGGAACTGCTGCGCCGCCGCCTCGGCCGCCTCGGCGGTGGTGGCGGAGGCGGCCCGTTCCCGACGACCGATCGCTCGATCTTCGCCTGGGCGGCACTGGCGGTCGTCCTGCTCTGGCTGCTGGTCACCTCGGTCCACTCGATCGATCCGCAGGAGCGCGGCGTCGTAACCCGCTTCGGGCGCTACGATCATACGCTCGGGCCGGGCATTGGGCTGACCCTGCCGTTCCCGATCGACCGCGTCCGCAAGGTCGACGTCGGGCAGATCCGCAACGTCGACCTGGGCTCGGCCAACAGCGACAATCTGATGCTGACCGGCGACCAGAACATCCTCGACATCGCCTACACGGTCCGCTGGACGGTGCGCGATCCCGAGCTGTTCCTGTTCGAGATGAAGAGCCCGGAGGAGACCGTCCGCGAGGTCGCCGAGAGCGCGATGCGCGCGGTCATCTCCAACGTCAGTCTCAACGACGCGATGGGCGAGCGCCGCGGGCAGATCGAGGGCTCGGTCGTCGAGGAGATGCAGCACATCCTCGACCGCTATCATTCGGGCGTGCTGATCCAGGGCGTGGCGATCAAGCAGGCCGACCCGCCCGGGCAGGTGATCGACGCCTTCAAGCAGGTCACCGCCGCGCAGCAGGACGCCCAGTCCTACGTCAACCAGGCGACCGGTTACGCGCAGCAGCTGACCGCCAAGGCGCAGGGCGAGGCGACCGCCTTCGACAAGGTGTACGAGCAGTATCGCCTGTCGCCCGACGTGACCCGCCGTCGCATGTACTACGAGACGATGGAGCAGGTGCTGGCCAATACCGATAAGACGATCGTGGAGGCGCCGGGGATCACCCCCTACCTCCCGCTGCCGGAGGTCCGGAAATCGTCGCCCGCCGCGCAGGAGCCGCAGCAGTGAACGCCGTCCGCCGCCACCCCTTCGCCGCGCTCGCCGGAGCGCTGTTGCTCCTGTTCCTCGTCCTCAACGCAATCGTCATCGTGCCCGAGACGAGCCAGGCGATCGTCGTCCGCTTCGGCAAGCCCGAGCGCATCCTCAACCGCTTCAACGCCAACTGGCGGGTCGGCTCGCCCGGCGCGGGGCTCGCCTACCGGCTGCCGTTCGCCGACAGCGTGGTGTGGATCGACAAGCGGGTGCAGAGCGTCGAGATGGAGCGCCAGCAGGTGCTCTCGACCGACCAGCGCCGACTCGAGGTGAGCGCCTTCGCGCGCTACCGGATCGTCGATCCGCTCCGCATGTATGTCGGCGCGCGCTCGCCCGACCGGGTCAGCCAGGCGCTCCAGCCGATCCTCGTTTCCGAGGTACGCAACGAACTCGGCAAGCGCAGCTTCGCCTCGCTGCTCAGCCCGGAGCGCGAGGGCGTGATGGAGAATGTCCGGGCCGGGCTCGACCGGGTCGCGCGGCAGTATGGCGCCCAGGTGGTCGACGTCCGGATCAAGAAGACCGACCTGCCCGACGGCACGCCGCTCGACAGCGCGTTCGAGCGGATGCGGACCGCTCGCCTGCAGGAAGCCCGCTCGATCCGGGCGCAGGGCAGCAAGCAGGCGCAGATCATCCAGGCCGAGGCGGAGGCCGAAGCCGCGCGGATCTACGCGGGCAGCTTCGGCAAGGACCCGGGCTTCTACGACTTCTACCGGGCGATGCAGAGCTATCGCTCGACCTTCATCGGCGATGCCGGGGGCAAGAAGAGCGCGCCGACCACGATTATCCTTTCGCCGCAGAACGAATATCTGCGGCAATTCGAAGGCAGGGGCGGCGGAAAATGACTGACGCCGGTCGGACACAGTCATGTTCAATGAGCGTTCAGCCGCTTGACCTAGCGTCCTGCCCGAACGACCAATCCAAGAAGGATCACTATGACGTCGCCTAAGGAGCTTCCGATCGTGCGCTATGCCTACGGTGTCGCGGCCGCCGTCCTGCTGGGTGGAACGGCCTTCTCGATCGCCGCCGGCCCGGTCGGGGCGCAGGTTGCCCAGAACTCTCCGTCCACCATGGCCCCGCGGCCCGGCGCGCCCATGTCCTTCGCCGACTTGGCCGCCCGGCTCCAGCCCGCGGTGGTCAACATCTCGACCAAGCAGCGGGTGGCGGTCCAGAACCAGGCGGATCCGCTGCAGGAATTCTTCCGCCGCTTCGGCGTCCAGCCGGACGACCAGGGCGGAAGCTCCGGCGGTTCGGGCGGCGGCAGCGGCTCCCGGACCCGCGAGACCGGCTCGCTTGGCTCGGGCTTCATCATCTCGCCCGACGGCTATGTCGTCACCAACAACCACCTGATCCAGGGGGCGAACGGCACCGGGACGGTGGACACGGTCACGGTCATCACCACCGACCGCCGCGAGTTCCCGGCACGGATCGTCGGTCGCGACCAGGCCTCGGACCTCGCGCTGCTCAAGATTCAGGGCACCTTCCCGTTCGTGAACTGGGGCGACTCGACCCGCTCCCGGGTTGGCGACTGGGTGGTCGCGATCGGCAATCCCTATGGGCTCGGGGGCACCGTCACCGCGGGGATCATCTCCGCGCTGCACCGCGGGATCACCGGCTCGGGCGCCTACGATCGCTACATCCAGACGGACGCCGCGATCAACATGGGCAACTCGGGCGGCCCGATGTTCGACTTGAACGGCAACGTCATCGGGATCAACTCGGCGCTGATCTCGCCCAACGGGGCCAGCGTCGGGATCGGCCTCGCCATTCCGGCCGAACTCGCCAAGCCGGTCATCGACAGCCTCCGTCGCGGCCAGGCGCCGCAGCGCGGCTATCTCGGGATCGGCCTCCAGCCGCTCGACGAGAACATCGCCTCCAGCCTCGGCGTCGCCAAGGACCGGGGCGAGATCGTCCGCTCGCTCGTGCCGAACGGCGCGGCGTCGCGCGCCGGGCTGCAGCAGGGCGACGTGATCGTCGGGGTCGGCGGTCGGTCGGTGACCCCGGACGAGACCGTCTCCTACCTGATCGCCAACAGCCAGGTCGGGTCGCGCGTGCCGATCGACATCGTTCGCGGCGGTCGCCGCCAGACCGTCACCGCGGTCGTGGCGCAGCGTCCGAGCGAGGACGAGGTGACCAAGCAGGCGGGCGGCCCGGGCAACGACAGCGGCACGGACGACAGCACGACCACCCCGCCGGCAACCACGCCGCGGACGCTCGGGCTCTCGCTCCAGCCGGTCACCCCGGTCATCGCCCGCACGCTTAACCTCCCGGCGGGCGCCCGCGGGGTGGTGATCGTGGCGGTGGATCCGAACAGCGATGCGTCCGACAAGGGCATCCAGCGCGGCGACGTCATCCTCTCGGTCCAGCAGCAGCCGGTAACCACGCCGGCGCAGGTCGCCGCGGCGGTCGATGCGGCGCGGCGGGCGGGGCGCACCAGCGTCCTGATGCTGATCAAGCGCGGCTCGTCGCCCGAGGCGTTCGTCGGCATCGACATCCGTCCGCGCTAAGGTCTAGGCTCGCTTCGCATCTCACCGCGGAGCGAGCCTTGGCCACCCAGCAGAACAGCATTTTCATCGGCGCCGAGTCGGGCGGCGGCAACCCGCAGGGGCTCGAGCTTCGGCGCGCCAATCGCCACGGGCTGATCGCCGGCGCGACCGGCACCGGCAAGACCGTCACCCTGCAGGGCATCGTCGAGGGTTTCTCCGGGGTCGGCGTCCCCTGCTTCGTCGCCGACGTGAAGGGCGATCTCTCCGGGCTGGCGATGGCCGGCTCCGCCCAGTCCAAGACCCACGAGATCTTCGCCCAGCGCGCGCAGGACCTCGGGATCACCGACTGGCAGTACCACGATGTCCCGGTGCAGTTCTGGGACCTGTTCGGCGAACAGGGCCATCCCATCCGCACCACCGTCAGCGAGATGGGGCCGCTGCTGCTCGCCCGGCTGATGAACCTCAACGACGTCCAGGAGGGCGTGCTCAACATCGCCTTCAACGTCGCCGACAAGGAGGGGCTGCTGCTCCTCGATCTCGACGACCTCCAGTCGATGCTGGTCCACTGCGGTGAAGAAGCGGACCAGCTGACGATCCAGTACGGCAATGTCACCAAGCAGTCGGTCGGCTCGATCCAGCGCTCCCTCCTCCAGCTGAGGAGCCAGGGCGGCGACCATTTCTTCGGCGAGCCGGCGCTCGAGCTGTCCGACTTCATCGCGCTCGACGACCAAGGCCGCGGGATCGTCAACGTCCTCGCCGCCGACAAGCTGATGGCCAGCCCGCGGCTCTACGCGACCTTCCTCCTCTGGCTCCTGTCCGAGCTGTTCGAGCAGCTTCCCGAGGTCGGCGACCCGGACAAGCCCAAGCTCTGCTTCTTCTTCGACGAGGCGCACCTCCTGTTCGACAACGCCCCGCCGGCGCTGCTCGAGAAGGTCGAGCAGGTTGTCCGCCTGATCCGCTCCAAGGGCGTCGGCGTCTACTTCATCACGCAGAACCCGATCGATATCCCCGACAAGGTGGCGGCGCAGCTCAACAACCGGGTGCAGCACAAGCTCAACGCCTTCACGCCCCGCGACCAGCAGGCGGTGCAGGCGGCCGCGAACACCTTCCGCACCAATCCCGCGATCGACGTCGCCTCGGCCATCACCGAGCTCAAGATCGGCGAGGCGCTGGTTTCGCTGCTCCAGCCCGATGGCTCGCCGGAGCCGGTCCAGCGCGTCCTGATCAGGCCGCCCTCGACCCGGGTCGGCCCGCTCACCCCGCAGGAGCGGCAGGTGATCGTCACCACCGACGCCGTCGGCGCCAAGTACGACACGCTAATCGATCGCGAGAGCGCGGAGGAGCTGCTCAAGGCCAAGTCGGACGAGGCGGTCGCCGCGGCCCAGGCGGCGCAGGCGCAGGACGCGGCGGAGAAGACCGCGGCCGAACAGGCCAAGCGTGACGCGCAGGCCGCCAAGGAGCAGGCGCGCGCCCAGATCCAGCAGCAGAAGCTCGACCTCCAGCGCCAGAAGATGGAGCAGCAGGAGGCGGTCCGCCAGGCGCGCGAGGCGGCCAAGCCCAGCATGGCCGACAAGGTGATCCAGTCGGCCGTCCGGGCCGCCTCGAGCTCGGTCGGCCGCCAGCTCGGCAACCAGCTGCTGCGCGGTCTTCTCGGCGGGCTGATGCGCGGGCGGTGATCCGCGCACTCGCCGCGCTGGCGCTCATGGCCGCGGTGCCGGGCGACCGGTCCGGTCTCGTCGGTCGCTACCGGCTTTCGCAGATGGAGATGGGCGGCGCGCTCGAGCTGCGCGGCGACGGCGAGTTCCGCTACGAGCTGGATTATGGCGCGGTGTCGGAGGCGGCGACGGGCCGCTGGCGCCCCGCGCCCGGCGGCGTCTTCCTGTTCAGCCGACCGATGCCGCGAGCATTGCTCGAGCAGATCGAGCGCAGCGACGCGGGCTTTCACGACCAGTGGCTGGCGCGCGACGGCCGTGACCTGCTGCTCGATCGCTGGGACGCGCGCATGCGGTTCCGCCCGTCCGACGATTGAGCGCGCTTGTTTCGCTTCAGAACGGTCGCTTCACGGGGCTTTCACTTTGCCAAGTGGGGCGTAAGGGGCCAATGAAGGCTCCGCGTTGAGGCTCGTTCCGGGTTGAAGACACTCCTTTCCAGCCAGTCGGTCCTGTTCCGCACCGCCGCGGACAGCTCGCCCGCGATGATGTGGGTGTCGGACGCCAGCGGCGAGATCCTGTTCGTCAACGAGCGGTTCGCCGGCTTCTACGGAGTCGAGCTCGCGGACCTGCTCGGCGACGGCTGGCGACCCTTCCTGCACGAGGCCGACCGCGAGCTGTTCGTTGGCCTGTTCCGCGACGCGCTCGAGCGGCGGGTCGGGCTTCACCAGCTCGTCCGGGTGGTGGCTCGCGGCGAGCCGCGCTGGCTCAGGGTCGATGCCAATCCGGTGTTCGCTGAGGACGGCGAGTTCAAGGGACTGGTCGGCGTCAACATCGACGTGACGGCGCAGGTCCTCGCCGAGCAGCAGCTGGAGGAGCGGGTGGCCGAGCGCACCCGCGAGCTGGAGCAGGCCAATGCAGCCCTCCGCCAGGCGCAGAAGATGGAAGCCATCGGCCAGCTCACCGGCGGCATCGCGCACGACTTCAACAATCTGCTGACTGTGATCCGCGGCTCAACCGACCTGCTGCGGCGGCCCGACCTCCCCGACGCCAAGCGGCAGCGCTATGTCGAGGCGATCGCCGAGACCGCCGACCGCGCTGCCAAGCTCACCGGCCAGCTGCTGGCCTTCGCCCGTCGGCAGACGCTCAAACCCGAGGTGTTCGATGCCGCCGAGCGGATTCACGGGGTGGCCGACATGCTCCGCTCGGTGCTCGGCTCGCGTATCCGGCTCGAGCTGGAGCTCGACTGCGGAACCTGCTTCGTCGAGGCGGACGTGGCCCAGTTCGAGGCCGCGCTGGTCAACCTCGCGGTCAACGCGCGCGACGCCATGGATGGGGAGGGCCGCATCGCCATCCGCCTCAGCGGCGGCGATGCCGGCGAGGAGCCGTCGCTCGTCGCGGTGAGCGTCGCGGACAGCGGTTGCGGAATCCCGAGCGACGATCTCGAGCGGATCTTCGAACCCTTCTTCACCACCAAGGAAGTCGGCCGCGGAACCGGCCTCGGGCTGAGCCAGGTCTACGGCTTCGCCAAGCAGTCGGACGGCGAGATCAGCGTCACCTCGGCGGCGGGGGAGGGCGCCACCTTCACCCTCTCGCTGCCACGCGCGAGCAGCGACCGGATCGACGAGGAGCAGGGGGACGCGGAGCCGGCGCCCCGGGCGCACGGCTGCGTGCTGATTGTCGAGGACAATGACGATGTCCGCAGCTTCGCCACCCAGCTGCTCCAGGACGTCGGCTACGAGACCTGCGTCGCCAGCAACGCCGACGAGGCGCTCGGCATTCTCGAGGATGCCTCGACCCCGGTGCAGCTGGTCTTCAGCGACGTCGTGATGCCGGGCATGAACGGAGTCGAGCTGGGCCGCGAGGTGCGGCGCCGCTGGCCGGAACTCCGGGTCGTGCTCACCAGCGGCTATTCGAACACGCTGGTGGAGGAGGGGCGGGTCGATTTCCCGCTCGTCCTCAAGCCTTATTCGGCCGACCAGCTGCTGCAGTCGCTGGAGCAGGCGAGCGGGCGCTGACCCCTGTCGCGGCGTCCGCTTTGCTGTAAGGACGAGGTTCATGCCGGCTGCGCAACAGCGGCCGCGACTGCACCGCTACGGCGACGAACGATGACCGGGAAGGACCGACCTCATGGCTACCGCAACCGCTGACCGGGCCACGGACGCGTCGCCCATCAAGGAGCTGACGCTCCGCGGAATCCTGCTCGGCGCCGTCCTCACCCTCTTGTTCACCGCCGCCAACGTCTATCTCGGCCTCAAGCTCGGGATCACCTTCGCCACCTCGATCCCGGCCGCGGTCATCTCGATGGCGGTGCTCAAGATCTTCGCGGATTCGACGATCCAGGAGAACAACATCGTCCAGACGATCGCCTCGGCGGCGGGCACGCTGTCGGCGATCATCTTCGTCCTGCCCGGCCTCATCATGATCGGCTGGTGGACCCACTTCCCTTACTTTCTCAGCGTCGCGGTGATCGGGCTCGGCGGCGTTCTCGGGGTCATGTATTCGGTGCCGCTCCGCCGGGCGCTGGTGACCGGCAGCGACCTGCCCTACCCGGAAGGGGTCGCCGCGGCCGAGGTGCTCAAGGTCGGCGCGGGCGTCGGCGGGGCGGAGGAGAACCGGCGCGGCCTGCTCGCCATCATCTGGGCGTCGCTGGTCTCGGCGGGCTTCTTCATTCTCGCCAAGACCAAGCTCCTGACCGACACGGCTGCCAGGACGTTCCGCGTCGGCGCCGGCGCCAGCGGCGTAGCCACCAGCCTGTCGATGGCGCTGATCGGCGTCGGCCACCTCGTCGGGATGGCGGTCGGCATCGCGATGCTCGTCGGCATCCTGATCAGCTGGGTCGGGCTGATCCCCTGGCTGACCGCCCAGGCGGGCGTTCCCGCGGGCACCGATGTCGAGGCGCTGGTCGGCACCGTCTTCCGCACCAAGGTCCGCTACATCGGCGCGGGCACCATGCTGGTCGCCGCGCTCTGGACCCTGCTCAAGGTGATCGGCCCGGTGATCGGCGGCATCCGCCAGGCGCTTGCCGCCAACCGCGCGCGCAGCGAGGGCGAGCAGCTCGAGCTCACCGAGCGCGATCTGCCGATCACGATCGTCGGCGGCGCGATCCTCCTCTCGATGGTGCCGATCGGGCTGCTGCTGGCCAATTTCGCGGCCGCTGGCCCGCTCGCCGCGCATGCGACGACGCTGGTGCTGGTGTCGATTGCCTATGTGCTGATCGCCGGCCTGATCATCGCTTCCATCACCGGCTACATGGCCGGACTGATCGGCGCCTCGAACAGCCCGGTCAGCGGGGTCGGGATCCTGACCGCGCTGGGCATTTCGCTGATCCTCCTCGCGCTGTTCCGCGGCGCGCCGCCCGAGGCCACCAACAGCCTCGTCGCGTTCGGCCTGCTGGTCACCGGCGTGATCTTCGGCGTCGCGACGATCGCCAACGACAATCTCCAGGACCTGAAGACCGGGCAGCTGGTCGGCGCCACCCCGTGGCGGCAGCAGGTCGCGCTGGTGATCGGGGTGGTGTTCGGCGCGCTCGTCATCCCGCCGATTCTGGACCTCCTCAACAGCGCCTTCGGCTTCCAGGGCGCGCCCGGCGCCGGGCCCAACGCGCTCGCCGCTCCGCAGGCCTTGCTGATCAGCGGAATCACCAAGGGCGTGCTCGGCGGTACGCTGGACTGGAAGATGATCGAGATCGGGCTCGGCATCGGGGTCGTGGTGGTGATCGCCGACGAACTGCTGAAGCGCGGCTCGGCCGGCCGCTTCGCGCTCCCGCCGCTCGCGGTCGGCATGGGCATGTACCTGCCGATGGAGGTCGACCTCCTGATCCCGGTCGGCGCGTTCCTCGGCTGGTCCTACGACCGCTGGGCGCGGACCACCGCCAACCCCGCCTTCGCCGAGCGGCTGGGGACGCTGATGGCGACCGGCCTGATCGTCGGCGAGAGCCTGATGGGGGTCGTCTATGCCGGGCTGGTCGCGGCGGCCGAGAAGGCGGGCTCGAAGAACAGCGCCGACGTGCTCGCGCTGATCGATTCGAACCCCTTCGCCATGCCGATCGCGATCGTCGTCTTCGCGGCCGCCATCGCCGCGCTCTATGGGCTGACCCGCCGCTCGGCCGCGTCGGCGCCGGCGATCGATCCATCCTCCGCCGCGCCGCCGCTCGAGTCCTACCGGTGAGCGAGCCGCAGTTCCTCGGCAAGGCGACGCCGCTGCCCTCCTCGCCGGAGGAGGCCCGGCTCGACTATGTGCCTAACCCGCGTGCCGGGAGCCTCTACCTCGTCCGCTTTGCCGCGCCCGAGTTCACCTCGCTCTGCCCGGTGACCGGCCAGCCCGACTTCGCGCACCTCGTCATCGACTATGCGCCGGGCGAGACGATCGTTGAATCCAAGAGCCTCAAGCTGTTCCTCGGCTCGTTCCGCAACCATTGCGGCTTCCACGAGGACGTGACGGTCGGCATCGGCCAACGCCTGTTTGACGAGATGCGGCCGCGCTGGCTTCGAATCGGCGGATACTGGTATCCTCGCGGCGGCATCCCGATCGACGTCTTCTGGCAATCGGACGCGCCGCCTCAGGGCCTGTGGGTTCCCGACCAGGGCGTCGCCTCCTATCGCGGAAGGGGTTGATTCGACGAGGAGAGAGAGCGTGGACGATCTGGTCTCGACCGCATGGCTGGCCTCCGAGCTGGGCGCCCCCGACCTCACCATCCTCGACGCGACCTACTTCCTGCCCGACGCCGGCCGCAGCGCCCGCGATGAATATGATCGCCGGCACATCCCGGGCGCGCGCTTCTTCGACATCGAGGCGATCGTCGACCACGACCAGATCTACCCGCACATGCTGCCCGACGCCCCCTGTTTCGGCCAGGCCATGCGCGACCTCGGGGTCGGCCAGGACGATCGCATCATCGTCTACGACAACAGCCCGCTGAGGACGGCGGTGCGCGCCTGGTTCATGCTCCGCCACTTCGGCGCGCCGCATGTCGCCCTGCTCGACGGCGGCCTCGCCAAGTGGGTCGCGGAAGGCCGCCCGACCGACGGCGGCGAACCGGCTGGCCGTGAGGCGCTGTTCGACGCCGAGGCGCGCCAGGGCGACACCGTGACCAAGGAGGAAGTCGCGCACGGCCTCGGGCTTCCCCTGGTCGACGCTCGGAGCCAGCCCCGCTTCGAGGGCAGCGAGAAGGATCCGCGGCCGGGCGTCGCGGCGGGGCATATCCCCGGCGCCCGTAACCTTCCCTACGCCGCCTGCTACCGGCCGGACGGGACCTTCAAGCGCGATTCCGAGCTGGAGGAGGTGTTCGCCGCCGCGGGCGTCGACCCGCGCCAGCCGTTCATCGCCAGCTGCGGTTCGGGCGTCACCGCCAACAGCCTCGTCTTCGCCGCGCACCTGCTCGGCAATGACCGGGTCCGACTCTACGACGGCAGCTGGAGCGAGTGGGGCGCGGACCCGCGTTCGGAGAAGGAGCTCGGGCCTGCCCGCTGACCCGGCGGGCTAGTCGATCCGCCGGCCCTCGACGATCGCCGTCGCCGGATGGTGCTTGTCGAGATGGCGCTTGATCATCTTGAGGTTGCGGCTGTTCGAGCGGAAGAAGAAGTCCGGCACCGCGCCGACCCAGGGGATCAGCCCCAGCAGGAAGTCGGTCCCGACGTTGCCCATCATCCGGCTCATCTGCCACTTGGACATGCCGAGATTGCGCGCTTCCCACACCATCCAGGTGCCGAGCGCCGCCGCGACTGTGTCGCCGACCACGGGGACGAGGTCGAGGATCACGTCCAGCCCGACCTTGTGGTTGGTGCCCGGCACCGTGAACAGGCCCTCGAGCAGATGCTCCATCGCCTCGACGCGCTGGCGCACCGACGCCGCGTCGCGTCCCAGCGGCAGCTGTGCCTTCATCCTGTCCGTCGTCGCCATCACTCGTTCCCGTTACGGTTCGTCATCCCGCTCAACGGATGACGCGCGAAGCGGTTCTCCTGGAAGCCGGGAAGGTCGCGCGAGACCAGGCTCCAGCGCACCGGCGCGGCGATCGGCAGGAACAAAGTCTGCGCCTCCATCAACGCCGCGGCCTGCCCGAACAGCGCGCCGCGCTGCGCCGCCACCGGCGTGTCGCGCGCCGCGTCCAGCAGCGTGTCGGCCAGCGGGTTGCAGACGGCGGTGAACTCGCAGCGGAAGGTGCGCAGGAACCAGGCCGGGGAGGTCGATGGCGCGACCCGGTCGACCAGCCGCAGGTCGGGCGTCGCATCGGGACCAGCGGCGAGCACCCGGATGCCGAGCGGCCGCCAGCTCGCCCGCAGCGCGTCGATGACGATCCTTCCACCTGGGGAGACGGGGATGTCGAGCAGCAGCACGGGGCGCGGCTTGCCCTTGCCGAACAGCTGGTCGGCCACGTTCAGCAGCTCGGCGCGGCGGCGCGCCGGATCCTCGGCGAGCCACGGCGGGACGGGGGGATCGCCAAGCCCGTCGAGCCCGAACTGGAGGATGGTCGCGCGCCCGGCGAGGTCGGGAACGTCGAGCGCGGCGACCAGAGCTGTCCGGTCGATCGCGCGGTTGAGCAGGTCGCGCAGGCGCGGATCGGCGATTGGGCCGTCGCGCCGCGCCGGGACCAGTCCGAACAGCCCCGCGGCGGGATCGTAGCGCAGCGTGTTGCGGGGCAGTCGCGCCGCCTGTGCCAGCGGCAGGTCGGCGAAGGTGCCGCCGAGCACCAAATCGTTGGTGCCGCTGGCGAAGCGCGCGATCGCCAAGGACGCCGGCTGGGCAGCGAGCACCGCCCGCTCGCGCTGCGCCGGCTCGCCGTCCGGGCCGGGCGTCTCGCGGCCGAGCTCGACCCGCCCGTCGTTGCTCCGCCCGCGGATCCGGAAGGGGCCGGTCCCGCCCTGGTCGCGCAACAGCGCGAACTCCGGCTGGGCGAGCAGCTGCAGCAGATTGGGGCGCGGCCCGCGCAGCTCGATGTCGACGACCCGGTCGGTCATCGCCTGGATCTCGTCGATCGCGCCGGCGGTGTCCTTGAGCGGGTTGCGGCTGGCGGCGCGGAGCTGCCGCTTGAGCAGCCGGACCACGTCCTCGGCGCTGACCTTGCGCCCGTCCGGCCAGCTCGTCTGGGCGATCCGGAAAATGTAGCTGAGCCCGTCGGAGGAGACGTTCCAGCGTTCGGCCAGGCCCGGGACGATGTTGCCCGCTGGGTCGAACTGCACCAGCCCCTGCGCGGTGGCGCCGAGCAGAACCGCGTCGGCCGTAGTCAGTTGCCCGCGATCCGGCTCGACCAGCTGCGGCGGGCCGCCGATCAGCGCCACGTCCAGCCGGTCGTCGGCCTTCTGCCGGCAGCCACCGACCAGCAGCAGCGCTCCCAGCAGTCCCGCGATCCCCAAGCGCCTCATCGCAGCAGGGCTTAGCCCCGTCGCAAGGTCCCGCCAAGTTGTGGCGCCCCCGTTCAGGCTGTGTTAGTGGAGCAAGTCACTTAGAGCCGTGGGCGGCGTGTAAAGGATAGGGATGACCGACGGCGACTCGATCTGGCAGCGTGGCGGCGTCAACGTCGAAAACCTGCCCGATCCGTTCGACGGGGTTCGCCCCGCGGCTCTCGGCCCGGCTCCTGAACCGCCCCGCCGGCGCCGGCGCTGGGGACCGGTGCTCCGCTACGGCTTTCTCGGTTTCGGGATCCTCTTCCTCGTCACGGTCATCTGGCTGGTGTTCACCGCCCCGTTGTCGCGCGCGCTGCAGCCGCTCAACGACCCGGCGATGCTCCTGCTCAGCGCCGACGGGCGGCCCATCGCCCGCCGCGGCGCGGTCAAGGAGGCGCCGGTCGACGTCACCCGCCTTAACCGGCTCACCCCGCAGGCCTTCGTCTCGATCGAGGACCGGCGCTTCTACAGCCACTGGGGCATCGACCCGCGCGGGATCGCCCGCGCCTTCATCGCCAACCTCCATGCCGGCGGCGTGCGCGAGGGCGGCAGCACGATCACCCAGCAGCTCGCCAAGACCAGCTTCCTGAACGGCGACCGCAGCCTCAAGCGCAAGGCGCAGGAAGTCATCATCGCCTTCTGGCTCGAAGCCTGGCTGACGAAGGATGAGATCCTCTCGCGCTATCTCTCGTCGGTCTATTTCGGCGACGGCGTCTACGGGCTCCGCGCCGCCGCCCATCATTATTTCGCGCGCGAGCCGCAGAACCTCAGCCTCGCCCAGTCCGCGATGCTGGCCGGGCTGGTCCAGGCGCCGTCACGGCTGGCCCCGACGCAGCATCTCGCCGCGGCGCAGAAGCGCAGCCGGATGGTGCTGGCGGCGATGGCGGACACCGGGGTCATCAGCCCGGCCCGCGCCCGCTCGGCGATCCCGGCGCGGCCGGTCGGAGGTGCCAACCGCGTGCCCACCGGCACCTATTTCGCGGACTGGGTCGCGCCTGCCGCGGCCAAGGCGTTCGAGAGCGACTTCGGCGAGGTGAAGGTCCGGACGACGCTCGACTCGCGGCTGCAGAAGATCGCCTCGCGGGCAATCGGCAACGCCCGCATCGGGGAGGCGCAGGCCGCCCTGGTCGCGATGCGCCCGGACGGTCGGGTCGTCGCGATGGTCGGCGGGCGCAACTACAAGGCTTCGCCGTTCAACCGCGCGGTCCAGGCCCGCCGCCAGCCCGGCTCGGCCTTCAAGCTGTTCGTCTATCTCGCCGCGATGCGCGGCGGATGGACGCCCGATTCGATGATCGAGGACTCGCCGATCACGATTGACGGCTGGACCCCGGCCAACAGCGACCGGGTCTACCGCGGCCGGATCACGCTGCGCGAGGCGTTCGCCCGCTCGAGCAACGCCGCGACGGTTCGCCTGTCGGAGGCCGTGGGGCGCGGCAACGTGCTTCGCGCCGCCCGCGAGATGGGGATCGCCAGCCCGCTGCCCGACCGGCCCAGCGTCGCGCTCGGCGCGGCCGGGGTCTCGCTGCTCGAGCTCACCTCGGCCTACGCGGCGGTCGCCGGCGGCCGCTACCCGGTCGCCGCCGTCGGCCTCCCGCCGCGCCAGCAGACCGAGAGCGGCGAGCTCACCAACCTGATCTTCGGGCGGGGCGGGGCGCTCGACGACCGCCGCGACCGCGCGCCGATGCTCGACCTGCTGTGGGCCGCCGCGAACGAGGGCACCGGCCGCCGCGCCGCGCTCGCGGTGCCGACCTTCGGCAAGACCGGCACCAGCCAGGACAATCGCGACGCGCTGTTCGTTGGCTTCGCCGGCAATCTGGTGGTCGGCGTGTGGGTCGGGCGGGACGACAACAAGTCGCTCGGCAATGTCAGCGGCGGCACCGCCCCGGCGGAGATCTGGCGCTCCTTCATGGTGCCCGCCTTGGCGATCGACGGCACCGCCAGCCCGGCGCTCCCCGATTTCTACCGACCGCCCGTGCTGCTCCCGCCGCCGCCGCGCGACCGCCAGAGCCCGCTTCCCGAGGACTGGACCGACGGCCTCGGAGTCGTCGACCGGCTCGGCCGCCAGCTCGACGATTTCTTCCGTCAATTCTGAGGAAATGATGGTTAAGCCCGCTTAACCTACCGCCTTAAGACATCTTCAACGGCTTCGGTTCTATTCCAAGGGCAACCGGGACGGATTTCCTCCAGACCGGTCGGGGAAAGTGGATCCCCTGGATTGTGGAACTAGGAGACCGGACATGGCGAAGTTTCTGAAGCTCATCAAGAACAACAAGGGTGCGACCGCGATCGAGTACGGCCTGATTGCGGCCCTCATCGCCGTTGCGGCGATCGGCGCGATGCAGAGCATCGGCGGCAAGCTGAGCACCACGTTCAACAACGTGTCGAACAACCTGAAGTAAGCTTGATGGGTTCGCGGCAGCGCTCTCGAGAGCGCCGCCGCTACCTGACACGAACGGCGCTCCCGACCAGCGGGGGCGCCGTTTTCGTTGTGGCCGATGTCAGCGCGACGCCATCCGCCACTGCCACGGGGCGATCCGCCCGGCGGCCAGCCCCGGAATCGCCTTCTGCGCGACCGGCCGGTCGGACAGGTTGACCGCGACGGTCAGCCAGTGCCCGCCCTGCTGGCGGCGGAACGCGAAGATGTCGCGGTTTCCTGCATCGAGCAGCTCGGCGGGAGCGCCCATATCCCCGTTGCGAAGCGCGGGATTGCCGGCCTTGAGGCGGACCAGCGTGCGGTAGAGCGGCGCATTGGCATAGCTCTTCCAGGCGATCGGATCGCGCTTGAAGAACTCCAGCTTCTTGTCGAGCCCGCTCTCCTGCCCCGAGTAGATCAGCGGCATCCCCGGCAGGGTCGCGGCCAGCACGGCGAAGGCGGGGAAGCGCGGCCCATATTCCGCCTTGTCGGCGAAGCGCCACGAGTTGATGTCGTGGTTCGAGGTGAAGGTCATGCGGTAGGCGTCGCGCGGCAGGCCCGCCATCCGCGTCGAGACATAGTCGCGCAGGTTCTGGGCGGTTTCCTTGCCCTCCGCGATGGCGGCGAAACGGTCGAGCAGCTTCCAGTCGTAGCTCATGTCGAACGCCTGGTGGAGGAACGGCTTGTCGCCCTCGGCGAGGAAGAACAGCGGCTTGCTCTTCTCCAGCTCCGCCCGCGCCGAGACCCAGAAGTCGATCGGCACCAGCTCGGCGACGTCGCAGCGGAAGCCGTCGATGTCGGCGTTCCGGACCCAGAAACGCATCGCGTCGAGCATGGCCGCGCGCAGCTCCGGCTTGGAATAGTCGAGCGCGACGACGTCGGTCCAATATTCATAGTTGGGCGCCTCGCCGAAGCGCACCGAGATGATCTTGCCCTTCTCGTCCTTCTTGTACCAGTCGGGGTGCTGGCTGACCCAGGCGTTGTCCCAGGCGCTGTGATTGGCGACCCAGTCGATGATCACCTTCATGCCCAGCGCGTGCGCCTTGCGGACCAGCCGCTGGAAGTCGGCCAGCGAGCCATATTCCGGGTTCACCGCCTTGTAGTCGCGCACCGCATAATAGCTGCCGAGCTCGCCCTTGCGCTCCTTCACGCCGATCGGATGGATCGGCATGATCCACAGGATCTTGACCCCGAGCTTCTGCAGCCGCGGCAGCTGCGCCTCGACCCCGGCGAAATTGCCGGCGGGGCTGAACTGGCGGACGTTCACCTCGTAGATGGACGCGTTGCGGGTCCAGGCGGCATGCGGGTGCTGGACGAGTGGGGCAGCCGCCGGCTGGGCGGCGGCGGGAGCGGCGAGGGCCAGCGCGAGCGCGGCGGAAAGGAGGCTCTTCATGGCCGGCAATGGAGCCCGACACCGCGCCCCGCGCAAGCGGCTGCCTACGTATTCATGGGCGCAAGGAACCGAAGTGGTCGGCCGATGCACAAAGGGGTTTGCACTCGGCGCGAGTTCGCCTAAAGGCGCGGGCGGACGGGGCCGTAGCTCAGCTGGGAGAGCGTCGCAATGGCATTGCGAAGGTCAGGGGTTCGATCCCCCTCGGCTCCACCATTCCGTCCATCGCCGGTCTGATCGCCTCCTCGCGCTAGCGCGCGTCGCGCGCCCGGTATCGATCCAGGAAGGCGCGGGCGTGGTTCGTGAGGCCGCCGCGCGCGATGGCGTCGCGCAGGCCCTGCATCAGTTGCTGGTAGAACCAGAGGTTGTGCTCGGTCATCAGCATCGCGCCGAGGATCTCGCCCGAGCGGACCAGGTGATGCACATAGGCGCGTGACCAGCCGGTGCAGGTCGGGCAGGGGCAGCCGGGTTCGAGCGGTTCCTGGTCCTCGGCGAAGCGGGCGTTGCGCAGGTTGATCGGGCCGTCGGCGGTGAAGGCCTGCCCGGTCCGCCCCGAGCGGGTCGGCAGCACGCAGTCGAACATGTCGATCCCGCGCACCACCGCCTCGACGATGTCGTCGGGCTTTCCGACCCCCATCAGGTAACGCGGCTTGTCGGCGGGGAGCTGTCCGGGCGCGAAGTCGAGGCAGCCGAGCATCGCCTCCTGGCCCTCGCCGACCGCCAGCCCGCCGACCGCATAGCCGTCGAACCCGATGTCGATCAGCCCTTGCGCGCTCTCCCGCCGCAGCCCCTCGTCGAGCGCGCCCTGTTGGATCCCGAACAGCGCCGAGCCGGCGGCATGCTGCTCGCCGCGGTCGAACTCCTCCCGGCTCCGCCGTGCCCAGCGGATCGAGCGCTCCATCGCGCCCTGCTGCTCGTCGCGGCTGGTGGTGGTCGGCACCAGCTGGTCGAACTGCATGACGATCGAGGAGCCGAGCAGCCGCTGGATCTCGACCGACCGCTCGGGGCTCAGCAGGTGCCGGGTCCCGTCGAGGTGGCTCTTGAAGCTCACCCCTTCCTCGGTGACCTTGGTGAGTTCGCTGAGGCTCATCACCTGGTAGCCGCCGCTGTCGGTCAGGATCGGCCGCTCCCAGCCCATGAAGCGGTGCAACCCGCCGAGCCGCGCGACCCGCTCGGCGCCCGGGCGGAGCATCAGGTGATAGGTGTTGCCGAGGATGATGTCGGCGCCGGCGGCACGGACGTCGGCCGGCTTGACCGCCTTCACCGTCGCGGCCGTTCCGACCGGCATGAACGCGGGCGTCCGGATCACCCCGCGCGCCATGCTGATCGTGCCGGTGCGGGCCGCGCCGTCGGTGGCGGCGATGTGGAAGTCGAAGCGAGTCATGGTCGGGCCCGCTCCTAGCCGCCGTCGCCGGCCCCCGCTACAGGCCGCCGGTGCTCGACCCGTGGCTCTATCCCTTGTTCGCCCTCGTCGCGGTCGGCACCGGGTTCATCGATGCGATTGCCGGGGGCGGGGGGTTGATTATGATGCCGGCGCTGCTGTTCGCCGGGGTGCCGCCGCTCCACGCGCTCGCGGCCAACAAGCTGCAGTCGGTGTTCGGCACCAGCATCGCGCTTCGCAACTATTGGCGAGGCGGGCTGGTCGACTGGCGATCCTACCGCGGAGTGGTGCTGCTGGTGTTCGCCGGCGCCGCCGTCGGCGGCTTCGTGGTCCAGAGCCTCCGCCCGCGCCTGCTCGATCTGGTCATCCCGCTGCTCCTCGCCGCGGTCGCGCTCTACGTGCTGCTCAGCCCGCGCATGCACGACAAGGATGCGCACCAGCGGCTCACCCCGGCGGGCTATGCTCCGCTGGGCGCGCTGCTCGGCTTCTACGACGGCTTCTTCGGGCCGGGCGCGGGGACCTTCTACACGACCAGCCTCGTGGCGCTGCGCGGCCATGGCCTGACCCGCGCCGCGGGCAACACCAAGCTCCTCAACTTCACCAGCAATCTCGCCGGGGTTGTGCTGTTCATCGCCGGCGGCCGGATGTGGTGGACGCTGGGGCTGGTGATGGCGGCGGGAGCGGTCGTCGGCGGCTGGCTCGGCAGCCACACGGCGATGCGCTTCGGCGCCCGGCTGATCCGCCCGCTGCTGGTGATCATTTCATTGGCGCTCACCGCCAAGCTCCTCTGGTCATACTTCCACTGACCCGCCATAGGCCGCGCCTGTGACCGATCTCGCGATTCTTTACGAGCATCCGCAGTGGTTTGCGCCGCTCTTCTCGGCGCTGGATCAACGCGGAATCGCCTACGAGAAGATCCATCTTTCCGACCACCGTTTCGACCCGCTCCGCTCGCCGCCGCCGGCGCGCGTCATCCTCAGCCGGGTCGCCATGTCGGGCTTCCTGCGCGAGAGCGAGCACGGGATCTTCTACGCCGAGGCGCTGCTCGACCATTGGGCGCGCGCCGGCGCCCGGGTCGTCAACGGCGCCGAGGTGCTGGCGATCGACACCAGCAAGGCGCGCCAGCTCTCGCTGATCGCCGGGCTCGGGCTGGCCATTCCCGAGACCCGCATCGTCCACCGCGCCGCCGACCTTCCCGCCGCGACCGAGGGCATGGGCTGGCCGCTGCTGGTCAAGGCCAACATCGGCGGTTCGGGGGCGGGGATCACCCGCTACGCCAGCCGCGAGGAGCTGGAACGCTCGATCGCGCAAGGCAGCGTTCCGCGCTCGATCGACCAGGTGCTGATGGTCCAGGACTATGTCCCGCCGCGCGGCGGGACGATTATCCGGATGGAGACGCTCGCCGGCAGGTTCCTCTACGCGATCACGGTCGAGAGCGGCGGCGACAGCTTCGATCTCTGCCCCGCCGACGCCTGCGTCGCCGCCCCGGGGCGCAAGGTGCTGGCGATGGCCGCGGTTGACCCGGGTCCGGAACTGGTCGCGGCCGCCGAGCGGATCGCGGTGGCGGCCAAGCTCGACGTCGGCGGGGTTGAGGTGGTCATCGACGACCGCGACGGGGTCCCCCGTTTCTACGACATTAACGGCCTGTCCAACTTCGTCGCCAAGCCGGTCGAGGTGCTCGGCTGGGACCCGCACGACCGGCTGGTCGACTGGCTCGAAACGCTCATCAGGGAAGCTTGAGGCATGAGGTTCGGTTACTGGATGCCGGTGTTCGGCGGCTGGCTGCGCAACGTGCCCGACGAGGGCATGGAAGCGAGCTGGGACTATGTGAAGCGGCTGACCCAGCGGTCGGAGCGGACCGGCTGGGACCTCACCCTCATCGCCGAACTGAACCTCAACGACATCAAGGGCGTCGAGGCGCCCGCGCTCGACGCCTGGTCGACCGCCGCCGCGCTCGCCGCGGTGACCGACAGCATCGAGCTGATGGTCGCGGTCCGCCCCAACTTCCACCAGCCCGCGCTGTTCGCCAAGCAGGCCGCCAACATCGACCGAATCTCGAACGGCCGCCTCGCGCTCAACGTCGTGTCGAGCTGGTGGGCGCAGGAAGCCAAGAGCTACGGTCTCCAGTTCGACGAGCATGACGACCGCTACGGCCGCACCTCGGAATGGCTCCAGGTGGTCGACGGGCTGTGGACCGAGAAGCGGTTCAACTTCGCGGGCGAGCGCTACACGCTGACCGACGCGATCGCCGAGCCCAAGCCGGCCAAGCGTCCGACCGTCTATGCGGGCGGTGAGAGCGATGCCGCCAAGACGATGATTGCCACCCAGTGCGACGCCTATGTCATGCACGGCGATCCGGTCGAGGCGATCGCCCTCAAGATCGCCGACATGAGCGCCCGCCGCGAGCAGGCCGGCGGCGCGCCGATGCAGTTCGGCATGGCGGCCTACGCGATCGTCCGCGACAGCGAGGCGGAGGCGAAGCGCGAACTCGACCGGATCACCCAGCTCCCCCCCGAGCCGCCCGCCGGCTTCGCCAACTTCGACCAGTGGCTCTCGGGCACCCAGCTCGAGCGCGAGCTCAAGCTGCAGGAATATAGCGTGTCCAACCGCGGGCTGCGGCCGAACCTGGTCGGCACCCCCGAGCAGGTGCAGGAGCGGATCGCCGCTTACGAGGACGCCGGGCTGGACCTGCTGCTGCTGCAGATGAGCCCGCAGGCGGAGGAGATGGACCGCTTCGCCGAGCAGGTCATCGCGCCGATGAAGGCGCGCGCCTAGCGCAGCCCGAGCCGCGCCAGCAGGAGCTCGTAGACGACCGGGTAGATGTGGCGGTTGAACTCGATCCCGCCATAGAAGCCGTCGAGCCAGCGGACGGTGCCCTCCAGCGAATCCAGGCCGTCGAACCGGATCCACAGCGATTCGCCGAGGCTCGGCCGCTCGACGAACTCGACCCGGCAGCCGGACGGCGACAGGTCGAAGATCCGGGCCTGGTAGTTGTGCTTTCCCGACCGGCGCAACGATACGCTTCCCGCCAGATCGATGCGCGGGTGGGACCGGGGCGTCTCGACCGGTAGCGCGCTGGGCTCGGCGGCAGCGAAGCGAAGCCCGGCGATCCGGTCCCGGCACCAGCGGACCTCGGCATCGAGCGCGCCAAGCCGAAGCACCGACAGCTTGAACCTGAGTCCGGGCAGCAGCGCCAGCGGCGACTCCACCTTGGCCCCGTCGTACGACAGGTCGACAAGGGTCATCGCGATCGATGCGCCATTCTCGAAGACGGCGGTGGCCGGCAGGTTGACGGGCTGCCGCGCCTGCCGCTCGGTGGTTGCGAGCCCCGCCGGCTCGCGTACCGGGTCCGGAGCGGTCACGCGCGCCCGGACGGGACGGTCGGTTGAAGAACAGGTAAGTACGCCACAACCGCCGCAATAAACTGGCTTGCTAAACAAATTGTTGAACCCAGCGGGCAAAATCGTCCTGCGCCTCAGGGCAGCAGCAGGCTGGAATCGCCATAGCTGTAGAAACGGTAGTGCTCGCCGATCGCATGGGCGTAGGCCGCCTTCATCCGCTCGAGCCCCATCAGGGCGCTGACCAGCATGAACAGGGTCGATTTGGGCAGATGGAAGTTGGTCATCAGCCCGCCGACCGCCCGGAAGCGATAGCCAGGGGTGATGAAGATGGCCGTGTCGCCCGCGAAGGCGTGCAGCGTGCCGTCCGCGTCCGCCGCGCTCTCCAGCAGGCGCAGCGCGGTGGTGCCGACCGCGATCAGCCGGCCCCCGTTTGCGCGGACCCGGTTCAGCCGCTCGGCCGTGGCGGCGTCGATCCGCCCCCATTCGGCGTGCATCCGGTGCTCGGCGACCGTCTCCGCCTTGACCGGCAGGAAGGTGCCGGCACCGACATGCAGGGTCAGCGTCTCGCGACCGATCCCGCGCTCGTCGAGCGCCGCGAGCAGCCGCTCGGTGAAGTGGAGCGAGGCGGTCGGCGCGGCGACGGCACCGGCCTCCCGCGCGAACATGGTCTGGTAGTCGCTGCGGTCCTGCTCGTCGGTCGGCCGCTTGCTCGCGATGTAGGGGGGAAGCGGCATGGTTCCCGCGCGCTCCAGCAGCAGCTCGACCGGCTCCTCGCCATGGAACGACAGCAGCACCGAGCCGTCCGTTTCGCGCTCCACGACGCTGGCGACGACCCCGGCGGCGAAGTCGATCCGGTCGCCGGGCCGGAGCCGCCGGGCATTGCGGACGAACGCCCACCAGCTGCGCGGACCTTCGCGCTTGTGCAGCGTGGCGCCGATCCGCGCCTCGCCGCGCCGGCCCTCCAGCTGCGCGGGGATGACCCTCGTGTCGTTGAACACCAGCACGTCGCCGGGCGCGAGCAGCATGGGCAGGTCGAGCACCGCCCGGTCTTCCATAGTCCCGCCGCGCACCAGCAGCAGCCTCGCGCTGTCGCGCGGACTGGCCGGACGGAGGGCTATCCGCTCGGGCGGGAGATCGAAATCAAACTGGTCGACGCGCATCGCACCGGCCGCCTAGCGCGCGGCCGGCCGCAGCGATAGCCGCTTACCTTGGCGGCGCGGCCGGGGTCGGCGCCGGGGCGGGTGCCGGCGCAAGGGTCGGGGCCGGGGCCGGTGCCGGCGCAATGGCCGGAGCCGGAGCCGGAGCCGACGAGCCATCGGCAAGTCGCGCGGTGACGATCGTCGTCGGGTTCTCCGGCGGCTCGCCCGGCGCGATCTTGTCGACCGCGTCCATTCCCGACACTACCCGGCCGAACACCGTATATTTGTGGTCGAGCGACACGGTCGGCGAGAACATGATGTAGAACTGGCTGTTGGCGCTGTTCGGGTCGTTCGCCCGGGCCGCCGCGATCGACCCGCGCAGATGCGGCAGGTCGCTGAACTCGGCGGGCACGTCGGGCAGGGGCGAGCCACCGGTGCCGTCGCCCTTGGGATCGCCGCCCTGCGCCATGAAGCCCGGGATCACGCGATGGAAGCGAAGCCCGTCGTAGAAATGCTGGCGGGCCAGCATCTGCACCCGCTGCACCATGTGCGGGGCGACATCGGGCCGCAATTGGATGACGACCGTGCCGCCGGTCGAAAGCTGCAGGACCAGCTTGTTCGCAGGATCGGCCGCGACTGCGGCCGGCGCGTTGAACGGCACCGGCGGCGCCACCGGCGCGGGCTTGGCCGCGATCAGCGTCAGCGCGGCAAAAGGCATTGCGAACAAGGCTTTGGACATCATCATCTCCCCACCCGACCGCTAGGCCAAGGGCGTCTGCCCGGCAAGCTTGTCGGCTACCGCGGCCGCCACGGCCGACGGCACGAACTTGTCGATCGCACCGCCATAGCGCGCGATTTCCTTGACCAGACGTGAAGCGATCGGCTGGAGCGAGACGTCGGCCATCAGGAAGACCGTCTCGATCCGGTCGTTGAGCTGCTGGTTCATGCCCGCCATCTGATACTCATATTCGAAGTCGGCGACGGCGCGCAGCCCGCGCAGGATCATCGTCGCGCCTTCGCGCTCGGCGAAGTCCATCAGCAGCGAATCGAACTCGACCACGTCGATGCGGCCCCCGATCGCCGCGGTCTCGGACCTCACCAGCGCCATTCGCTCGGCGACGCTGAACATCGGCGATTTGGCCGGGTTCGTCGTCACCCCGATCACCAGCCGGTCGCACAGCCGGGCCCCGCGGCGGATGATGTCGAGGTGGCCGCGGGTGATCGGGTCGAAGGTCCCGGGATAGACGGCGACGCGCTCGGCCATGGCTCAGCGGTCCCGCTGGACGGCGAAGCGGGCGATGGCGCGGAGCAGATCCGCCTCCTCGCCATGGTGCTGGAGATGCTCGATCGCCTGGGCCACCAGCAGCTCCGCCTGGGCCCGCGCCCGCTCGGCACCGAGCAGCGAGACGAAGGTCGCCTTGCCCGCCGCCGCGTCCTTGCCGACCGCCTTGCCGGCGACCGCCTGGTCGCCCTCATGATCGATGAGATCGTCGGCGATCTGGAACGCCAACCCGACGTTGCGCGCATAGCCGCGCAGGCTGGTCCGCGCGTCGGCGGGCTGGCGACCCATGATCGCCCCCGCTTCCACCGCATATTCGATCAGCGCGCCGGTCTTGAGCTGCTGCAGCCGGGTGATGGCGGTGAGGTCGAGCTGCTGCTCCTCGGCCGCCAGATCCATCATCTGGCCGCCCGCCATGCCGTCCTGGCCCGAGGCGCGCGCCAGCTCGAGCACCAGCTCGGAGCGCACGAACGGGTCCTCGTGCGTGTCGGGGGAGGCGAGAATCTCGAAGGCGAGGGCGTGGAACGCGTCACCCGCCAGGACCGCGGTCGCCTCGTCGAATTGCTTGTGGACGGTTGCCTTGCCGCGGCGGAGATCGTCGTCGTCCATGCACGGCAGGTCGTCATGGATCAGCGAATAGACGTGAATGGCCTCGATCGCGGTGCCGGCGCGGATCGCCCGCTGCTCGTCGATCGCGAACAGGCGCGAGCTGGCCAGGGTCAGCAGCGGGCGGAGCCGCTTGCCGCCGCCGATCGCCGCGTGGCGCATCGCCTCGAACAGCCGCTGGCGGCCATCGTCCGGAGCGGCGAGCCACTGGTCGAACAGCGCGTCGACGCGATCGCGGACCTGCTGTCCCTCGCGCTCGAGCAGGTCGTCGGCCACCAGCGGCTCAGCGGCCATCGAACGGCGCCAGTCCCTTGGGCTGGCCGTCGGGCCCGAGCGCGATGGCGTCGATCCGCGCCTGCGCGGACTGGAGGCGCTGCTCGCACAGCCGCTTCAGCCGATCACCTTCCTGGTAGAGGTCGATGGACTGGTCGAGCGGCGCTTCGCCGCGTTCAAGAAGACGGACGATTTCCTCGAGGCGGGCGAGCGCCGCCTCGAAGCTCAGTTCCTGCTCGGTCTGGGTGGCCATGGATCAGTCTTGGCCGGAAACCGACAGGGCGGCAACCGTCTTAGCGGCGGAACGGATCGCGGATGCCGGGGACGATTTCGTCCGCGCCCAGCTCCTCGCCGCTGAGCGCCGCCTCGGCGTCGCGGGCATGCTGCTCGCGCTGCGCGCGCAGCTCGTTGATGAGGGCCTCGCGGTCGCCCTCGAGGCGAACGTCGGTCGGCGCCTCGGCCCCGGCCGCCTTGGCCGCCTTCGCCACCGCCGCATCCAGCTCGCGCTGGCTGGTCAGGCCGAGCGTCACCGGATCTTTAGGGGTGATATTGGCGATGTTCCAATGAGTACGATCACGGATAGCCGCAATCGTCGTCCTGGTCGTCCCGATCAGCTTGGAAATGGCGCCGTCGGACACGTCGGGGTGGTTGCGGATGATCCAGGCGATGCCGTCCGGCTTGTCCTGCCGCTTGCTGACCGGCGTGTAGCGCGGGCCCTTGGTGCGGGTCACCGCGTCGGGCGCCTTCTGCATCTTCAGCCGATAGTCGGGATCGGCCTGTCCTCGCTCGATCTCCTCATGGCTTAGCTCGCCGGAGCGAAGCGGGTCACGGCCGGTCAGCTTGGTCGCGGCGGTGTCGTCGGCGATCGCCTGCACCTCGAGAATGTGGAGGCCGCAGAAATCAGCGATCTGCTCGAACGTCAGCGAGCTGTTGTCGACCAGCCAGGCGGCGGTCGCATGAGGCATGAGCGGCGGGGTGGTCTGGGCCACGGGGCTTCTCCGAAGCATGTAGAAACAAATAGGGCCGCCCCTTCCCGGAGCGGCCGATCACCTTATCGCCTTAATCCGCGCTTCGCCCAAGGGCAAGGCTGCGCCTACTCCGCCGCCTGGGGGACCTGCTGGGCGAGAATGATCTCGCCGAGCTCCACCGTCAGCCGCTCGAGCAGCCTGGCGCAGCGATCGAAGCCGGGCCCCGGCCGCCGCAGCGTTCGATCGAGGTAGCAGCTGCGGTCGATCTCCACCTGCAGCGCGTGGATCCCGCTGGAGGGGTTGCCGTGCCGTTCGCTGATCCAGCCACCGGCATAGGGATCATTGAAGCCGACCGCGAAGCCGGCGCTCTCGGCGATCCGGCGGGCGGGATCGGTGACCCAGCGGTCCGCGGATCGACCGTAGCGGTCGCCGAACACGATCTGCGGCTTGCCCCGGCGCGGCGGCGGCATGGAGTGGAGGTCGAGCAGCAGCGCCGCGCCATAACGACTGCGCAGTCGCGCAAGCTCGGCGGCGAGGGCGGCATGGTAGGGCGCGTGGGCGTGGGCGACGCGACGCGCGAAATCATCGGCGTCGACCAGCCCGCGCCACAAGGGTCCGGCAAGGACGCTCCGGCCGGGAACCACGCCCAGTCCGTGGCGCGCGCGATGGCTCGGTTCGGGGCAGGGAAGGGCCACCACGCTGGTGTCGATGTCCGCCGCGTCGCGGTTGCAGTCGATCCCGGCGCGCCCGGCGTTGGCGATCACCGCGGCCGGTCCGGCCCCGAGCGCGCGCCAGGCGAGCCGGTCGACCAGCGGGTCCTCGAGGCTTTCCAGCGCGGCGCGCCCGCTGGCCGCCCGGCGCAGCAGCCAGTCGGGATATTCGCGTCCGCTGTGCGGAACCGACAGGAGGACAGGCAGCCCGCCGGACGCGGCTATAATGGTGGGAGAAGGGAGCGTATCGGCAGCCAAGAAGTTCTAGCTAGTCGTGCCACCTTGGGGCGGCAAGCGGTACGGCGCAGCGAGGCGCTGGAAAATCTTAAAGGTTGGGCGCATAGTCCCATGACGATGATCAAGATCCTGCTGGCCGAGGACGACACGTCCATGCGCGAGTATCTGCAGCGCGCCCTGCAGCGTGTCGGCTATGAAGTGCAGGCCGTCGGCTGCGGGACCGAGGCGATACCACTGCTCGAGACGGAGCATTTCGACCTCCTGCTGACCGACATCGTCATGCCCGAGATGGACGGGATCGAGCTGGCGCAGAAGGCGAGCGGGATCGACCCCGCGATCCGCGTGATGTTCATCACTGGTTTCGCCGCCGTGGCGCTGCAGAGTGGCCGCACCGCGCCGGAGGCCAAGCTCCTCTCGAAGCCGTTCCACCTCAAGGACCTGGTCGCCGAAGTCGACCGGCTGTTCCAGACCGAGGACCAGCACGGCCGGCTATAGGCCTGGGCGAGCGTCCAGTTGACCGGCAGTTCACTGGCGCGAGCAGCGCAGCAGCCTTAGACGTGCCGCGCATGCCGACCGTCCTCCTGCTGCTCGTCTCCAACCTGTTCATGACCACCGCCTGGTACTGGCATCTCAAGGGCGGGATGACCAAGCCGCTGGCGGTCGTCGTGCTGATCAGCTGGGGCTTGGCGTTCGTCGAATATTGCTTCGCCGTCCCCGCCAACCGGATCGGCTATGCGAGCGGCTGGAGCGCGGCCCAGCTCAAGATCGTGCAGGAGGTGATCGCCTTGCTGGTGTTCGCCGGCTTCATGGTGACGGTACTCGGCGAGCCGCTCCACTGGCGCCACCTGGGCGCCTTCCTGTGCCTCGTCGGAGCGCTGCTGTTTCTCTTCGCCGGCAAATAGCGAAGAGGGTTGCGCGGTCCGTCGAGCCCGACTAGAGGGCTGGTCCGGCCACGGCCTCGGTGGGCGTGTAGCTCAGTGGTAGAGCACTGTGTTGACATCGCAGGGGTCGCAAGTTCAATCCTTGCCACGCCCACCATACTTCTCAATCGTTTAGCACTAGACCGCGTGCTTGGAACACAGGGATAGGCTGGTTCAAGTGCACCAGCGTTCCTCTTTTTGAGCCCATGGTCATCTGCGACGATGATTGGAACGCCTGTCTTGCGCCCAGCACGGCCATTCCGCCGGCGGCCAAGGGCAACCGTAAGCATACGTTCGTTCAGCATCGCCTCGCGTCTGCTTCTGGTGGGTAGCGGACGGTCCGCTACCCTCACCAAGTCGGCGAAGGCGGCCGTTCATTCAGGACGACAAGGTTTCAGCCCCGATCCTTTCTCTACAGTAACGTCGACTAACCTCCGAGCTTTCGTGTCCCCAGCCACTTCACCATTGCGGGATCGCGATGGTCGAAGAAGCTGCTGGTCTTCTGATCGAGCTTGGTGATGGCGGCGAGAACGTCTGTGCCCAGCTCAAAGTCGAACACGTCAAAATTCTCGGCCATACGCTCCTTGCGGACCGACTTCGGAATGGCGACGATTTCACGCTGGATCAGCCACCGCAGCACCACTTGTGCGATGCTCTTCCCGTACTTCTTGCCGACGGACGCGAGGACGCCGTTCTGGAACAGCCCGTTCTTGCCTTCAGCGAACGGTCCCCACGCCTCCGGTTGGATGTTGTATTCCTTCAGGACCGCCTGAGCATCCGCTTGCTGGTGGAAGGGATGGATCTCGATCTGATTGACCGCGGGCGTGATCTCATTGTGGAGGACAAAGTCCACGACCCTGTCGGGGTAGAAGTTGCTGATGCCGATGGCGCGGACTTTCCCGGCTCGGTGCAGCTCCTCCATCGCGCGCCAGGCGCCATAGACGTCGCCGTACGGCTGGTGGATGAGCCAGAGGTCGAGGTAATCGAGCTGGAGCTTGTTGAGAGAGCGCTCCAACGCCGCTTTCGCGCCATCATAGCTTGCGTCCTCGATCCACAGCTTTGTGGTGACGAATAGATCCCGCCGATCGACACCGCTGCTCCGGATGCCGGCGCCGACCGCCGCCTCGTTGCCGTAAGAGGTAGCCGTATCGAGCAGACGATAGCCCACCTCGATCGCGTCGCGGACGCTGCGTTCGCACTCGGCTGGGTCTGCAACCTGGAACACTCCGAAACCTAGGATCGGCATTTCGACGCCGTTGTTCAGCGTCACGGTTGGCGTCTTGGTGATTGTATTAAGCATCTGCCTTCTCCGGCGCCTCGCGGCCAACCATGGCCATTTGCGCGGGCGCATAGCGGTCGCCTTCCGGCTGGGTGTGCGACGCACCTTCATTGGTTTCCCGAAGGTCAGCCGCCGTTAGCTCGATGTTCGCGGCGCCAATATTCTCCTCCAAACGGTGGAGCTTGGTCGTCCCAGGGATCGGCACAACATAGGGTCGCTGGGCTAGGAGCCACGCCAACGCTATCTGCGCCGGGGTCGCGCCCTTCTCAGCCGCGAAGCGTTTCAAGAGGTCGACGAAGGCCTGGTTCTTGTCCATCGCTTCGGGCTGGAAGCGCGGAATGCTGGCGCGGAAGTCGCCTGCCGGAACCTCCTTGCTCATCGTCCCGGTCAGGAAACCCTTGCCGAGCGGGCTATATGGCACGAAGCCGATACCAAGCTCGTCGCACGCTTCGAGTATCCCGTTGGTTTCCACCGCGCGCCACCACAGTGAATATTCGTTCTGGATCGCCGCTACCGGTTGCACCGCATGCGCCCGGCGAAGCGTCTGTACGCCCGGCTCGGAGAGCCCAAAATGCTTGACCTTGCCTTCGCCGATCAGGTCGCGAACCGTCCCTGCGACATCCTCGATCGGAACATTGGGATCGACGCGGTGCTGGTAGAGCAAGTCGATGGTATCGACGCGGAGGCGTTTCAGTGAGCCTTCGACGGCCGCGCGGATATGCTCGGGCCGGCTATTCAACGCGCCGCCACGGTTTTCTCGCGTTTGAACGTTGATGTCGAACCCGAACTTGGTCGCAATCACGACGCTGTCGCGGATGGGCTGGAGAGCCTCGCCAACGACTTCCTCATTCTCGAACGGGCCATAGACTTCGGCCGTGTCGAAGAAGGTGACGCCGCGCTCGAAGGCGCCGCGGACCAGCCGGACTCCCTCGTCCTTCGACAGCTTGTCGGCGTAGCCGAAGCTGATCCCCATGCAGCCAAGCCCGATGGCTGAAACCTCGGGGCCGTTGCGGCCAAGCTTACGCGTCTGCATCGTCTGCCTCCTCGGATTTGGGTTGGGCGCCGGCGGCGTCGGCAAACACCTGACGCGCGATGCCCAGCGCGGTGCTGGCCGTCGGCCAACCGGAATAGAAGGCGAGGTGAGTGATCGCCTCAATGATCTCCTCGCGCGTCACGCCATTCTCAAGCGCCTTCCTGAGGTGAAACGGCATCTCATTCTGTCGGTAGAGCGCGATCAGCGCCGAAATTGTGACGAGGCTTCGGTCGCGCGGGCTGAGCTGGGGCCGCTGCCAGACGTCGTCGAAGAGCACCTTGTCTGTGATGTCGGTAAGATCGGGCGCGATATCTCGCCAGGGTGCGCGCATTGGACTTTCGGATGCCATTGCCTGGTTCTCCTTGCTGGTTCTCCATGTAGTGAGGCAGAGCAATGCCGATTAGGCTAATTAATCCGAATGACACTGTGAGCTGGATTCACTAATGCCGCGACATACGATCGATGACCTGTTGACCTTTCGCGCCGTCGCTCGCGAGCGGAGCTTCACGCGTGCGGCCGCGCAGATGGGCCTTTCCCCATCGGCGATCAGCCATGCCATCCGAGGCCTCGAGGAACGTCTGGGCATCAGGCTTTTGACCAGGACAACGCGCAGCGTCGCACCCACCGAAGTGGGGGAGCGACTACTGGGCGCAATCGGTCCGCGCTTCGACGAAATTGAAGCGGAGATTTCCGCTCTGAGCGAGCTTCGCGACAAGCCGGCCGGCACCATCCGCATTACGACCGGCATGGATGCCGCCAGATCGATCCTCTGGCCCGCCGCCGTGCACATTTTGCGCGATTACCCCGACATAAAGCTTGAAATCAGCGTCAATCCCGGATTCGTCGACATCGTCGCCGAACGCTTCGATGCCGGCATCCGGCTCGGCGAGACGATTGCGCACGATATGGTCGCGGTGCGTATCGGGCCCGACCTGAGCATGGCCGCCGTCGCTTCGCCGGCTTACTTCGCAAGCCACAAGCCACCTCGCACTCCGCACGATCTCAGCAACCACAATTGCATCAATCTACGTTTCCCGACGCTGGGCGGGCTCTACGCGTGGGAGTTCGAAAAACGCGGGCGGCCGCTTATCGTCAGAGTCGATGGTCAGCTGATCGTCAACGAAACCTCGATTGCCCGGCAGGCAGCGATGGATGGAAACGGGATCGCCTTTCTTCCTGACAACGCAGTGGCAGCCGAATTGGAGAGTGGGCGACTGGTGAAGGTGCTCAAGGATTGGACACCGCCCTTTCCCGGATATCACTTGTATTATCCCAGCAGACGCCAGCAGACCCCCGCGTTCGCGCTGCTTGTGGAGGCGTTGCGGCACCGAGGATAACAGCAGATTTCACAGATTGATGCCGCTCAAACCCAAGTTCGTGGTGGGCCAGCGGACCAGCCCACCTTTTGAATTACAACTCCGTGGCCTCGGCCAACGCCAATGCGTCTTCAACCTCGATCCCTAGGTAACGGACTGTTGTCTCGATCTTGGTATGGCCGAGCAGGATTTGAACGGCGCGCAGATTGCCAGTCTGCTTATAGATCAAGGCTGCCTTGGTGCGTCGGAGAGAGTGGGTACCATATTCGTCCGGGCGCAACCCGATCGCAGTCACCGAGTCGTCGACTAGGCGGGCGTATTGTCGAGTACTTAGGTGCGCGAGCCTGTCCGTTCGGCTGGGGAAAACATACTCCTCAAGGGAGCCTCCGCGCCTCTCAAGCCACTGAAGCAAGCTGGTGCGGGCTGGCTCCAGAAGCTCGAACTGTACCGGCCGGCCGGTCTTCTGCTGAATGACGATTGCCCGTTGACGAATGCGCGCTCCGCTGACGAGCTCTTCGATCTTGATCTTCACAAGATCGCAACCGCGCAGCTTGCTGTCGATCGCGAGGTCAAAGAGCGCTCGGTCACGGAGGCGATGCTCCTGCTCCAGAAAGAAGCGCACGGCCCAAACCTGCTTGGGTAGGAGCGGCCGCTTGGCGCCGAGCTTCCGGCCAACATTCCACGCAGGACGGTCTTCCCAACCGGGATCGTAGATTGCATGTCCCATGCTTCATCTCCTCAGGCCAACAGCGGCCGAAAAGGAAACGCGTCCAGGGGCTAGGCTTGGTGGATAGCGGACCGGCTGCTTTCGGGTGCGCATTCCCTTGTACCCGCCGTTAGTTCATCTGCCGGGGGTCAGCTTAAACACCTTTCTCGGACATAGCCGAACGGCCATTTTCCTTCAGCGGCCAACTGTATTCGCGCTCTGCACAAGGCAGTGCTCGCACGCTTGCCCACCCGTCAGCGTTCACGGTTGGGGTCGAATCATTATTGCGGCGTGCTACTTGGAAGTGGGGCTGTCTTTAGAGGCCAACTACCAAATCTAGCATTGGCGGCAAACACCTGAAGGTAAGTTGCGACCATTGCTCGAAATTCATTTTGAAACTGTTGCGGTAAATAAAAGCTAAATATAACGTTGGCTTACGACTGGACCAATGTCGAGTCGCGGGGCGGGGGCCCTAGTATTGTGCGTTCTTGTAAAGCTTTCCCAAGCTTGCACCCTGCTGCACCGGCGTTCGTCGGGCCGACGGCAATCGCGGTCGCTGATGCTGCTCCCACCATTGTCACCCCTGTCGGCGTAGTATCGACCAGCGGCGATCTGCGCCGGCGGTCCAGCGACGGAAAGAAGCCAGCATGAGCGTTCATCACACTCTCGAGGTGGTCCTCGATCGCTTTTGCTCGCACGTTGATCTCAGCGCCATTTCATCTCGCCAGAAGGCGGAGGCGCTTCGCGAGATAGCCGACCTCCGTCCGCTGCTAAGCGCCCGGTATCCCGCCCTCGCCTCGCCGCTCGCACGTCTTGAGGCGGAACTGCGCCGGGCCTCGACCTCGCCGACCGGCAACCGTCGTGCGGTGCGGAAACTGAGGCGTATCCTCCGCCTGCTCGTTCCTCTGTCGCTCGGCGCGGCGTCGGCCGGACTGATCGGCGCAGTTCCGGCATTTGCCAACTACACCCCCATCCCGGTGGGTGGGACCGTGTTCAACCCGGTAACCCGGGCCGACGAGAAAGTCGTTGAGATCATCGGGGCCGGCTATGCGGTTCGGACCGACCAGGATCACATCATCTTCCTCGCGACGGCGGTCGGCGATACCTATTCGGTGACCAGCAGCACCGGCGTGACCACCAGCTACAAGGTCACTGCGGTCAGCAAGACGACCTATGGCACCGGTCAGTCGGCCGTAACCTATGTGACGGGCGTCACCGTCGAGGACAGCAGCAAGACATCGTCGACGATCCCCGTCGTTTCGAGCATCTCCTACACCGTCCCGGCGGTCGGTGGCGCAGACGGGACCGGAGTCGTTTTCCCGGCCTTCCCGGTTCCGGCCGGCAACGAGCAGTTTTCCGACGTCCGCGCTGGGGCCAATGGTAGCAAGGGCAGCGACGGCGGCGGCATTCGGGTCTGCGTTCCTCTGACCGACATCTGCGGAATCATCGGCTACGGTGGGAGCGCCGGAGGCAATGGGGCAACTGGGCCGACCTTCACCAGCACTGTTCCCGCAACCTATTCGGGCGGTCTGATCAGCAGCACGGCGGACAATCTGCCGGGCATCCAGATCGCCAGCATCGGCGGCACTGGCGGACAGGGCGGGGCGGCCTACGGCAATTTCGACGCCCAGCCCGGCGGCGCGGCCGGCAACGGCGGCAACGTCACCGGCATCAACTATGTCGACGTTTCGACCTCCGGCAAGAACAGCTACGGCATGTGGGTCTTCTCGCAGGCCGGTGCCGGCGGTGCGGGCGGCGGCGCCTTCATCCTGGGCAGTGGCGGCGGTGGCGGCGGGGCGGCGTCCGGCGGATCGGCGACCGGTCAGAACTACGGCTCGCTGACCACCCAAGGCGTGAATGCAACCGGTCTTCTGGTGCAGAGCCTTGGCGGCGCGGGCGGGTCCGGCGGCTCCAGCTACGGGATTGTCGGCTCAGCGGGGTCCGGCAGCGTCGGCGGCAATGGGGGCAATGTCACCGCCTATAACGCCGGGACGATCCTGACCCGCGGCACCTTTGCGAACGGAGTCGAGGCCCAGTCGATCGGGGGAAATGGCGGCAGCAGCGGAGATGCCGGCGGCATCGTCGCGTTCGGTGCGACCGCCGGCGGCGCCGGGACGGGCGGCAACGCGACCATCACGCTCGACTCGACCAGCGACGTCACCACCGCGGGCAATTACGCTCACGGCGCGTTTGCGCAGAGCGTCGGCGGCGGCGGCGGATCGACCGGCTTTATCGGCGGCGCGGTCAGCTTCGGCGGCTCGGCGGGCATCGGCGGCACGGGCGGTCAGGTCAACGTCAACACCATTGCCGGTTCTTCGATCACCACCTTCGGCATCGGATCCTACGGCATCTTCGCGGAGTCCGTCGGCGGAAATGGGGGCACGGCGGCCGGCACGGGCGGCGTCTTCACCATGGGCGGGAGTGGCGGCTCCGGGAATACAGGTGGCAATGTCACTGTCGCCAGCAATGGCGCGATCACGACCTACGGCACCGATTCCCGGGGCATCTTCGTGCAGTCGGTTGGCGGTGGTGGCGGCAACGCCAACACCTCCGGCGGCGTCGTGTCGCTGGGAGGCACCGGTGGCAGCGGTGCGAACGGCGGCACCGTCAAGGTAACGCTCGGAAGCAGCAGCGATGTTTCCACCGCAACCAAGGGGAGCGACGGCGTGTTCGCGCAGTCGGTCGGCGGCGGCGGCGGCGCGGGTGGGACCTCCGGTGGCCTTGTGGCGCTCGGCGGCAGCGGCTCGGTTGGCGGCCAGGGAGGGCAGGTCAGTGTCAGCAATGCGGGTGTGATCACGACCGGCGGCGCCTATTCGCGCGGCATTTTTGCCGAGTCGGTTGGCGGTGGCGGCGGCAGCGGCGGTGACGGCTATGGCCTCGCGGCAATCGGCGGCAGCGGCAGCGCGGCCGGAGCCGGCGGCAACGTCAGCGTCGACAACAGCGGCTCGATCGCCACGCAGAAGAACATGTCGGCCGCGATGCAGGCGCAATCGGTCGGCGGCGGCGGCGGCGACGGCGGGACGACCGGCGGCGTGCTGCTGACGATCGGCGGCTCGGGTGCGGGGGGCGGTGTCGGTGGCACGGTGATCTCGAACATGTCGGGCACGCTCGAGACCCATGGCAACGACTCCATGGGTCTGTTCGCGCAGTCGGTTGGCGGCGGCGGCGGCAATGGCGGTTCGTCGACTTCGGTCAGCCTGTTCGCCGGCCTCGCGCTCGGTGGCAGTGGCGCGGGCGGCGGCGCGGGTGGCGTGGTCACCGCCAACTTCTTCGAGCGGTCGCTACTCGTAAACGGAAGTCCGCAGCTCGTGCTGCCCTCGATCGTCACCTCGGGCGACCGCTCGGGCGGCGTCCTTCTGCAGTCCATCGGCGGCGGCGGCGGGAACGGCGGCATGGCCGTCCAGGTCTCTGCCGGTCTGTTCGGCGCGGCGAGTTTCGCGCTCGGCGGAAGCGGGGGTGCTGGCGGTACCGGCGGGGTAGTCACCGCAAACGGCAAGGTCGCCATCAGCACGGCGGGCGACAATTCGTCCGGCTTCTTCGCGCAATCGGTCGGCGGCGGCGGCGGCAGCGGCGGCGCGTCGGTTGCGGTGGCGGCGTCCGTTGGAGTGGGCGCAAGCGCGTCCCTGGCGGTGTCGCTCGGCGGAAGTGGCGGGAGCGGCGGTGCTGGCGGCACGGTCAATGTGAACAGCGGCGGTTCGATCCTGACCACCGGCGCCTATTCGACCGGCTTCGTGGCCCAGTCGGTCGGCGGCGGCGGTGGCAAGGGCGGTTTCTCCGTCAGCGTCGCGGGGGCGGGAAGCAGTTCCATCGCCATTGCGGGCGGTCTGGGAATTGGCGGCAGCGGCGGCAAGGGCGGCGTGGGCGGCAACGTCACCGCGTCCTTCGACGGCGATATCGACACGGGCGGCATGGACGGCCAAGGTCATGATTCCGGCGGCGCGCTGATCCAGTCGGTCGGCGGCGGCGGCGGCGGCGGCGGGTTCAACGTGACGGCGGCGGTCTCGCTTTCCGGCGCGGCGGCGGGTGCCGCCGCGGTCGGTCTCGGTGGCACTGGCGGCGATGGCGGCGTCGGCGGGACCGTGATCGGCAGCGTTGGCGGGAACGTCGTTACGCACGGCGTCAAGTCGACCGGTGTCCTCATCCAGTCGGCCGGCGGTGGCGGCGGCAGTGGCGGCTTCAACGTCAGCGGCACGGTCAGCTTGGGTGGAGCGGTCAGCGGCGGGATTCAGGTTGGGCTTGGCGGCGCGGGCGGCGGCGGCGGCAATGGCGGGACCGTGACCGGTTCGGCGCTCGGAACGGTTCAGACCTTCCAGGCGCAGTCCGACGGCGTGGTGATCCAGTCGGTCGGTGGCGGCGGCGGCAGCGGCGGATTCAACGTCAGTGGTGGGATCGCCCTTGGCGGCACCGGAGCGCTGGCGATCGGCGTTGGCCTTGGTGGCAACGGCGGCGGAGCCGGCAGCGGCGGGATCGTCACCGGTACTGTGGACGACGTGGTGACGACGAGTGACGACCAGTCGCGCGGAATCGTCATCCAGTCGGTCGGTGGCGGCGGCGGTGCCGGTGCCTTCAACGTCACTGGCGGCCTCGCCGTTGGCGGAACCGCGGGCGGCGCCATCGGAGTCGGGTTGGGGGGCAACGCCGGCGGCGGCGGAAGTGCGGATATCGTCACTGCGACGGTTCGATCCGTGCACACCATGGGTGACGACTCCACCGCCTTCGTCGCGCAGTCGGTCGGCGGCGGCGGCGGCATTGGCGGGTTTAACGTAACCGGCACGCTCGGCATCGGCGGCACGGGCGGCGGGACCGCGTCCATCGGCCTTGGTGGCAGCGGCGGCAGCGGTGGCTCGGCCAAGAAGGTCACCGCCAGCCTGACCGGCGTGGCATCGAGCGGGGGCGATCGCTCGGGGGCCATCCTCGCCCAGTCGATCGGTGGCGGCGGCGGCGCCGGAAGCTTCAACATCAGCGCTGGGATCGCGGCCGGGGGAACGGGCGCGGGAACGCTCAACATCGGTCTTGGCGGCTCCGGCGGAACCGCGGGAGTTGGCGGCGATATCGATCTGACCGTCGCGGGCTACGCGATCACGGACGGCATGGAGTCGGACGGCATTGTCGCGCAGTCGGTCGGCGGTGGCGGCGGCAACGGCGGATTCACCATTTCCGGCGGGATCGCGGCGGCCGGTACTGGTGCCGGTCAGGTCGGCTTCGGGCTTGGTGGTCGCGGCGGTGGCGGTGGCCATTCGGGCGACGTCAGCCTGACCCTCAACGGAGGGGCGACCACGAACGATCTCGATCGTGCCGCGGCGATCACGACCCACGCCTTCAGCAACGGCATTATCGTCCAGTCGCTCGGCGGGGGCGGCGGCAACGGCGGCTTCAACGTCACCGGCGGAGCGAGCTTCGCGGGCACGGGCGCCGGCGGGGTCAATATCGGGATCGGCGGCTCCGGCGGGGCCGGTGGCTACGCGATGGCTGCCAAGGCCGACATCAGCGGCTACACGCGGACGAGTGGTGACGAGAGCGTCGCCATCCTCACCCAGTCAATCGGCGGGGGCGGTGGCAATGGCGGCTTCTCGGTGACCGGCGGGCTGACGGTCGCGGGGACCGGCTCGGGCACGCTCAACATCGGGATCGGCGGAGCCGGCGGAACCGGCGGCAAGGCCGGCGACGCGACCCTCAAGGTCAATGCCGGCATCGTGGATCCGGCGCAGCAGCTCATCGCGGCGGTCACGGGCGGTGATCACTCCGACGCGGTGGTGGTGCAGTCGCTCGGCGGCGGCGGCGGCAACGGCGGGTTCAACGTCACCGGCGGGATCAACATCGCCGGAAGCGGTTCCGGCGGCGGCAACATCGGCATCGGCGGCATGGGCGGCGACGGCGGCATGGCTGGAAACGCCACCGCCGATATCACCGGCGGCATCGCCACGAGCGGGTTCGATTCCGACGGCGTGATTGTCCAGTCGATCGGCGGTGGTGGCGGCAACGGCGGCTTCGACGTCAGCGGCACGCTCTCGGTCGCGCGCAACAGCGGAGCGCTGAGCGTCGGTGTCGGCGGGTTCGGCGGCAATGGCGGTCAGGCGGGCGATGCTCGCCTCGATTTGAACCAGCGCACCAGCGACCCGCTCAACACGCTTGCCGCGGTGTCGACCGTTGAGGCGGAGGCCTCCGGTATCATCGTCCAGTCGCTCGGCGGCGGCGGCGGCAACGGCGGCTTTAACGTGACCGGCAGCATGAGCTTCGCTCAGGGCGGCGCCGGTAACCTCGGGATCGGTGTCGGCGGCTTCGGCGGAGACGGTGGCTTGGCCGGACAGGCAACCGCGAACGTGCGCGGTGACCTCGTCACTATCGGCGCCAGTTCAGGCGCCCTGCTTGTCCAGTCGATTGGCGGTGGTGGCGGCAATGGCGGCTTCAATGTCACTGCTGGCCTCACCGGATCGAAGGGCGCCAACGGAAACATCGGGATCGGCGTCGGCGGTTTCGGCGGCACCGGTGGCGACGGCCAGGCCGTTCACGCCAAGGTCGAAAGCGATATTCAGACCTCTGGCGCGGAGAGCTTCGGCGCGACGATGCAGTCGCTCGGCGGCGGCGGCGGCAACGGCGGGTTCAACGTCACCGGCGGGGTGGCGCTGACCATCGGCCAGGGAGCCAACGGCAACTTCGGCTTCGGGATCGGCGGCTTCGGCGGCGATGGCGGCGACGGCGGGACCGTCACTATCGACCTGACCGGCAACATCCAGACCGTCGGCAAGAAGAGCTACGGCATCCTCGTCCAGTCGCAGGGCGGCGGCGGCGGCGGCGGCGGGTTCAACGTCACCGGTAGCCTGTCTGCGAGCAAGGGCTCAAACGGCTCGATGGGCGTCGGTATCGGCGGCTTTGGCGGGCTTGGCGGCGACGGCAAGCTGGTCACCGCGTCGATGACCGGAAACATCCTGACCCAGGGTAACGAAGCATACGGCGCCACCTTCCAGTCGCTCGGCGGCGGCGGCGGCGACGGGGCGTTCAACGTCACCGCGGGCATCAGCCTTGCCCTCGGCTCTGGCACGGCCGGCAACCTCAACATCGGCATCGGCGGCTTCGGCGGCGGCGGCGGCACGGCCGGCGACGTGATCGGCAGCCTCTTCGGCAACGTCCAGACGCACGGCGCCGACGCCCACGGCATCCTCATTCAATCGCTCGGCGGCGGCGGCGGCAACGGAGGCTTCAACGTCAGCGGCGGAATCGCGCTGGCGAAGGGGACGACGGGTTCGGTCGGCTTCGGTCTCGGCGGTTTCGGCGGCGACGGCGGTGACGGGGGGATCGTTACCGGAACGCTCGCCGGCAACGTCAACACCAGCGGCCCGGGAAGCTACGGCGCGATGATCGAGAGCGTCGGCGGTGCCGGCGGCAATGGCGCGCTGAACGTCACCGGCGGGCTGACCATCTCGAAAGGCGACTCTACGTCCGGCGCGGTGTCGATCGGCATCGGCGGATTCGGCGGTGGCGGCGGAAATGCGAAGGCGGTGACGGCGGACGTTCGCGGGACGTATGTGGCCGAGGGTCCGCTGTCGCCGGGTGTCGTCGCGCTCAGCCTCGGCGGCGGCGGCGGTGCCGGCGGGCTCAACGTCTCGGGCTCGATTGCGGTATCGACTGCCGGGACCGGCGCCGGAGTTGCGCTCGGGCTTGGCGGTTTCGGCGGCGACGGCGGAAATGCCGGCGATGTCACGCTCGTCCGCGTCGGCGAGACCGTCACCCGGCAGAGCAATTCCGATGGTGTCGTCGCTGCGTCGATCGGCGGCGGCGGTGGGCGCGGCGGGCTCAACGTGTCGGGCGGAATCGCCGCGACCAACACCGGCAACGCGGGAACGGTCACGATCGGGATCGGTGGCTTTGGCGGCGGCGGCGGAGACTCCGGGATCGTCAACGCGACGATCGTCGACAGCGTACGGGCATTGGGCAGCGACGGCCCGACCAGCTTCTTGCCGGAAAACAGCATCATTGCCGGTAACGACATTACGTTCGGTGCGAAGACCCATCTTCTCAACGGGTCGAACGGGATCGTGGTCGAATCGCTTGGCGGCGGTGGCGGCTCGGGCGGCATGAACATCAGCGGCGGCATTTCGCTCGCCAAGTCGGACGACCAGTCGACCGGAAGCGCGCTCGTCCTCGGGATGGGCGGATTCGGCGGTGGCGGCGGCGACGCCGAGATGGTCAACGCGACGGTTGGCCAGCCCTCGGGCGAGCGCATCCGGGTCCAAGGTACCGGCGACACCAAGTCGGCCGTGCTCGTCGCCTCGGTTGGCGGGGGCGGCGGCGACGGCGCGATGAACATCTCCGGCGGGATCACCACCGACGGGTCGGTCGTCGCCGGCTTCGGCGGTGCTGGCGGCGGCGGCGGCCTCGGCCGCGCGGTGACGGCCAGCGTCAACGCCGATTTGTTTGCGAGCGGCTACAAGTCGAGCGGCCTGACCGTGCAGTCGGTCGGCGGCGGCGGCGGCACCGGCGGGATCAATATCTCGGGCGGCCTCAAGCCGCTCGCCCGGAGCGAGCCGGTCATCACCTTCGGCATGGGCGGTGACGGCGGCACCGGCAATTCGTCGGGCGACGTCACCGTCCAGCAGGATGGCGAGGTGCTGGTCGATGGCTTCAACTCGCACGGCGTGCTGGTCCAGTCGGTAGCCGGCGGCGGCGGCAGCGGCGGGATGGACATCGTTGCCGACGTCAACCGCTCCGAGGGCGACTCCAAGATCGACGGCTTCGCGGCCGGGATCGGCATCGGCGGGACCGGTGGCAGCGGCGGGTCCGCGGGCAATGTCAGCCTCCGCAGCACCGGCAACGTGCTCGTCAACACGATCGTCGGCGTGGCGGCCGACGGCTCGGCGACCCTCAGCGCGAGCAACGAAGCGGGCATCTCGACCGGCGTCGCCGCTCAGTCGATCGGCGGCGGGGGCGGCTCGGGCGGCTTCAACATTGTCGGCATCTTCGCCCCCAAGGGTAATCCGGTCAGCTTCTCGATGGGCGGCAGCGGCGGCGTCGGCGGCGACGCGGGAACCGTCACGGTCCGTCGTGGCTATGCCGAGACCGGCGCAATCGATGCGTCGCTGATCAACACCTTCGGACCCGGTTCGGTCGGGTTGCTCGCCCAATCGATAGGCGGCGGCGGCGGCAATGCCGGGACCAACTTCTCCTTTGCCAAGGGCAGCACGAAGGCCGACCAGACCGGCTTCGGCGGGCAGATCGTCATCGGCGGCGATGGAGCGACCTCGGGCGACGGCAAGGCCGTCGGGGTCGATCATGTTGGGTCGATCCAGACCAACGGGATTGGCAGCAGCGGGCTGGTCGCCCAGTCGATCGGCAAGGGCGGCGGTAACGCGGCGCTCAACGTCGGCGTGATGCTGCTCGGCGAGGATACCAAGTTCCGGGGGGACTCGACCAAGACCTCGACCGTCAACGGTTTCTCGATGGCGATTGGCGGCGCGGCAGGCGACGCGGGCTCGGCAGGCGACGTGACCGTCAACCACAACGGCACGATCGTCACCCAGGTCGCGCTCTCCAACGGGCTGGTGGCGCAGTCGCTCGCAGGCGGCGGCGGCAATGTCGCGTTCAACGCCGGCGCCTTGCTTGGCGCGGACAACAACCTCAAGATCTCGATCGGCCGCGAAGGCGGCAAGGGCGGCACCGCCGGGAAGGTCATCGTCAACGCGAGCGGCCAGATTCTCGTCTCCGGGGACAAGAGCAATGGAATCGTGGCGCAATCCGTCGGCGGCGCCGGCGGGATGAGCGGCAGCATCTCGGTCAGCGGTCAGTTCCGCGACGGCTCCGGAACGTCCTCGACGAACAATGGCGCAGCGGTTTCGATCGGCCTTGATGGCGCGGCGGGCGGTCACAGCTCCACCGTGACCGTTACAAATGCGGCGCTCATCACCACCAATGGCGAGAGCGCCCGCGGGATCGTCGCCCAGTCGATCGGCGGGGACGGCGGAATCGCGGGATCCGCGCGCACGACTACCACCGACCAGACCGACAGCGTGGCCGTCGTGGTCGGCGGCGGCGGTGGCGCCGGCGCCCAGTCGGAAAAGGTGACCGTCTCGAACAACGGGACCATCATCACCAAGGGCGTGACGAGCGACGGTATCCTGGCGCAATCTGTCGGCGGGAGCGGCGGTGTCGGTGGTTCGGCGTCGACCATCAAGCCCTACACCAAAGGCCTTAGCGACAAGTCGGCAACGACCATTGCCGTGACCGTTGGCGGGAGCGGCGGCGACGGCTCGGTGGCCGGCGATGTCGAGGTTCGCAACGACGGGATCATCTCGACCGAAGCCGATATTTCGTTCGGCATCCGCGCCCAGTCCATCGGCGGCGGCGGCGGGGTCGGAGGCGCGACCTACAACATCGAGACCCAGCTCGCGCGGGACATTAACACGATGAACCTGTTGATTGGCGGGGGCGGCGGCAACGGCCAGCTCGCCGGCCGGGTCGACGTGTTCAACCATGGCCTGATCCAGACCACCGGTGCCGGCTCGATCGGGATCAGTGCCACGTCGGTTGGCGGCGGCGGTGGCGACGCGGGTTCGGTCTCAAACTCGTCGACCTTGATCAACAGGAACGGCGGGCAGACCAACGCGCTTCAGATCCTGATCGGCGCTGGTGGCGGCTCGGGCGGGAAAAGCGGCATCGTCAATGTCGTCAATTCACCGACCGGCGGGATAGACTCGGGAACCATCATCACCACCGGGAAGGCGGCGCATGGCATCTTTGCGCAGAGCCTCGGCGGCGGCGGCGGTAATGGGTCGTCAATCCTCGATGCCACCATCAGCAATGGCGCGAAGGGTAGCATTTCGGTCGGGGTAAGCCTCGGCGGGGGCGGCGGCGACGGCAACCCCGGCGGCGATGTCACCGTTGCGAACAGCGGGCTGATCCACACCAGTGGCGAAGGGAGCTTCGGCATTCTCGCGCAGTCGATCGGCGGCGGCGGCGGCAACGGGGGACTGACGCTGTCCGCCAACCTCCTGCTCAGGTCGAGGGACAAGTCTCCGCTTATTTCGCTCGGCGGGATCGGCGGCAATGGCAATGATGGCGGGCATGTCACCGTTTCCAACAGCGGCGAGATCATTACCAAGGGCAAGAACGCCGATGGCATTGTCGCCCAGTCGATCGGCGGTGGCGGCGGAAGTGCCGGCTTCGCGGTCGCGCTGACGGGCGAGCTGAAGACCCTCGTCGCGTCAAACCTGCTCGGCATTCTGGTCGGGTCCGAAGGCGGCGGAAGCTCGGGGCTTGGCGGACAGGTGGACGTTGTTCACAGCGGCGATATCACTGTGCTCGGCGAAGGCTCGCAGGCGATCGTCGCCGAAAGCATCAACGGCGGCGGCGGCCATGTCAGCTTCGAGATCACCGGAATCGCGGTGCCCTCGCTGTCTGGCGCGCTCCCGTCCGGGCTCGTGCTCCCCGACCTCTATTCGCTGAATGGCCTCCCCAACCTAGTCGCGGGCGAGCCGGTCAACAAGCCGGTCGACCCGGTCATCGTCGCCGCGCGCGTCGGCGCATCGGATGCGAGCAAGCTCAACGGCGGCAATGTCAACATCACCGTCACCGGCACCTTGGGCGCGGCCGGTGACTTCGCCAAGGGTACGACCATCCGCTCGGTAGGCGGCGGCGGCGGCGCGCTGACGATCAGTGGATCGGTGGTCGATGCCGATGCGACGATCGCCGGTGATGTCAGCGCTCAGGCGATCTATGCGGTCGGCCTCGGCGCCAAGGACAGCAACGACAGCTCCGGCGCAGCGCTGGTCAGCAATCATAGCGGCGAGATCGTCACCACCGGCAAGGCTGCCGACGGCGTCCTCCTCCAGTCGATCGGCGGCGGTGGCGGAAGCGCTTTGGTCAATCTCACCACCGAGGACCCGGCGCTCATCGACAGCGTCCGGCTCGGCCTGGGCGCGGTCAACACTTCGGACTCGTCGGGCGGCGCGGTCACGCGGACCCAGACCGGCGCCGTGGTGACCACCAACGATCTTGCGCACGGCGCCGTGATCCAGTCGATCGGCGGGGGCGGCGGTGAGGCGATCGCGAGCGTGCGGCGCGCCGACCAGGCGTCCCCACCGGTCGACGCCTCGGCGGTCGCCACCGGCCAGCATGTGCAGGGCTGGAAGCAGACCCTGGCGGTCGACAACGGCGCTGGTACAGCCGGGATCGTCTCGCTCGGCGCCACCGGCGGCAGCGGCAATGACGGGGCTGCGGTAACCCTCTCCTTCACGGGCGGGTTCGCGACGCTAGGCGACCATGCGAACGGCCTTGTCGTCCAGTCGATCGGCGCGGGCGGCGGTGCCGTCACGCTCGACGGGATGGGGGCAAGTTCGATCCTGCTCGGCGGGCAGGCGAACGCAGCGGGCTCCGCGGGCGCGGTGACCGTCGTCAACAACGGGACGGTGATGACTGCCGGGCAGGGTGCCAACGGCATCCTCCTCCAGTCGATCGGCGGCGGCGGCGGCGCGGTGTTCAACCCCGGCGCGGGTTCGACCGTCACCCTATCGGCTTCGAACAGCGGCGATGGCGGCACGATCACCCTCAACCAGACGGGCGACTTGCTGGTCACGGGCGCGAACGCCACCGGAATCCTAGCGCAGAGCCTTGGCGGCGGCGGCGGCTATGTCGAAGGCCTGTTCGCGGGCACGGCCGGCGGCTCCGGGCGAGCCAACGCGACCTCCCTCGGCGTGAATGGCGCGGTGCTGGCCACCGGCCTGAACTCGACCGCCATCGTGGCGCAGAGCGTCGGCAGCCTTGGTGGCGGCGACATCACTGTCTCGGCGGCGGGCGCGATCCGCGGCGGCAGCGGGACGGGAGCAGGCATCGCCCTCGCCGGGGGCGCGAACAATGTCGTCACCATTCAGAACAGCCTTTCCTCAGTGTCTGGCCTGGCCCTGACGGGAACGTTCGGCAACGATCGGCTCGAGAACAACGGCCTGACCGTCGGGAACATCGATCTCGGCTCCGGCAACAACCTCGTGCACAACGCCGCCGGCGCGACCTTCCTGACCATCGATACGCTCAACCTGCGGAGCGGGGCGGGCAGCACCGGCGCCTTCCAGAACGACGGTAACCTGCTGCTCGGGTTGGGCGCCAGCCGCTACCCGCTGGACCTGCTGCATGGCGCCACCTTCGCGCCTCCGACGATCACGGATCCGCGCAACGACCTGCTTAATGGTACGTCGGTGATCAGCACCGTCGCGCTGAACGGCGACTTCCGTCAGTCGGCGACTGGGGTCATGAACTACGACGTGGCTTTCGGGCCCTATGCCAGCGACCGGATCAACGCGACCGGCACAGCGGTCGTCAATGGCACGGCGAACATCACGCTCACCTGGCTGGAGAACAACAATCCGTTGACGCTGATCGCAGCGGCGGGCGGCGGCACCGACCTCGGCCTGAAGCCGGTGGACACGCTGGCAATCGATTACGGGATCCTCGCCAACTCGACCGGTATCCAGCTGACCCTCACGCCGAACTTCGGTCTGCCTTGGCTGTCGGCCAACCAGCGGCAGATCGGGCACAATCTCGACTCCTCGGTCGAGGTCGGCGGCGCAGCGCAGATCGGGCGGCTGCTGACACTGCTCGGCAACCTCACCGCCGGGCAGGAGCAGGTTTACGCCGACATCTTCCGCGAACTGGGTCCCGAGGCCTTGCTGACGCCCGTGATCGAGCAGCTGGATGCCGCGCGTGACTTCAGCTCCAACGTCCTGGACTGCGATACTCGGCCCACTCGCGCGGGCCTGTGCCTGTTCGGACAGGTGGAGACGCATCGCCTGAGCCGTTCGCGTGGGTCGATGGACGTGGCCGTGGATATGCCGGCGCGCCTGCGCTTCGGCGGGGCGGCGGCGATCGGTGGCGGCTGGCAGATCGGCGCCGCGGTCGGGGTTGCCCGTGAGGGCGAGCTTCACGCCGACGGGGGACGGTTCGTCGGCAAGGACGGGCGCAACTTCAACGCCGGTATCGGGGTGGAGAAGCATTTCGCGGGAGATGATGGCGTGTTCGGGCTGGCGCTGGCCGCCGGTAGCCAGCGCTTCCCGACGACCCGCTACCAAGACATCTTCGCGCCTGGCTTTGGCGATGCGACGATCCGAACCGAATACCGCGGCGCGGATGCGAAGCTCGGCTACCGCTTCTCGGCGGGGACCTTCTTTGCCCGGCCCGAGCTCGAGCTCCAGGGTATCCGCATGTCCTTCAAGAGCTTCTCGGAAGAGGGGCTCCAAGGCACCGGTGCGCGCAGCGTCGGGTCGAGCCGCTGGTATCTTTCGGCAACCCCGAAGGTCAGCGCCGGCCTGGACACTGGCCCGCTTAAGCTGTTCGGAACGGTTGGCTACCAGTTCGCTAACAAGGGCCAGATCGTCGCTCCGCTGCGGCTGGTCGGCGCGCCCGACGCGTCGGACCCGGCCCGCATCGCCACCGCGATCGACAAGCAGACGATGCTGCTTGGCCTGACCGCCGAGGCGAAGGCGGGCGACCGTGCGACGCTGCAGTTCGGCTTCACCGGGCTCTACGGCGACCATGTCACGAGCAAGAGCGCGAACATGAAGCTGATCTTCCGCTTCTAACGGCAAGCATCAGCTAGCCACGAAGAGACGAGCAGAGGCGGAGGAGCGGCTGAAATCCCTCCTCCTCACCTCGATGCGGGCCCTCTGCTCCTGGCAGACAGCCGGCGCTCGACTTGACGTCTTCGAACGACTGCTTGAGGGTTTTCACGATGTCACCGTGAACGTTGGCACGGGGTCTCTCCTACCTCAGCCAGCCTCGATGAACGATCGTCCGTTTACGGGCGACAGGAAGCCGAGCCTCAGCGTCCAAGAATGGGTCTTTTCAGACGCCAGAACTTGCAAACCAAGCGTCTTCTTCATGGCTTCAGTCACCCCGAGAAAGCTGAGCCATTTGCCGCTAGGATCGTACAACGTGCGGCGAGCGGAGCGAAGGCTGATCCTAAAATCATCATTATGCTTTCAGCTGGCCAAGCGGCCCGTTTGCGATAAATTTAAATCCGTCTCCGTGCCTTCGCGTGACCGCTTAGCCATAGACGTAAGCAGGAGTATCAAAGCCGGGCGAGCCGGCGAAACAGGGGCGACGAGCATGGAATCGATGAGCCTTCGCCGGTCGGATCTGCGCTGGAGCTTACTAGCGGGGGTGGCGCTGCTGATCCCTGCGGTAGCATCGGCACAATCAACTCCGTCAATTCGAGAGCAACCCACCACGACAACCGACGCCGACCAAGATACGGCAGGCACAATCAAGACTGCCCGTACCGCTGACGGCGCGATTATTGTTACCGCCCGCAACTATGTTCCGCAGGGCGCGCAAGCGGCAAACAAGACCAACATCCCGCTAATCGAGACGCCGCAGTCGGTGTCGGTCGTCACCCGTGACCAGATCGATCTCCTGAACTTCACCGATGCGCAGCAGGCCGTCCGCTATACTGCGGGCGTGTTCGGAGAGAATTATGGGCCGGACCTGCGGTTCGACTTCTTCACCGTCCGCGGCTTCACGCCCAAGCAGTATATCGACGGGTTGGCGGCGCCCATCTCCACGACGATCTACTCGGTCGGGCTCGACCTCTACGCTTTCCAGAGCCTCGAGCTGCTTAAGGGACCGGCTTCCGTCCTCTACGGCAATGCGCCCCCAGGCGGCATCTACAACGAGACCAGCCGCCGCGCCGCCGATGAGCTGGGCGGCGAGCTGAACCTGAAATATGGCAGCTACGGTTACAAGCAGGTCTCAGGCACGATCACTGGCCCGCTTGCGCACGGGTTCGACGCGCGGCTGACCGGCCTCTATCTCGACCGGCACGCCGAGGTGGAGCATGTCCGCGACCGCCGAGCGCTGATCGCGCCCACCGCGACCTGGACGATCGGCAGCAACACCAAGCTGACCGGGCTGGCCTATTATCAGAACGATCACATCCGCGGTGGAGGGCCCGGCTTTCTCCCGGTGCAGGGCACGCTGCTGCCCAACCCCAACGGCAAATTGTCGCACCGCACCAACCTCGAAAGCCCGGACTATCTCTACCGGCGCAACCAGTGGGGGGTCGGCTACGACTTCTTGCACCGGTTCGGGGCCGCAACCTTCCGGTCGAACGCCAAGTGGAGCCGCTACAAGGAAGCGACGCCGTACGGCGCCTACGACAGCGGCGGGTTCGTCAACACGACTAACCCCGCGCTGCCGAACTATTTCCGCGACGTGACGATCTCCAACTTCACCTATCGCGAGCGGGTCAACAGCTTCGCGATCGACAACCGCGTGGAAGGAACGTTCGACACCGGCGCGATCCGCAACAAGTTCCTGGTCGGCGTCGATTACCGGAACGTTCGGAACGCGGCGGACTTCGGGTTCGATTTCGGGATCGCGACGGTCAACGCCTACGACCCGGTCTGGCCGGCGCGCGCGGCCTCGGACTTCGGCTACCCGACCCGCTACAATCACCAGCGGCTGAAGCAGACCGGAACTTACGCCCAAGATCAGCTGAAGATCGGCAACTTCTATCTCCTCGCCGGGGCGCGCTACGATTGGGTGCGCAGCCGCTACCTCGACCCGTTCACTGCCGTGACTGCACCAGCGGGAACGAACCGCACCAGGGCAGAGAAGTTCACCTACCGCGTCGGCGGCAGCTATGTGACCCGCAGCGGGCTGGCGCCCTACATCAGCTACTCCACCTCGTTCGAGCCGCAGATCGGCGTCGACGGGACGACGAGCAAGGCCTTCAAGCCATCGACCGGCAAGCAGGTCGAGGGTGGGGTCAAGTATGACGGGCGCGCACTGTCGCCAAACGTACGGGTCTTCGCGACCGCGGCCCTGTTCGACATCAAGCAGACCAACGTCGTCAGCACGACCCCGTCGGTCTCCCCGGTGTTCGGCACGCAGAGCGGCAAGGTCGAAGTCTATGGCGGCGAGCTGGAGTTCGTGGCTCGCATCCGCAACCAGCTCTCGTTCAATGGCAGCTACAGCTACAATCACAGCAGGGTTCTCGAAAGCAACACGGCGGCGGAGATCGGCCAGCCGCTGCCGACCACGCCCAAGCACAAGGCTTCGCTGTTCGGCGACTATTCCTTTCAGAACGGCGCGCTTGCTGGCTTCGGTCTCGGTGGCGGAGTCCGCTACACCAGCAAGAGCGCGGGCAGCCTGCCCGGGCCCTTCAATCCCGTCGTTTATTACGGCCAGGCGGCAACCCTGTTCGACGCGATCCTCCACTACGATGCGCCGCATTACCGGGTGTCGCTGAACGGCTCGAACATCTTCGACAAGCGCTACGTGGCGCGCTGCTCTGGCCCGGCGGGTTGCGTCTACGGGTCCGGTCGCCAGATCCTGCTGACGCTGACCGGGCGGTTCTGATCCGGGTCGGCATCGGCGGTGAGCGGGGCGGGCGTTTCGGGCTCGCCCTTGTCCTGATGCTGGCCGGCGCGCCGCTCCGGGCCCAGCACGGCGACGAACCCGAACTGGCCAACCGCCCCGCGACGAGCGATACCCGGCCGCCGCAGCAGCCGCCCGGCCAGGCCCTGCCGATCGCGCCGGCGCGCCATCTCCGCTTCACCGCCGAGCGCGGCACCTGGCTCTCGCTCGACGAGGGACGGGGTCGGATCCTGTTCGACCTGCTCGGCGACCTCTATTCGGTGCCGGCCGGCGGCGGCGCCGCGATCCGCCTCACCGGGGGCGCCGGCTTCGACACCCAGCCGACCTTCTCCCCCGACCGACGCTTCGTCGCCTTCGTCTCGGATCGCTCCGGCGCCGACAATCTGTGGGTGATGAGCGCCGACGGCTCGGCTCCGCACCAGCTCAGCTTTAACGACGACGACACGGTCATGGCCTCGCCGGCCTGGAGCGCGGACGGACGTTCGCTGTTCGTCAGCCGCTACCGCGCCGACCTCAATAATTACGAGCTGTGGCAATATTCGGCGGGTGGGGGCGCCGGCCGTTTGCTGGTCCCCATCCGCGACACGGTGGACGCGCCGCGTGACCTGTGGCGCAGCACGCTCGGTGCGGTGGCCACGCCCGACGGGCGATCGCTGGTCTTTGCAAGGCGCGTCGGCGGGCTCGATTTCGATACGGTCGACGAGTGGACGATCGTGCGTCGCGACCTCGCGACCGGCGCGGAGACGGTGCTGGTGGCGGAGCCCGACGGTCCCCGCAAGGCGCTCAATCCGGGCGCCTTCTTCCGCCCCGCCGTGTCGCGGGATGGACGCCTTCTCGCCTACGGCGCGAGGCGCGAGGGGCGGACGGAAATCCGCCTCCGCGACCTCTCCACCGGCGCCGACCGCAGCCTCGTCTTCCCCGCCGAGCACGACCAGCTCCAGGCGTCGATGTGGCAGGACCTGCTGCCGCGCTACGCCTTCTCGGAGGACGGCCGGGCGCTGGTCCTGTCGCGCGCGGGCCGGATCGAGCAGGTCGCCATCGACGGGGGCGCAGTCACCGCCGTCCCGTTCCGCGCGACGGTCGACCTAGCGGTGGGCGGTTCGACCCGGCAGGCGATCCGCGAGGAGGACGCCGGGCCGATCCATGCCCGGCTGGCGCAGTTCGCGGTCGTCGCTCCGGACGGACGCCGGGTGGCCTGGTCGTCGCTCGGCCGAGTCTTCATCATGCCGCTGGACGGCGGAGCGCCGACCCGGCTCGCCGTACCTCCTGCCGCGCTGCCGGCGTACCAGCCGAGCTGGAGCCCGGACGGCCGGACCCTGGCGTGGGTCAGCTGGGATGAAGCCACCGGCGGGGCGATCTGGTCGGCGCCGGCGGATGGCAGTGCTCCCCCGCGGCGGCTGACCGACCGGCCCGCCTTCTACACCTATCCGGTCTTCGCGCCCGACGGCCGCACCATCGTCGCGGTCCGTTCCGCGCAGGATGCCCGGCTCCGCCTCTACATGGAGTTCGGCAAGCTGCGCGACGCCGAGCTGGTGACCCTACCGGCAAGCGGCGGCCCGGCCCGGGTGGTTATGAGCGGCCACATCGGAAGCCGGCCCCAGTTCACCCATGACGGCCGGCTGTTCGTGATGAGCTCGGCCGGGCTGGAACAGGTTGACCGAGGGACCGGAGCGCACACCCGGCGGGTCCAGGTGATCGGTCCGGGCTGGTACTTCCAGGACGGCCCGCAGCCGGTCGACGACCTCCGGATCAGCCCGGACGGGCGGCAAGTCGCGGCGCAGGTCGCGCAGCAGCTGTTCCTCCTGGCGCTGCCGGCGGCGGACTCGACGCTCGACCTCACCGGCGACAAGGGCCGGTTCCGCCGGCTGACCCGCGGCGGCGCCGACTTCTTCGAATGGAGCCGGGACGGGCGAACCCTCTTCTGGTCGGCGGGATCGCGGCTGGTGGCGCAGCCGGTCGACTCGCTTGCGCTCGACACCGGCGCGCCGCCGGCGGAGGGCCGCCTGTGGCGCCTCGATGCCCTGTTCGACCGTCCCGCGCCGCCGCCGCCGCTGTTGCTCGCCAATGCGCGGGTGCTGACCATGGCCGGGGGCGACCGGGTGATCGAGCGCGGCGACGTGCTCGTCGTCGGAGGCCGCTTCGCCGCGGTCGGCCCCGCCGGGACCCTGGCGGTGCCAGCGGGCACGCGCCGGCTCGACTTCGCCGGCGCGACCATCGTCCCGGGCTTAATCGACACCCACGACCATGTCGCCACCGTTCGCCGCGAGGTGCTCGGCTTCGACGACTGGGGCCTTCGCGCCCGGCTCGCCTATGGGGTGACGACCAGCTTCGACCCTTCGACCCTGTCGATCGACATGATGGCCTATCAGGATGCGCTCGACGGCGGCCTGATGCTGGGCCCTCGGCTCCGCTCGACGGGCATGGCGATCTTCTCGTTCAACCGCTTCCAGTCGCTGGACGAGGTCCGCGCGGTGCTGCGGCGCTACCGGGACGACTACCGGCTCCGCAACGTCAAGGAATATCGCACCGGCAACCGGCGGGTCCGGCAGTGGATGGCGCAGGCCGCGCGGGAACTCGGCCTCCAGCCGACCACCGAGGGCGCGCTGTCGATGAAGCTCGACCTCACCCAGATCATGGACGGGTATGCGGGCAACGAGCATGCGCTGGTCGCCGCGCCGCTGCAGCCGGACGTGCTGACCCTGCTGCGCGAGATGCGAACGAGCTACACGACGACGCTCGAGATCACCAACGGCGGCTATGAAGGGCAGGATTGGTCGATCAGCCGGGACGACCCGGCGGGCGATCCCAAGCTCCGGCGCTTCTGGCCGGGCTTCGCGCTCGACCAGATGTTCCTCCACCGCGAATGGCACCCGTTCACCGAGTATCGCTTCCCCGCGATCGCCGCCGACGCCGCCGCCTTGCAACGGTCGGGCGGACTGGTCGGGATCGGCTCGCACGGCGAGGCCCCGGGGATCGGCTTCCACTACGAGATGGAGGCGCACGCCGCGGGCGGCATGACGCCGGCCGAGGTGCTCCACGCCGCGACCATCGGTTCGGCCGAGACGATCGGCCGGGCGACCGACCTCGGCAGCATCGAGCCGGGCAAGCTCGCCGACCTGGTCGTCCTTGACGCCGACCCGCGGCTCGACCTCCGGAATGCCCGGCGGATCCGCGCGGTGATGCGCGACGGGCGGCTGTGGGACGGCGCGACGCTAACCCCGCTATGGCCGGCCGGCCCGGTCCAGGCCCCCTGGTTCGAGCAGCGCGGCGAGCGACGCCAATGGCTTCCGGAGGAGAAGAAATGATGGCGACGAAGCCGCACCGGCCGTGGGCCAGAAAGCCGATCGACACGGTCCGGGCCCAGGCGGACAGCACCGGCATGACCCGCACGCTCGGCCCGGTGCAGCTGATCCTGATCGGCATCGGCTGCATCATCGGCGCGGGCGTCTACGTCATGACCGGCACCGCCGCCGCCAACTACGCCGGGCCGGCGGTCATCCTCAGCTTCGCACTCGCCGGGCTTGCCTGCGGGCTGATCGGCCTGTGCTACGCCGAGCTGTCGTCGGTCCTCCCGGTGTCGGGCGCCAGCTACACCTATACCTATGCGGTGCTCGGCGAGGCGGCGGCGTGGGGGCTGGGCTGGATGCTGATGTTCGAGTTCGGGCTCGCCGGCTCGGCGCTGGCGGTCGGCTTCGCCGGCTATCTCGGCAGCCTGCTCGGAGACTTTGGAGTCCACATCCCCGCCGCGTTCGCGACCTCGACCGTGCAGGCCGCGCAGCGGGGCGGCGACACCAGCTTCAGCTTCGCGCCAAGCGTCAACCTCGTCGCCCCGGCCGCGCTGGCCGTCGCCAGCCTCGTGCTGATCCGCGGGATCCGCCAGTCGGCGGCGGTCAACACGCTGCTGGTCGTCATCAAGTGCGGCGTGCTCGCGGGGTTCGTGCTGGTCGGGGCCGGTCATGTCGACAGCACCAACTGGAGCCCTTTCATCCCGGCCAACGAGGGCGGGTTCCACTATGGCGTGCCCGGGATCCTCCGCGCCGCCTCGATCCTCTTCTTCGCCTACCTCGGTTTCGAGGCGGTGGCGACCGCCGCCGCCGAGGCTCGGCGGCCGCAGCGCGACGTCCCGGTCGGGATCCTCGGCGCGCTGCTCTTCTCGACCCTGATCTACGCGGTGGTCGCCTTGGTGCTGACCGGGCTGGTGCCGTTCCGCTCGCTCGGCGTTCCCGACCCCATCGCCCTGGCGGTGAGCGCGATCGGGCTCCCGGTCGTCGCCGTCGTGATCAAGGTCGGCGCGCTGACGGGACTCGGCTCGGTGTTGCTGGTCAACACCTATGGCCAGTCGCGCATCCTATTCGCCATCGCCGCCGACGGGCTGCTTCCGCCGGCGCTCGCCGCCATCCACCCGATCCGGGCCACGCCCGCCAACGGCACGGTCACGGTGGCGGTGATTTCCGCCGTCGCCGCGGCGCTGCTCCCGATCTCCCTGCTCGCCGACATGGTCAGCATCGGGACGGCGCTGGTCTTCATCTCGGTCGCGATCGCGGTGATTCGACTGCGGACCACCCACCCGGACCTGCCGCGTCCGTTCAAGGTGCCGATCGGCGGCGCGTGGATAGGGGGGCAGTGGATCGGCGTCGTTCCCGCACTGGCGATCCTCGCCTGCCTGCTGATGATGGGACCGGTGCTGATCGACATTGTCGCCAAGGCAATCGCCGGCGACTGGATCCCGCTCTCGATCCTGCTCGGCTACATGCTGCTCGGCGTCGGCATCTATCTCGGCTACGGGCGTCACCACAGCGCTCTGCGGCTCGCCGCGGACTAGCGGTAGTTGCGCATCCAGGCGGCCAGTTCGCGATCGGGATGGCGCTCGACGATGGTGCCGAAATCGGCCTCGCTTTCGTCCTGCCCGAGCTTGAAGCGCACTCGGACCGCCTCGATCGCCGCCTCGAAGCCGATCACCCGGGCGCGCAGCACCGGATAGCGCTCGCCCATCTCCGCGACCCTCCACGGGTCGGTCTGCTGCTTCTCGACATGCGCCACCAGCCGGTCGAGCGCGGTGTCGGTCAGCAGTTCGTCGAAGCGGACCGTCCCGGTCACCACCGCCACCGCAAAGTTCCAGGTTGGCGCCCAATTGGGACCATCAACTAGCGCAGGGGATATGTAGCCGGCGGGCCCCTGGAACAGGAAGGTGGCGCGCGGATCCGTGCGCAGGGCGCCGGCCAGCGCCCCCGCCAGCGGCAGGTGCCCGAGCAACGCGCGCGGCTCGGCCTTGCCGAGCAGCAGCGGCATCGGCGAGGCGAGCGACGGGTCGGCGGTCGGAACGATCCAGCCGAGCGGGTAGGCATCGACCAGCCGGTCCAGCGCGGCCGGGTCGGCGGGCACGAACGGCTCGGTCATCCGAGCTGCCGCCGGAGCCAGGCGGAGGCCTCGCCGAGCGCGCGGTCGGCGAGCGGAGAGACTTCGACCGCCTCGAGGAAACTGTGGCTCGCGCCGGGGTAGACCACGGCCTGGGTGTCCACGCCGGCAGAGCGGAGCCGCTCCGCCAAGGCTAAGTTTTCGTCGCAGAGAATATCGCACTCGGCGATGCACAGGAAAGTGGGGGGGAGGCCGTCCAGCTCGGCCAGCAGCGGCCTGGCGAGCGGATCGCGGGAGGCGGCGAAGTCCTCGCCGAGATAGTTGCGCCAGAAGTCGGCCATCTCCTCCGACAGGAGCATGAAGTCGTCGCTGTCGTAGAGGGCGTAGGAGCCGGTCGGGTCGGGATCGAGCGCCGCATAGTTGAGCAGCAGCGCGCCGAGCGGCATTTGGCCGAGTGCCCGCAGCGCGGAGGCGAGCGCGAGGTTGCCGCCGGCGCTGTCCCCGCCGAGCGCGATACGGGCGGGATCGAGGCCGTGCTCGCGCCCGCTGTCGGCGATGAAGGCGAGGACCGCCGCCACCTCGTCGAGCGCGGTCGGGAACCGCGCCTCGGGCGCCAGGCTATAGTCGACGCCGAGCACCGCACAGCCCGACCGCGCGGCATATTCGCGCATCAGCCGGTCGTGCGTGTCGATGCTGAACAGGGTCCAGCCGCCGCCATGGAGATAGACGAGCACCGGGAGGTCGTCGCCGGCGACGGGCCGGTGGATGCGGATGCGGACGCCCGGCGGCGTCACCGTCAGCGTCTCGGACGAGGCCATCGCCGGCCCGCCGCTGCGCCACGGCTCGCGGACCTGTTCGGCGACCGCTCGGCGCTGACCGAGCGTGCTGACATCGGCGCCGAGCCGGGCATAGTCCTCCGAGGTGCGCCGATGGAATTGGCGAACTCCGCTTTCCAGCCGGTCGGTCATGCCGCCGCCGCCGCCAGCCGCCGCCGGGTCGCGGCCGCCTGCGCGCGCCGCGACCGGCGCTTCTTCAGCCAGATGTAGAAACCGGTGATGCTCATTTCGATCGTCGACAGTCCCAGCACGAAGATCAGCAGCTCGGTCGGCCACCCTGCGACCTGCCCGCTGTGCAACGGATAAAGCACGCGGATGAGTTTCAGGCCCAGGCTGTCGATATAGGGATCGACGCGGTGGCGCAGCGCGCCGCTCCTCGCGTCGACATAGAGATAGACGGGGCCGAGCGCGCGATAGTCGAGCGTGCCGTCGCGGGTGAAGGTCACGCCGTAGAAATTCCAGTCGGGGCGGTAGACCATCGTTGCCGGGATCCACGGCTGGCGGTCGGCCGCGGCCTGCCGCTCGACCAGCCGAAGAGCGTCGGTAAATCGCAGGGTCGGTCGGGCACCGTCCGGAAAGGGGGCGTCGCGGTCGAACAGGTCGTAGCGGAGCGGCGAAAGCCGGGTCACCGTGGGCTCGTAGGCCTCGGAGAAAAAGTTCATGCAGACCGAGGTCAGCGCGAGGATGCTGAGCCCGGCGAGCAGCCACAGGCCCGACGCGCGATGGAGGTCGAGGAGGAAGCGGGGCAGGCTGCTCGACGGGCTCGCCTTCCACATCCGCTTCCACTTGCTCCAATAGGGCGCCTTTGCGGGCCAGGTCAGCCAAACTCCGACGAAGTTGGTCAGCAGCCAACCGAGCGCGAGCACCCCCATCAGCCAGCGGCCCCATTTCCCGGCGAGTAGGTCGTAATGGAATTCCGCCAGTCCGGCGACGAACCCGCGGCGATCCCAGGCCGGTCCCTTGAGCCGTGTGCCGACGAGCGAGCCGTCGGCGGGATCGAGGAAAATCTGGTCGAACCCGAGCGGCGCCGCTCCCGGCAGCGGCCCGACGTCCACGGCCACGGTTCGCGCAACAGGCTGGCGGAGCGGGAATCCAAGCAGCTGCATCGCGGGTCGGCCGGCGGCGAAGCGCTCGACCGCGACCAGCGGCGGGAGCGCGGGCGCGCTGCTCCGGCGGATCGTCAAATCGGCGTTAAGCGCGCGGTCGAGCGGCGCGGCGAAGACGAGGATGCAGCCGGTGAGCGCGGCGAGCGCAAGGAACAGCATCGCGCCCAGCCCGAACCAGCGGTGCAGCAGGATCCACAGGGAACGGGGCTCGGCGGCGGTGGTCATGGTCAACCGCCTGCATAGCAGGACGCGCCGCGCTTGCTCGTCGCGAGCGGACCCAAGGGTGCCTCAATCAGGCCGGACCCCTCGCCCGCTGCATCGGCCGGGGCTTGAGATGGGCCTGCTGGAGATAGGCGCTGGGCGGCATTCCGAAGGTGCGGTGGAACATGGCGGTGAAGGCGCTCGCGCTCTCGTAGCCGACGTCGAAGGCGGCGTTGGCGATCGCCTCGCCCTGCGCCAGCAGCGACAGCGCGGCCATCAGCCGTACCTGCTGCCGCCAGACCCCGAAACCGGCGCCGGTCTGCTCGCGGAAGAGGCGGGTGAAGGTGCGCCGCCCCATGCCGGCGATCGCCGCCCAATCATCGAGATCACGCTGGTCGGCAGGATCGTCGATCAAGGCGTGGCAGACCCGTAGCAGCCGGCGGTCACTTGGCATGAAAATTTCACTAGGGGTGCTCGGCATGTGCTCGACCTCGTCGAGGAGGAGGCGCGCGATCCGACCTTCACGGCCAGCAAGGTCATAGTCGGCTGGGAAACCGCCGACCTCGAAGATCAGGGCGCGGACCAGATCGCTGACTTCGAACACGCGGCAGCGCCGGAGACCGCGGTCGAACTCGGGATCGATGTACAGCGTATAGGTCGACACCGACGCGCGGCAGTGTAGCTCGTGCATCGTGCCGGCAGGGATCCAGATTGCTCGTTGCGGCGGCAGAATAAAGCTGGCGCTTTCCGTTCGAACAGCGATGGTGCCGTTTGCGGCGTAGGACAGCTGTGAGCGGTGATGTAGATGGAGCGGATCGACGAACCCTGCCGGATAATCATCTGCGAAGCCAATGATCGGCCTGCTCTCTAGTGGATAGTCGATTGATCGCTTCATTCAGCTACCAATTGTCGCGTCGGCAGGAGCATGTTCAGGGTTCTCGAACTGGTCACCTAGTACGATGCCCGATAGGATGATCGTAGTCGAGGCTTGGCTATCTGGCATACCTGTGTTGACCACCGTAAATGCGCGCCTTGCAGCTACGAACAACACTTCAAATTAGTATTGCCGAGACTAAGCGGCGGAGTAGTCTGTGCCGGGACGATTGCGTCGTTGAAGTCGTTACAACCTCAGACCTTCCAAGTTAGCCTACCTTGAAGTCAGTCATGCTTACTCCACGTCCAGTCGGTTGCAGAACATTCCCCCGCCGTGAAGATAAGAGTGCTGGCAGGGTATGGCCGGTTGCGAGCACTTTCCGGGCTTTCGCATACGAGGAAACTGTGACCTACACAGAAGAAAGAAAAGTTAGCCGGACCGCCAAGAAGATCTTTGCGACCATCTCTGACGCGTGGGGTTTGGCCGAAGCGCAGCAGCGAACGATCTTGGGGCTGCCGGTCGAACAAAGCCTGTCGAAGTGGCATGCCAACCCGTCGCCCATGGGTTCCGAGCAGATGATTCAGATATCCCACCTCATGGCCATCTACAAAGCCTTGCATACTTTGTTGCACCAAGCCTCCCGCGCCAACGCCTGGCCGCAAAAGCCCAACAAGGCACCGCTGTTCAACGGCGGCAGCGCTCTCGACCTTCTTCTGAGAGGTAGGCAGGAAGATATCCACCTCGTCCGGCGGTATCTCAAGGCAGAGATGGGCTTACGCTGCCCGAAGCTTGATGCCCGTCCGTGAGCGCATCCAACGCGCCGACCGAGAAACAACTTTCTCAATCGTCTTGAGCCGGCTTGGCTGATCCTCCGGAGCATTGCGGCCGACCAACGCCGCTCCATTTTCTTCCACCTTCGCCGCGCGATGACGAGGCTGCGCGGATGCGCTGGCCGGTCGCTGCGGCGATGCTGAACAGATTGAGCTACAGTTTGGGAATCGGTTGGCCACTTGGTCGTGGCGCCGCTTACTCGAGCGCAAGCTGAGCCCACCAGAGGCCGGCGGCGATGGCGCCGATCAGCGCCAGCGCCAGCGCCAGCGCACGGAGGAGGTTCGAGCGACGCGCCCGCCGGTGACGCCGGCGGCTCTTCGCGCGAAAAGCCTCCTCAAAGTCGCCGGTCAGTCGCGAATCGTCGTCCGTGTCCAAGCCGAGCCCCCTGCCAGCCCCGCGTCACGCGTGGCGGAAAGCCGGGCAATTACGCAGCTCGACCTGACCATTGAAGCGCCAAGATGGCGCTGGCCGCGCCGATCTGGCAATGATTTACTTCGCCCGTTCGACCTGCTCGAATTCGAGCTCGACCGGTGTCGCGCGCCCGAAGATCGAGACGCTGACCTTCACCCGGCTGCGGTCGAAGTCGAGTTCCTCGACCACGCCGTTGAAGCTGGCGAACGGACCGTCGAGCACCTTCACTGCGTCGCCGATCTCGTAATCGACCTTGACCTTCTGCTTCGGCGCGGCGGCGGCGGCTTCCTCCTTGGTGTTGAGGATGCGCGCGGCCTCGGCCTCGCTGATCGGCTGCGGCTTGCCGTTGGGACCGAGGAAGCCGGTGACCTTGGGCGTGTTCTTGACGAGGTGATAGACCTGGTCGCTCATCGCCAGCTTGGCGAGTACGTAGCCCGGGAAGAACTTGCGGTCGCTGGTGACCTTCTTGCCGCGGCGGATCTCGGTCACCTTCTCGGTCGGCACTTCGACCGACTCGACCATGTTCTCGAGCCCCAGCCGCTGCGCGTCGGAGAGGATCTGCTCCCGCACCTTGTTCTCGAAGCCAGAGTAGGCGTGGATGATGTACCAGCGCGACATGGGATGAATTCGTCCTTGTAAGATCAGCCGGAAAGACGGGCGAGCAGGAACTTGACGATCGCGTTGAACGCCCCGTCGACCGTGAAGAAGAAGATGGCGAGGATCGCGGCCATGATCAGCACCATGATGGTGCTGGCGAAGGTCTCCCGGCGCGACGGCCAGACGACCTTGCTGGTTTCCAGGCGGACCTGCCGGATGAACTCGCCTGGGGAAATCTTGTCGGCCACGATCTGCTGCTCGCTCGGCTTGCTGGAGATAGAAAAACGAGGTCCGCGGATGGCTCCGCCGGACCTCGGACGAGGGCTATTTAGCGAAGCCCGGACGCCGCTTCAAGCGGTCCGGCCTGGCAGGGGCAGAGGGACTCGAACCCACGACCCTCGGTTTTGGAGACCGATGCTCTACCAACTGAGCTATACCCCTCCAGGCAGAGGTCCGCCTAGCTTTCCCGCCGCCGGAGCGCAAGGCGCGTCCGCCGGCGTCCGGCTCAGGCAGCAATGTCGAAGGGCACGATCTCGCCGCTGAGGTAGAGATTGCGCGCCTTGGTCCGCGACAGCTTGCCCGAGCTGGTGCGGGGCAGGGTGCGCGGCGGGATCAGCTCGACGACCGGCGAGATGCCGGTGATGGCGCGGACCCGCTCGCGGATGTCATCGCGCAGCTTGCCGCGCTCCTCCGGGTCGGACACGCGGCAGTGGACGAGCACCGCGGGGGTTTCCTCGCCGCTCGGACCGGTGATCGCGAAGGCGGCGATGTCGCCGGACTTGAAGCCGGGCAGCTGCTCGACTGCCCACTCGATGTCCTGCGGCCAGTGATTGCGCCCGTTGATGATGATCATGTCCTTGGCGCGACCGACGATGAAGATATAGCCACCCGACATGTAGCCCATGTCGCCGGTGTCGAGCCAGTTGTCCTGCAGGCAGGCGGCGGTCGCCTCGGGATCGCGGAAATAGCCGACCATGACGCTGGTGCCGCGAACCCAGACCTTGCCGATGCCGCGGTCCGGCAGGGCAACCCCCTGCTCGTCGCGGATCTCGATCTCCATGCCGGTGACCGGCCGGCCGCAGTTGACGATTGCCCGGTAGCGGGTCGGGCGTTCCTTCTGGGACGGGTCGCCCCCCGACAGCGCCGCTTCCTCGACCAGCTCGAGCCGGATTCCCTCGCCGGGCGGCATCAGCGACACGGCGAGCGTGGCCTCGGCCAGCCCATAGCTCGGGCAGAAGGCGCCCGCCTTAAAGCCAGCGTCCGCGAATGCATCGACGAACGACTGCATGACATCGGGGCGGATCATGTCCGCGCCATTGCCCGCGACCCGCCAGCGGGAGAGGTCGAACCGCTCCCGCGCCCGCGTCTGCGAACTCATCCGGCGCGCGCAGATGTCGTAGCCGAACGTCGGCGAATAGCTGATCGAGCTGCCCGGGTTGCGGGTGATGAGGTCGAGCCAGGCGAGCGGTCGCCGGGCGAAATCCTCGGTCTTCATGTAATCGACCGAGATCTGCAGGCTCATCGGCGACAGGAAGCAGCCGACCAGCCCCATGTCATGGTACCAGGGAAGCCAGCTGATGCAGCGGTCGTTGGGCTGGACCTGAAGGCCGACGCCATGGGCATGAAGATTGTCCAGCAGCGCGCGATGGGTGATCGCGACGCCGTGCGGGAAGCGGGTCGAACCGCTCGAATACTGGAGATAGGCGATTTCGTCCGTCTCGGCCGACGGCAGCTCGGCCGGCGACGGCTCGATGGCCGACAGGCTCGTCCAGTCCCGGTGTGCGATCCCGCGCTGGTCCGCGGCGTCGCGGGCATAGTCGGCGAGCTCCGGCGGGTAGATGAAGAGCGCGGGGTCGCTGCTGCCGAGCATCACCTTGAGCTGTTCGACATAGGCTTCGCGGCCGCCGAAGCTGGTCGGCAGGGGCAGCGGCACTGGCCACAGGCCGGCGTAGATGGCGCCGAAGAAGCAGGCCGCAAACTCCGCCCCGGTCTCCGCCACCAGGGCCAGGCGGTCGCCCTTCGCTAGGCCGAGCGAGATGAAGCGGCGGGCATGGTCGAGCGCGTCGGCGCGCAGTTCGGCATAGGGATAGGCCCGGACCAGCGAGCCGCGCGGATCGTGGAAGTTGAGCCCGCGGCAGCCTTCGGCCGCATAGTCGAGCGCGGCGCCGATGGTCGCGAAATCGGCGATACGACGCGGCTGGCGGTCGACGGTGGGGGTGGCGCCCGGGGGCGTCAGCTCGGCTGCTGTCTGCTTGTGGCCGTCGAGCACCATATTGTCCTGAACCATTGATCTGAAAAAACGGCGCCAGGCGCCAGATGTGGCTCATCCTGTCCGACTGTGGCACAAAAAGGGCGCGATGAGAAAAGCAAGAGGGGAACGCGCGGCGCGTCCGCTCGACGAAACGGCGCTGCGGGAACTGGCGATGGCCTATGTTGCCCGGTTCGCGACCACCGCCGCCAAGCTTCGCTCCTATCTCGGCCGCAAGCTCAGGGAGCGCGGGTGGGACGGGGCGGAGGAGCCCGATCTCGACCGCCTGACCGCGCGAATGGTTGAACTGGGGCTGGTCGACGACCGGGCGTTCGCCGAGGCGCGGTCGCGCTCCCTGCTGGCGCGCGGGTACGGTGAACGGCGGGTTTCGCAGGTGCTCGCGGCGGCCGGCGTGGCGGACGAGGACCGAACCGACGCCCGCACCCTCGCTCAGGATCAGGCGTTCGAAGCGGCGCTCCGCTTTGCGCGAAAGCGGCGACTGGGGCCGTTCGCCGCGCAGCCCCAGCATGACCCGAAACTCCGCGACAAGGCGCTCGCCGCGATGATGAGGGCCGGACATAGTTTCGCCGTTGCCAAGGCTGTGCTAGAATTAAGTAACTCCGGCAACGAACCCCGTTTGTTGCCATAGTTAAGGCAAAATACCGCAGAAATGCGAGCTTTGTTGCGTGGACGGACCGTGGTAAGAGGTGCGCTGTGCAACCGATGGTGTCCATGGACGAGGAACGCTCCGCCGAGGGCGTGAAAGCGGCTTCCCTTCCCGACGTGGGAGAGGCCATTCGCGGCCGGGTGAAGTGGTTCGATACGACTCGCGGGTTCGGCTTCCTCGTCAGCGAGGACTGCGACGGGGACGTGCTGGTCCACTACAGCGTGCTCAAGGATCACGGCCGCCGCAGTGTTCCGGAAGGCGCAATCATCAGCTGCACGGTCGTGACTTCCGATCGTGGCTTGCAGGCAGGCCGCGTGCTCGCCATTGATCTCTCCGAAGCCGTGCCCGTCCGCCCGGCGGCGCCCGCCCGATCGGCCGACCGGTCCGATCGCCAGGCGCTGGCCGAGGATGCGGGCCCGTTCGAGCTGGTGGAGGTCAAATGGTTCAACCGCGTCAAGGGTTACGGCTTCCTCAATCGGCCGAGCGCGCTGGCACAGGATATCTTCCTGCACATGGAGACGGTGCGGCAGGCGGGGCTGGCGGACCTGGAGCCGGGACAGCGTTTCGAGGCGCGCATCGCGGAGGGGCGCAAGGGTCTCACCGCCGTGGAACTGCGACTGCCCGCCTGACCCTTGCCGCGGTGCTTCTGCCGCTCGGATTTGCCATGACCGCCTGTCACTCGTCTAACCAGCCGGCGCTCGGCCTGTCGCCAGCCGGCCTGGAGCAGGCGCCGCTGGTGATCCGCAGCGCCAACGGAGAGCATCGCTTCACCGTCGAGATCGCCCGGACGGCGCAGCAGCAGGAATATGGGCTGATGAACCGCCAGACCATGGCCGCGGACCACGGCATGATCTTCCCCTATTCGCCGCCGCAACAAGTCAATTTCTGGATGAAGAACACGCTCATCCCGCTGGACATGCTGTTCATCAAGGGTGACGGCACCATCGCCGACATCCGAACCGCCGCACCGCTGTCGCTGGATCCGGTGGGGCCCGGCAGCACGCCGATCGGCGCGGTCCTGGAGCTGAACGGGGGCACCGCGGCCCAGCTCGGCATCAAGCCGGGCGACACGGTGAAGTGGCCCGGCTAGCCGCCGCAGCCGCCTTGCCATAAGCTCCTCGACCGGGCAGAGGCGACCGCATGGGATTGCTTGGCAACTTCTTCAAGCCGACCTGGTGGACCGGCATGACCTTCGGCACGGCGCTGTTCACGCAGCGGCACGGCAGCGAGGTCGGCCGCGACGAGGCCGGGAACGTCTACTACCAGCACAAGAAGAACCCGGCACGGCGATGGGTCGTCTACAACGGCAGCACCGACGCGAGCCGGACCCCGCCTGCCTGGTATGCCTGGCTCCGGGGCACCATCGACGAGCTGCCGGAGAAGGCGCTGCCGCCGCGCCGCCCGTTCCAGATCCCGCCGGAGCCCAACCGCACCGGCACCGACGAGGCTTGGCGGCCCAGCGGTTCGCTGTCGCGCGGCGAGCAGCGTCCGGCGACGACCGGGGATTACCAGGCCTGGATCCCGGACTGACGTGAACCGCGTCCTTACGTCTGTTTCGCTGTCGCTCCTGGCGCTCGCCGGTTGCAACCGGTCGCAGCCGCCTGCCCAGCCCCAGAAGCGCTCAACAGTGACGGTGAAGACCGCGCCCCCGGTTGTCGCTCCAGCCGCGACGGTGACCCCGATGGCGGAACGGGTAGCCGTGCTCGGGCTGCTGAACAAGCGCAACGGAATCGAGCGCGATATTACGCTGAAGCCGGGGCAGGCGATCCGGGTCAAGGACGCGATCGTTCGTCTTCGGGCCTGCGAGACGACGGCCCCGTGGGAAGAGGAGCGGCTGACCGGCGCCTTCGTCCAGCTCGACGTCCAGCAACCCGACAAGGGGTGGCGCCGGGTCTTCTCGGGCTGGCTCTATAAGGAGAGCCCGTCGCTCAACGTCGTCGAGCACCCGCTCTACGATGTCTGGCCCAAGAGCTGCGCGATGACTTTCCCCGCCGCGCCGGGCGAGTCCGCCGCTCCCGATGCCTCGAGTAACCGGTCCAGCGCCGTGAACTCCGCCAACGACTCCGGTTCTCCCGAACCTTCCACCGCCGCGGTCAGCAACCGGGCGTAATCGTCGCGGCTGAGCGACACCGCGCCGAGCGAGGCGAGGTGCTCGGTCATGAACTGGCAGTCGAGCAGGGTGAAGCCGCCGATCCGCAGCCGAGCCACCAGCCAGGCGATTGCCACCTTGGAGGCGTCGCGGACCCGGCTGAACATCGACTCGCCGAAGAAGGCGTGGCGCAGCTTGACTCCATACAGGCCGCCAACGAGCGCTCCTGCCGCGTCCCAGACTTCCACCGAGTGAGCATGTCCCGCCGCATGGAGGGCGATCACGGCCCGCTCGATGTCGGTGTTGATCCACGTCTCCTCGCGGTCTGCGCAACCTGCCAGGACCGTCGGGAAGGCTCGGTCGCTCGTCACGGTAAAGCGCCCCGACCGGACCAGCTTGCGCAGCGAGCGGGAGAGATGGAAGCGATCGAGCGGAAGGACCGCTCGCTCCTTGGGCTCTACCCAGAACAGCTCGCTCGAGGTGCGGCTTTCCGCCATCGGGAAAATGCCGGCGGCATAGCCGTGGAGGAGCAGCTTGGGATCGAGCGCGCTCATGGCTGACGACCAGCGATCGTCGGCGGCAGGAGAGGTCTGTTCACGCCTCCACGGCCGCGGACCGGATCTGTGTCGGTCCACAGCCGGAATGGTGAGAGATGGTCACCTTCATGCCTCGGCTCTAGGTCAATCCAGGGGCTCGAAGAAGTCAGCCGTCCACCCGCTCGGTTCGCAGATGCTCCGCGGGAACGCTCATGGTGACCACGGCGCCGTCCGACCGCCAGTCATAGCTAAGATGCCCGCGCAGCTGCCGCTCCACCGTCGCGCGGATCATCGTCGACCCGAAGCCCTGCTTCTGCGGACGGACGACGTCGCGGGCGCCGTGTTCCGCCCACTGGATGTCGATCTGCTCGGCTCCGTCGCTGCCGCTGACGTTCCAGTGGATGTCGAGCGATCCCGTGGCCTGCTTAAGCGCGCCATATTTCGCGGCGTTGGTCGCCAGCTCGTGGAGCACGAGCCCAAGTCCCTGCGCGGCGGCCGGGCGCAGCAGGATGGGCGGACCGCCCACGTGGAGCCGCTTGTCGCCGATGCTGACATAGGGCGCGAGCTCCTCGGTGGCGAGCTGCGACAGTTCCACTCCGTCCCAGCGAGCGTCCGCCAGCAGGCTGTGCGCGCGCGAAAGGGCCTGGATCCGCCCGATCACCGACTGGCGAAAGCTGTCCGGCTCGACGTCGCGGGAAAGCTGCACGATCGACTGGATCACCGCGAGCAGGTTCTTGGCGCGGTGGTCGACCTCGCGCGCGAGCAGCTTCTCGCGATCTTCCGCGGCCTTGCGATCGCTGATCTCGATCATCCAGAGGCCCGCGGCCGTGACCTGGTGGCCGGTCTTGACCGGGAACAGGCCGACCATCCAGTGCCGCTGCGCACCGGCCTGGCTTGCGGGATCGTTCGCGATCTCGAACTCGCGCATCGGCATGCCCGTGTCGAAAACCTTGTCGATCGCCGAACCCAGCGTCGCGGCGTTGTGCGGCGCCAGTTCGTGCAGGGTCCGGCCAAGATGCGCAGCGACGGGACGGCCGTTTATCTCGGCGAGCTCGCGATTGACCCGAATGAACCGGTGCGAGCGATCGAAGTAGGCGAGGCTGATCGGCGCGCTGGTGAGCAGCGTCTCGAGTTCGGCGGTGCGAAGCCGCAGTTCGTCCTCGGTCCGCTTGAGGGCATCGACGTCGGTGTTCGTCCCGAACCAGCGGACGATCTCGCCGGCCTGGTTTCGGACGGGCACGATCCTGGTCAGGAAGGGCCGGTAGATGCCGTCCCAGCCGAGCAGGGGGAAGGTCATCTCGAACTCGCGGCCGGTCCTTAGCGACTCGGTCCAGCGGCGTTCGACCTCGCCGAGCGTGTCGGGGTGGTGGACCTGACGCCAGCCCCATCCCTGCATAGCAGCGAAGTCGGTGCCGGTATATTCGTACCAGCGGCGGTTGTACCAGTAGATGGCGCCGTCACCATAGGCCATCCAGCAGAGCGCCGGCATGTGATCGGCGAGCGTCTCGAAATCCGCGTTGCGGGACTGCAGCTGCTCCTCGGCCTGCTGATGCTCGCTGACGTCGGTGATGGCTCCCACCCAGCGACACGCCGACCCGCGATCGTCGCGCAAGATCGTCGCGACATCATTGATCCAGACGACCCGCCCGTCGGCGTGGCGGATGCGGTAGCGCTTCTCGAAGCGGGCCTCATGGTCGAGCGCGGCAGTGACCGCATCCCTGACCCCCCCGCAGTCGTCCGGATGCACGATCGAGAGCCAGTCGCCGAGCCGGTGCATCGTGCCGTAGCCGGTCACCTCGGCAAGGTGGCTGTTCTCCGAGATCGTGTCGCTCTCGGGGTCGTAGACGTAGATGGACGTTCTCGCGAGGGTCTGCGCCGCTGCGGCGACCTCGGCACTGCGCTCGGCTTCTTCCCGAGTCCTGCGCTGTACATCGTTGAGGCGGTCGAAGCGGCGGGCGGTCTCGGCCAGCTCCTGCTCCCTGGCGCTGAGCTCGTGCTCGGCACGCCGCTGCTCGCTGAGATCGTTGACGACGGCGACCGCCCGAACGCCTTGATGGCCCTTGATGAGCGCGGCCCTGACGCAGACGGGAACGGGCGAACCGTCCTTCCGCACATAGGTTTTCTCCGCCTCGAAGCCGGTGCTTCGTCCGGCCATCAGGTCGCTGAGCTGGGCCTCGGTCGTCGAGCGGTCGTCCGGATGAACGAAATCGACGATCACCTTGGCCTGCAGCTCGCCCTCATCATAGCCGAGGAGCCGCTGGAACGCCGCGTTTACCCGCACCAGCCGGCGCGAGCGGACATCCGCTTCGGCCATCGCTACCGGCGCATGCTCGAACAGGAAGTCGCCGGTGGTGGTCGCACCGGAGCCGAGTTCCGGGTCGCCGGCCAAGTACACCAGATCCCGCGATCCTGTTGAATCTCGATTTACCAAGTTCGGCCAACCTTTCCTCACTGCAACAATCGCCCGGGCCGCTCATTGTTGCGGGCAGCGGGTCATGGCAGGGCGAAATCGTGTCGGATGCAGCGGTTCTGGATGGTGCGGCCCAACGCGCAAGGCTGGTGGAAGCCCTGCGCTGCATGGCCGATGGCGACCGACAGGCGCTCCAGACCGTTTACGAGATGACCAGCGCGAAGCTGTTCGGCATCTGCTTCCGTATCTTGGGAGATGCCGAGGAGGCGGAGGACGCGTTGCAGGAAGTCTACGTCAGTCTGTGGCGGCGTGCGGGAAGCTTCGATCCCGATCGGGCAAGCCCCATCAGCTGGCTGGCGAGCTTCGCACGGAACCGCGCCATCGACCGGCTGCGCTCCGCGCGCCGCAGCCGAGACACGGCCCCGATCGAGGCGGCGGCAAATGTCGGCGACGACCGGCCGAGCGCCTTTGCCGTAGCCGCGCAGACCGAGGAAGAGACTCGGCTGCACCGCTGCCTCGACACGCTCGAGGAGCATAGCCGGGTGTCGATCCGGACAGCCTTCTTCGACGGCCTGACCTACTCGCAGCTGGCCGGGCGGGCCGAAGTTCCACTCGGAACCATGAAGAGCTGGATCCGGCGCGGCCTGCAGCAGCTTCGCGCGTGCCTCGAAGCATGACCGAGCTCGAACTTCTCGCCGCCGAGCACGCCGTCGGCCTTCTCGAGGGGGAAGAGCTGCTCGAGGCCCGTCGGCTGGAAGCGACCGACGCAGTGTTTGGCGACCAGCTGTCCGAATGGCGCAACCGGCTGGCCCCGTTGCTCGACGAGGTGGCGGATCGGCTTCCCCCCGAGTCGCTGTGGGCCAGGGTGGTCGAGGCCATCGACCGCTCGCAGGTGCCGGGCGCCGGTGCCGAGCTGATCGACCTCCAGCGGCGGATCCGCCGCTGGAAGGGTGCGACCGGTCTCGCCAGCGCCATCGCCGCGAGCCTCGCGCTTGTCCTGGTCATCCCCATGGGGCGGACGCCTCCACCGGCGCCGCGACCGACGCCGGTCGGGCCGGCCCCGATCAGCCGTTCGACGATGATGGCATCGCTCCCGATGACCAAGGGGCCGGGCGTCGTCTCGGTGTCGATCGTTCCGGGAACAAGCGCGCTGCTGGTCGATGCCGCCACGATCAGGGCGGTTGCCGGGCGCGACCATCAGCTCTGGTTAATCCCCGCCTCGACCGGGGCCAAGCCGTTGTCGCTCGGCCTTGTGCGCGCGGGCCGGATGGACCGAATGGCGATGCCGTCGCCGATGCTCGATTATCTGAAATCCGGCGCGACGATCGCGCTGTCCAGGGAACCGGTGGGCGGTTCGACGACCGGCCTGCCGACCGGTCCGGTTGTCGCGTCTGGTCGGCTCCAGGAAATCTGAAGAGGACGCATCCGCCGGAGCGTGCCGCCCGTAACTGTCAGTGAGCGGCTCGGGATCACTCCCGGATACTCGCGCCGCCCGCGGCCGGCCGTCTCACTGCCCTCAGAGGCGGCCGGTCGCCACCCTCAGACCGAATGCCGCGGCCCGACTTTCGCGCGCTCCTCGCTCGGCTCGATGAACCAGGCGGTGATCGTCCGCGGGTTGAACGGCTTGCGGATGACCGGAACCGCCGCGAACCGATCCGGCACCGCCGCAGCCCCGGCGTATCCCGTGCAGAAGATGAAGGGGAGGGCGAGGGCGGTTAGGCGGTCCGCAACCGTAAAACTGGTCACATCGCCCAAATTGATATCGAGAACCGCCGCGGTGGGGCGGCGTTGCTCGATCATCTCGAGCGCCTGCTCGACCGTGCTCGCCACCCCGACCACCTCGCAGCCGCCCTCGATCAGCGAGTCCTCCAGCTGCAGCGCGATCAGCGGCTCGTCCTCGAGCACCAGCACCCGGCACGACGACGGCTTGCGGAAGGCGGCCGGATCGGGCGCGTCGCCGGGCGAGGCCACATCGTCCTCGGCCGGCGCCCGGCGGAGCAGCGCGTCGCAGGGAATGTCGAGCTTGATCTCCACCCCCTGATCGCCCCACTCGTAGGCGACCGCGCCGTGCAGCTGGTTGCGAACGCTGGCCTGGATCAGGGTGGAGCCGAACCCGCGGTGCTCCGGCTCCTGCGTCGGGCGCCCGCCGCTCTCGATCCACAGGAGGATGAAGCGCTGGTCGCTCCCGCCCCAGCGCTCGCCGACCCCCCAGCGGATCGCCACCCGCCCGCCGAGCACGCCGAGCACGCCGTACTTGACCGCGTTGGTGACCAGCTCGTGGAGGATGAGCCCGAGGCTCTGCGCCGCCGGCGGGAGCAGCCGCAGCGGCGGCCCGTCCATGCTGACCCGCGTATCGAGCGCGTAGGGGGCGAGCTCGTCCTCGATCAGCCGGGTCAGCTCGACCCCGTCCCAGCGCGAGTCGGCGAGCAGGCTGTGGGTTCGTGCCAGCGCCTGGATGCGCCCTTCGACGCTCGCCTTGAACTCGGCCATCGTCTCGGCGCGGGTGAGCTGGACGACCGACTGGACGACCGCCAGCAGGTTCTTGGCGCGATGGTCGACCTCGGTCGTCAGCAGCCGCTCGCGCTGCTCGGCGGCGTGGCGCTCGGTGACGTCCTCGCTGAACAGCACCAGCCCGCCGATCTTACCGTCGGCACAGCGCCACGGCCGAGCGCCCCACCGCAGCCGCCGGGTCCGCCCGTCCGGAAGCGCGATCTCGCTTTCCTCTTCGCGATACTCGGCACCCTCGTCGAGCACCTTGCGGTGGATGGCGCGGAGCTCCTCGGGGAAGTCGGGGAAGAGGTCGGAATGAAGTCGGCCGACCGGGCTTCCGGCCAGGCCGCAGTCGGCCCGATGGCGTTCCGATGCGGCGATGTAGCGCATGTCGCGGTCGTACATGGCGATACCCGCCGGCACATGTTCGATCGCCAGTGCCAGCTGCCCGTCGCGCTCGACCAGCTGCTCGGCGGTCCGCCGCAGCTTGCTTTCCCACCGCCGCTCGTCGGCGATCGCGGCGAGCAGGAGAATGGTCGCGGCGGTGATCACCAGATATTGCTGGAGAAGCCCCAGTCCCGCCCGGACGTCCGGCGGCACCGATCCAAAAGGCCCGAGGCCGCGGTGCGTTCCGTAGATCGAGATGGCGGTCAGAAGCGTCAGGCTGAGGCTTGCCCCGCGCACCCGCGTCGCCAGCGCCGCCCAGACGAGCGGCGGGTAGACGAGCCATGCCCGCGGGCCGGACGGAAGCGTGAAGACGAACGTGACGACGAACGCGGTCAGCGCGATTGCCAAGGGAAGCTGCAGCCGTTCGCCGAGCGGCGCTCGCATGACCGACCCGTCGCGCCACGACAGCAGCAGCGCCCCGACGATCATCGCTCCCGCCCAGTCGCCGAACAGCCAACCGGCGGCGACCTGCGCCAGCATCCCGGGCTGGATCGCGCCCGCCAGCTGCAGGGCGCCGACCCCGGCGCTGGTCGAGCAGAGCGTCAGCGCGGCGGACGCGAGGAGCAGCCCGGCCGTCTCGCGAACGCCGGGAAACTTCGGCTTCTCGCCGGCGACCCAGTCGTGGACACTGGCCGCCACCACGGTCGCCAGGCCGTTGCCGAGGCCGGCGATCAGCTGCGTCCACAAGGGGTTCGGATTATCGTTCAGCTGATAGGCGATCAGCGTTCCGAGCGAGATGGCCGGCCACAGCCGCTTGCCCCACACGAGCAGCGCCGCCAGCCCGATCCCGGCCGCCGGCCAGACGGGCGAAGCCGCACCGCTGACCATCGCCCAGCGCAAACCGAACCATGCCGCGGCCGCGTAGGTGGCCAGCAGCAGAAATCCGTGGGTCCATTCCCGCGCGGAAGCCCCGAACAAGTACGCGCCCGGCCGCGCAGGCTTCCCAGCCACGCGACTCGCTTCTTCCATCCAGATGACTTGCTAATCGAGACCTATCGGCCCCGCAACAACCCCTGCTAGGCCCGCTGCTCCTCGAGCCAGCGCTCCAGCCACTTGATCGTGTAATCGCCGGCAAGGAACGCCGGGTCCTTCGCGATCCGCTGGTGAAGGGGAATGGTGGTCTTCATTCCCTCGACCACGAACTCCTCGAGCGCGCGCTTGAGGCGCATGATCGCCTCCTCGCGGTCGAGCCCGTAGACGATCAGCTTGCCGATCATGCTGTCGTAGTAGGGCGGCACGCGGTAGCCGGTGTAGAGCCCGCTATCGACCCGGACGTGCATGCCGCCGGGCGCGACATAATTCTTCACCGTGCCGGGCGAGGGCGCGAAGGTCTCGGGATCCTCGGCGTTGATCCGGCACTCGATCGCGTGCCCGTGGATGCGAACCTGGTCCTGGGTGCAGGACAGGCCGTCACCACTGGCGACCCGGATCTGCTCGCGGACGAGATCGATCCCGGTGATCATCTCGGTCACCGGATGCTCGACCTGGAGCCGGGTGTTCATCTCGATGAAGTAGAACTCGCCGTCCTCGTAGAGGAACTCGATCGTCCCCGCGCCCCGATAGCCCATCTCGGCCATCGCCTTGGCGACCACCCCGCCCATCTGGTTGCGCTGCTCGACGCTGATGACGGGCGAGGGGGCTTCCTCGATCACCTTCTGGTGGCGGCGCTGGATCGAGCAGTCGCGCTCGCCGAGGTGGATCGCCTTGCCGTCGCCGTCGCCGAACACCTGGAACTCGATGTGGCGCGGATCGCCGAGATATTTCTCCATGTAGACGGTGTCGTCGCCGAACGCCGCCTTGGCTTCCGACGCCGCCTGCATCATCAGGCTCTCGAGCTGGTCTTCGTCGGGCACCACCTTCATGCCGCGCCCGCCGCCGCCCGAGGCGGCCTTGATCAGCACCGGATAGCCGATCTCCGCGGCGATCTCCTTCGCCTCGGCGACGCTCTCGATCGGGCCGGGCGAGCCGGGGACCAGCGGCAGGCCGAGCTTGGCGGCGGTGCGCTTCGCCTCGACCTTGTCGCCCATCACCCGGATATGCTCGGGCTTCGGGCCGACCCAGACGATCCCGTGGCTCTCGACGATCTCGGCGAACTGGGCGTTCTCGGAGAGGAAGCCGTAGCCGGGATGGATCGCGTCGGCGTGGGTGATCTCGGCGGCCGAGATGATGTTGGGCATGTTGAGGTAGGAATTGGTCGCCGCCGGCGGGCCGATGCACACCGCCTCGTCGGCCAGCCGCACGTGCATCGCGTCGCTGTCGGCGGTCGAGTGGACCGCCACCGTCCGGATGCCCAGCTCGTGGCAGGCCCGGTGGATGCGGAGCGCGATCTCGCCGCGGTTCGCGATGAGCAGCTTGGTGATGGGCATGGAGGGGAACGCCTACTCGATAACGACGAGGGCCTGGTCGAACTCGACCGGCTGGCCGTCGGACACCAGGACCTGCTTGACGGTGCCGGCGCGCGGCGCGGTGATCGGGTTCATCACCTTCATTGCCTCGACGATCAGCAGCGTCTCCCCCTGCTTGACGGTCGCGCCGGCGCTGACGAACGGCGCGGCGCCCGGGCTGGCGGAGAGATAGGCGGTGCCGACCATTGGCGACTTGACCTGCTCGCCCGAGGGAAGCGCGGGTTCGGCGGACGCAGCCGGAGCGGCCGGCGCCCCCGGCGCAGCGGCGGGCATCGGGGCCGCGGCCGGCGCGGGCGCGGCGGCGTAGGTCAGCGGCGCGGCGGCGACGTGGATCTCGCGGCGGACGCGGATCTTGCGCGAGCCGTCCTCGACCTCGATCTCGCTGAGCTCGTTCGCCGCGAGCAGCTCGGCAAGCTCGCGCACCAGCGAGCCGTCGATCCGCATCCGCTCGTTGAAACCACCCTGTTCGGCCTGATCAGCCATCGAAACCCCTGAATGCGTGGAAAAAGGAAAGCGGGCGCTCTGTCAGAGCCGGGCCGCCGCGTCCAGTGCCAGCCGATAGGACAGCGCGCCGAACCCCTGGATCGTTCCGCGGCACACGGGCGCAATCAGGCTCCGGTGGCGAAAGGACTCGCGGGCGTGGGGATTGCTGAGGTGCACCTCGATGACGGGCAGGGTGATGGCCGCGACCGCGTCGCGCAGCGCGACGCTGCTATGAGTCAGGCCGCCGGCGTTGAGGATCACCGCCCTGGCGCCGTCGCGCTGCGCCTCGTGCAGCCAGTCGATGAGGTGACCCTCGTGGTTCGACTGGCGCATGTCGATGGCGAGCCCGAGCCCGCCCGCCTGGTCGTGGAGCGAGGCGCCGATGTCGTCGAGCGTGTCGCGGCCGTAGACCTCCGGCTCGCGGGTGCCGAGGAGGTTGAGGTTGGGCCCGTTGAGGACGAAGACGGTCGCGGTCATTGCGGACGCTTGCTGCATGAGACTAAGGCCTTCCGTCAATGAGCCTCGATTCAACCCACGCCGTCACTGTCAACGGCGAGCACCGCCGGGTCGCCCCGGGGACCAGCATCGCCGGACTGGTGCAGGAGCTCGGGCTCGACCCGGCCAAGGTGGCGGTCGAGCGCAACCTGGAGGTCGTCCCGCGCTCGACCCTCGCCGATGTCGAGGTCGAGGACGGCGACGACTATGAGATCGTCACTTTCGTAGGAGGAGGCTGAGTGAACGCCCCCCAAACAATCGACGCCGACGGCTGGAGCGTTGCCGGCCGCCACTTCACCTCGCGGCTGATCGTCGGCACCGGCAAGTACAAGAGCCTCGAGGAGAATGCCGCCGCGGTTGCCGCCTCGGGCGCGGAGATCGTCACGGTCGCTGTGCGGCGGGTCAACGTGTCGGACCCGAGCGCGCCGATGCTGACCGACCACATCGACCCGAACAAGGTCGTGTACCTGCCCAACACCGCCGGTTGCTTCACGGCGGAGGAGGCGATCCGGACGCTCCGGCTGGCGCGCGAGGCGGGGGGCTGGACCCTGGTCAAGCTCGAGGTGCTGGCGGAGGCGAAGACGCTCTACCCCGACATGATCGAGACGATCCGAGCCTGCGAGCTGCTGGCGAAGGAAGGGTTCGAGGTGATGGTCTATTCGACCGACGACCCGATCATGGCCAAGCGTTGCGAGGATGCGGGCGCGGTGGCGGTGATGCCGCTGGGCGCTCCGATCGGTTCGGGGCTGGGCGTGCAGAACCCGGTGACGATCCGCCTGATCGTCGAGCAGGCCAAGGTGCCGGTGCTGGTCGACGCCGGTGTCGGCACCGCGAGCGACGCGGCGGCGGCGATGGAGCTGGGCTGCGACGGGGTGCTGATGAACACCGCGATCGCCGAGGCGAAGAACCCGGTGCTGATGGCCCGCGCGATGAAGGCGGCGGTCGAGGCGGGGCGACTCGCCTATCGCGCCGGGCGGATGCCCAAGCGCCGCTACGCCGACCCGTCGAGCCCGCTCGCCGGCCTGATCTGACCTTAGGGGGCGGACGCCGCCCGGTCCGACAGCGCCAAACTTTCGCCACCAAGCTGGATCGAGCGGAACCGAAGCATGGCTTCGCGACGTTCCATTCATCCAAGTGGGGACGCTGGCGATGGCCGTTCACAACAGCGACCGAGGAAGTTTCCGGGACTGGGAGAACAGCCTGTTCCTGCTCGGGCAGAGCCTTCGCGACGCCTATGGCAGGCTGGGGCACGAGGCCGAGGAGGACGAGGAGCTGCCGCAGCGCCGCCGTCGTTGGCGGCACGACGGGATCGTCCACTTCCCGCTTCCCGAACCGACCGAGAACGAGGACGAGACGGGCAGCGAATAAGCGCGGAAAGGCGGTGCCATGGGCAGCAGACCCGACCTCGACTCGGCCCGGCGACGGATGGTCGCCGAGCAGATCGAGGGACGCGGGATCCGCGACCCGGTGCTGCTCGCCGCCTTCCGCACGGTGCCGCGGGAGCTGTTCGTGGCACCCGAGCTGGCGGAGCGCGCCTACGACGACTCGCCGCTGCCGATCGCGTGCGGGCAGACGATCAGCCAGCCCTATATCGTCGCGAGGATGATCGAGGCGGCGCGGGTCGGCCCGGGCGACCGCGTGCTCGAGGTCGGTTCGGGCTCGGGCTATGCCGCGGCGGTGCTGGCGCTGCTCGCGCGCGAGGTGGTCGGGATCGAGCGGCACCCGGAACTGTGCCGGCTGGCCGAATGGCGGCTTCGCGGTCTCGGCTTGGCGAACGGGTGTATCGTCGGCGGTGACGGGGCTCGAGGCTGGCCTTCAGCGGCGCCGTTCGACGCCATCATCGGCTCGGCGTGCGGCCCCGACCTGCCGCGCGCCTGGCTCGACCAGCTGGCGAGCGGCGGCGCGATCGTGGCGCCGGTCGGGGTGGGCGGGGGCGAGCAGCGACTGGTCCGCCAGTGGCGCTCCGGGCATGGCGGCTGGGCCCGGGACGATCTGGGTCCGGTCCGCTTCGTTCCGCTGGTCGAAGGAGATGGCTGAGCCAGCGCAGCGACCGCGCCAGCAGCGGGATCCGAAGGGCCGGACCGCGATGGCCCGGCCCCCGGAAAAGTAGATCAGCTGTGCGCTTCCACACGGCGGCCACCGCCATGGCTGGCGCGCCCGCCGACCCGCCCGGCTTCGGCCGCGCGCAGGCGGTCGTTGGCGAAATTGCCGCCGCTCGCCTTGCCGCCCTTGCTCGCGATTTCCCGCTGCTTGCCCGGATCCATCGCGGCGAATCCACGCTTGACGCTACCAGTGCTACGAGTTGCCATAAGTGAGCCCTCTGAAAAAGGACGCCCCTCCGCGTCCGGGACAATGTTCATCAGAGATTCACTTGTGCTCAAATGACACAGGTTAAGAAGCGAGCGCAAACTTGCTAACGTCTGTTAATAGAACCCGCGCTTGGTCGAACAGCGGATAAGCGACCAACCGAGGTTCACTTGGCGGAACCTTGTCGCGGGTACTGTTCGCGAGCCCCAACCGGGGTCAGGATCGGCTGCGCAGCCTGCTGATCGTCGTCGCGTTGCTGATGACCTCGACGTCGGTCCGGCAATGCAGCAGGCGGATCCCGTCCCGCTCGAGCGCGCGGTCCAGCGCCGGCGCGAAGTCCGCCGTCCGCTCCACCGTCTCGGCCCAGCCGCCATAGGCGCGGGCCAGCGCGGCGAAGTCCGGGTTGGTCAGCTGCGTCGCGCTGACGCGGTTTGGATATTCCCGTTCCTGGTGCATGCGGATCGTGCCGTAGGCGCCGTTGTCGACCAGGATGACGAGCAGGCTCGCGCCCTGTTGAGCGGCGGTCGCCAGCTCCTGGCCGTTCATCAGGAAGTCGCCGTCTCCCGCGACGCACACGACGCTGCGCTCGCGGAAGCGGATCGCGGCGGCGACCGCGGCGGGAAGGCCGTAGCCCATCGATCCGCTGGTCGGCGCCAGCTGGCAGGGCGGCCCGGCGTAGCGCCAGTAGCGGTGCCACCAGCCGGAGAAATTGCCCGCGCCGTTGCAGATGATGGTGTCGGCGGGAAGCGCCTCGCGCATTGCCTTGACGCACGGCCCGAGATCGAGCGCGACGCCCTCGCGCGGCTTGGGTTCGGACCAGTCGAGCCACTCGGCATGGGCAACCGGGCCGCTCGAGAAGGGGACCAGCTCGGGATCCTCCCACGCGTCGAGCATCTGCGCGAACTCGCCCATGTCGCTGATGATCGGCAGGTCGGCGCGGTAGACGCGGTCGAGCTCCATCGGGTCGGGGTGGACGTGGACGAGAATCTGCCCGGGGTGGTCGGGGGTGACGAGCTTGTAGCCGTCGGTCGTCGATTCGCCGAGCCGGGCGCCGACCACGAGCAGCAGGTCGGCGTCGCGGATCCGCTGCTGGAGCTTGGGATTGGGGCCGTAGCCGAGCTGGCCGGCGTAGACCGGGCAGCGGTTGTCGATCGCGTCCTGGCGGCGGAAGGCGGCGGCGACCGGCAAGCCGACCCGCGCCGCCCAGCGCGCGAAATGATGCGCGGCGGCCGGGCTCCAGTCGGCCCCGCCGACGATCGCCAGAGGCGCCGCGGCGTCCTTCAAAAGCTCGAACAAGGCGGCGACCGCGCCGGGATCGGGCATCTCGGCGACCGGCGGCACTGGCGGTCGGTCGAGCGCCTCGACCTCGTCGCGCAGCATGTCCTCGGGGATGGCGAGCACGACCGGGCCCGGCCGCCCGGCGGTCGCGGTGCGCCAGGCGCGGGCGACATATTCGGGGATCCGCCGCGCATCGTCGATCCGTGCCGCCCACTTCGCGACCGGCGCGAAGAAGGCCGCCATGTCAATTTCCTGGAAGCCCTCGCGGTCGCGGTCGGCCCGGTCGAGGTCGCCGACGAACAGGATCATGGGCGTCGAGTCCTGGAACGCGACATGGACGCCCGCGCTGGCATTGGTCGCGCCCGGTCCGCGGGTCACGAAGGCGATGCCGGGACGGCCGGTCAGCTTGCCGTCGGCGTCGGCCATGTAGGTGACCCCCCCTTCCTGCCGGCACACCACCGTCTCGATCTCGGGCGTGTCGTGAAGCGCGTCGAGCACGGCGAGGAAGCTCTCGCCGGGAACGGTGAAGAGACGGTCGCAGCCCTGGATGCGGAGCTGGTCGACGAGGAGGCGGCCACCGGTGCGAAGGGTCATGCGCCGGCCCTAGCGGTCCCGCGGCCTTCGCGAAAGCGGGCATGCCGGTGGAGCGAAGATGCGGGGGCTCGCCGGGACAACACGGCCGGAGTTAGTCCGCCGGCTCCAGCATGACGGCGAGTGCCAGCCCGGCGAGCAGGACGGCGTCGCGCTCGGGGCCGCGTTGGCGCGGTGCGTGGATCGTCCGGCTGGTGCCGTTGAGATCGACCGCGCCGACCGGCTGGCCATTGCGTTCGAACGAGTAGCCGAGGGGCGCGCCGGTCGGCAGCCCGCCGCCGGCGAACCGGTGGACGGGACGGATGTCGAGCCGGGTTGCGCCGAGCGCGACGTCGCCGGCGCGGGTGCGACCGGCGAGCGGCCCGCCGCCGTGCGCGACCTCGCCGAGCCGGAGCGTGCCGTCTGGTTGCTCACCTATGGCCGCGAACTGGCAGGCGTAGACGAAACGTCGGTCGGGAAGGACCGCGACTCCGAGGTCGGTCTCGCGCTCTCCGGAGCCGCAGCGGCCCGCGAAGCTGCGGCTGAGCTCCGGGCCGGCGAGGTCGAATTCCGCCGTGCCGCGCCTCGCAACGAAGGTGTCGAACAGCCTGGTCTCCCCGGTGCTGCGCCGGACCCGCCCCTCGGACGCGCCAAGCCTCAGCCGGCCGACGTTCCAGCCGGCCGTTCCCGTCAGCGCCAGCGGCTCGGTGGTGGCGGCGAGGGTGGGAGGGACCGCCATCCGCGGGTCGCCGCAGCCAGCCAGCGTCATCAGGACCAGAAACCCACAACCGAAGCTCCGCATCGTCCCTCGCTCGTTCCATTCCCGCAACGATATCGCTCCGGACCGGAAGTGCAAGGAGGGGCGGCTACTGGTTCTTCTGGGAGTAGCGGTCGAGCGTCTCGGTAACCCGCTGGTGGTCGTTCACCGACAGCGCGAAATAGCCGAGAACGATCAGCACCAGCAGGACGGCGACGACGATGATGAAGCAGCCCCGGCGGTTCTGCCGGTCTTCATCGCTGGTGGGACGCATACTGATACTGCCTCGTGGTGAAAACGCCGCCCGGAACCGGAAACAACCGGAGCGAGGCTTGGGCGTTCCGTCCGGAACCTCAGCTTAACGCCCTGATCTTTAAGCTGAACGTCAGCTTGAGCCGAGCCGGCGACGGGCTGCGGTCGCGGGTTGGAAGAAGGGTGAATGGCCGGGGCGGCGAACGGCGGCTAGGATTGCTCGGCAAGCAGGAGGAGAGCCGCCCATGGTCACTGTCAGCGTCGTCTATCCCGCCACCGAGCGGTTCGATCACGACCATTACGGGACGGTCCATGTTCCGCTGGTGGGTCGGCACTGGACGGAGCACGGCCTGAACGGCGTGACGGTGCTGAAGGGGCTGCCCGGCCCCGACGGAGCTCCCGCGCCCTACGCCCTGATCGCGCTGCTCGACTTTGCCGACGGCGAGTCGCTGCAGGCGGCGATGGCGGCGCCGGGTACCGCGGAGATCATGGCCGACATCGCCAACTTCACCGACGCGCCGCCGACGATCCAGGTCAACGAGCGGGTCGGCTGATCGCGGTCATGGCTGCGACGTCGGCGCTATCAGGGCGCGCCGCGAGCTCATGAGGCTGGGAATGCCGGAAGCGCAGGACGGCTGAAACAGATCGCGGTGCGAAGACGCAAGCCGCGATCTGCCCGCCCTGTTCATCACGCCATGTGGATGGCCTTGGTCACTTGATAGCTCTGCAGCCCTTCGACCCCGCCTTCGCTGCCGAAGCCGCTGTCCTTGATTCCGCCGAACGGCGCATCGGCTGCCGAGACGTTGAAATTGTTGATGCCGACCATCCCGCTCTCGATCTCGTCGCCGAGCCGGTTGGCGCGGCGGCCGTTCTCGGTGAAGACGAAGGCGGCGAGCCCGAAGGGCAGGCGGTTGGCCTGCTCGATCGCCTCGTCGTCGCTGGCGAACGGCCGCATCAGTGCGAGCGGGCCGAACGGTTCGGTGCTCATCACCTCGGCTTCGAGCGGGACGTCGGCGAGGAGGGTGGGCTGGTAGAAATAGCCGCGGTCGCCCGCCTCGCCCCCGGCCAGCACCCGCGCGCCCTTGGCCCGCGCGTCCTCGACCAGCGCGCTGATCGCCGGCACCCGGCGGTCGTTGGCGAGCGGTCCCATGCCGACTCCGGACTCGAGTCCGAAGCCCGTCTTCACCGCCTTGGTCCGCTCGGCGAAGCCCTTGGCGAACGCCTCGTAGATGCCCTCCTGCACGTAGAAGCGGGTAGGCGAGACGCAGACCTGGCCGGCGTTGCGGAATTTCTGCGGAACGACCGCGTCGAGCGTCTTGTCGAGGTCGCAGTCGTCAAAGATCAGCACCGGGGCATGGCCGCCCAGCTCCATCGTCACCCGCTTGGGCCCGTCGGCGCACAGCTTCATCAGGTGCCGCCCGACCGGGGTCGAGCCGGTGAAGCTGACCTTGCGGATCACCCCCGAGCCGATGAGGTGGCGGCTGACCGTGTCGGGAACGCCGTGGACCAGCTGGAACACGCCCTTGGGAATGCCGGCGTCGGCAAGCGCGCGGGCGAGTTCGGCGCAGCAGCCGGGGGTCTCCTCCGCCGGCTTGGAGATGACCGTGCAGCCGGCGGCGAGCGCGGCGCTGACCTTCTTGGCCAGGAGATAGATCGGGAAGTTCCACGGGGTGAAGGTGGCGGTCGGCCCGGCCGGCTGCGGGATGACGATCGAGCGCTGGCCGGGCTGGCGGACGAGCACGCGGCCGTAGGAGCGCTTGGCCTCCTCCGCATAATAGTCGAACAGCTGGGCCGCGCCCATCACCTCGCCCTTGGCCTCGGCGAAGGGCTTGCCCTGCTCGTGGACGAGGATCCGGCCGATATGGTCCGCGCGCTCGAACAGCAGCGCGGCGGCCTTCTTGAGGATGGCGCCCCGCTTGTCGACGCCGAGTTCCTTCCACGCGGGCCAGGCCCGCTCGGCGGCGTCGAGCGCCTCGTCGAGGTCGGCGGTCGAGGCGAGCGGCAGCTCGCCGATCGTCTCGCCGGTGGCCGGGTTGCGAACCTGGAAATGATCCCGCTCCTCCCCGGCGCGCCAGCTGCCGTTGATGAAGAGCTTGAGGTCGGCTTCGTAGGAGAGGTCGGTCATGGCCGGGACGATTACGCCACGACCGCCGTCGCGCCAAGCCGGATCAGAGCGGGTAGCCCATCCGCTCCGCCCACGGCTTGAGGATTGGCAGGACGCCCTCCATCCGGTCGCGGTAGCGCTCCCACCGGCCGACCGAGCGGTCGTTGATCTGCTCGGTGATCTGCGCGTAACTCGGCGTCGCGACATGGCCGCGGTCCTGCGCGGTGCGGCGATGGTCGAGCATGCGGTCGCTCCACGGCAGGTTGAGGAAGCTCGCCAGCGGGCGAAGCTCGGCTTCGACGTCCTCGACCAGCCGCTCGTAGCGGACGAGGTGCAGCACCAACGGGAGCACCGCCCGGCAATGGGTCCAGAAATCGAGCACCCGCGCGTAGAGCCGTGCCGTGTCGTCGAGGGTGAGGAAGTTGGTCATGCCCTCGACCGGCTGGAAGCGGGTCATGAAGCCGCTGAGGACGACGTCGCAGGGATGCCGCTGGACGAAGATGAAGCGCGCGTCGGGGAAGATGCGGTGGATGAGTGGAACCTCGATCGTGCCGAGCGGGAGCTTGTCGATCAGCAGCCGGGTGCCGCTCAGCCCGTCGACGTGCCGCGCCGCTTCCTCGAAGTAGACCGAGCGCAGCGCCTCGATCCGGTCGGGGCCGAGGGCCGCCAGCCGCTCGTAACCGCCGGCCGCCTCCGCCACCTTGCCGAGCATCGGCTTCTCCTCCGCCACGATGACGTCGGGATGGCCCATCAGCAGCGTGTCGAGGAGGGTGGTGCCCGAGCGCGGGAAGCCGATCATGAAGACCGGCGCGGGGCGATCGTGGAGTGGGCGCGGCCGCGGCCAGGAGCGGATCCAGCTGCGCGAGGCGAGGCGGGCGCGGTCGCTGATCGTATCGCGGAAGCGGCGCGCCTGGCGTTGCGGCTCGACCACCTCCAGCGCGGTCTCGCGGTTCATCGCCTCGAAGGCGGCGAAGGCCCGGTCGGCATCGTCGAGCCGGTCGTTGATCTGCCCGATCAGCAGCGCCCGGCTTCCCGGATCGGCCCCGGCCGGAACATGCTCGGCGGTGGCGAGCGCGGTCTCGTAATCGCCGCGCCGATAGGCCAGCCGGGCCTCGAGAAGATCGAGCCGGGCGTCGCGCACCCCGATCGCGGCGAGCCGCTCGAGCGTCTGCGCGAACGCTTCCATCCGGTTCTCGGCTTCGTCCTGCTCGGCCCGGACCAGCAGCGCGCCGACATGGTCGGGGGCACGGTGCAGCGCCTCGTCGATCGCCGCACGCGCCAAGTCCGGCCGGTCCATCAGGCTGTGCAGCCGGGCGATGGTGGTCTGGATCAGCGGGTCGGCGGGGTGCTCGGAATCATAGTCGAGCGCGCGGCGGAGCGCGTCCTCGCCGCGGCCGGCCAGCACCTCGGCGTCCGCCCACTTGTCGCGGAACACCGCCTGCGTGCGCCGGATGCGAAGCGAATGGGCCAATGCCTCGGCGCCTTCGGCGGGACGACCGAGAGCCACCAGACAGACGCCGAGCTGGCCCCAGCTCTCGAAATCCTGCGGCTCGCCGGCGACGATCGCGCGATAGGTGCGGACCGCCGCTTCGGGGTCGCCGCGGCGGCGCTGGATCTGGGCCGCGACCCGCGACTTCTCGCTCCCGTCCGGGACCTGCGCGAGCTGCGTTTCGGCCTCGTCGACCCGATCCAGCCCGACCAGGATCCGCGCCGACTCGAGCCGGGCGAAGACCTCCTGCGGGGCGAGGCCCAGTGCGTGCGAGAACTGCTCCAGTGCTTCTTCGAGCCGGACCTCGCGTGCCAGCAGCATGCCGGTGAAGATGCGGAGCCCGACGTCCTCGGGCGCCTCCGCGACGGCAAGCAGGCCGAGCTCCAGCGCAGCCGCAACCTGGCCCTGACGGACCAGTTCGATCGCCCTTCGCGCCGTCGGTGACATGGATCCAACCACCAGAAGGTGAAGGATCAGCAATGTCGGAGCGCCAAGATTGTTTCGACCAACGGAGGTGCGAAGCTTACAGATCCTGTCCATTCTGTAAGGATTCGCTCAATTTCGGCACTGGCGAGAGCCGTCCCGCGGAGCGCTCTTGTCCGTCCCGCGCTCGGCGGATAGCAGCCGGACGATCAGAGGAGTGAAGAGATGACCAAGCAGGAACTCGTCGCGAAGATGCAGGAGACCGGTGCGGTAGTCCCCGGAAAGACGGTCAAGATCGACTTCGGCGGTGACGAGGGCGCGATCATGCTCGACGGCAAGGCCAACCAGGTCGCCGAGGGCAACGAGCCGGCCGACACCACCATCAAGGTCAGCTGGAACGACTGGGAGCAGCTCGCCAGCGGTCAGCTCGACGGGATGACCGCCTTCATGACCGGCAAGCTCAAGGTCGAGGGCGATATGGCGAACGCGATGCAGCTGCAGGGCGTGCTGGCGAAGCTCAAGGGCTGATCCGCGACGCAAAGTTGAAAGTCGGTTCAACTTTGCCTAGGCGGTGGCGAGCAGGAGGATGAATGGCCAAGAAGATCTACCCTGACGCCGCCGCCGCGCTCGACGCGCTGCTGTTCGACGGGATGACCATCGCCGCCGGCGGGTTCGGCCTGTGCGGCATTCCCGAGCGGCTGATCGACGCGATCCAGGCGAGCGGGGTCAAGGACCTCACCATCGCCTCCAACAATGCCGGTATCGACAACGAAGGGCTCGGCAAGCTGCTGCGCACCCGGCAGGTCAAGAAGATGATCTCGTCCTACGTCGGCGAGAACAAGGAGTTCGAGCGGCAATATCTCGCCGGCGAGCTGGAGGTCGAGTTCTGCCCGCAGGGCACGCTCGCCGAGCGGATGCGTGCGGGCGGGGCGGGGATCCCGGGCTTCTACACGAAGACCGGGGTTGGGACGAAGGTCGCCGAGGCCAAGGAAGTGAAGAGCTTCGACGGTCCGAACGGCCCCGAGGACTATATCCTCGAGCGCGGGATCTTCGCCGACCTTGCTATTGTCAAGGGCTGGAAGGCGGACGAGAGCGGCAACCTCCTGTTCCGCAAGACGGCGCGCAACTTCAACCAGCCGGCGGCGACCTGCGGGCGGACCTGCATCGTCGAGGTGGAGGAGATCGTTCCGGTCGGCAGCCTCGACCCCGACTGCATCCACCTGCCGTCCATCTATGTGAACCGGCTGGTGCTCGGCGCGCCGTACGACAAGAAGATCGAGTTCCGCACCGTCCGGCAGCGCGAAGCGGCATAGGGAGCCGGCCTTCATGCGCCTCTACGTCTTTCCGTTCGCCCCCAACGTGATGCGCGTGCAGGTCATCGCGGCGGAGAAGGGCATCGCGCTAGAACAGGTCAATGTTCCCGACCTGCCGCCGGGTCGCTTCGCCGAGATCAATCCGCTCGGCCAGGTCCCCGCGCTCGAACTCGACGACGGCGAGGTCATCACCGAATCGCTGACCATCGGCCAGTATCTCGACGCCGTCTCCGGCGCGCCCTTCCTCCACGGTGACAGCGCGCTTGAGCGGGCGCGGATCGGCATGTGGGAGCGGCGGGCCGAGATGGCGCTGTTCCTGCCCAGCATCGAATATGGCCACCACACCCACTCCATGTTCGCCTCCTTCGTGACCCAGCACGCCGAGTGGGCGGCGACGCTGACGCCGCGCGCCGAGAAGATGCTGGCAGTAATGGGCGACCGGCTCGACCGCTCGCCCTGGCTCGCCGGCGACGCGTTCAGCGCCGCCGACATCACCGCCGCGCTCGGTTATTTCGGGCTGGTCGCGTTCGGCGGCATCCGGCCGTCCGATCGTCCGTCGCTCCAGGCCTGGTCGGGAACGATGCTCGCCCGGCCGAGCCTCGCCCCGCTGCGCGAGGCGGCGGCCTATCTTCAGACCCAAGCCAAGGAAGCAAGCGCGTAATGGCGACCCAAGTCGAAGCGAAGGGCTGGACCCGCGACCAGATGGCGGCCCGCGCCGCCCGCGAGCTGGAGGACGGCTATTACGTCAACCTCGGGATCGGCATCCCGACGCTGGTCGCCAACCATGTCCCCGCGGGCATGGAGGTCACGCTCCAGTCCGAGAACGGCATGCTCGGCATCGGACCCTTCCCCTACGACGACGCGGTCGACCCCGACCTCATCAACGCCGGCAAGCAGACGGTCAGCGAGCTCGACAAGACGAGCTATTTCTCCTCCGCCGACAGTTTCGCGATGATCCGCGGCGGGCACATCGACCTCGCCGTGCTCGGCGGGATGGAAGTGAGCGAGGGCGGCGACCTCGCCAACTGGATGGTGCCCGGCAAGATGATCAAGGGCATGGGCGGGGCGATGGACCTCGTCGCCGGGGTCAAGAAGATCATCGTCGTCATGGAGCATAACGCCAGGGACGGCAGCCCCAAGTTCATCCCCGACTGCACCCTGCCGCTGACCGGAAAGAATGTCGTCGACATGATCATCACCGACAAGGCGGTGTTCCAGCGCCCCGACCACCAGAGCCCGTTCCGGCTGGTCGAGCTGGCGCCGGGGATCAGCGCCGAGGACGTCCGCGCCGCCACCACCGCGCACTTCGTCGAATGATCCGCGCGGCGCCGCTGCTGCTGCTGTCGGCGCTCGCCGGCTGCGGCGAGGCGGCGCCGACGGTGATCGACGGCTCCTCGCCCGCCGCCTTCGCGCGGACGACCGGAATCGCGCGCAACGAGCTGCCCTATGCGGACCGGCTGACCTTCGACGAGGCGCTGCGCACCGCCGGCGGCCGCCGCTTCGCCCGGCGCGATTCCGACGGGCTGGCGCGGACCAGCTTCGACGGGCTGACCGCGGCCGAGGTGGTCGCCGAGCAGCGCAGCCACGAGGAGGCCGCCGCGCCCGACCAGGAGGAACCATGACGCTCACCCTGTTCACCGCCAACCGCAACTATTCGAGCTGGTCGCTCCGCCCCTGGGTGCTGATGAAGGTGCTGGGCATCCCCTTCGAGGACCGCATCGTCACTTTCGCTGGGCTCGACAACCGAGCCGCCTTCCGCGCCTTCAGCCCGACCGGCACCGTCCCCGCGCTGCACGACGGCGGGCGGGTGGTGTGGGACTCGCTCGGGATCGCCCTCTATCTCGCCGATCGTTTCGCCGGGGTCTGGCCGGAGGACGAGGCGGCGAGAGCCTGGGCGCAATGCGCCGTGTGCGAGATGCACGCCGGCTTCGCGGCGCTCCGCAACGACTGTACGATGAACGTCGGGGTCCGCGTCCGCCGCCATCCCGACAGTCCGGCGCTGGCCCGCGACCTCGCGCGGATTGCCGAGCTGTTCGAGGAGGGGCTGGAGCGGTTCGGCGGCCCGTTCCTCGCCGGGCCTGCCTTCACCGCCGCGGACGCCTTCTACGCGCCGGTGGTGTACCGGGTCCGCACCTACGACATCGCGCTCGGCCCGCTGGCGACCGGCTGGAGCGAGCGGATGCTGGCGCTACCGGCGATGCGCGCGTGGGAGGAAGCGGCGCTGGCCGAACCCTATCGCGAGGCGGGCCACGAGGCCGAGCTTGCCGCCGCCGGCGCGATCCTCGAGGACCGGCGACGGGCCTGACCTAGCCCGCGGGGACCAGCCCGGGGGGCACCTCCGTCCCGCCGCTCGCCTTGCGGAACGGCATCCGGCGTTGGTAGGCCAGGCTCTTCCAGACCCATTCGCACGGGCCGCTCGCGAAGTGGCGGAGCCAGAGATTGGCCGCCGCCAGCTCGCCGATGATCACCGCCGCCGCGAGGTCCATCAGCGCGGTAAAGCCGAGTTTCCCGTACATGTTGAGGCCCCACGGCGCGAACACCAGCCACATCATCAGCAGGCTGGTGAAGAGATAGACGGTGAGCGGCATCCGGCCGGCGGCCTGGAACGGCTGGAGCAGCGTCCGCCCGACCCGCGCGCGCAGCACCAGCTGGACGAGCGCGACATGGCCGATCACCACGCCGAGGCGGCTCAGGTCATAGAGGATGCCCTCCCAGTGCGGACCGGGAATGGCGTTGATGAAGTCGCTGCTCGGGATCGCCCGCAACGGCAGGCCGAAGGCGTAGCCGCCGACCAGCAGGGCGACATAGACCCGGGTCCGCGCCAGCCCCTGGATCACGCCGAGGCGGTAGAGCGCCATCCCGACCAGCATCGTCCCGACGATCTCGGCCTCGATGATCCAGAAGAAGCCCATGATCTGCAGCCAGTAGCCGGCGACTCCCGACCAGTATCCGGCGAAGCCGCTGTTGTGCTGGGCGACGGCCTTGCGCGCCTTGTCCGCCTGCTTCTTGTCCGCGGCGGGAAGGGTGTGGAGGCTGGTGAGCCGTTCGCCGAACGGCTCGGCGAGCTTCTTGTCGTCGGCGCTGACCGGCCGGTGCGCCGCGGTCGCCGCCTGGACCCGCTCGTAGGCGGCGCGCGATTGCACGCCCTGGTCGTAGTTGCTGTAGCTGAAGACGACCAGCCCGACGAAGAACAGCGCGGCCCAGCCGAGCAGTGCCCTCGCGTCCAGCTTGCGGAAGGCGAACAGGAAGGTCGCGGCGATCCCGTAGACCAGCAGGATGTCGCCCCACCACAGCAGCAGGAAAGCGTTGACCAGCCCCAGCACGCACAGCAGCAGGTTGCGGCGGAAATGGAGGTCGGCGACCTCGACCGGCCCGTCAGCGGTCATCGCCTTTCGAGCCATGATCAGGATTCCGGCGCCGAACAGCAGCTCGAGCATGCCGCGCTGGGTCCCGTCGAGGAAAACCTGCTGAACCCACCACAGTCGCTGGTCGCTCGCGGTCCAACTCGGCCAGCGCGGGTCGTGCAGGTCAAAGCTGGGCAGGCCCATGCCCGGGATGTTCATGAAGAGGATGAACAGGATCGCGATGCCACGAAGCACGTCGAGCGAGGCGATCCGCTCGCTGCTGCCGATACGCTCGATACCGAGAGTCTGGCCGTCCGCCATTGCCGCCCCCTATGCGCAATGAGTCGAAACTGGCGGAACCATGCGCTTTTGACGTCAGGACGGCAAGCTCGCTGCTGGACGAGCGCTCCGCTCGCCCCTATCTCGCGAGCCAAGGACCATAGGGGCATGGAATGACGACCTTCGACGACCGCGAGCGCGCCTTCGAGACCAAGTTCGCGCATGACGAGGAAATGAACTTCCGCATCATCGCCCGGCGCAACCGGCTGATGGGGCAGTGGGCGGCGCAGAAGATGGGGCTGTCGGAGGTGGAGGCGGAAGCCTATGCCAAGGACGTGGTGCGCGCCGATTTCGAGAGCGCCGGCGACGACGATGTCGTGCGCAAGCTGCTCGGCGACCTGACCGGCGCCAATGTCGAGATCGACGAGTCGGCGATCCGCCAAGCGCTCGACCACAAGTTCGTCGACGCCCGTCGCCAGATCATCGAGCAGACGAACCTCTAGCCATGCCGATGGCCGCCGCCGACATCGAAGCGCTGATCCTGGCCGCCATTCCGGACGCCCGGGTCGAGATCCGCGACCTGGCGGGGGACGGCGACCATTATGCGGCGCGGGTCGTCAGCAGCAGCTTCGCCGGGCTGAGCCGGGTCCGGCAGCACCAGAAGGTCTACAACGCGCTCGGGGGACGCATGGGGGGTGAACTTCACGCGCTGCAACTCGAGACCGCGGCGCCTTCGGGAGACGAACAGTGAGTGACGTGAACAGCCGGATCGACGAGATCGTGAAGGGCAACGACGTGGTGCTCTTCATGAAGGGCACCGCTCTCTTTCCCCAGTGCGGCTTCTCGTCGCGCGCGGTGGCGATCCTCGACCATCTCGGCGTGCCGTTCGAGACGGTGGACGTGCTGCAGGACCAGGAGATCCGCCAGGGGATCAAGGGCTACAGCGAATGGCCGACCATCCCGCAGCTCTATGTGAAGGGCGAGTTCGTCGGCGGCTCGGACATCATGATGGAGATGTTCGAAAGCGGCGAGCTGCAGCAGCTGGTCGCGGCCGAAGCCTGAGGCGGCGGAAACGAAAAGGGGACGGTGAGGGGACCAGAAACCGCTCACCGTCCCCTTTTGTTTGGCGTGGAACCAAAGTGGACGTCTCTACTAAGCAGGGGGCGTGCCAAACCGAATAGAGTGGCGGAAAACCTAGGTTTCTGGATTTTGGGGGAGTGGGGTTGAGCGAGCGAGCGTCAAATTTTCCGACGCTTTTGGGACTGGAGCCGTCGACATGAGCGACCCGCGCCTGTTCTGCGACGTGACCCAGAGCTGGTCCGACGTCGGCGGCGGCGTCGGCACCTATCTCCGCCACAAGCGCGCCCACCTGATTGAGCATACCGACCATCGCCACCTGATGATTCTGCCCGGCCGTCGCGACGAGCTGGTGGAGGAGGGACGGGCGATCACCGTCCGGATCCGCTCGCCGCGGGTGCCGGGGAGCCCGCAGTATCGGCTGCTCCTGCGCAACCGCGCGGTACGCCGGGCGCTCGAGCAGTTCGGTCCGGCGCTGGTCGAGTGCCAGGACGCCTACAACCTGCCGTGGGCGGCGCTGAAGCACGGCCGCCGCCACCCCGAGGTGGCGCTCGTCGCCGGCTATTTCACCGACTTCCCCACCGTCTACGTGGACCGGCCCTTCTCCAGATTGCTCGGGCGCGGGCTGGCGGACCGCGCGGCCCGCGCCGCTTATCGTTACTGCGGGCGGCTCTACGGCCGGTTCGACGCGGTGTTCGGGCTGAGCGAGCATGGCGGCGTGGCCAAGCTCCGCACGCTCGGGGTCGAGGACGTCGACGTGCTGCCGCTCGGCGTGCAGCTCGACGGCTTCCATCCCGACCGTCGCGACACGGCGCTGCGGGCGCATCTCGGGGTCGGCGAGGGCCAGCCCCTGCTCATCTACGCCGGGCGGCTCGACGGCGAGAAGCGGGCGGCGGTGGTGGTCGACGCGTTCCGGCGCCTGCCGCGCTCGCTCGGCGCGACGCTGGTGCTGCTGGGCGACGGTCCGCTGCGCGAGCATTTCGTCGCGCTCGGCGAGGCGGGGGAGCGGATCCACGCGCCCGGCTATGTCCGCGACCGCGACGAGCTCGCGCGCTGGCTGGCGAGCGCCGACATCTATGTCTCCGGCATGGCCGACGAGACCTTCGGGATCTCGATCATCGAGGCGCAGGCGGCGGGCCTGCCGGTGGTGGGCGTCGAGGCGGGGGCGATGATCGACCGGGTGAACCCGGCGATCGGGCGGCTCGGCCCGGTCGACGACAGCAGCGTCATGGCGGCCAACCTGCTCGCGGTGTGGAAGGAGGGGCCGGCGGCGATGGGCCAGGCCGCGCGCGCGCATGTCGCGGGCGAGTTCAGCTGGTCGCACAGCATGGATGTGCTGTTCGGCACCATCTATCCCAAGGCCCTCGCCAAGGCCGCCGAACGGGCCCGTTCATCCCCGGTTTAGCCGCGAAGGGCGAGCGGATGCGTCGCGACCCAAGGAAAGGAACGACGATGCGCCACCCGATCATCCTGCTTGCCGCGGCCGCGCTCCTGCCGCTCCCCGCGCTGGCGGCGCCCGCGGCCAAGCGCACGGTCGTCGTCAAGCACATGGTCAATCCCGACGGAACGGTCGGGGTCGGCAGCGCGGCGGGAGAGGACCCGGCGGTGCAGCGGCTGGTGAACGACTGTTCCGGCCGCAAGTTCGAGACGACCGGCTCGGTCGGCGAGGGGGCGGACAAGCGCGAGACGCGGATCAAGCTGTGCGGCAAGCCCGGCGCGAGCGGCGCCGAATGGGCCAAGACGCTGAAGGACGCGCGCAGCCGGATCGCGGCGGCCGACCTGCCCGACAGCAGCAAGGCGCAGATCGTCGCTGCGCTCGATACCGCCATCGCCAGGGCCGAGAGCGAACCGGGCCGATAGCGTGCGGCGTCGGCTCGTCCTACAGGGGACGGCATGAACGCACCCTATGCGGAACTGATCGAGCAGGAGCCGGGGATCGGCCGGGTCCTCGCGCCCAATCCCTCCGCCTTCACCGGGACGGGCACGCAGACCCACCTGCTGGGCACGGCCGAGCTGGCGGTGATCGATCCCGGACCCGACGAGGCGGCGCATGTCGAGGCGTTGCTGGCGGCGATCGCGGGACGCCCGGTCCGCGCCATCCTCGTCACCCACACCCACCGCGACCATAGCCCAGCGGCGCGGGCGCTGGCGGCGGCGACCGGCGCCCCGGTGATGGGCTGCGCACCGCTTCCGGTGACGAGCGGCTCGGGGCTCGAGGCGTCCTTCGACACCGGCTACAGCCCGGACCGGGTGCTCGGCGACGGCGAGACGATCGAGCTTGACGGCGCGCCGCTCGAGGCTGTGTTCACGCCCGGCCATACCAGCAACCACCTCTGCTTCGGCTGGCGCGGCGCGCTGTTCAGCGGCGACCATGTGATGGGCTGGTCGACCACCGTCATCATCCCGCCCGACGGCAACATGGGCGACTATATGCGCAGCCTCGACAAGCTGCGGCACCGCCGGGACCGGATCTACTATCCGGCGCACGGCGACCCGGTGACCCGGCCCCAGCAGCTGCTGCGCGGGATGATCGGCCACCGGCTGCAGCGCGAGCGGCAGATCCTGCGGCTGGTCGGGACGAGCGCGATGACGGTCGAGGAGATCGTCCCCGCGGCCTATCCGGGGCTCGACCCGCGGCTGACCCGGGCCGCCGGCGCCTCGGTGCTCGCGCACCTGCTGGACCTCGAGACCCGCGGGCTCGTTGAACGGGCGGAGGGCCAGCAATGGAGCAAAGCCGCCTGAGGCAGGCGTGGATCCCGATTACCATCCTGCTCGCGCTGCTGCTCGGGCTGATGCTGGGCGGCGGGTTCGGCGCCGCGCGCAAGGTGCTCGGCGGCCCGACCCCGGAAACGGTGGCGAGCTCGAGCCTGGTCGCGATGAAGGCGCAGAACCGGCTCGTTCCCTTCATCGCCCGCTACGTCTCGGTCACCACCTCGACCGAGCGCCACCTGTTCGGCATTGCCAGCGAGCGGACGCTCGTCCTGCCCGGGACCGTCCGCTACGAACTGGACCTGTCCAAGCTGCAGCCGAACGACGTGCGGTGGAACGCCGCGGCGAAGACGCTCAGCGTGCGGCTGCCGGAGGTCGAGATCGCCGGCCCGGAGGTCGATCTCACCCGGCTTCGCGAATATGGCAGCGACGGGGTGTTCGGCTCGCTGTCGGGCGACCGCAAGACGCTCGACGAGGCGAACCGCGCCCGCGCGGTGCAGGATCTGCGCAACCAGGCCAAGGCGCCCCAGGCAATGACGCTGGCGCGCAACGCGGCGCGCGAGGCGGTGGAGCGGAGCTTCGCCATGCCGCTCGCCGCCGCGGGGATCCAGGCGAAGGTGGTGGCCCGTTTTCCGACCGACGGCAGCGAGGACCCTAGCCTTCTCGACGCCTCCACCCCAATTAACACCGTGCTTGAGGAACAGGCGCGCCGCCGCGCCGCCGGGGGAGAATAGAGTTGAGTGCACCCATCCAGAGCCTGAAGGGCGTCGACCTGCTGGGCGAGATCGCGCGGCTCAAGAAGGAACGCAACGCGGTCATCCTCGCGCATTACTACCAGAAGCCCGAGCTGCAGGACCTCGCCGATTTCGTCGGCGACAGCCTCGACCTCAGCCGCAAGGCGGCGGCGACCGACGCCGACGTGATCGCCTTCTGCGGCGTGCGCTTCATGGCCGAGACGGCGAAGATCCTCAGCCCCGAGAAGACGGTGATCCTGCCCGACATGGACGCCGGCTGCAGCCTCGAGGACAGCTGCCCGCCCGACCAGTTCGCCGCCTTCCGCGCCGCCCACCCGGACCATATCGCGCTGACCTACATCAACTGCTCGGCGGAGGTGAAGGCGCTCAGCGACATCATCGTGACCAGCTCGTCGGCGCAGACCATCCTCGACCAGATCCCCAGGGACCAGAAGATCATCTTCGGGCCTGACCGCCATCTCGGCGGGTACCTGTCCCGCACGCTCGGGCGCGACATGCTGCTGTGGCCGGGCATCTGCATCGTCCACCAGGCCTTCAGCGAGACCGAGCTGTTGAAGCTCAAGGCCGAGCACCCGGGCGCGCCGGTGGCGGCGCATCCCGAATGCCCGCCGCACATCGTCGATCATGCCGACCTGGTCGGTTCGACCAAGGCGATCCTCGACTTCGCGCTGAGCTCGCCGGCCGAGACGATCCTGGTCGCGACCGAGCCGCACATCATCCACCAGATGGAGAAGGCGGCGCCGCACAAGACCTTCATCGGGGTCCCCGGCGGCGACGGCAACTGCAACTGCAACATGTGCCCCTACATGGCGCTGAACACGCTGGAGAAGCTCTACGTCTCGCTGCGCGATCTCACGCCGCGGATCGAGCTGGCGCCCGAGCTGATGGACCGCGCGCGGCTCCCGCTCGAGCGGATGCTGGAGATGGCGAGCGGGACGGTCGGGCAGGGGGATGTCGGCAAGCCGATCGTCGCCGCGCCGGAGACGATCGACCCGACGATCAGCGGCGACTAGCCGCCGCGGTCGTCAGGCGCGGCCGTGGAACAGCCGCTCGATGTCGACCAGCCCGGCCTGGATCGTCTCGGCCAGCAGGTCGATCGCCACGGGATTGGGCTCGCCGCCGGCCGAGCGGCACTCCAGCAGGGTCTCGATGCCCGCCGCGGCGGCGTTGGCGATGCGCGTGCTGCGCTGGTCGAAGCAGCGGCGGACGGGCTCGGAAGCGAAGGGCCACAGCGCCTCGACGGTAAGGTCGTCGCCGCCCGCGCGCGCGGGCCGGCCCTCGGTCATCTCCACCAGCCGCAGCGCCTGCTGGATGCTACGGAACCGCGCGACGGCCTCGGCGACCGGCTCGGGCGCCGGGCAGATGGTGTCCGGATCGGGCAGGAAGTGGATCATGGCGACGGGTCTAGACCGCCATGACTAACGAAGCGTGAAAATGGCCTCCGCTTCGGCGGGAACCGCGCTCGTCCCACCGCTGGCGAGGCGAGGCGCGAGGCGGATCAGGCCGCCTCGCTGTTCTCCAGGTCGCGCAGGATCCAGCCGCGCTGCGGGATCGTCTCGATGAACTCGGCCCCGCCGCTGGCCATCCGCAGCTTCTTGCGCAGCTTGGAGATGAACACGTCGATGATCTTGGGCTGCGGCTGGTCGTCGGCGCGGCGATAGAGATGCTTCAGCAGCATCGTCCGGGTGACGACGTTGTTGCGGGCGAAGGCCAGCAGCTCGAGCACCCGATACTCCATCTCGGTGATGGCGATCGGGTGGCCGTCGATGCGGATCAGCCGCTGCATCTGGTCGACCGCCAGCCGCCCGCCGCACAGCGTCGGCGGGATCTCGCCGCCGCCCTCCTTGATCGCCGTCAGCATCCGCGACGCGGCTTCCTCGCCCTCGCGCGGGCTGACCGCCACGGGCGATCCCATCACCTGCTGCTGCAGCTCGGCAAGCGCGCGGTGCGCCTCCTCGACCAGCCGCGCGCCTTCCTCGAAGCGGCGGCGCGAACGGTCGAGCAGCGCTTCGACCTCGACCAGCCGGGCGGAGAGGGTCTCGGTGGCCATCAGGGAACCGACGCGCTCGCGTCCTGGCCGTTCGTCTCGGCGGCCGCCAGGATGGTCTGGGTGGTGGCGCCCTTGTCGACGATCTGCGTCGCGGGGTCGCCGACGGTGGAGCGGACGCCGAGCGAGGCGCGCTCCGCCCCGGCCTTCTCGAGCATGCTGCTCTCGCTCTGGCTGCGCGGGGCAGGCCCGCCGAACAGCGCCTCGATAGCCTGGCCCTGGACAGCCTCGGGGGCGAGGGTGGCGGTGCCGGCCTGCGGCGGGGTCAGGCTGTAGTCGGGCGGGATCACCAGCGGGGCGTTGCGGGCGACGGCGAACTCGTCGAGCGCCTTGCCGCGCGAGGCGCAGCCGGCCGCCGGAAGCAGGGCTGCCATCGCCACGAGGGTCAGTGTCTTACGCATGAGTCTCCGTCTCCTTGCGCTCTTCCTTGTTGAACAGGAAGGCGCGGATGAACAAGGTCGCTGCCCCGATGCTAATCGCTGCGTCGGCGACATTGAAGACCAAAAAGGGACGCCACGTGCCGAAGTGTAGGTCGGCGAAGTCGACAACATAGCCGATCCGCACGCGATCGAGAATGTTGCCGAGCGCCCCGCCCAGCACGAGCCCCAGGGCGAGCCTATCGCCGTGCTTGGGTTCCTTGAAGATCCACACCAGCACGGCGACCGCGATCGCGGCGGTGACGAGCACCAGCGCCCAGCGTCCGGCCGGGCTGTCGGCGTTGAACAGGCCGAGGCTGATCCCGCGGTTCTCGACCCAGCTCAGGTTGAAGAAACCGGTGAGCACGATCTGCCCGACCTCGTTCAGCCGGAGCGGGCCCCACATCAGCCATTTGACCAGCTGGTCGAGGGCGAACACCAGCCCGGCGGTCAGCAGCGCGACGCGGCGGTCAGCCATTCACCACCTCCTCGCAGCGCGCGCACAGGTCGCCGTCCTCGGCGACCTCGGTTAGGTGCCGCCAGCAGCGGCCACACTTGTGGTTGGCGGTTCGGCCGGCGACCACGGCCGGGCCGTGGACCACCGTTCCGGTGTCGAGCACCACTTCGGAAACGATGAACAATTCGGCGAGCTCCTCGGCGCTCAGCATGGGCCGGTCGGCCGCATCGGGGAAGCCCAGCGCGACCCGCACCTCGAGGCTGGAGCCGACGGTCTTGTCGCGGCGCATCGGCTCGATCTCGGCGGTGACCTGCTCGCGCAGCGCCCGGTAGCCGGTCCAGATGTCGACCAGGCGCGCATCGGCCCAGTCGCCGATCTCGGGCCATTCGAGCAGGTGAACGCTGCCCGCGTCCGGGTAGCGCGTCCCCCAGACTTCCTCGGCGGTGAACACCAGCACCGGCGCGGCCCAGCGGACCAGCGCCTGAAACAGCGTGTCGAGCACCGTCCGGTACGCCCGCCGCTTGGGATCGGCGGCGGCGTCGCAGTAGAGGCTGTCCTTGCGGATATCGAAGAAGAAGGCCGACAGGTCCTCGTTGCAGAAGTCGGTCAGCGCCCGGGTATAGTCGTTGAAGTCGAAGCCATCGACCGCGGCGCGCAGCCGCTCGTCGAGGCGGCCGAGCAGCGCCAGCATGTAGCGCTCGAGCTCGGGCATCTCCGACGCGTCGTCTACCCGTTCCTCCTCCGAGAACCCCTCCAGCGCGCCGAGCAGGTAGCGGAAGGTGTTGCGGAGCTTGCGATACTGGTCCGAGACGCCGGCGAGGATCTCCTTGCCGATGCGATGGTCCTCGGTGAAGTCGACGCTCAAGGCCCACAGGCGAAGAATGTCGGCGCCGCTATCGCGCATCAGGTCGAGCGGGTTGATCGTGTTGCCGAGCGACTTGGACATCTTCATGCCCTTGGCGTCCATGGTGAAGCCGTGGGTCAGCACGGCGTCGTAGGGCGCGCGGCCGCGCGTGCCGCAGCTCTCCAGCAGCGAGGACTGGAACCAGCCGCGGTGCTGGTCGGAGCCTTCGAGGTAGAGGTCGGCGGGCCAGCGCAGCTCGGGCCAGCGACCGCTCTCCAGCACGAAGGCATGGGTGCAGCCGCTGTCGAACCAGACGTCGAGGATGTCGCTGACCTGCTCGTAGTCGTCGGGGTTGCGGCCCTCGCCGAGGAAGCGCGCGGGGGCGCCGTCCTCGCTCCAGCCGTCGACGCCCTTCTCCGCGATCGCGGCGACGATCCGGGCGTTCACTTGCGGGTCGACCAGCAGCTTGCCGGTCTTGCGCTCGACGAACAGGGTGATCGGCACACCCCACGCCCGCTGCCGCGAGATCACCCAGTCGGGCCGCCCCTCGACCATCGACCCGATCCGGTTGCGGCCCTTCTCGGGCACGAAGCGGGTCTTGCTGATCGCCTTCAGCGCCAGTTCGCGCAGCGTCGGGGAACCGGCGCTGGCCTGGTCGTCGATCCGGCTGTCGCCGCCCTCGTCCTCCCACCGCTGCTCCGGTCGCGTGAGCGCGGGGAGACGGTCGAGCGGCTGGTCCATGGCGATGAACCACTGCGGGGTGCAGCGATAAATGACCTTGGCCTTGGAGCGCCACGAGTGCGGGTAGCTGTGGCGGTAGTCGGCGCTGGCGGCAAGCAGCGCTCCGGCCTCGCGCAGGTCGGCGCAGATCGGTCCGTCGGGCGCGTTGAACTTGGGGTTGATGACGCTGCCCTGGCCGGGGAGCCAGCCCCAGTCGGCGCGATATTTGCCGTCGCCCTCGACCGCGAAGACCGGGTCGATGCCGTTCGCCTTGCACAGGTCGAAGTCGTCCTCTCCATGGTCGGGCGCCATGTGGACGAGCCCGGTCCCGCTGTCGGTGGTGACGAAGTCGCCGGGGAGGAAGGGGCGGGGGCGGGCAAAGAAGCCGCCGAGGTGATGCATCGGGTGGCGGGCGATAGTGCTGGCGAGATCGCGAGGGTCGACCTGCCTCTCAGTATCGACCCGCTCGAACGAGGCCCTCTTCGCAAACTCACCAATCAGCTTGTTTGCAACGAGGTAGCGCCGGTCTCCAACTCCAATAAGAGAGTAGTCCACGTGAGGCCCATAAGCGATCGCCTGGTTGACCGGGATCGTCCACGGCGTCGTCGTCCAGATCACCGCATGGGCGCCCACCAGCTCGGGGATCGGGCTCTCGACGATCTCGAACGCCACGTCGACCTGCGTCGACGTGATGTCCTCATACTCGATCTCGGCCTCGGCCAGCGCGGTCTTCTCTACGGGTGACCACATCACCGGCTTGGCGCCGCGATAGACCTGGCCGCTTTCCGCGAACTTCATCAGCTCGGCGACGATCGTCGCCTCCGCCTGATAGTCCATCGTCAGATAGGGATGGTCCCAGTCGCCGTTGATCCCGAGCCGCTTCAGCTGCTCGCGCTGGGTGTCGACCCAGTGCTGGGCGTAGGCGCGGCACTCGGCGCGGAATTCGGCGGGGTCGACCTCGTCCTTGTTCTTCTTCTGCTTGCGATACTGCTCCTCGACCTTCCACTCGATCGGCAGCCCGTGGCAGTCCCAGCCGGGCACATAGGGCGCGTTCTTGCCGAGCAGGCTCTGGGTGCGGACCACCATGTCCTTGAGGATATGGTTGAGCGCATGGCCGATGTGCATGTCGCCGTTGGCGTAGGGCGGCCCGTCGTGGAGGATGAACTTCTCCCGCCCCGCACGCGCATTGCGCAGCTGGCGGTAGAGGTCCTGCTCTTGCCAGCGGGCGAGGATCCCCGGCTCCTTCTGCGGCAGGCCCGCCTTCATCGGGAAGGCGGTCTGGGGCAGGAAGACGGTGCTCCGCCAATCTTGCTTTGCGGAAGCGTCGGGCTTGCTGGAAGGGGCGTCGGCCATCGCGCGCGGCTCTAGCGGCACGGGCGGCGATTGCAAAATGCGTTGTGCCGCGGTTCGCTCCGGCGGCCGCCGCGGGCCGGCTTTAGCCGAGCAGCGCGCGCGCCTGCCGCTCGTCGCGCTTCATCTGCGCCATCAGCGACTCCATGTCGGTGAAGCGCGCCTCGGGGCGGAGGAAATGGTGGAGCGCCACTTCGATCCGCTGGCCGTATAGGTCGCCGGAGAAATCGAACAGGAAGGTCTCGAGCAGCTCGACCGGCGGCTCGAAGCTCGGGCGGATGCCGAGATTTGCGACCCCCGCATGCTCGCTCCCGTCGGCGAGGCGGACGCGCACCGCGTAGATGCCATAGGCCGGCCGCTGATAGTCGCCGAGCAGCGTGTTGGCGGTCGGATATCCGAGCACCCGGCCGCGCTGGTCGCCCGGCTGTACCACGCCTTCCAGTGCGAAAGGGCGGGAGAGAAGGTGCGTGGCGGTGCCCGGGTCGCCGTCGACCAGCGCCTGGCGGATCCGGCTCGAGGAGATCGGCTGCTGCTCGAGCATGACCGCGTGGACCGCCTCGGCGGCGATCCCGTGCTGGCGGCCGAGCGCGGCCAGGCTCTCGGCGCTGCCGCCGCGGCCCTTGCCGAAGGTGAAGTCCTCGCCGGTGACCACCGCGGCGGCGCCGAGCCGTCCGGCGAGGATCTCGGCGACGAAGCGGTCGGCGCTGGTCGCCGCCAGCTCGCCGTCGAACCCGAGCACCAGCATCGCATCGGCGCCCGCCCCGGCGAACAGGCGCTGGCGCTGGTCGAGGCTGGTCAGCTTGAAGGGCGGCCTGTCGGGGCGGAAGTGGCGGACCGGGTGGGGGTCGAAGGTGGCGACGATCGCCGGCCGGCCCTCGTGGAACGCGCGCGCGACCGCGCGGCCGACCACCGCCTGGTGCCCGAGGTGGAAGCCGTCGAAGTTGCCGAGGGCGACGACGGCGCCGCGCAGGGCGTCGGGAAGGGGCTCGGCGAGGCTCAGTCTCTCCATCGTGCCCGCCGTCTAAGGCCCCGTGCGCCGGTCCGCAAATCGCGGGCAAGCGCTTGACGAACCGGGGCCCCGACCGTATCTGGCCGCCATCCCGTTCCTCCGGCTTCCGGCGGCGCACTTGTGCGCGCGCCGTTTTTCCTTTGGTGCGGGACATGCGACGAGATGGGGCGACGACCGCCCTGTGGAGCTGAAAGAAGGACTGAGAATGGCACGTATCGCCGGGGTGAATATTCCGTCGAACAAGCGCGTCGAGATCGCGCTGACCTACATCCATGGCATCGGGCGGACGACGGCCCGCCGGATCATCGACCAGCTGGCGATCACGCCGGAGCGTCGGGTGCAGGATCTGACCGACCAGGAGGTCGTGCAGATCCGCGAGACCATCGACCGCGAGCATACCGTCGAGGGCGACCTTCGCCGCGAGACGGCGATGAACATCAAGCGGCTGATGGACCTCGCCTGCTACCGCGGGCTTCGCCATCGCCGGGGTCTCCCGGTCCGCGGCCAGCGCACGCACACCAATGCGCGCACCCGCAAGGGCAAGGCCAAGCCGATCGCTGGCAAGAAGAAGTAACTGACACAGCGGCCATCCGGGGGATGGTCGCGCTGCAGTTACTCCGCCGGAGGCAGCTCTCCACGAGCCTCGCCGCCGCGAGCACCACCGAATACCAAGGATGTAGAACATGGCCCGTGAGCCCCAGCGCCTTCGCCGCCGCGAGCGCAAGAACATCACCGCCGGCGTCGCGCATGTGAACGCCAGCTTCAACAACACGATGATCACCATCACCGACGCCCAGGGCAACGCCATCGCATGGAGCTCGGCCGGCATGATGGGCTTCAAGGGCAGCCGCAAGTCGACTCCCTATGCCGCCCAGGTCGCCGCCGAGGATGCCGGCCGCAAGGCCGCCGACCACGGCGTCCGCACCCTCGAGGTCGAGGTCAAGGGCCCGGGTTCGGGTCGCGAGAGCGCGCTCCGCGCCTTGCAGGCGGTGGGCTTCACCATCACCTCGATCCGCGACGTGACCCCGATCCCGCACAACGGCGTCCGCCCGTCCAAGCGCCGCCGCGTCTGACGCTCGCGGCCGGGGCCCGACTCCGGCCGGGAACGTGACTGGATAACGATAAATCCGGGGCCGCGGGACGCCGCCGCCCCACTGCCAAGGAAGCATTCATGGCCGTCAACGCAAAGAACTGGCAGGAACTCAAGAAGCCGAACAGCCTCGAGCGCAAGGCCGGTGGCGACAGCCGCCGCAAGGCCGTGTTCGTCGCCGAGCCGCTCGAGCGCGGCTTCGGCATGACGCTCGGCAACTCGCTGCGCCGCGTGCTCCTCTCGAGCCTGCAGGGCGCCGCCGTCACCGCGATCAAGATCGAGGGCGTGCTGCACGAGTTCTCGTCGCTCGCCGGCGTCCGCGAGGACGTCACCGACATCATCCTCAACGTCAAGCAGGTCGCGCTCCGGATGGAAGGCGAGGGCCCGAAGCGGCTCCACCTCACCGCCACCGGCCCGGGCGAGGTCACCGCGGGGCAGATCCAGACCTCGGGCGACATCGAGGTCACCAACCCCGAGCTGGTGCTCTGCCACCTCGACCAGGGCGCGACGCTCAACATGGAGCTGACCGCCGACATCGGGAAGGGCTATGTCCCGGCTTCGGCCAACCGCCCGGCGGACGCCCCGATCGGGCTGATCCCGGTCGACGCGCTGTACAGCCCGGTGCGCCAGGTCGCCTACAAGGTGGAGAACACTCGCGTCGGCCAGGAGCTGGACTATGACAAGCTCACGCTGACCATCGAGACCGACGGCACCGTCACGCCGGAGGACGCGATCGGCTATGCCGCGCGCATCCTCCAGGACCAGCTGGCGCTGTTCGTCCACTTCGACGACACCAGCGTCCGCACCTCGGCGCCGGCGATGATCGGGGTGGCGACGGCCGCCGCGCCGGTCGAGCCGCAGACCGACACCAACCAGCTCAACCGTTACCTGCTCAAGAAGGTCGACGAGCTGGAGCTGTCGGTGCGCAGCGCCAACTGCCTCAAGAACGACAACATCATCTACATCGGCGACCTCGTCCAGAAGACCGAGGCGGAGATGCTCCGCACTCCGAACTTCGGCCGCAAGTCGCTGAACGAGATCAAGGAAGTGCTCGCGAGCATGGGCCTTCGCCTCGGCATGGACATCCCCGGCTGGCCGCCGGAGAACATCGAGGAAATGGCCAAGAAGCTCGAGCAGGAGATGCTCGGCTGAGGTTGCTGATCCTCACCTGACGCGAAAGGGTCGTCCCGCGAGGGGCGGCCTTTTTCGTTTCCTTAACCCGCGGATGGCAGTCCGGCGCCCCGGGCCGGCGCGGCCCGGTTGGCGATGAGCCGGGTATTCTGGTACGCGGGGCGCCTCACTGTCGGCTTGAAGCCCATGCGTGTTGGAAGGAGTATATGGCGGGCGATCTTCAACTGGCGGCGGAAGATCATGCGACCAGCCCGGACCGGATGCTCAAGGGCATCGATACGCTCCGCTTCATCACCGCCTTGTGGGTCGCCTTTTCACACGGGGCGCGCTTCCCCGTCGCGGGCCTGGTCGACCCGGATACCACGACCGGCAAGGTCGCCCTGCTGCTCGGGAACACGACCTTCAACGGCACCGCCGCGGTCACCATCTTCTTCGTCATCTCCGGCCTCTGCATCCACCGCGCCAACCTGGGCAGGACGCGGATCGACTATGCGCCGTTCGTCACCCGCCGGCTCGTCCGCATCGGCGTGCCCTTGCTGTTCGTTCTGCTGCTCGCCCGCGCCTGCGGGCCGGCCTATGTCCGGGCGCTCGATGACGTTCTCTGGTCGGTCTACTGCGAGCTCGTCTACTATCTCCTCTACCCGCTGTTCTTCCCGCTGATCCGCCTTGTCGGCGCGGTCCGGGTCATGCTCGGCGCGCTGACCGTCTCCTTCCTCCTGCTGATGACCAGCCCCGCGTCCATCTATCTGTGGGAGTTCGGAACGCGGCTCAGCTGGCTGTTCAACGCGCCGTTATGGCTGGCCGGCGTGGTGCTGGCGGAAAAGCTCGGCGCCATCCAGCAGCGGGTTGAGCGGATCAACGTCTGGGCCTTCCGGGTCGGGGCGCTGCTCGTCTGCTACGCGGCGACGATCCTCGCGACCCACGCAGGGCGGCTGGCGATCGGCTATACCTGGACCATGCCGCTGTTCGCGATCTTCTGCCTGTTCTGGATCGCGCGGGAGGCGCAGCACGCCGCCGAGGTCGGCCCGGTGCCCCTGCTCGAGCGGCTCGGGGTAGCGGGCTATTCCATTTACCTCGTCCACAAATTCCCGATCACCGCCTTCGCACCGTTCGCGGCGAGCGTTCCGCCGCTCCTGTGGTGGGCCGCCCAGCTCCTCGCCATCGGCCTCGCCACCTTCCTGCTCTACCGGCTGATCGAGTGGCCCGCCCATCGCGTCTCGCGCGTGCTCGCAGGGCGGATCGCCTCCAGGCCCGGCATGCTTCCACGCCGGACCGCGTGAACCCCGCCCGGGCCGATCGCCTCGCACAGCGCGTCGACTCCTTGCTCGGTCGACAGGTCGGACGCGAACGTCTCGACCCACCCGCCACCGCGAGCGAGATCGGCCTTGGCCTGTGCGAGGTGACCCTCGTCTTCCGCCGCGATCAGCACGTCGAAGCCGTTCTCGAGGACGGTGCGGGCAAGCTCGAGACCGATCCCGTTGGACCCGCCGGTGACGACGGCAAACGAGGACGAGTTTGGATTGGTGGATATGCTGGTCGTTCCTCGCGGCGGAAGGCCGCGTTCGGTCCGGTGAACGGGAGCGGTCGGAGGGGCGTCCCACTTGTTTCGGGTCGGCCAACGGATCCAGCCGGAACAGCCAAACAAAGAAATTCAGCAGGTTCCGGCGAGTTCCTAACTTAGATCATTGCACGGTTTCTAAGCGAAAGCCGACTAGAAGCGGTTTGGAAAGGACCCGGCGTCGATGTTCCAGTCCTCAGTGCGCGTACGGACGGTGACCTCGAGTCGCAGAACCTGGTGCTCGCCGGCGTCAACCGGATCTTCCGCGAGGCGCTGGTGGCCGGCTCGGCCGAGCAGCTGGCGACCCGTTGCCTGACCGTCGCCGAGGAGGTCACCGGCGCGACACTGAGCTTTCTCGACGAGTCGGCCACCGCGGACCAGCCGCGTCGGCTCGCCACCAGCGAGCGGATGCCGCGACACCCGGCGGTGGACGGGATCGGGCGCAGTGCGGCCCTGTTCGGCGTCGACCCGCTGGTCGCCGAGGCGGCTGAGTCGGACCGGGGCATCATCCGCAACGAGCTTGCACAGCCGCCGATCGACCATTTCATGGGGATCCCGATCCGCGAGGGCGGCCGCACGATCGGAGTGCTCGGCCTCGGCAATCGCAGCGGGGGTTTCGGCGACGGCGAGCGGGCCTCGGCGCTGGCGCTGGCGCCGACGATCCTCCAGGCGCTGCGCGGCAAGCGGCTGGAACAGGCGGTTCGCGACAGCGAGGAACGTTACCGCAACCTGTTCGAGACGGTCCCGGTCGGCGTCGGGCTGGTCGAGGTGGTCCGCAACGCGGCCGGGCGGGTGGTCGACTGGACCCTGCTGGAGATCAATCCCGCGATGCGGCGGAGCATCGAGCTCGATCCGTCGGAAGCCGCGGGGCGGCGGATCCGCGACATCCTGTCGCTTCCGGAACTCGGCAGCTCGGGCCAGTTCTTTCAGCAGGTGCTCGACAGCGGCGAGTCGCTGCACGACCAGATCCATATTCGCCGCACGGACCGCTGGCTGGCGGTCACCGCGACGCCCGCGGGCGGCAACCGCGTCAACCTCATCCTCGAGGACATCAGCGTCCGCAAGAAGGCCGAACTGCTGCTGCGTCGAAGCAAGGAGCGGCAGGCGCTCCTGCTGCGGCTCGGCGACCCGCTGCGCCAGAGCAACAGCGCGGACGAGGTCATCGCCGAAGGATCGCGGCTGCTCGGCGAGGCGGTGGGCGCTTCCCGGGTGGTGTTCGGCGAGATCGACGAGGCGGAAGGCGTGGCGCGGATCTCGCCCGGCTGGCTGGCGTCGGGCGCGCAGGAACATCCGTCGGTCCTCCGCCTCGACGATTTCGACGTGCTACAGCTGGAGCAGCTTCGCCGGGGCCATGCGATCAGCTTCGACTCGGTCGGGAGCGGGCGCGGACGACGCGCCGACCTCGTGGCGTTCGAGGCGATCGGGATCCGCGCCGGGATCAGCGTCCCGCTGATCGTCGCCGGGCGCTTCGTCATGAAGCTCGACGTTCACCAGCACCAGGAGCGGAGCTGGACGTCCGACGAGATCGAGCTGACCCAGATCGTCGCCGAGCGGATCTGGAGCGACGTGATCCGCGCCCGCGCGGAGGAACGCCGCGCGGCGAGCGAGCGTCGGCTGCAGACCCTGGTGGAGGGGGTTCCGCAGCTGGTGTGGCGGGCCAAGGACCTCGGCAACTGGACCTGGGCTAGCCCGCAGTGGACGGAATATACCGGGCAGCCCGAGGCCGATAGCCACGGGTCGGGCTGGCTCGACCCGGTATGCCCCGAGGATCGCGAGCACGTCCAAGCGATCTGGGCAGAGGCGGGACGGCTGGGCGTGTTCCAGGCCGAGTATCGCATCCTCCACCAGGCCGAGAAACGATATCGCTGGTTCCAGACCCGCGCCACGCCGGTGCGCGACGAGCAGGGGCGGATCGTCGAATGGCTCGGCACCTCGACCGACGTCGACGACCTCCGCCGGCTGCAGGAGCGCCAGCAGGTCCTGCTCGGCGAACTTCAGCACCGCGTTCGCAACATCCTGGCGGTGGTCCGCTCGGTCTACGACCGGACGGTGGAGGCGGACGGCGGCCTCGACGAGATTGCCGACAGCTTCCGCGGCCGGCTCGACAGCCTCGCTCGTACCCAGGTGGTGGTGACCCAGAGCGCCACCGGCGAGGTCGAGCTCGGCCAGCAGATCCGCGAGGAGCTGGAGAGCGTCGGCGCGGACGAGGGGGGACAGCTATCGCTCGGCGGCCCGCGGCTGCTGCTCGCCCCCAAGATTGCCGAATCGCTGGGACTGGCGATCCACGAGCTGCTCACCAACGCGCTAAAATATGGTGCATTGAAGGAAGCGTCGGCGCGGCTCGCGGTCGAGTGGAAGGTGAGCCCCGAGCCCGAGGGCGCGCGCCGGCTCGACCTGTCGTGGAGCGAGGACGGGCTGAGCCAGCTTCAGCCCGAGCCGCGCCGCCGCGGCTTCGGCAGCGAGCTCATCACCGAGGCGCTGCCCTATGCGCTCGACGCGCGCACCAGCCTGACCTTCGGCCGCGATTCAGTCCGCTGCTCCATCTCGGTGCCGCTGCCGCCCGATGAACTCCCGCTCTGGAAGGATTTCGAACCATGATCGCCAGCCTTGCCGGCAAGAAGATCCTGATCGTCGAGGACGAGTATTTCATCGCCTCCGACCTCGCCTGGGTGCTGGCGCGGGAGCAGGCGGTAGTGGTCGGTCCGGTCAGCGACCTCGCCCGCGGCCTGTCGCTGGTGGCCGAGGGCGGGGTCGATGCCGCGGTGCTCGACGTGAACCTGGAGGGGGCGCATTCCTACGCGATCGCCGACCGGCTCGGGGAGGTGTCGGTACCCTTCATGTTCCTGACCGGCTACGACAGCTGGTCGCTGCCGGAGAGCTACCGCGACGTTCCCCGTCTGTCGAAGCCGGTGCCGATGCAGAAGGTGCTGAACTGCGTGCGCCAGCTCCTCCAGGACTAACGGCTGGTCGAACGCGGCCGAAGGCGAGCGGGAACCGGAGGGCGGCCGCGCCATTTCTGGCAGCATGGCACAGGATGACATTCAGCTCCCGCAGACCTACGACCGGGCGAGCGACGTGGTGGCCGACGGCGACCGCGTGCTGGTCGACGGTCCCGATCATGTCCATGTCGCGCTGACCGCCAGCGCCGCGGCCGAGACCGGCGAGCGGCTCGCGCGGGCCGCGATGAAGGCGACCCAGTCCTCGCTGGCGGCCAACGAGAATGCCGCGGAGTAGCGCCGCAGCTTGACTTTTCAGGCTCGCCCCTCTTAACGGGCGCCGCGCGAGGCGGCCCGTTCGGGCTGGCCGGCGCACGGGACATGGGGCGGTTCCCACTGCAAATCCGCCTGGCCGGGCCTGCCTGACACGGGGCCCCGACGAACGAAGGACTGAAGACATGCGGCACAAGGTTGCCCATCGCAAGCTGCAGCGCACCACCGCACACCGTACCGCGCTCCTGCGCAACATGGCGGCGGCGCTGATCAAGCACGAGCAGATCACGACGACCCTCGCCAAGGCGAAGGAGCTCCGTCCCTACACCGAGAAGCTGATCACGCTCGCCAAGCGCGGCGGCCTCTCCAACCGCCGCCTGGCGCACGCCCGGCTGCTCGACGACACCCAGCTGGTCAAGCTGTTCGACGTGCTGGCCGAGCGCTACGCCGGTCGCGACGGCGGCTACACCCGCGTCATCAAGGCCGGCATCCGCCAGTCGGACGCGGCGCCGATGGCGATCATCGAGTTCGTCGACCGCGACGTGTCGGCCAAGGGCCAGGACTCCGGCCCGGTGCTGACCGAGGAGGACGAGGCGCTCGCCGCCTGAGCCCTTTTTCGACGAAAGGCACTGGATAAGCGAAGGGCGCCGCTGCTAGCCAGCAGGCGCCCTTCTCGCGTTCCGGAGCATTCATGCGCCAGTCCCTGCTCTTCGCCGCCCTTCTCCTCACCACCGCTCCCGTCATCGCCATGGCCCCGCCCCCCACCGACGCTCCGCCCACGCCGGCCCCCGTCAGCGCTCCGCTGCCCGTGCCGCCCTATCCCCAGACCCGCACCGTCGACGTGGTCGAGGACCATTTCGGCACCAAGGTCGCCGATCCCTATCGCTGGCTCGAGAACGACGTGCGCGGGGACGCCGAGGTCCGCAGCTGGGTCGAGGCGGAGAATGGCGCGACCAACCGGTTCCTCGCCGAGCTGCCGGGCCGCGAGCATCTCAAGCAGCAGATGACTGCGCTCTACGACTATGAGCGGTTCGGCATCCCCGAGCGCAAGGGCAGCCGCTACTTCTACACCCGCAACGACGGGCTTCAGAACCAGTCCGTCCTCTACGTCCGCGACGCGGTGAACGGCCCGGCGCGGCTGCTGATCGATCCCAATGGCTGGTCCAAGGACGGCGCCACCGCGCTGGCCGAGTGGCAGCCGAGCGAGGACGGTTCGCACCTCCTCTACGCGATCCAGGACGGCGGGACCGACTGGCGGACGCTGAAGGTGCTCGACACGGCCAGCGGCCAGCTGCTGCCCGACGAGATCAAGTGGGTGAAGTTCTCCGGCCTGTCGTGGACCAAGGACGGCAAGGCGTTCGTCTACAGCCGCTTCCCCGAGCCCGCGGCCGGGGCGACCTTCCAGTCGCTCAACCGCGACCAGCAGGTCTACCTCCACCGGCTCGGCACGCCGCAGAGCGCCGACGTCAAGCTCTACGCGACGCCCGACCGGCCCGAGCTCAACCACCAGGCGCAGGTCAGCAAGGACGGGCGCTGGCTGGTGGTGACCTCGTCGAGCGGGACTGACGACCGCTACGAGGTCGTGCTGCTCGACATGGCCAGGCCCGGCGCCAGGCCGCGGGTGATCGTCCCCGGCTTCACCGACAATTTCACCTACGTCGGCAACCGCGGCACCCAGTTCTACTTCGTCACCAACAAGGGCGCGCCCAAGCTCAAGGTGGTGACGATGGACGTCGCCGCGGCGAACCCGGTCTCGCGCGACCTGATCGGCCAGCAGGAGGCGACGCTCGACAGTGCCAGCCTGGTCGGCGACGCGCTGGTCGCTTCCTACCTCAAGGACGCGAAGACCGAGGTCCGGGTCCACGGCCTCGACGGCCGGCTGCGGCGGACGATCGCATTGCCGGGGATCGGCTCGGCCAGCGGGTTCGACGGCGATCTCGGCAATTCCGAGACCTTCTTCGCCTTCACCAGCTTCAACCGTCCCACCACCATCTACCGCTACGACGTGGGCAGCGGGCAGGCGACCGCCTGGGCAACCCCCAAGCTCAACTTCAACCCCGACGCCTACACCGTCGAGCAGAAGTTCTACGCCTCCAAGGACGGCACCAAGGTGCCGATGTTCATCGTCCGCAAGAAGGGCTCGACCGGCCCCGCGCCGACGTTGCTCTACGGCTATGGCGGGTTCAACGTGCCGCTGCCGCCGAGCTACTCGCCGACCCGGCTCGCCTGGCTCGAGGCGGGCGGCACCTTCGCGCTCGCCAACATCCGCGGCGGCGGGGAATATGGCAAGGCGTGGCACGATGCCGGCCGGCTGGCCAACAAGCAGAACGTGTTCGACGACTTCATCGCCGCGGGCGAGTATCTCAAGGCCAACGGCTATACCGGCCCCAATCAACTCGCGATCGAGGGCGGCTCCAACGGCGGCCTGCTGATCGGCGCGGTGGTCAACCAGCGCCCCGACCTGTTCGCCGCCGCGCACCCGGCGGTGGGTGTGATGGACATGCTGCGCTTCGATCGCTTCACTGCCGGCCGCTACTGGGTCGACGATTATGGCTACCCCGGCAAGCAGGCCGACTTCCCGCGGCTGCTGGGCTATTCGCCCTATCACAACATCAAGGGCGGAAAGCCCTATCCGGCGGTGCTGGTGACGACCGCCGACACCGACGACCGGGTGGTCCCGGGGCACAGCTTCAAATATATCGCGCGGCTGCAGAGCACGGCGGGGACCGGCGACAAGCCGCACCTCATCCGAATCGAGACGCGCGCCGGGCACGGCTCGGGCAAGCCGACCTCGAAGATCATCGAGGAGACGAGCGACGTCTACGCTTTCCTCGGCTATTATACCGGGCTGAAGCTCTAGGCCGACCGCGCCCGGATCGCCGCCGACGATCGGCGACGATCCGGGGGGCGACGGACGGGCCTAGTGCGCGGGGACGGTAATCACCCGCGTCACGGCATAGCTCTGCGGGTCGACGACATAGACGTAGCCGTCGGTTGAGACGTAGCGCGCCGAGGGCGCGAGGCTGTACTGGGTGACGAGCGGCTGCGGCAGGGTCGAATAGTCGCTGTAGTAGCTGTAGTTCGGCCCGAACACGGTTCCGACCTTTACCTCGCCGGCCTGCTTGCGGGTCAGCCGGTTCCAGGCGACGCACTGGCCGTCGCGGTAGCCGCTGCAGGCGATCTGGTTGGAGTAGCTGCGCGCCTCGGCGGCGCTGCCGGCCAGCGCGATCGCGGCGCCGGCGAGAAGGACAAGACTCTTGGTCATGTGCATGGCTCCTTTCGGGTTGGGACCGGAAGAAAACCGGCCGGCCTGCTGCCCGGTTGCCGCGCATGAACAAGGATTAACCAGGTCGCGCGGCCCCGAACGCCGCCGTTGTCCGACCCCGACTTCCGCTCTCAGCATGCGTCATTGATCCGGCGGCATAATGCCGGTTGTGCCCGGGCCGAAACACCGGAGCCTTCTTCTTCGAGGCTACTTTTCCGGGAGCTTTCCGCCAATTAGAGGCGCGTAATGCGCTATTCCATCGACGATCGCGAGGCGGGTTCGGCGCCGGCTCGCGACCATTCCGCGATCATGCCCGGCACCACGCTCGAAACCTATTGCAACCCGGTGCTCGACGCCGATTTTCCCGATCCCGCCGTCCTGCTCGCCGAAGACGGCTTCTATTACGCTTATGCAACCCAGACCTGGCGCGACGGGCGCTGGATCAACATCCAGGTCGCGCGATCGGCCGACCTCGTCCGGTGGGAGCATCTGGGCGACGCGCTTCCGGACAAGCCGGCCTGGGGGCTGGCCACGCAGGATTACTGGGCGCCGGACGTCATCTTCGCCGACGGCCGCTACATCATGTACTACTCGGCCAAGCCCGACGCCTGCGCCGAGACCAAGGACCATTGTTTGGCGATCGCGGTCGCGGACTCGCCCGCTGGCCCCTTCGTCGACATCGGCGCGCCGCTGCTGGTCGGGCAGGGGTTCGAATATATCGACCCGATGGCGTTCGACGACCCGGCGACGGGGAAGAAGTATCTCTACTGGGGCTCGGGCTTCCAGCCGATCAAGGTGCAGGAGCTGAGCGCGGACCGGCTGTCGTTCGCGCCCGGCACGCGCCCGGTCGAACTCATCTGGCCCAACCCGGTAAAGGGCGCCTTCCCGCGGCTGGTGGAGGCGAGCTGGCTGATCCACCGCGACGGCGCCTATTATCTCTTCTACTCGGGCGACAATTGCTGCGGCCCGCACGCCGAATATGGCGTGATGGTCGCCCGCTCGAGCTCGCCGACCGGCCCGTTCGAGACGCTCGAGGAGGCGAGGGGCGTGCCCTACAGCCTGATGCTCCACAAGAACGACCGCTGGCTCGCGCCCGGCCACAACTCGATGATCGCGGACAAGGCGGGCGACTGGTGGATGGTCTACCACGCGATCGACGTGAACCGGCCCCGGACCCGGCAGGAAGACGAGATCAACAGCCGCCGGATCCTGCTGATCGACAAGGTCGAATGGGTCGAGGGATGGCCGATGATCGGCACGCCGAGCGACGGACCGAAGCCCGCGCCGCGGACCTGATCAGCGCGGCTAGCGGGCGGCGACCGCCGCCCGCGCGCGCGGCTTGCGGCTGGCGCGCAGCTCGTCGAACAGGATCCGCTGCGCCTTCATTTCCGCGAGCAGTCCCTCGTCGACGTGGCGGGCGCCGTCGGCGGTGACGGTGGAGAGGAGGCCGGCCTCGGCATGCCGGCTGTTGTCCCAGCCGGGATAGGCGGTGATCGGGTACCAGCAGATGCCCTCGATCCGCGCGCCGCGGCGCATCGCGTCGCGCACCTCGCTGCAGACATAGTGGAACCAGCTCGCCTTGCCCGAGCCCTCGGCCCCTGTCTCCGACAGGAAGATCGGCTTGCCGTAGCGCTCGGCGACCTCGACCAGCATGTCGGCGAGCGGCCGATATTCATGGTGCCCCATCGGGATGGTCGGCCCGTCGCGGTACCATTGGTTGTGCGGGTAGAAGTTGAGCCCGACGACGTCGACGAAGCTCGGATCGCCGCCGAGCTCCGGTTCGTCGGCGCCGATGATCCAGTCATAGGCCTGGAACTGGCCGAGCCGCGCCTGCTCGGCGGCGCGGACGTCGTTGCGATGGTGGCTGGGCGGCGCGACATGGACCAGCGGCTCGGCCCAGCACAGGGTCGCGCGGGGCCAGCGGCGGCGGATGGCGCCGGCGGCCATCACCGCGGTGCGCACCAGCTGCCGCTTGAACCAGCCCTTCTGGTCGGGTCCGACGCGGGGGAAATAGCCGACCTCCACCGCCCAGGACTGGAAGCTGATCTCGTTCAGCGGGCAGACGATCGGCGGCGCGTCGCTGACCGACTGCTGCACCTCCACGGCGGCCATGGCGAAGTCGGTGAAGCGCTTGGGGAAGTCGGGGCCAGCCTGGTCGACGAAGTCGGGCGAGCCATAGTGGAAGAGGTCCCAGATGACCTGCAGCCCGTTCGCCTCGGCGGCTTCCAGCACGGGCATCCAGCTCGACCAGTCGTACCGGCCGGGGGAGCGCTCGACGAGGTGCCAGCGGACGCCGTCGCGCAGGGTGCGGAAGCCCAGCTCGCGGCACAGCCGGTAGTCCCGGTCGGCGTGCCGGTCGTGCGAGGTCGCGCGAATGAGGTCGAGCCGGACGCCATCCTGACGCCGGTGCGACGAGCATTCGAAGCCCGCCTGGAGAAAGCTGTCGAAGCCACCAGCCATGGTGTTGTGGATGTGCCTTGTATCGTTCGCGCGCGAGCCCCCAACGGGAGTTCGGGCGGATCGTTCCGGCTGCGCTTCGCTTGTTCGCCGGCAGGGCGGCCGGCGCGCCGGGCCTCAGACCGCGTGCGGCAGGTCCGCCGAAAGCGCGTCCGCCAGCGGGTAGAGCATCCGGTTCTCGCGGGCGATCCGCTCGGCCAGCGCCGCGAAGACCGCGTCGCATTCGCGCCGGAAGGCCGGGAAGTCGGCGGTCATCTCGCGCGAGTTGCGCCAGCGTTCGGCGAAAGCGGCGTAGGTGGCGCTGAGGCCCCCCATCTCCTCGCGGAAGGCGCGGGCGGTGCGGGCGGCGGTTTCGTCGCTGGCCGCTTCCATGAATGGATAGAGGATCTCGTCCTCCTGCGCGAAGTGGATGCGCAGGAGGCCGGTCAGCTTGGCGAGCATCAGCGAGATCTGGAACGCCTGCGCGTCGCTCGGCGGTGTTCGGCAGGCGTCCTTGATCCTGACGACCAGGGCTTCGGCGGCGTCGTGCTGGTTCTTGAGGGTGGCGGTGCGGGGCATGGCGATACTCGGGGACAGGGAGCCTCCCGGTAGGCGGCCAGTCTTAACGTTTCCATGTGCAACGGACCGAAACGGAGGTGAATCCCGAAGCTGAACGCTTTCCAACCGGCATGTTCAGCACCGATGCAGCCCGTTTCGGACATCGAACGTTCGGGTGAACGACCCGCGTCGGCAACGACGCCCGGAAACAGGAGAGATGCAATGAAGTCTTTCAGGAAGGCGCTGGCGATGTCGGCCGGAGCGGCGCTCGCTGCCGCGGCGCTGGCCACCCCCGCGGCGGCCCAGTACGGCAACCCTTATGGCGGATATGGCGGTTACGGCGGATGGGGCGGTTACAGCTACGGCGCCGGCCCGGCCACGCTGATCGGCAACGTGCTCGACAGCATCCTGCGGGGCACTTACGCCGCCACCAACGGCTATAACTACGGGCCGGAGCGCTGGGCGTCGGACCAGTGCGCTCGCGCCGTCGAAGCCCGGCTCAACAATTACGGCGGTTACGGCGGCTACGGCTACGGCCCGCGGGCGCGCGTCGTCAGCTTCGACAAGATCGAGCGGCGTGGCGACGGGCTGAAGATCTGGGGCTGGGCGACGACCAGCCGGCCGGGCTACGGCGGCGGCGGTTACTACGGCAACTGGGGTGGCTGGAACGGCGCCTACAGCCGCGACGTCCGGATCGCCTGCAAGATCGACCGCTACGGCCGGGTGTTCGACACGGACATCAAGCGCGGCCGCTGGTAGGCCAACGGCCGTCTCCGGCCTGATCGGCGCCGGGGCCCTTCGCGGGTCCCGGCGCTTTTCTTTAGGGGCGCTGCTGGCTATCCGCCGGCCATGAGCCTCCAGCCCTCCGAATCCATCCTCATCGTCGACTTCGGCAGCCAGGTGACCCAGCTGATCGCCCGCCGCGTGCGCGAGAGCGGGGTCTATTGCGAGATCGCCCCGTTCAGCGCGGCGGAGGAGGCCTTCCACCGCCTTCAGCCTAAAGGAATCATCTTTTCCGGTGGACCCTCGTCGGTGACCTGGGAGGACAGCCCCCGCGCCCCGCAAATCCTGTTCGACAGCGGCCTGCCGCTGCTCGGCATCTGCTACGGCCAGCAGACGCTCCACCAGCAACTGGGCGGCAAGGTCGTGACCTCCGACCAGAAGGAGTTCGGCCGCGCCTTCATCGAGGTGGTGGCGCCCAGCGCGTTGTTCGACGGGCTGTGGCAGGTCGGCGAGAGGCATCAGGTATGGATGAGCCACGGCGACCGGGTCGAGAGCCTCGCGCCCGGCTTCACCATCGTCGCCCGTTCCGAAGGCGCGCCCTACGCGATCGCCACCGACGAGGCGGCGCGCCGCTACAGCCTGATGTTCCACCCGGAGGTCGTCCACACCCCCGACGGCGGCAAGCTGCTCGCCAACTTCGCGCGGCACATCTGCGGCTGCTCGGGCGAGTGGAGCATGGAGGCCTATCGTCAGGCCAAGATCCGCGACATCCAGGACCAGGTCGGCTCGGGCAAGGTCATCTGCGGCCTGTCCGGCGGGGTCGACAGCGCGGTTGCCGCGGTGCTGATCCACGAGGCGATCGGCGAACAGCTGACCTGCGTCTTCGTCGACCACGGCCTCATGCGGCAAGGGGAGGCGGACCAGGTCGTCTCGCTGTTCCGCAATCACTACAACATTCCGCTCGTCCACGTCGAAGCCGAGACGCTGTTCCTCTCCGGCCTCGCCGGGGTCGCCGACCCCGAAGCCAAGCGCAAGTTCATCGGCAAGACCTTCATCGACGTGTTCGAGGACGAGGCGCGCAAGATCGGCGGCGCCGACTTCCTGGCCCAAGGGACGCTCTATCCCGACGTGATCGAGAGCGTCAGCTTCACCGGCGGTCCGTCGGTGACGATCAAGAGCCACCACAATGTCGGCGGCCTCCCCGAACGCATGAACATGAAGCTGGTCGAGCCGTTGCGCGAGCTGTTCAAGGATGAGGTGCGCGAGCTCGGCCGCGAGCTGGGCCTGCCGGACGCGTTCGTCGGACGCCACCCGTTCCCCGGCCCCGGTCTCGCCATCCGGATCCCGGGCGAGGTCAGCAAGGAGCGCTGCGACATCCTCCGCAAGGCCGACGCCATCTACCTCGAGGAGATCCGCAACGCCGGGCTCTACGACGCGATCTGGCAGGCTTTCGCGGTGCTCCTGCCGGTCCGCACCGTCGGCGTGATGGGCGACGCGCGCACCTACGACAGCGTCTGCGCGCTGCGTGCCGTGACCAGCGTCGACGGCATGACCGCCGACGTCTACCCGTTCAGCGCCGACTTTCTCAGCCGAACCGCGACCCGCATCGTCAACGAGGTCCAGGGCATCAATCGCGTCACCTACGACTACACCTCGAAGCCCCCCGGCACGATCGAGTGGGAGTAACGCGGACGCGCGACTGGCCGGGAGCCAGCCGCGGCCGCATTACTCGAACGTCCCATGGTTCGGGACGATTAACGACTGCCCTTCTTGCCTCGGAGCGAGTGGTTAACGCTAAACAAGCGTTTACCAAGCCGTTGACGTAGCGGCACTTTTTCCCGCATCGCGTCAAGGGGACACATTCGAGGGCGAGGGGCCATGCGGATTTCGAAGGGGCTGGTGACGGCGACGCTTGGCGCGCTGCTGGTGGGGGCCTGTGCGAACCAGCCCAGGCAGGTGGCGCTTGCGCCGCCGCCTCCGGCCGAGCCGCAGCTCCCCTACAAGTGGACACAGGGCAATGCCCCGCAGGCGTACAAGGATGCGGTCGCGGCGTTCGGGCCGCTGGCGCTCAAGCCGGGCGAGTATAAGTGGACGGCCGCGGTTCCCACGAACGGCGACACGAAGGTCGTTATCGATCTGCTGCGCCAGCTCTTCTTCGTCTACCGCGCGGACCAGCTCGTGGGCGTCGCCACCGTCTCAAGCGGCAAGAAGGGCCGTGAAACCCCGCTCGGCTTCTGGTCGGTCATGCTCAAGAAGAAGAAGGGCTACAGCCGCAAGTACGACAATGCGCCGATGCCCTACATGCAGATGTACGATCCCAAAGGCATCGCCTTCCACGCCGGGGCCAATCCCGGCCACCCTGCCAGCCACGGCTGCGTGCGCCTGCCGCTCAAGTTCGCCGAGCGGCTGTTCGACCTGACGCAGGTCGGCACCAAGGTCACGATCGAGGGGTAGGCGCCTCGTCGCTGGTGACCGGCTCGGCCGCGAGCCGCGCTCCGGGAAACGGCGAGTCGATGGTGAACACCAGCCCGTCGGGCTCGTAGCGGGTCCATACGCCGTCCGGGAAATAGGCGCGGAGCGAGCGTTCGATCATCAGCGTTCCAAAGCCGCGCCGGGTCGGTGGTCTGACCGGCGGGCCGCCATGCTCCTGCCACGCCATCGTAAAGTGCGGGTCGACCTCGCCGTTGGCGAGCAGCGACCAGCTCAGGTCGACGGTGCCGCTGTCGTTGGACAGCGCGCCATGCTTCATCGCGTTGGTGACCAGCTCGTGCAGCGCGAGGGTGAGGGCGAGCGCTGGTAGTGGCTTGATGCAGATTGCCGGGCCGCTCAGCCGAAAGCGGCTGTCGATGCCGCTGCTGGTCGCGACCGCGTTGCGGACCAGATCTCGGATCGGCGCCTCCTCCCATTCCGCCGCGGTCAGAACGTCGGCGGCACGGCCGATCGCCGCTAGCCGTTGGGACAAGTTGACGTTGGCAGTGCCAAGATCAGTGGCGCGGCGCAGTGTTTGATTGACGACCGCCTGAATGATGGTGAGCAGATTTTTGAGTCGATGGTTCAGCTCGCCCGCCAGGAGTCGCTGGCGGTCATGTAGCAGAACCTGCGCCGTGGTCTCGGTAACGATGTCGAGCATGCCGACCACCTTGCCGGTCTCATCCCGAATGGGACTGAAGCAAAAGGTGAACCAGACCTGCTCGGGCGGGCCGTTCCGCTCGATCGTGAGCGGCCAATCCTCGATGTAGTTGGCGCAGCCGGCAAACGCCTCGCACACCAGCGGAGCGAGAGAGGGCCAGACCTCGCTCCAGATCTCGTCGAAGCGCCGGCCGAGGGCATCGGGCTTGTTGCCGAGAATGGGTAGATAAGCGTCGTTGGGAAAAGTGACCAGCCCATCGCCCCACACAACGCATTGCGGAAAATGCGATCCGAGGATCAGGCCGAGACTGGTCTTGAGAGCGGCCGGCCACTTTTCGGGCGGCCCTAGCGGATCGGACGACCAATCGCGCGACCGGATGGTTGCACCCATCTTGCCGCCGTTGTTCAGAAAGCTCAACACACGACCGCGCCCCTTCGAGCCGATACGTTAACTGCGCTGTAGGTGGTTGACAACGGGCCAAATTAATACGGTGAGTTTCCGCAACGAACTGGCTGTTGTCGGGTGGAAATCACGGCAGCAGCACCGTTGATCCGCTGGTGCTCCGCGCTTCCAATTGCCGCTGGGCCTCGGCGGCGTCGGTCAGCTTGAAACGCTGGCCGATCTCGACCTTGAGCTTGCCGGAGCGGACGAAGTCGAACAGCCGGTCGACCGACTCCTGCCGCTCCTCGGCGGTGACGGCATAGTCGAACAGGGTCGGCCGGGTCACGAACAGGCTGCCGTGCGCCGACAGGATGGCAAGGTTGACGCCGTCGACCGCGCCGGACGCGTTGCCGAAGCTGACGATCAGGCCGCGTCGACGGGCGGACTTGAGACTGTCCTCCCAGGTCGCCTTGCCAACCCCGTCGAAGACCGTCTTCACGCCCTTGCCGCCGGTGAGCTCGCGGGCGCGTTCGGCGGTCGGCTCCTGCTTGTAGAGGATGATCTCGTCGGCACCGAGCGCGCGCGCCTTGTCGGCCTTCTTCTCGTCGCCCACCGTGCCGATGACGCGGGCGCCGATCGCCTTCAGCCACTGGACCATCAGCTGCCCGACTCCGCCGGCGGCGGCATGGACGAGGACGTCGTCGCCGGCTTCAACGCGGGCGCAGCGTTCGACCAGCGCCTCGACGGTGCAGCCCTTGAGGAGCACCGCGGCGGCGGTCTCGTCGTCGATGTCGTCCGGCAAGTGGACGAGGCTGTCGGCCGTCACGTTGCGGGCCGAGGCGTAGGCTCCGCGGGCCGGGCCGAAGGTGCCGACGCGATCACCTTCGCGGAAGCCGTCCACCTCCGGCCCGACCGCGACGACGGTCCCCGCGCCCTCGACCCCCAGGCCGGAGGGCAGCGGGCCCTTGTAGAGGCCGGTGCGGTGATAGACGTCGATGAAGTTGAGGCCGGCGGCGCCGGTCTTCACCTGCACCTCGCCGGCGGCCGGGGCGGGAAGCTCGCGCTCCTCCCACTCGATGACCTCCGGACCGCCGTTGCGGCGGATGATCGCGCTGGTCGCCTTCATGTCGTGCCGGTCTCCTCCTGGTGCCGGCACCGGCGCCTAGCAGGCGAGGAGCGGCCGTTCCGACGAAACGCCGCTGAGACTGCGCAGTTGCTCGAAATGGAGGGCAGCCAGCCGCAGGTGCGCACGGGCGGCCTTGAGGCTGGGCGCGGTCAGGCCGAGGTCGAGCTCGCGGCGGGCGCGCTGGCGATGATAGTCGATGTCCTGCTCCATGCCGCCCCTATGGCACGCGGATGTGACAGGTTGATGTGAGGCTGGAAACCGGCTGGAAACAAGAAAAACGGGCGGCGCAGAGGCCGCCCGCTCCCTCGGTCGCCTGGCTTAGCGCGGCCGGCGCTTGTGCTTGCGCGAGGTCGTGGTGGTGGTGGTGCTGGTCGAGTCCGTCGTGGTCGGGCTCGTCGTGGTGGTGTCGGTGGTCGGCGCCGTGCCCAACTGGTCGCTGCCCGACCCCGTGGTGGTCGTCGAGTTGCCGGGGGTGGCCGGCGTGGCGGGGGTCGCCGGAATTCCCGCCGACGGGTCGGCCGGGGTGGCCGGCGTCGCGGGCACCGTGCCGCTGGGCGTGGTCGCCGGCGGGGTGGTGGTGGTTGTGGTGCTGCCCGACGGAGGCGTGGTGGTCTGGGCGAGGGCGGCGGCGCTCAGTCCGACGCTCGCCGCGACGGACAGGATGATGGTCGCTCGCATGAAACACTCCTGATGATTATCAATGTTGCGCCGGGCCTCGGGGGGCTTGAAGAGTGCCCGGCGCGACGGACTGGGTAGGCGGGTTCGGGATTAACCCAAGCCGTTGTCGGCAGGGCGATGAGGCGGCAGGGTTGGCCGACCGTTTCGCGTTCGTCTAAGCGAAGGGTAGCCATGTCCACGTTTACCATCGACACCGCGACAAGCCGCGCGACTCCAACGCCGCTGCCCGGCAAGAGGATGACCGTTCCGGCCATCAAGAGCCGCAAGGCGGACGGCTCGACGGCGCAGCCGATCGTCATGCTGACCGCCTACACGATGCGGATGGCGCAGCTGCTCGACCCCCATTGCGACGTGCTGCTGGTCGGCGACAGCCTGGCGCAGGTGATCTACGGCCTGCCCAGCACCGTCCCGGTCACGCTCGAGATGATGTGCGCGCACGGCGCCGCGGTGGTGCGTGGCAGCTGGCACTCGCTGGTCGCGGTCGACATGCCGTTCGGCAGCTACGAGTCCGGTCCCGAGCTGGCCTTCGCCAGCGCCGCGCGGATCCTCAAGGAGACGGGCTGCGCGGCGGTGAAGCTCGAGGGCGGCGAGGCGATGGCGCCGACGGTCCGCTTTCTCGTCGAGCGCGGCATCCCGGTGATCGGCCACGTCGGGCTGACTCCGCAGGCGGTGAACGCGCTCGGCGGTTACGGCGCGCGCGGACGGAGCGAGGCGGAAGCGGCGAAGATCCTCGCCGACGGCCGCGCGATCGCGGACGCCGGGGCGTTCATGCTCGTCGCCGAGGGCGTGATGGAAGCGCTGGCCGACGACCTGACCCGCGCGGTGACCTGCCCGGTGATCGGCATCGGCGCCTCGGCCACGTGCGACGGCCAGGTCCTCGTCATCGACGACATGCTGGGCATGTTCGAGCGGGTCCCCCGCTTCGTGAAGCGCTATGCCGATCTCGCCACCGAGATCGACCAGGCGGTCGCGCGCTACGCGGGCGAGGTGCGCGGGCGCAGCTTCCCCACCGCCGAGCAGACCTACCGCCCCAAGCCGCAGGGCTAGGCAGCCGCGCGGCGGATCGCTAGACGCGCTCTCGCCATCTGCCGTTCAGCAATCGACGGCCAGAAGGCGGGGGATTGTACAACCATTCGAGGACCAGCTTGGCCATCGCTCCCGAATCCGACGACAGCTTCATCCGCGAGGTCGACGAGAACCTCCGCCGCGACCGCACGGAACAGTTCTTCCGCCGCCACGGCGGGGCGATCGGCGCAGGTGTCGTCGTCTTCCTGGTCGCCGTCGGCGCCTTCCTGTGGTGGCAGAACCACCGCCGTGAGCAGGCCGCCGAGCAGAGCGTCCAGCTCTCGCAGGTGATGAACGACATCGGCGCCGCCAACCTCCGCACCGTCCCGCAGCGGCTCGACGGCCTGTCGGGCAGCAGCAGCGATGGCATCCGCGCCGCGGCGCTGCTCACCCGCGCCGACGTCGCGCTGCAGCAGAACGATCGGCCCGCCGCGGTCGCCGCGTTCCGCAAGGTCATGGACGATGGCGGCCTGCCGCAGCCCTACCGCGACGTCGCGACCATTCGCCTGACCCAGGCCGAGTTCGACAGCATGGCCCCGGACGCGGTCATCAGCCGGCTGCAGCCGCTCGCGCAGTCCGGCAATCCCTGGTTCGGCAGCGCCGGGGAGCTGACCGCGCTGGCGCTGATCAAGGCCAACCGCCGCAACGAGGCGGCGCGGCTGCTCACCGAGGTCGGCGCCGACCAGACCGTTCCCGCCACGATCCGCGACCGCGCCCAGGCGCTCGGCGCGTCGCTCGGAACGCCCGCGGCGGCCGCAGCCGCGCCGGCGCTCGCGCGCTAACTGCTTCAAGGAACCCAGATGAACCGTCGGATCATCCTCCTGCTCGCCGCCACCATTCTCGCCAGCGGATGCAGCGTCATCAACAAGAAGCGGCCGACCACGCCCGTGCTCGGCAACCGCGTCTCGGTGCTCACCAACGAGGCCGACATCAGCATCGACCCGGCCACCGCGGCCGCGCCGTTCAGCATCCCCGAGCCGGTCGCCAACGCCGACTGGGCGCAGCCGGGCGGCGACAGCGACAAGGCGATGAACCATGTCGCGCTCGGAAGCCGGCTGGCGACCGCCTGGACCGCGCAGATCGGGGCGGGCGCGACGCTGCGCGCGCGGCTCGCCGCGGCGCCGGTGGTGGCCGGCGGCAAGGTCTTCACGATCGACGCCAACTCGACCGTCCGCGCCTTTGATGCGCGGACCGGCCGCCAGCTGTGGGCGACCCAGTTCGGCTCCGAGCGCCGCAACGAGGCGTCGCTGTTCGGCGGCGGGCTCGCGGTCGATAACGGCCGGGTCTTCGCGACCAACGGGCTCGGCTATGTCGCCGCGCTCTCGACCGAGAATGGCGGCCGGGTATGGCAGGTCCATCCCGGTGGCCCGCTGCGCGGCTCGCCGTCGGTCAGCGGCGGCACGCTCTACGTGATGAGCCAGGACAACCAGCTCTACTCGCTCAAGGAGCAGGACGGCTCGACCAACTGGTCGGCGGCCGCCGCGCTCGAGATCGCCGGCGTGTTCGGTGCCGGCTCACCCGCCATCGCGCAGGGGACGGTCGTCGCCGGCTTTTCCTCCGGCGAGCTCAACGCCTACCGCTACGAGAACGGGCGGCTGGTGTGGCAGGACGCGCTGCAGCGGACCAGCATCAACAACAGCGTCTCCTCGCTGTCCGACATCGACGCGGATCCGATCATCGACAACGGCCAGGTGTTCGCCGTCGGGCAGGGCGGGCGGATGGTCAGCCTCGACCTCGTCAGCGGCCAGCGCATCTGGGAGCTCAACATCGCCGGAATTTCGACGCCGTGGGTGGCGGGCGACTGGCTGTTCGTGACCACCGACGACGCCAAGCTCGTCGCCATCGCCCGGCAGACCGGCAAGGTGCGCTGGATCAACCAGCTGCCGCGCTGGCTCAAGCCCAAGGCCAAGACCGGTCCGATCCACTATGACGGACCGATCCTCGCCGGCGGCCGGCTGATCGTCACCGGCACCAACGGCGCGGTGATCAACGTCGACCCGGCGACCGGCGCCTTCCAGAACCAGAGCAGCGTCGGGGCGAGCATCAGCCTGCCGCCGGTGGTGGCGGGCCAGACCCTCTACGTCCTTGACGACCGCGGCCGCCTGACGGCGTTCCGCTAAGGATCATTCCTCCCCGCGAGCATCGCTCGCGGGGAGGGGGACCGCTCGGCGTAGCCGAGTGGTGGAGCGGCCATCCGCCGCCGCCGAAGAAGCGCCGACCAGATCAAAGCTCGGAGAGCCCCAAGGCCCCTCAGCCCCTCGCTTCGCGAGCGGTCCCCCTCCCCATTGCTCTGCAACGAGGAGGATGGGAGGGTGGACCTTCCTCATTCCTCCCCGTGAGCATCGCTCGCGGGTAGGGGGACCGCTCGGCGCAGCCGAGTGGTGGAGGGGCCAGGGTTCGCCAGCGCAAGCAGCAGGTCCGCAACCTCGTCGGCATTGCGGAACACGTCCGCGGCAAGCACTCGGATCACCGCCAGCCCAAGCCCGCGCATGTACCCGTCCCGCCGCTCGTCATGGCGGGCGCCTCGGCACAATCATGCGTATTGCCGTCCACCTCGATCACGAGCTTGGCCGCCGGGCAGTAGAAGTCCGCCACATAGGGCCCGATCGCATGTTGCCGCCGGAAGCGGATGCCCGGCACTGCCTTCAGCCGGCGCCACAGGATCAACTCCGCCGGTGACATGCTCCGCCGCTGCCGACGCGCCAACTCCATCGACGATCGTGTCGCCCGCACGGCCCCTCCACCTCTCGCTTCGCGAGCGGTCCCCCTCCCCATTGCTGCGCAAGGGTGAGCATGTGCCGAGCGGCGCTACGCTACCCTGTGGGTCGCCCCATGTCATTCCTCCCTGCGAGCATCGTTCGCGGGGTGGGCCCCTCCACCACTCAGCGTCGCTGAGCGGTCCCCCTCCCCATTGCTGCGCAACGGGGAGGATTGAAGACAATGCCATCCTTAGTCCTCCCTGCGAGCGGAGCTCGTGGGGAGGGGGACCGCTCGGCGCAGCCGAGCGGTGGAGGGGCCTGCTCCCGGTCGCCCCCATCGCCACTCCTGACCCCTGTCATTCTGCGGCTTTTCCGCTATTCGGCCCGCATGCCCCGCCTTCCCACCGTCGCGATCGTCGGCCGCCCCAACGTCGGCAAGTCGACCCTCTTCAACCGGCTGGTCGGCAAGCGGGTCGCGCTGGTCGACGACCGGCCGGGCGTGACGCGCGACCGGCGCGAGGGCGATGCCAAGCTGCTCGGGCTCGAGTTCCGCCTGTTCGACACCGCCGGGTTCGAGGACGAGGACCCGTCGAGCCTGCCGGGGCGGATGCGCCGGCAGACAGAGGCGGCGGTCGGCGATGCCGACGTCGCGCTGTTCCTGATCGACGGGCGCCAGGGCGTGACGCCGCTCGATGAGGAGATTGCCCGCTGGCTGCGCGAGCAGGAGACGCCGGTGATCATCGCCGCCAACAAGGCCGAGGGACGCGCCGGAGAGAGCGGGCGGCTCGAGGCCTATGCGCTCGGGCTGGGCGAGCCGCTGGCGCTCAGCGCCGAACATGGCGAGGGCACGGTCGACCTGTTCGAGGCGCTCCGCCCCTTCGTCGAGCGCGACGAGCTCGAGGAGGAGGAGCACGAGGAGGGCGCCCCCGGGGCGCCGCTCAAGCTGGCGATTGTCGGCCGGCCCAACGCGGGCAAGTCGACTCTGGTCAACGCGATGCTCGGCGAGGAGCGGATGATCACCGGCCCCGAGGCCGGGATCACCCGCGACAGCATCACGCTCGACTGGGCCTGGCAGGGCCGCCCGGTGCGGCTGGTCGACACCGCGGGGCTGCGCAAGCGGGCCAAGGTCGAGGACAAGCTCGAGCGGCTGAGCGCGATGGACACCCGCCGCTCGATCGACATGGCCGAGGTCGTCGTGCTCCTCCTCGACGCGACCCGCGGACTCGAGGCGCAGGACCTTCGGATCGCCGACCAGGTGGTCGAGGAAGGCCGCGCGCTGGTGATCGCGCTCAACAAGTGGGACGTCGCCGAGAATGCTTCCTCGCTGTTCAACGGCGTGAAGGCCGCGCTGGAGGAGGGATTGTCGCAGCTCAAGGGCGTGCCGGTGCTGACCGTCTCGGGCAGGACCGGCAAGGGCATCGACCAGCTGCTCGGCGCCGCCTTCGAGGTGCGGGAGGCGTGGAACCGCCGGGTCCCGACCGGCGAGCTCAACCGCTGGTTCGAGAAGGCGGTCGACGCCAACCCGCCGCCAGCGCCCGGGGGCAAGCGGATCAAGCTTCGCTACATCACCCAGGTCAAGTCGCGGCCGCCCAGCTTCGTGGTGTTCGGGACCCGCACCAGCGAGCTCCCCGATAGCTATGGCCGCTATCTGCTCAACTCGATGCGGCGCGACCTCGACCTCGGCGCGATCCCGCTCCGGCTGACCTTCCGCAGTCCCAAGAACCCGTTCGACCGCGAGCAGCGCTAACCCGCCCTTTACCCTTTGCCCTGTAAGCCGGCGGCTTGTGGGAACCCACGGCCGATGCGCAACGGCCAGCGTGGAGCAAAGCGTGAACGACGACGCCGACATCATCGACTGGCAGCATTTCGAGAAGGCGCGGGCCGAGCTGGGCCCGGGCTTCATCCGTATCCTGAGCTATTTCCGGGAGGACGGCACCAAGTCGGTGCGTCAGATCGAGATGGCCATGCACGAGCAGAACACCGCCGCGCTCGTCATCCCGGCGCACACGATCAAGGGCGAGGCGCGGCAGTTCGGGGCCGAGCCGCTCGCCGCGATCGCCGAGCTGATCGAGGTGACCGCGCGGCTGTGCGTCGAGACCCACCGCTTCCCGGACGAGCTGGTCCCCGAGGTGGTGCAGCTGCGGACCCTGTTCGACCAGACCATCCGGCAGTTCGACCGCGCGACCAACCCGCTGCAGAGCCGGGCGCCGCAGGGCGGGTTCGGACGCCGCTCCGCGAACCAGGACTTCGGGCGGATCTGAGGCCTAGGCCGTCCCCTCGCGCGCGACGCGGGGGGCGGACGGCTTTCGCATCGGCTGCAGGTGGCCGCGCGACAGGCTGCGCCACAGCCATTCGAGCGGGCCGTAGCGATAGCGCTCGAGCCAGGGCTTCGACCAGGCCAGCATGACCAGCCAGAACAGGGGCGCGAGCAGCCATGCCTGCCAGCGCTCGACGCTGCCGTAGAGGCCGAGGCCCCAGCCATAGAAGATGAGGCTGGCGAGGATCGAGGTGCCGAGATAGTTGCTGAAGGCGGCCCGGCCGGCCGCCGCCACCCGATCCCACCACGCGCCACCGCGCCGGCTCAGCAGGATGATCAGCGCGGCATAGCCGAGCGCCTGCAGGGTGATGAGCGGGGTGGCCACGACCACCAGCGCGCCGACCAGCACGATCGGATCGAACCCGCTGACGAGGTCCGCGACGGCAACCGCTCCACTGCCGACAACCCCAACCCCAATACCCCATCCTACCGCGCGGCGATATTGCACGTCGCTCCACGCGCCCGTCAGGAAGCCAGACCGGTAGGCGGCCATGCCGATCAGCATCAGCCCGATCGTCTCAGGGATGAAGATGACGGTGTTGCCGATGACGCTGCCCCAGCGGGCCAGGTTATGAGCGGCAAATCCGGTCCAGCTGCCGAGATGGAGCGCGCGGTCGCGGGCGATGTCCGACGCGCTCGGCTCGAGGCTGCCCATCCCGTCGTTCCAGACCTCCAGTGCGTGGCGGCTCGCGTGCGGGGCATGGGCGGCGAGTTCGGCCTGGTACTGGCCGGCGAGGAACATGGCGAAAAAGGCCATGTTGGCGGCGATGAACAGGCTTCCGAGGATCACCAGCTTGTAGCTCGGGCGGCGGCGGAAGAGGAAGGCGACCAACCCGCTGACGGCGTAGAGGGTCAGGATGTCGCCGAACCAGATCAGGTAGTAATGGACGAGGCCGAAGCCGAGCAGGACCGCCATGCGGCGCAGGTGCACCGCGCGTCCGTTCAGCCCGGCGGCCTCGGCCTTTTCGATCACTAGCAAGGCCGAGGCGCCAAACAGCATCGAAAAAAGCGAGCGCATCTTGCCATCGATGACGAGCATGTTGGCCACCCAGACGAAGAGGCTCGCGCCGCTTGCGCCGCCATAGGCCGAAGGGTTGAAGTAGGCGCTGTCGATCATCGCGAAGGCGACGACGTTGACCGAGAAAATGCCCATTACCGCGATGCCGCGGATGACGTCCAGCGACCGGATCCGACCGGAGTCGTTGCTGCTGTTCATGGCCGGCCCCCTGCTGACCCGGGCCTCATAGCAGATCGGCCGGCGCGGGGTAGCTAGAGCTCCCCGCGCATCAGCGCCCGGAGGAAGCCTTCATGCGCGCTGCGCAGCTCGGCGAGGCTCACCCGCTGTTCGCCGCCGCGGCCAACCAAGTCGAACACCAGCGCGTCGCCGCCCGTGGTGCCGATCCTGACCGCGAACAGCTGCGCCGCATTGGCCGCGGCGCGCACCGCGTCGCCGTCGCGAGTGGTGACCACGTAGCGGCCCTGGTCCTCGCCGAACAGGATGGCGGCGGGATGCGGGATCTGCTCGACCACCGTCATCGTCATGCCGATGTCGCCGGCCAGCGCCATTTCGGCAACTGCAACGGCAGCGCCGCCGTCGGCACAGTCGTGGACGGCCGTGACGTGGCCCCCGGCAATCAGTTGGCGGACCAGCTCGCCGGCGCGGCGCTCGGCGGCGAGATCGACGGGAGGCGGCGGACCATCGCGGCGGCCGTGGACTTCGCGAAGCCAGAGCGACTGGCCGACGTGGCTGTCCGAGTGGCCGATGAGGATGATCTGCTCGCCCGCCGCCTTGAAGGCGATGGTCGCGCTCTTCGACCAATCGTCCATCAGCCCGACCCCGCCGATCGCGGGGGTGGGGAGGATCGCGCTGCCGCCGCCGGTCGCCTTGCTCTCGTTGTAAAGCGAGACGTTGCCCGAGACGATCGGATAGTCGAGCGCGCGGCAGGCCTCGCCCATGCCGTCGAGACAGCCGGTGATTTGGGCCATGATCTCGGGCCGCTGCGGATTGCCGAAGTTGAGGCAGTTGGTGACTGCCAGCGGCCTGGCGCCCACGGCGCAAAGATTGCGGTAGGTCTCGGCGACCGCCTGGCGACCGCCCTCGACCGGGTCGGCATAGCAGTAGCGCGGGGTGCAATCGGTGCTCATCGCCAGCGCCTTGGCCGTCCCGTGCACCCGGACCACCGCCGCGTCGCCGCCGGGCCGCTGGACGGTGTCGGCGCCGACCTGGCTGTCGTACTGCTCCCAGATCCAGCGCCGCGAGGCGAGGTCGGGCGAGCCCATCAGTTTGAGTAGGTCGTTGGCGATGTTGCCCGAGGGCGGTAGCTCACCCAGCGGCGCAACCTTGGCCCAGTCCTTGTACTCGTCCTGGCTGAGATGCGGGCGGTCGTAGAGTGGCGCCTCGTCGGCGAGCGGCCCGAGCGGGATGTCGGCGACGGTCGCGCCATTCCATAGCAGCTCCATCCGGCCGGTGTCCGTCACGGTGCCGATCACCGCGAAGTCCAGTTCCCACTTGCGGAAGATGGCCTCCGCCTCGGCCTCCCGGCCGGGCTTGAGCACCATGAGCATGCGCTCTTGGCTCTCCGAGAGCATCATCTCGTAGGGCGTCATGCCGGTTTCGCGCTGCGGGACCGCGTTCATGTCGAGCCGGATGCCGACGCCGCCCTTGCTCGCCATCTCGACGGAGGAGGACGTAAGGCCGGCGGCGCCCATGTCCTGGATGGCGACGATCGCGTCGGACGCCATCAGCTCGAGGCAGGCCTCGATCAGCAGCTTTTCGGTGAAGGGGTCGCCGACCTGGACCGTCGGGCGCTTCTCCTCGCTGTCTTCGGAAAAGTCGGCGGACGCCATGGTCGCGCCGTGGATCCCGTCACGACCGGTCTTGGAGCCGACATAGACGACCGGGTTCCCGATCCCCGCAGCGGCCGAGTAGAAGATCTTGTTCGTGTCGGCGACGCCGACCGTCATCGCGTTGACCAGGATGTTGCCGTCATAGGCGGGGTCGAAGTTGACCTCGCCGCCGACGGTGGGGACGCCAACGCAATTGCCGTAGCCGCCGATCCCGCTGACCACGCCCGAGATGAGGTGGCGCATCTTGGGATGGTCGGGCCGGCCGAAGCGCAGCGCGTTGAGGTTCGCCACCGGCCGAGCGCCCATGGTGAAGACGTCGCGCAGGATGCCGCCGACCCCCGTCGCGGCGCCCTGGTAGGGCTCGATGTAGCTGGGGTGGTTGTGGCTCTCCATCTTGAAGATGGCAGCCTGCCCGTCGCCGATGTCGATCACGCCCGCATTCTCGCCCGGGCCGCAGATCACCCACGGCGCCTCGGTCGGCAGTTTCTTGAGGTGGATCCGGCTCGACTTGTAGGAGCAATGCTCCGACCACATGACCGAGAAGATGCCCAGCTCGACCCGGTTAGGCTCGCGGCCGAGCGCGTGGAGGATGCGCTCATATTCCTCGGGCGAAAGGCCGTGCTCGGCGACGATCTCGGGCGTGATCTCGGACATGCGCCGCGCCCTAGCCTTGGCGGCGGCAAAGAAAAACCCCCAGCGCCGTGGGCACCGGGGGTCCATGCTTGTTGAGGCGAAGGGTCAGGCCTTGCAGCTTTGGCCCTTGTAGGTGACCGTCGTGTCGGTCGCCGAGCCCTTGAGCTCGCTCGAACCGGCCGCCAGCTCGGTGCCGGCCTCGTCCTTGCTCTTCTTGACGCGGGCGGCGCCGTTGTTGAGCCAGTCGATGTAGACGATGCTGTTGTCCTTGCAGCGATACGACTTGCTGGCGGTGATCGCCGGCGGCAGCGTCACCGGCGGCGCGTTCTTCAGCTCGTTCGCCATCGGGTCGGCAGGGCCGCCGGCGACGATGTTGTGGTCACTGCTGTTGTTGCAGCCGGCAAGCGCAGCGGATGCAGCAACGACGAGGAGGAGGGGGGTCCGAATCATGTTCGCCCCTTTGCGTCCGATCCGGGAGAGGTCAAGCGGCAATGAAAGACTCTCCCCTTGCATCGATGAACGGTGGCTCTAGTCTGACGACATGCGGTCCGACCCTGGCAGCACCATGCAGCGCATCCGGGCCGGGCTGACGGGGCTGGCCATCGTCTTCCTATTCGTGATGCTGGGAACCGCCATCAGCGGATCGAGCGAGAACAGCGCGGCGCCGACGCCGAACGTCGCCGGACCGGTCGCCGAGCCCAACGAGCCGCTGGCCGAGCTGGGCGTCGCGCCGGGCGAGACCTCGACCGACAACAGCAGCAAGAGCGCGGCCGGGAACGCGGCCGCCGGCAAGGGGCGCTAGGACCCCGAGTCCCGATGGTGTGAAGCCAAGCGGGGTCGATCTTCTTTCTGTTGCCGTGCCAAGGCGTTATGGTGGGGCGACCGAGCCGCCGGACGGAAGGGGCAAACCGTCTCAGCGAGGCCATGCCCGAGCAGCTTGCCAAGGCCTCGCAAACAGGCTCACGGACATTTGCGAACAGACTTATCCACAGAATGGTCCCGGCTGTACACGGGGTTTGAGGACGTCGCGGCCGCATCAAAGAACCAAGCAAATCCGCCAAAATCTACCAACCGGCATCAAATCCCCACGTAGGGCATGGAATCCCATTGCATCCCCACGGCGTCCCTGTTACCAACAGGCTCTAGCGCGGGGCATTCCTTCTTGATGTCAGGGGCGCGGAACGGACCGGCGTGAGTCGGGTGCTTCCGCGATCGGAAAGCCGCGCGCGCGAAAGGGACGCGGGTGGCACTCGAGCATCTGTTTCAGGGCAGTGCGCTGAACACGGTCGACGCCAAGGGGCGTGTGTCCGTGCCCGCCTTCCTGCGCCAGGTGATCGAACGTCGCGGCGACTCCCGCTCGATCGTCCTCGCCAAGCACGAACAGTTCGCCTGTCTCGGCGCCTATGATCCCGCCTATGCGGCGCTGAAGCACGCCAAGCTCGAGCGGCTCCTCGAAAAGGAGGAGACCAACGCCGACGCGCAGCTCGAGTATCAGCAGCGCAACCTGATGGCGTTCGCCGCCACGGAAGAAGTGCCCTACGATACGTCGGGCCGGATCGTCCTGCCGCCGATGATGCGGCGCAAGGGCGGGATCGCGGATCTCGCGCTTTTCCTCGGCACCGGCGAAACGTTTCAGATCTGGAATCCCAAGACCTTCCTCGAGGATCCCCGGATCCCCGAGGACATGAAGGACATCGCCCGGTACCGGCTCGAGGAGCGGGGGGTCGCATGACGAGTGCGGTCCCCACCCCCCAGCCTCATGTCCCGGTTCTGGTCGATGAAGTCGTCGACGCCCTCGCCATTGTCCCTGGCGAGACGGTCGTCGACGGCACCTTCGGGGCTGGCGGCTATACGCGCGCCATGCTCGGGGCGGGGGCGGGACGAGTGCTCGCTTTCGACCGCGACCCATCCGCCGTCGCGGCCGCAAGCGCACTCGTCCCGGACGTCCGCCTGACCCTGATCGAGGAACGGTTCAGCCAGATGGATCGAGCGTTGGCGGAGCGGGGGATCCACCACGTCGACGCGATCACGCTCGACATCGGCGTTTCTTCCATGCAGCTCGACCAGGCCGACCGCGGCTTCTCCTTCCGCGAGGATGGACCGCTCGACATGCGGATGAGCCAGGCCGGCGAGACCGCGGCCGAGTTCCTCAACCAGGCCGACGAGGCGGAGATCGCCCGCGTGATCCGCGACTATGGCGAGGAGCCGCGCGCCCGCGCCGTTGCCCGAGCGATCGTCGCCGCCCGCCCGCTGACCCGCACCGCCGAGCTCGCCGCCGCCGTCCGCAAGGCCCTTGGCCATCACCCGGGCATGAAGAGCGACCCGGCGACCCGCACCTTCCAGGCGATCCGCATCCACCTGAACGCCGAGCTGGAGGAGCTTGAGCAGGGGCTACGCGCCGCCGAGCGGCTGCTGGTGCCCGGCGGCCGGCTGGCGGTGGTGACCTTCCATTCGCTCGAGGACCGGATCGTTAAGCGCTTCCTTAAGGAGCGCAGCGGCGCCACCCCGGCCGGCTCGCGCCATCGCCCGCTCGCCGCGGCCGGTCCGTCGCCCAGCTTCGAGAAGGTCGCCAAGCCCGTCGCCCCGTCGGACGACGAGCTGGCCCGAAACCCGCGCGCGCGCTCGGCGCGGCTCCGCTCTGCGGTCCGCACCGATGCGCCCGCGTGGGACCAATCCCGCGTTTCCCCAGGAGGTCGCCGATGAGCGCCCGCAGTTTCCGCTCCGTCTTCATGGTCGCAACCTGCGCGGGGGCGGCGCTCGGCTGCTACCTCGTCTCGCTCCGGGTCGCCTCGGAGCGCGCCGCGCTGGAGGACGTGGAGACCAAGATCGTGCTGACCCAGCGCGACATCCGGCTGCTGCAGACCGAGATCGGCACGCGGGGCCGGCTGGCGCAGCTCGAGCGGTGGAACGTCAAGGTGCTGGCCCTCTCCGCGCCGGCTGCCAACCAGTTCCTCGAGGGTAGCTTCCAGCTCGCCACTCTCGCGGCGCCCAAGCCCAAGGAACAGGTCGGCGCCCCGGTGGTGCTGGCCTCCGCGCCCGAAGATGCGGCCAGTCGTCCCAAGCTGATCGGCACGCCCGCGCCAATGCCCGCACAGCCGGTGTCGTCGGCGTCGGCGGAAACGCCGCGGGCGCTCGCGCCCGACCAGCTGATGCATGTCGCCAGCTTCAAGGTGCCGGAACGCAACATGGCGCCGAAAAAAATAGTGTCCGTCTCGCTGGCGCCGACTTTGCCTGAAAAGACAAGGACGAAGCCCGCAGCAGCGGTTAAGACCGCAGCTGTCGACCCGCTCGCGCCCAAGCCTGACAAGGCCGCGGCGACGCGGCCGACGGCGCCGTCCAAAATTCATAATGCGAACGAGGCCGACAAGGACTGATGAACGCGCCGACACCCGCTCTCGTCGCCCGGCCCGAGCGGCTCCGACTCGTCGGACAGCGCCGCCAGATCCTCGCCCTCATGCACCAGCGGCTGATGTTCGGCATGCTGGTCTATGCGCTGGTAATCGGCGTCATCATCCTCCGCCTGGTCTGGCTCGCCGCGTTCGGCGACCATGCCGGGCGCAAGGGAACGGTCACCGCCTATGTCCCGGCGCGCGGCGACATCGTCGACCGCGACGGGGAGCCGCTGTCGCGCACCATCGACGTCTGGTCGGTCGGCGTGCACCCCGCACGGATTCTCGGCGACAAGCTGGCGATCGCGCAGAAACTCTCGCAGCTATTGCCGGAGAAGGACGCGGCCAGCTATTTCGCGATCCTCAAATCCGACAAGCCGTTCGTCTACCTGCGCCGCCGTGCCGGGCCGGACCTGATCGCCGCGCTCAACGCGCTGGGCGAGCCGGGAATCGCGCTCGATCGCGAACCCGACCGGCTCTACCCGCAGACGAGCCTCGCCGCGCACGTCCTCGGCTTCACCAACATCGACGGCCACGGTGCCGCCGGGGCGGAGCGGGCGTTCGACCGCGAGCTGACCAGCCCGGAGACGCGCGGGGAGCCGATCACCCTGTCGATCTCGAGCAAGGTGCAGCAGGCGCTGGAGCATGAGCTGGGCGCGGCGATGCAGGAGTTCTCGGCGATCGGCGCGGCGGGCGTGGTGCTCGACATCCACACCGGCGAGGTGCTGGCGATGACGTCGCTGCCGAGCTTCAACCCCAACCAGCCCGGGCACACCAACCCGGAAGCCATGTTCAACCGCGCCACGCTCGGCGTCTACGAACTCGGCTCGACCTTCAAGCCGTTCACCGTGGCGATGGCGATGGAGGACAAGAAGATCCGGTCGATGGGCCAGATCTACAATTGCCCGCATGACCTGCCGGTCTACGGCCACGTGGTCCACGACACCCACCCGTTCGGCCGCGCCTGCACCGTGTCCGAAATCATGATGGAATCGTCCAACATCGGCACCGCGCAGATCGCCGACCAGGTCGGGACCGAGCGGCAGAAGTGGTGGCTGAACCGCATGCACTTCCTCGAGCCGGTGCATGTCGAGCTTCGGGAGCGTGGCCGCACCCTGACCCCGGGGAAGCGCTGGGGGCCGTTCGAGACGATGACCGTCGGCTTCGGCCAGGGCATCGCGGTGACTCCGCTCCACCTCGCCAATGGCTATGCAACGCTGTTCAATGGCGGGCTGTGGCGCCCGGCGACCATCCTCAAGGTGGACCGCACCCATCCGGCGCCGCGTGGCGAGCGGGTGTTCACCGAGGACACCAGCTACAAGATGCGCGCGCTGCTCCGGCTGGTCGTGATGAAGGGCACCGGCAAGAAGGCCGATGCGCCCGGCTACCGTGTCGGCGGCAAGACCGGCACCGCGCAGAAGCTGATCGGCGGCCGTTATAGCCAGAACGTGGTGCTGACGACGTTCGCCGGCGTTTTCCCGATGGACGAACCCCGTTATGTGGTCGTCGCCATGCTCGACGATCCCAAGTCCACTAAGGATACCTACGGCTTCCACACCGCCGGCTGGAACGTTGCCCCGGTGGTGAGCCGCACCATCAGCCGGATCGCGCCGATGCTCGGCGTCAGGCCGGACATGAAGCGGGAGCCGAACATGAACGAGGTGCTCCCCTACATCCACGAACCCGCCGAGAAATAGGGGCAATGCGGTTGAGGGATCTGGCCGGGATCGACAGCGATTCCGACGTGACTTGTGTATCGATCGACCACCGGCGGGTGGCGCCGGGCTGCCTGTTCGGCGCCTTCGAGGGCGCCCGCTTCAACGGCGAGGACTTCATCCCCGAGGCAATCGAGCGCGGCGCCGTCGCGGTGGTCGCCAGGCCAGGAGTCGAGGTTCCAGGCGCCGCGCTGATCGCCGACGAACGGCCGCGGCGCCGCTTCGCCGAGCTGGCGGCGCGGGTCATGGCGCCGTTCCCCGGCACCGCCGTCGCGGTCACCGGCACCAACGGCAAGACCTCGACGGTCGAGATGACGCGGCAGCTGTGGCGAATGGCCGGGCATCGCTCCGCCTCGATCGGGACGCTGGGCGTCACGACCAGCGACGACCAGGTCTCGACCGGGCTGACCAGCCCCGACATCGTCACCTTCCTGTCGAACATGGCGGGGTTGAAGAAGCTTGGCATCAGCCATGTCGCCTACGAGGCGTCGAGCCATGGCCTGGACCAGTACCGGTCGGAGGGAGTGCCAGTCGCGGCGGCGGCCTTCACCAATTTCTCGCGCGACCATCTCGATTACCACCAGACGATGGACTCCTACTTCGCGGCCAAGATGCGGTTGGTCGACGAGGTGGTCGCGGCCGATGGGACTGCGGTGGTGTGGACCGACGATCCCCGCTCCGGCGAGGTAATCGAGCATGTCCGCCGCCGCGGGCTGAAGCTGCTCACCGTCGGCCGGGCGGGGGAGACGATCCGCCTGGTCAGCCAGACCCCGAGCCCGCTCGGGCAGGTGCTGGTGCTGAGCCACGAGGGGGGCAAGGAGCAGAAGCTCGCGCTGCCGCTGATCGGTGCCTACCAGGCCGCCAACGTGCTGGTCGCTGCGGGTCTGGTGCTGGCGACCGGCGGAACCTGGGCGACGACCTTCACCGGCATGGGCCGGCTCGCGCCGGTGCGCGGGCGGCTGGAACGGGCGGTGATCACGCCCGCCGGCGCGCCGGTCTACGTCGACTACGCCCATACGCCCGACGCGATCGAGGCGGCGATCGCCGCGCTGCGCCCGCACGTCGAGGGCAAGCTGATCATCGTCTTCGGTGCCGGTGGCGACCGCGACCAGGGCAAGCGCCCGGACATGGGCCGGGTGGCGAGCCGCCTAGGAGACGTCGTCATCGTCACCGACGACAACCCCCGGAGCGAGGACCCGGCATTGATCCGGGCCGAGATCATGGCGGCTGCGGAGGGTGCGATCGAAGTCGCCGACCGTCGCGCCGCGATCGGGCGCGCAATCGAGGTCGCGCGCAAGGGTGACATCATCCTCCTGGCGGGCAAGGGACACGAGACCGGGCAAATCGTTGGCGACCGGGTGCTTCCGTTCGACGATGCCGAGGTGGCGCGCGAGATGGCGGCATGAGCGCGCCGCTTTGGACCTCGGCCGAGATCGAGCAAGCGACGGGCGGGACCGCGTCGGAACTTTTCGACGTCGGCGGGATCGCCTTCGACAGCCGGGAGATCGAGCCGGGCTTCCTCTTCGTCGCCATGCCCGGAACGGTGGCCGACGGGCACGATTTCGTCGCCGGCGCTTTCCTCAAGGGAGCAACAGCGGCGCTGGTGTCGCGGCCGGTTGACGGTCCGCACGTGCTGGTCGCGGACGTGCCGGCGGCGCTTACCGCGCTCGCGATCGCGGCCCGGGCGCGAATGAGTGGCAAGGTCGTCGGGGTCACCGGCTCGGTCGGCAAGACCAGCACCAAGGAGGCGCTTGCCGCCGCGCTCGAGCGCCGGGCGCGCGGGCGGGTCCATCGCTCGGTCAAGAGTTACAACAATCATACGGGCGTCCCGCTCAGCCTCGCCCGGATGCCGCGCGACAGCAGGTATGCGGTGCTCGAGATGGGGATGAACCACGCCGGCGAGATCTCCGCTTTGACCCGGCTCGTCCGCCCGCACGTCGCGCTGATCACCGCGATCGGCCCGGCGCACATCGAGAACCTCGGGTCGCTCGACGGAATTGCCGACGCCAAGGGCGAGATCTTCCAGGGGCTGGAGGAGGAAGGCGTCGCGATCATCCCGGCCAACACGCCGCAGCGCGACCGGCTGATCCGCGCCGCCCGCCGTCATGCGGGCGAGACGATCACCTTCGGCGCCCCCGACGCGGAGGTCTCGGCGCTTCACTTCGTCCCCGCCGACGGGGGCGGCAGCCTGGTCACCGCGCGGCTGGTCCATTGCGAGCTGACCTTCACCGTCAGCCAGCGCGGCGAGCACTGGGTGTCGAACGCGCTGGCGGTGCTCGCCGCGGTCGAGGCAGTTGGCGCCGACGTGGCGGCGGCGGGCCTCGCGCTGGCCGATCTCGGGGGCCTCAAGGGTCGGGGCGAGCGTCACCGCGTGGCGCTGCCCGGCGGCGAGGCGCTGCTGATCGACGAGAGCTACAACGCCAACCCCGCTTCCGTCGCGGCGACTCTGAAGACGCTGGCGACCGAGCCGGGCCGGCACCTGCTGGTGCTCGGCGCGATGCGCGAGCTCGGCACCCACAGCGACGAGCTGCACGCCGGGCTGGCGGACCCGATCTCCGACGCCGAGGTGCGCGAGGTGATCCTCGTCGGCGAGGAGACCCAGCCGCTCGAGCGGGCGCTGAGCGGCCGGGCCGAGGTTGCCCGGGTCGGCAGTCCCGACGAGGCCGCCGACCTGCTGCTCCAGCGGCTCGCGCCGGGCGACGCGGTGCTGGTCAAGGCGTCCAACTCGGTCGGGCTTGCGAAACTGGTCGAGCGAGTGGCAGGAGCTGGCCGGTAATGCTCTACCTGATCGCCGAATATTTCGGGTTTCCGCACCTTCTCAATCTTGTCCGCTACATCAGCTTCCGGGCTGGCGCGGCGAGCGCGACCGCGCTGGTGATCGGCCTGATCTGGGGACCGACCTTCATCGGATGGCTGCGGGTGCGCCAGGGCAAGGGGCAGCCGATCCGCGCCGACGGGCCGCAGACCCACCTCGCCAAGCGCGGCACGCCAACCATGGGCGGGCTGCTGATCCTGATCTCGGTCGGGATCTCGGTCCTGCTCTGGATGGACCTTCGCAACCCCTATGTCTGGGCCTGCCTGCTGGTCACCGGCGGGTTCGGGCTGATCGGCTTCCTCGACGACTGGGACAAGGTCCGGAAGGCCCATCATGCAGGGCTGAGCGGCAAAACGCGCCTGATGTTCGAGTTCCTGATCGCCGGCGCGGCGACCTTCCTGATGGTCCAGTCGGGCAACACCAATCTCTACCTGCCCTTTTACTCCGGGCCGGTGCTCTACCTCGGCTGGCTTTACGTCATCTTCGGGGCGTTCGTGATCGTCGCGTTCGGCAATGCAGTGAACCTCACCGACGGGCTAGACGGACTGGCCACCATGCCGGTGATCATCGCTTCGATCGCCTTCCTCATCATCGCTTATCTGGTCGGCAATGCGAAGTTCGCCACCTACCTCGGCATCCCGCACGTACCGGGCGTCGGCGACCTCACGGTGCTGCTGCTGGCAGTGGTCGGGGCGGGGCTCGCGTTCCTCTGGTTCAACGCGCCCCCGGCGGCGGTCTTCATGGGCGACACCGGAAGCCTCGCACTCGGCGGAGCCCTCGGCGCGGTTGCGGTCGCCTGCCATCACGAGTTCGTGCTGGCGATCGTCGGCGGGCTGTTCGTGCTCGAAGCCGTCAGCGTCATCATCCAGGTTTTCTGGTTCAAGCGCACCGGCCGGCGCATCTTCAAGATGGCGCCGATCCATCATCATTTCGAGCAGCTCGGGTGGAGCGAGCCGACCGTGGTGATCCGCTTCTGGATCGTCGCCTTCATCCTCGCGCTGGCGGGGCTGTCGACCCTCAAGCTCCGGTGATCACGGCCCGCGCCTGGGCCGGCCGGCACTATGCGGTCTACGGCCTGGCGCGATCGGGCCTCGCGACGGTGCGCGCGCTGCTGGCGAGCGGGGCGACGGTCACCGCGTGGGACGAGCGGGAAGTGGCGAGGGCTGCGCTCAAATCCTCCCCTGCCGTTGCAGGGGAGGGGGACCGCTCGCCATCGGCGACTGGTGGAGGGGCCCCTCCGTCAGTCGCTGGCGCGACTGCCACCTCCCCTGCAAGGGCAGGGGAGGATCAGTTGACCCTCGCCCCCCTCGACGACCTCTCGGGCATCGACGCCCTCGTCCTCTCCCCCGGCGTTCCGCTCAACACCCACCCGCTCGCCGCCCGCGCCCGCGAGGCAGGGGTCGAAATCATCGGCGACATCGAGCTGTTCGCCCGCGCCCGGCCCGAGCTGCCGGCGCACAATGTGGTCGGGATCACCGGCACCAACGGCAAGTCGACGACGACGGCGCTGGTCCACCACATCCTGAAGACCGCCGGCGTGCCGACGACGATGGGCGGCAACATCGGCCTGCCGATCCTAGCGCAGAACCCGCTGCCCGCGGGCGGGGTCTATGTGCTCGAGCTGTCGAGCTACCAGATCGACCTGACGCAGAGCCTCGACTGCGATGTCGCGGTGCTGCTCAACATCACGCCGGATCATCTCGACCGGTACGACAGCTTCGAGGCCTATGCAGCAAGCAAGGCTCGGCTGTTCGACATGTCGAGCGGCGAGACGGTCATCGTGGGCAGCGACGCACCGACGCGCTCGATCGCTTCCCGTCATCCCCGCGCAAGCGGGGATCCCGCTTCTTCCCTCAAGCTGGACCCCCGCTTCCGCGGGGGTGACGCCTTGGTGGGACCGCACAACGAGCAGAACATTCTGGCGGCGCTCCTCACCGCGCAGGCGCTCGGAATCGCTGACGAACAAATCGCCGACGCCCTTCACACCTATCCCGGCCTGCCCCATCGAATGGAGCGCGTGGCGAACCGCGACGGCGTCCTGTTCGTCAACGACAGCAAAGCCACCAATGCGGAATCCGCCGCTCCGGCGCTCGCCGCGTTCGAGCGTGTTCGGTGGATCGTCGGGGGGCTCGCCAAGACCGAGGATCTGGGGCCTGCGGCCGACCACCTCGGCCATGTCGCCAAGGCCTACACCATCGGCAAGGCCGGGCCGATGTTCGCCCGCCTGCTGGAAGCTCGCGGTGTGGCCGTGGAGCCATGCGAAACGCTTGAAAATGCGGTGAATCGCGCGGCGGCGGATTCACAGCCGGGCGATGTTGTTCTACTCTCCCCGGCGAGCGCCTCGTTCGACCAGTTCCGGGACTTCGAGGCGCGCGGGGAAGCGTTCCGAAACGCCGTGGGGGCATTGTCATGACCAGCATCACTGGAAGACTGAAGGCGACGCGCGGCCTGGTCGACGCGAACCGCTACGGCCGGGCCGACCGCTCCGCCATCGGCCGCTGGTTCTGGGAGATCGACCGAGTCCTGCTGCTGCTGGTCACGGTGCTGATCGCGATCGGGCTGATCGCGGTCGCCGCCGCCTCGCCTGCGGCGGGCGAGCGCTACTCGGGCGGCACGCTCCAGCTTGCCGGGCTGCACTTCTTTTATCGCCAGCTCGTCTGGATCGCGCTGTCGGTACCGGTGATGGTCGGCATTTCGATGATGCCGCGCGAGCGGGCTCGCCGCCTGTCGCTCGTCGGCGCCGCGGTGTTCATGGCGATGCTGGTGTTCGTCCCGATCATCGGGCCTGAGGTGAACGGCGCCCGGCGCTGGATCGGCGTCGGCTTCGCGCAAGTCCAGCCGTCGGAGTTCCTCAAGCCCTTCTTTGTCGTGTCGATGGCGTGGCTACTTTCCCTCAAGGAGGGCGACAAGAGCCTGCCGGTCTATCCCGCCTCGGCGCTGGTGGTCGGGATCGTCGCGGTGCTGTTGATGAAGCAGCCCGACTTTGGTTCGACGGTCATCTTCGTCACCGTGTGGGTGGCGATGCTGGCGCTCGCCGGCCTGCCGCTCCGGATCCTCGGGATCATCGGCGCGCTCGGCGCGGTCGGCGTCGTCCTCGCCTACTTCTTCTACCCCGTCGCCACCGTCCGGATCGACGGCTTCCTCTATGGCGAAGGCGACAACTTCCAGGTGATCAACGCGATGCGGACGCTGACCGCGGGCGGACTGCTCGGCATGGGCCCGGGCGCCGGGACCCGCAAGTTCGGCCTGCCCGAGCCGCACACCGACTACATCTTCTCGGTCATCGGCGAGGAGTTCGGGCTGATCGCCTGCATCGCCATCGCCTGCCTCTACCTGGCGATCGTCGCCCGCGTGCTGATCAAGCTGCTCGACGAGGAGAACAGCTTCGCCATTCTCGCCGCGGCCGGTCTGGCGGTAGAGTTCGGGCTGCAGGCGATGATCAACATGGCGGTCAACGTCCACCTGGCACCGTCCAAGGGCATGACCCTGCCGTTCATCAGCTATGGTGGCTCGTCGATGCTGGCGTTGTCCATCGGGATGGGGCTTCTGCTCGCCTTTACCCGCAGAAATCCGTATCTGAAGCGCTCGCCCTATGTCGTGAAGTGGAGCGGGGACCGGGAAACCGCGTGACGCGCATGAATTTCGTACTCGCCGCCGGAGGAACCGGCGGACACATGATCCCCGCCCATGCCCTCGCCGCCGAGCTGAAGCGGCGGGGCCATGGCGTGCTACTGATCACCGACGATCGGGGCCGGCGCATTCCGGGCCTGTTTGACGGCGTGCCCGTCCATGTGCTGCCGGCCGGGCGCCTCGGCGGTGGCCCGCTCGGCCTCCTCAAGGCGGTGCGCTCGGTGCTCGCCGGGCGGCGCGAAGCGAAGCGGCTCTATCGCCAGCACCGGCCCGACGCCGTGGTGGGGTTCGGCGGCTACCCGGCCTTCCCCGCGCTGCTCGCGGCGTCGTCGCTGAAGATCCCGACCGTCCTGCACGAGCAGAATGCGGTGCTGGGCCGGGTCAATCGGCTGCTGGCGCGCGAAGCGCAGGCGATCGCCACGGCTTACCCGACGATCGAGAAGCTCAAGCCTGCCCAGCAGGGTAAGGTACGGCTGGTCGGCAACCCGGTGCGCGACAGCATCGTCCGGCTAGGCGAGCTGCCGTTCCCCGCATTCGACGAGGTGGCGCCGCTCAAGATCCTGGTGACGGGCGGAAGCCAGGGCGCCTCGGTGCTGAGTGACGTGGTGCCGGCCGGGCTGGGTGCGCTCGATGCGTCGCTCCGCCATCGGCTTCAGGTCGTCCAACAAGTCCGCCCGGAGGAGATGGAGCGGGTCCGTGAAACGTATCGCAAGCTGGAGATCCCGGCCGATCTCGCCACCTACATCCACGATATGCCGGCCGAACTCGGCGAGGCCCATGTGGTAATCGGGCGGGCGGGCGCCTCGACCATCGCCGAGTTGACCGCGGCGGGGCGACCTGCCGTGCTGATCCCGCTGCCGATCGCCACCGACGACCACCAGACCGCCAACGCGCGCGAGATGGTGAAGTCGGGCGGAGCGCGGATGATCGTCCAGACCGAATTCACGCCCGACACTCTGGCCCGCCAGATCGAGGCGCTCGCCGCCGACCCGGTCGCGCTCGCCAACGCGGCGGCGCGCGCCCTAGCGGTCGGGCGTCCGCATGCCGCAAGCGACCTCGCCGACCTCGTCGAGCAGGTCGCAGGAAAGGCGTCGCCGCTGCTGGTCGGGCCGGCCAAGACCCGGCCTGCCCGGCTCAGCGCCGCTGCCGCGGGCGCCCCGGCATGAAGGCGTTCGGGACCGATATCGGGACGATCCACTTCATCGGCATTGGCGGCATCGGCATGTCCGGCATCGCGGAGGTGATGCACCAGCTCGGCTACAAGGTGCAGGGCTCGGACCAGAGCGAGAGCTATGTCGTCGAGGGGCTCCGCAAGGCGGGCATCCCGGTGATGGTCGGGCAGAGCGCCGACAATCTCGGCGACGCGACGGTCGTGGTCTGCTCGACCGCGATCCGCGACGACAACCCCGAGGTCCGCGCCGCCGCCGAGCGCCGCCTGCCGCGGGTGCGGCGGGCGGAGATGCTGGCCGAGCTGATGCGGATGCAGTCGACCATCGCGGTCGCCGGCACCCACGGCAAGACCACCACCACCTCGCTGATCGCGGCGATGCTCGACAGCGGCGGGATTCATCCGACCGTGATCAACGGCGGGATCATCAACAGCTACGGCTCCAACGCACGGCTGGGTTCGTCCGACTGGATGGTGGTTGAGGCCGACGAGAGCGACGGCAGTTTCCTCCGGCTTGACGGCACCATCGCGGTGGTGACCAACATCGACCCCGAGCACCTCGAGCACTACGGCAGCTTCGAGCGGGTGAAGGACTGTTTCGTCGAGTTCATCGAGAACGTCCCCTTCTACGGGCTGGCGGTGATGTGCGTCGACCATCCCGAGGTGCAGAACATCCTGTCGCGGATCCGCGACCGCCGCGTCGTGACCTACGGCTTCTCCGCGCTCGCCGACCTGCGGGCCGACAATGTGACCGCCGAGGCGGGCGGATCGCGCTTCGACGCGGTCGTTCGCGGCGCGAACGGCGAGCGGCGGGTGATCGAGGGCGTCCGCGTCCCCATGCCCGGGCGCCACAATGTCCAGAACGCGCTGGCCGCGATTGCGGTCGGACTCGAGCTTGGCATGGACGACGAAGGGATCGCCCGCGGGCTGGAAGGCTTCGGCGGGGTCAAGCGCCGCTTCACCCGCGTCGGCGAGGTCGACGGCGCGACGATCATCGACGACTATGCCCATCATCCGGTGGAGATCCGCGCGGTGCTGTCGGCGGCGCGCGAGGGGATCGGCGAGGGCCGGGTGATCGCGGTCGTCCAGCCGCACCGCTACTCCCGGCTTCAGTCGCTGATGGACGACTTCACCAACGCCTTCAACGACGCCGACGTGGTGCTCGTCAGCCCGGTCTATGCGGCCGGCGAGGCGCCGATCGAGGGTGTCGACAACGAAGCGCTGGCCGAGCAGCTGCGCGCCAAGGGGCACCGCGCCGTCCACACCGTCGACGACAACGGCCACCTCGCTCGCTGCCTGCGCGATCTCGTCGCGAACGGCGACATGGTGATCTGCATGGGCGCCGGCGACATCACCAAATGGGCGGCGGGCCTGGCCGGGGCGATCGGCAGCGCCCGGGAAAGCCGATGAGCGGCCTTCTTTCCGACACCAACCGCCCCGGGCTCGTCGCCGATCGGACGCCGTTCGGCGTGCAGGGCAAGCTGACCCGCAACGCTCCGCTGGCGCCGCTCGTCTGGTTCAAGGCCGGTGGCGCCGCCGAATGGCTGTTTGAGCCGAAGGACGTGGACGACCTTGCCGCGGCGCTGCGCGGGCTCGATCCCGCCGTCCCGGTCATGGGCCTGGGTCTCGGCTCCAACCTCATCGTTCGCGATGGCGGCGTGCCCGGCGTGGTAGTCCGCCTCGGCAAGGCGTTCGCCAAGGTCGAGCGGCTCGACGATCTCACCCTGCGCTGCGGCGGCGGGGCGAGCGGGATCCTCGTCTCCTCGGCCGCGCGAGACGCGGGGATCGCCGGCATCGAGTTCCTCCGCTCCATCCCCGGTACGGTCGGCGGCTTCGTCCGGATGAACGGCGGCGCCTACGGGCGCGAGGTGCGGGACATCCTCGTCGAGGCCGAGGTGGTGCTCCGCTCGGGCGAGCGGCGGACGCTGTCGCTCGACGAACTCGGCTACACCTATCGCCACAGCGCGCTGCCCGTGCAGGCGATCGTCGTTTCCGCCACCTTCCGGGGCACCGAGGGCGAGTCAGCGGCGATCCAGGCCGAGATGGACCGCATCGCCGCCAGCCGCGAGGCCTCGCAGCCGCTGCGCTCGAAGACCGGTGGTTCAACCTTCAAGAACCCGCTGCCGAGCAAGGCGTGGGAGGTCATCGACCGGGCCGGCTGCCGGGGCCTGACGATCGGCGATGCCCAAGTCTCGGAAAAGCATTGCAACTTCCTCCTCAACTTGGGAAGCGCGACGAGCGCGGACATCGAGGCATTGGGCGAGGAGGTCCGGCGCCGGGTGCGCGCCGACAGCGGCGTCGAGCTGGAATGGGAGATTCAGCGGGTGGGAGTGAAGGGGTGAACCGCGACATGCACGTGGTCGTGCTGATGGGCGGCTGGTCGTCCGAGCGCGACGTGTCGCTGACCAGCGGTCGCGGGGTCGCCGACGCGCTGCGCGAGCGTGGCTGGTCCAACGTCACCACCCTCGACATGGAGCGCGACGTCGCCGCCAAGCTGGCCGAGCTCCGGCCTGACGTCGTGTTCAACGCCCTGCACGGCACGCCCGGCGAGGACGGGACGGTTCAGGGCATGCTCGACCTGATGGGAATCCGCTATACCCACAGCGGGCTCACCACCTCGGCGATCGCGATCGACAAGGAACTGACCAAGCTGCTGCTGGTCCCGGCCGGAGTGCGCATGCCGGCGGGCACGATCGTCGACAGCGAGACGCTCTACGACGCCGACCCGATCGCCCGGCCCTATGTGCTGAAGCCGGTCAACGAGGGATCGTCGGTCGGCGTGGCGATCGTCACCCAGGAGAGCAATTACGGGTCGCCGATCGGTCGCGAGACCGAGGGACCGTGGAAGCATTTCGACCGATTGCTGGCCGAGCCGTTCGTGCGGGGGCACGAGCTGACCGTCGCGGTGGTCGGCGGCGAGTCGCTGTGCGTCACCGAACTGAAACCGCGCACCGGCTTCTACGATTACGAGAGCAAATACACCGATGGCATGACCGAGCATGTCTGCCCTGCCGACGTTCCCGCCGACATCGCCGCGGCGATGATGCGGATGGCGGCGGATGCGCACCGGGTGCTCGGCTGCAAGGGCGCCTCGCGCTCAGACTTCCGCTGGGACGACGAGCAGGGCGAAGACGGCCTCTACCTGCTCGAGGTCAACACCCAGCCCGGCATGACCCCGCTCAGCCTCGTTCCCGAACAGGCGAAGCAGCGCGGCATTTCTTATGGTGAACTGGTCGAGAAGCTGATCGCGGAGGCGCTGGAGTAATGGCGGCGGCGGGGGCACGGAAAGGCAAGGCCAAGAAGGGTGGTCGGCCGACCGCCGCGCGCAAGCTGGCGGCGGCGCTGCCGCTTGAGGAAGGCAGCGCGAACAAGCTTGCGGGATGGGGAATTGGGCTGTTCGTGGCGTTCCTCGTCGCGCTGCTGATCGTAGCCTTCGGCATTCCGCGTCTGATCGGCGAGCAGCTTGGCGAAGCGGTCGGTGGCGCCGGCTTCGAGCTCAAGCGGGTCGACATCAAGGGCAACCGCCACATGGCGACCGCGCCCATCTACGCCATCGCCTTCGACCAGCCGTCCAAGGCAATGCCGCTGGTCGACGTCGCGGCCGTGCGCGGCAAGCTGCTGCAGTTCGGCTGGGTCAAGGATGCGCGGGTGTCGCGCCGGCTGCCCGACACGCTGGCGATCGACATCGTCGAGCGGACTCCGGCGGCGGTGTGGCAAAATCGCGAGCAGCTCAACCTCGTCGATGGCGACGGGGTGGTGCTGCAGAAGGTCCCGGTCGACCGGATGCCCGACCTGCCGCTGCTGATCGGGCCGGGCGCCAACGGCCATGCCCGGGAACTGGGATCGCTGATCGCCGCGGTCCCGACGCTCAAGCCGCAGCTCGTCTCGGCGACCTGGATCGGCGGCCGGCGGTGGGACCTCGCCTTCCAGTCGGGCGAGACGATCTCGCTTCCCGAAGGCGACACGTCCGCCGCGCAGGCGCTGGCCCGCTTCGCCCGCCTCGACAAGTCTTCTGGGCTGCTCGGCCGGGGGATCCTCCGCTTCGATCTCCGCCTTCCCGACAAGATGATAGTCCGCCTGCCCCGCGCGCCCGGCGAGAGCCTGACCCCCTCGACGGAGAATGCCGGCTGATGGCCGTGTCGCCCGACAAGCCGCTGATCGGCGCCCTCGATATCGGATCGTCCAAGGTTTCCGCGCTGATCTGCACGCAGGAGACGGACGGGCGCCTCACCGTGCTCGGCACCGGGCAGCGCCAGAGCCGCGGCATCAAGCGCGGCTACATCGCCGACATGGAGGCGAGCGAATTCGCGGTTCGCGAAGCCGTGGAGCAGGCCGAGAAGCTGTCCGGCGTCACCATCGACGACGTGTGGGCGAGCTTCGGCGCCGGCGGCCTGTCGAGCGACCTCGCCAATGTCGAGGTGGAGCTCGGTGGCCACCAGGTCGAGCAGACCGACGTCGACCAGCTGCTGCGCACCGGTCGCGATGCGATCAACCGGGACGGGCAGATGGTTCTGCACGCCCATCCCGCGCTCTACACGCTGGACGGGGTGCAGGGCGTCAAGAACCCGATCGGCCTCCACGCCGACCGGCTCGGGGTCGACATCCACGTCGTTGCCGCCGACCCGGCCCCGCTGCGCAATATCGACCTTACGATCCGCTCCGCGCACCTCGGGGTGAAGGCGATCGTCGCCTCGCCGGTCGCCGCGGCGCTGGCCTGCCTCACCGAGGAGGAGCGCGACCTCGGGGTGGCGCTGGTCGAACTGGGTGCCGAGGTCACCAACGTCAGCCTGCACGCCGGCGGAATGCTGGTGGGGTTGCGCTCGATCCCGCTCGGCGCGCGTGACATCACCGACGACATCGCCTGCGCCTTCGGGGTGAAGCGCCGCGACGCCGAGCGGATGAAATGTTTCCACGGCTCGGCCATGACGTCCCCACGCGACAATCACGAGATGATCGAGGCGCTGGCGGTCGGTGCGGAAGAGGGCGCCGAGCCAATGCGGATCAGCCGCGCCCAGCTGATGACCGTCATCCGCCAACGGATTGAGGAGGTCACCGGCGAGGTCGAGGCCAGCCTCAAGAGCCTCGGTTTTACCGGACCGGTCGGCCGCCAGGTGGTGCTGACCGGCGGCGGCGCCGACCTCAAGAACATCGCCGACTATATGCAGGGCGTGCTCGGCCGAGCGGTGCGGGTCGGCCGCCCGCGGCAGATCCCCGGCCTCCCCGACGCGCACAGCGGCCCCGGTTTCTCGACGCTGGTCGGGCTCGCGCTGCTGGCGAGCGGCGGCGAGACGGACATCCGGGACATCGGCCTGCCAATGGCACCCAAGAAGAAGGCGGAAGGCGTGGTCGGCCGCTTCATGTCGGCGCTGCGGGGCGGTTTCTAAAGCTGCACTGCGGGCCACCGCCCAGAATCGAGAGGAACAGCATGGCCAGCATCGCGGATCGGACCGGGCGCGCAGCCCTTCGCTGGCTGGTGGTGCTGCTCGGCGCTGCGGTATTCCTCAACTATGTCGATCGCGGCGCGGTAGGGATTGCGGCCCCGCTGATGAAGGGCGACCTCAAGCTCACCAACGAGCAGTTCGGGATCGCGGTCAGCGCCTTCTTCTGGATCTATGCGCCGGTGCAGCTGGTGGTCGGCTGGCTGTGCGACCGCTTCTCGGTGACCCGGATCCTCGCCGGCGGCGTGCTGCTGTGGGCGGCGAGCACGCTGCTGATCGGCTTCGCCGGCGGGTTCGCGAGCCTGCTGGTACTGCGCGTCCTGCTCGGAGTGGGCGAGAGCATCGCCTTCCCCGCGAGCAGCAAGATCATCGCCGAGCAGGTGCCTGCGGGCGGGCGCGGCGCGGCCAATGCGATCGTCTCCGCGGCGCTGGCGCTGGGCCCGGCGGTGGGAACGCTGGCGGGCGGCGCCATCCTCGCCAGCCTCGGCTGGCGCGCCATCTTCTGGATTTTCGGCGTGATCACGCTCGTGTGGCTGCTGCCGTGGAGCCGCGCCGCGCGGACGCTCGCGGCGGGGCGGGAGCGTCCGGCACCGGTGCCGCTCGGCCGGCTGCTCGGGCGCTGGTCGCTGTGGGCGATGAGCATCGCTCATTTTGCCAGCAACTACACCTTCTACTTCCTGCTGACCTGGCTCCCGCTCTTTCTCACCAAGTCGCAGGGCTACACCATATGGCAGATGACCCTGCTCGCGACCTTCGGCTACGCGGTACAGGCCGCCGCTGCGACCGTCGCCGGCACGCTTTCCGACCGCTGGACGCGCGCCGGGCACGACGAGGGTCGAATCCGCCGGGCGATGATGGTGGGAGGGCAACTGGTCGCCGCCGTCGCCGTGCTCGGGATCTTCGTTGCCGGCAGCGGCCCCATTCTCGCGCTCATGCTTGCCCTGGCCGGCGCCGCCACCGGCGTGCTGTCGCTCAACACCTACGCGGTCGGGCAGATGTTCGCCGGCCCGCGCGCCGCCGGCAGCTGGATCGGCTTCCAGAACGCGCTCGGGAACATGTCGGGGATCCTAGGGCCGATCGTCACCGGCGCGCTGGTCGACAATGCGGGTTACGCCAGCGCCTTCCTGGTGACCGGCGCGGTGGCACTGTTCGGAGCGCTGTGGTGGCTCGTCGCGGTGCCGCGGATTCACCAAGTTGCGCTCGACTGAACGGCTCGCTGTCCCAGAGTGAATCAAGTGAGTCCGAAGCGACACGGCTCACCGTCTTTTTTGCACATGCGTTAACGTTTTCGCTTGTGCCGAAGAGTCCGGCGATTCATAGCTTTGTCCCTGTGTTTCAACGCGCTGTCGGCGCAATTGGGGGGACTTGGCGATGAGCATCGATTTCATCCGGCCGGAAGTCGACGAACTGCGTCCGCGCATCGCCGTCATCGGGGTCGGGGGCGCCGGCGGGAACGCCATCGCCAACATGATCCGGCGGGATGTCCAGGGGGTCGACTTCCTCGTCGCCAATACCGATGCGCAGGCGCTCAACAACAGCCTTGCCGACCGTCGCATCCAGCTCGGCCCGAAGATCACGCAGGGGCTCGGCGCCGGCTCGCGGCCGGAGATCGGCCGGGCCGCCGCGGAAGAGACGATCGACGAGCTCGAGCGCTGTCTTGACGGCGCGCACATGTGCTTCATCGCTGCCGGCATGGGTGGGGGCACCGGCACCGGCGCGGCGCCGGTCATCGCCAAGGCGGCGCGTGACCGCGGAATCCTGACCGTCGGCGTCGTGACCAAGCCGTTCGCCTTCGAGGGCGCGCGGCGGATGCGCTCGGCCGACGCCGGGATCGACGAGCTCCAGCAGCATGTCGACACGCTGATCGTCATCCCCAACCAGAACCTGTTCCGCCTCGCCAATTCGGACACGACCTTCAAGGAAGCGTTCGAGATGGCCGACGAGGTGCTCCAGCAGGGCGTCCGCGGGATTACCGACCTGATGGTCATGCCGGGCCTCATCAACCTCGACTTCGCCGACGTCCGCTCGGTGATGGGCGAGATGGGCAAGGCGATGATGGGCACCGGCGAGGCGTCGGGCGACAATCGCGCGATCCAGGCCGCCGAGAAGGCGATCTCTAACCCGCTGCTTGATGGCGTCAGCATGCGGGGCGCCAAGGGCGTGATCGTGTCGATCGTCGGCGGCGAGGACATGCGCCTGATGGAAGTCGACGAGGCCGCCAGCCACATCAAGGAGCTGGTCGACCCCGACGCCAACATCATCTGGGGTTCGGCGTTCAACAACGATCTCGAAGGCAAGATCCGGGTCTCGGTCGTCGCGACCGGCATCGAGGCCGAGGTCGCGCAGCAGCCCGCGACGACGCAGGGCAAGGTGTTCAGCTTCCCGGGGCGGACCACCGCCACCGCGCAGCCGGCGCCGGTGGCCGCGGCGCCGATCGCCAAGCCGCAGCCCACGGCGACCTACCGCGCCGAGCCGAAGGCGCCGCAGGCGGCCGACATCAACGACCCGCTCGAGCTCGGCAACGGCAATGACGGCGGGGACGAGCTGCTGCTCGACTCCGACGACATCCTGACCTCGCCGGTTGGCACCCCGCCGATCGCGCCGCCGCGCGACGAGGCTCCGGTCGAGGCGGCCGGCTACGCGCAGCCGCGTGTGGCGACAGCGAAGGAGAGCGGCACGCTGTTCGAGCGGATGAGCAACATCGCGCGCGGCGCGGGCAAGGTGGAGGAGGGCGCTCCAACCCCGACCATCCGCCGCGAGCCGCTCGACATCCCGCGCTTCCTCAACCGCCAGACCAACCAATAGTCGCCGACTGAGGCGAGACCAGGAGGGTCGCGGGGTTCGTCTCCGCGGCCCTTCTTGCGTCCGGGTTCAGAACAGGGCGCCGGCCATGGTGAGAAGATTCTCGACGAAGCGCCGCAGGATCGAGCGCTGCCGTACCTCGTCCTGGCTGACCTCCTCCGACTGCGAGAGATAATGTTCCTGCCGCTCGCGGACTGCCTCGGCCAGCCGGGGCGAATGGAGCAGCATGTTGTTCTCGAAGTTGAGCTCGAGGCTGCGGCGGTCCATGTTGGCCGACCCGATCAGCACCACCTCGCTGTCCGCGACCATCGTCTTGGCGTGGAGCAGGCCGGGCTTGAACTCGAAGATTCGGACGCCCGCGCGTAGCAGCTGCGGGTAAAGCGACTTGGCGATCGCGCCGATGGGGGCGCTGTCGTTCCGCTCGGGCAGGACAAGGACCACGCTGACCCCGCGCCGGGCGCAGTTCACCAGCGCCGCCAGGAGCGGCTGGTCGGGGACGAAGTAGGGGGTGGTCACCACCACTTCGTGCTCGGCCGCGTAGAGCAGCGAGCAGAAGGCGCCCGACATGCACTCGCGCGGCGACAAGGGGCCGGTAGCGAAAGCAACGCCGGTGGTCTCGCCGCCTTCGACCGGGTCGGCCGAGGTGCTGGTCAGCAGCTCGGACAGGTCCTCCCCCGTCTCCACGGTCCAGGCGCTCGCGAAGATGAGCTCGTTCTGCAGCGCGAGCGGTCCCTCGAGCCGCACCATCATATCGACCCAGGGCGCAAACTTGGCCTTGATGCGGAACTCGGGATCGGCGAAGTTCTGGCTTCCGCAATAGGTCACGCGGCTATCGATGACCGCGACCTTGCGGTGATTGCGGAGATCGAGCCGGCGCGCGGTGATCAGGTTAAAGCCCTTGGGCAGGCTGAGCGACGGGCAGATATCGACGCCCGCGTCCCGCATCGCATCCCAGTGCAGCGAGCGGATCAGCTGGCGCGATCCCAGCGCGTCGGCGGCGATCCGGCACCGGACGCCACGTTTCGCGGCGCGGATGACCGCCTCGATCAGCTTTACGCCGTTGCGGTCGGTCAGCCAGATGTAGACGCTGAGGTGGACGGTGCGGCGCGCGGAGTCGATGTCCGCGACGAGCATGTCGACCGCGCTGTCGGAGTCCGGTGCCAGCGAGAAGCGGTTGCCGGCGCGGGCGTCGATGTCGGCGATGGCCTCGGCCTGGCGGAACGGCGGGAGGAAGTGGCCCGGCAGGGCCTCGATCGGCTGCTGCAGCCGCGGTCCGACGGTCAGCGACTGGAGGTGCCGCGAAACCTTCGCCGCGCGTCGCCGGAAGCGCTGCGACATCCACGGCTCGCCGAAGGTGGCGTAGAGCAGCACCCCCAGGATCGGGAGCAGGATAATCGTCATCACCCAGGCCGCGCGCGAATAGGGATCGCGCCCGTCGAGCAGCACGGCGCGGACGATGACGGCACCCTCCGCCAGCACCAGCAGGGTCAACCAGAGATAATGCGTCGGCAAGGCTCGTTCCCCCCAGGCGGCGGAACAGGCGAACGCGCGAAGCGGCCAAATGGCTCGACGCGGCCTACGGCTTGGCGGGAACGGCCTTGATGACGAATGCCCGGCCCGTGTCGAGATAGGTCTGCGCCGCGGCTTGCAGCATGGCCGGGGTGATCGAGCGGTATCCCGCGACCTGGCTGTCGATCTTGGGCAGCACCCGCGGGTCGTCGGCGGCGCCGGCGAGATTCGTCAGCCAGTAGGCGTTGGTCAGCCGGGTCCGCGCCACGCCCTCAAGCAAAGGCTTTTGCGCGCGCTGCAGCTCGTCCGCCTCGACCGGCCGGGTGCGCAGGTCGGTGACGATCCCGCGAACGGTGTCGACGAAGCCGGCGAGTGTCGCCGGCGGCGCCTCGATCGCGGCGCTGAACACGCCGTAGCGGTCCCAGACCTCCGACGGGGCGTGCGAGGCGCTCGGCGAGTAGGCGATGCCCTGCTCCTCGCGGACTTTTTGGGTGAGGCGCAGCTGGATGATCTCCGCCAGCAGGTTGAGCGTGCGCGCGTCGCGGCTGTTGCCGTAGAAGCCGACGGTTGGCCAGGCGACGAGCGCGGCCGCCTGATCCTTGCGACCCTGGTGCGTCAGCGTGACTTCGCCCGGCTTGGGGAAGAGCGGATCGGGGCCGTGGGCCTGGGCCTCACCGCGGCGCCGCGGGAGCGCGCCGAAGGTGGCACGGGTGGCGCGGATCGCGTCGGTCACGGTGACGTCGCCGACCATCACTACCTCGATCGGCGCGGCGGCGAAGGCGGGGGCGAGCAGCGCGCGTGCTTGGCTGATATTGCTGACGCTCATCTGGTCGAGCGAGGGGAGCGCCCAGCGGCGGTCGCCCGAATGGAGCAAGGCCTGCGCATCGCGGCCCATCACCCCGCCGGGCGAACTCGCCAGCTGTGCCTGGATCGCCGGGGCGAGCCCGCGATAGCGGTCCCAGCCGGTCGGGCGCCAGCCGGGATCGGCGATGTTGGCGGCGAGCAGCTGCATCTGGGTCGGCAGGTCGGCCGGGGTGGTTCGCCCGGCAAGGACGAAGCGGTCGTCGTCGACGGCCAGGCTCGCCCCGGCGATCTTGCCGGCAAGCGTCTGCTGCATCTGCTCGTAGCTGAGCTTGCCCGTCCCGCCGAGGATCACCGCGCCGCCTTCGATCGCCCACTCCGGGTTGACCGCGGCCGGATCGAGCGCCCGCTTGCCTCCGCCGAGCCGCGCCTGGACAAGAATCTGGTCCTTGGCAAAGGCGGTCGGTTTGACGATCAGCCGAACCCCGTTGGCGAACCGCACCGCGGTCGCCCCGGTGTCGCCGAGCACGCGCTGCTCGAGCACGCGGCCGGGAACCCCGAAGCTGGTGTATGGCCATGGCCGGGCGGCGGCGAACACGGTCGGCCGGACCGCCACGGCCTGGCTCTCGACGAAGGCCGCCTGGAGCGCGCTTGCGCCGCTGCGCACCAACGGCGGCTTGCCCGTCACTCCCATGACGGGCGTGGGGGAGGAGAGATAGAGAAGGGGGCCCGAGCCGGTGAACAGCGGCTTGACCGCCGCCAGCACGGTGGCCGGAGTCGCCTGCCGCGCCACCTCGTCGAAGAGCGCAAGCTGGTCGGCCGGCGAGAGGGTGACGACCTTGTCGCCGACCGCGGCGATGATCGTGTCGGCGATTCCGCTCGAGAAGCGGGTGTCGGCGCCGGCGACCGAGGCGGCCAGCGCCGCTCGCCGCTCGCCCAGCTCGCGGTCGATCTCGGCCTGGGTCACGCCGAAGGTCAGCAGCCGGCGCTGCTCCTGCTCGATCGCGGCAAGCCCCTTCTGCCACTCGCCGGGGCGAGTGATCGCGCTGAGCTGGGTGGTGTCGCCAATGTCGGCGGGTTGGCTTCGGCCGGCGCCACCGGCGATCAGTGGCGCCTTCTCGCCCAGCGCAGCCAGCCGCTCGATCCGGCGGTTGAGGATCTGCAGCGCCAGCGCCGAAAGACTGTTGCGGACGCGCTCGGGCCGGCTGTCGGCATCGAGGTCGGGCGGCCGGACCCATGAGATGGATACCGCCGTCGACAGTCCTGTTCCGACGAACACCCGAGCGTCGCCGGCGCGGGTCGCAACCGTGCCGCGGCTGCCGTTGGCACCGGCGGCCCCTTCCCCCTTCCAGTCGCCGAACTGCTGGCGGATCTTGGCCTCGATCTGGTCGACGTCGAAGTCGCCGACGATCACGAGAGTCGCGCGCTCGGGCCGGTAGTAGGCGTCGTAGAAGGCCTTCAGCCGCTCGCGCGGGGCGCCCTGGATGACCTGCGTCAATCCGATCGGCAGCCGCTGCCCGATCGGCTGCCCCGGGTAGAGGAAGTCCAGCTGGTTCACGAGCTGGTTCAGCTGCGGCCCGGCGCGGGTCCGCTCCTCCGCCAGCACGACGCCGCGCTCACGCTCGAGCGACTTGGCGTCAAACAGCGCCTTGTCGGCGACCTGGCGAAGGAGGAACAGCGCGGTATCGACTGTGTCCGCATCGGTTTCGGGTAGGTCGAGCTTGTAGATGGTGTGCTCGAAATCGGTGGTCGCGTTGGTGTCCGCCCCGAAGCGGAGCCCGTGGCGCTGGAGCCGCTGCACGAACTCCCCCTCGGGGACGTCCTTGCTGCCGTTGAAGACCATGTGCTCGATGAAGTGGGCGAGGCCGCGCTGCTCCTCCGTCTCGTTGAGCGATCCGGTGTCGATCAGCAGCCGCACCGAGGCGTTGTGCGCCGGCGTCGTGTTGCGGCGGATGGCGTAGCGCATGCCGTTGGCGAGCACGCCGGTGCGGATGCTCGCGTCGGGGGTGAGTCCGGCCGCGGAGACCCAGGCCGGCGCCTCGGCGGCGCGGGTGGCGGGAACGGTGGCAAGCAGTCCGCCCGCAATGGCGAGCATCGAGGCGGTCAGGCGCAGATTCATGGGGATCCTTGGGGTGGGCACAGCGGAATCGAGCGGCAGGATGGAGCAGAGCGGAACCGGGCTGCAAGTGAAAGAGAAGACGGCTGCGGCAGGATCGGCACGCTGCGCCAGCGAATTCGACGAACGGGCCCGCTTGGCTTGGCCAACGACCCGAGCGCGACTAATAGCAGCATTGCAACATGGCTGTGTTGCACGCATAAAACAGCCCGTGAGGACACCCCATTGACCGACTTTGCCGACATTCGCCGCCGCATGGTCGAGAGCCAGCTGCGTCCGCAGGGCGTCGTCGATCCGTTCGTGCTCGAGGCGATGTCGACGCTCCCGCGCGAGGACTATGTCCCCGCTTCGCAGCGAGAAGTCGCCTATGCAGATGCGATCATCCCCTTGGGCGAGCGACGGGGACTGCCGACCTGTTCGGTGACCGGGCGCCTGCTCAACGCCGTGGCGGCGCGCCCGGACGAGCGGGTGATGGTGGTCGGCGCCGGCACCGGATACGCCGCGGCGCTGTTCGCGCATATGGGCTGCAGGGTTACCGCGGTGGAGAACGATCCGCTGTTCGCCGACAATTTGGCGCGGCTGACGGGCGTCACGCTGGTCAGTGGCGAGCTGGCAGCGGGCCACGCCGCGAACGCGCCCTATGACGTGATCGTGATCGACGGCGCGATCGAGCAAATCCCGCCGGCGATCGTCGAGCAGCTCGGCGAAGGCGGCCGGATCGCAACCGTGCTCGTCGAGCGCGGGGTCGGCCGGCTTACGCTCGGCTTCAAGGCGCCGCACGGCGTCGGTTACAGCAGCTTTGGCGATGTTGGTTGTCCAGCCTTGCCCGGTTTCGCCCGTCCCCGGGTCTTCACCTTCTAACCGGAGAGACGCTTCGTGCGACTTGCCCTTCACCTTGCTTCCACGGCGCTGGCGATGGTCGCGCTTGCCGGTTCGGCGAATGCCGACACGCTGCGCGACGCGCTGGTCTCAGCCTACCGCACCAACCCCAACCTGACCGCGCAGCGCGAGGTGGTCCGCCAGACTGACGCCGGCGTGGCGATCGCCCGCGCCGCCGGGCGGCCGCAGGTGAGCGCTAATATTGGCCTCAACCGCAGCCTGACCCGGAGCGGGATCATTGCGGCGACCAGCGGCAGCAAGGGGCCGGTGATCAGCGGCGGTGTCGACCTCAGCGTTCCCTTCTTCACCGGCGGCCGGGTGCGCAATGGCGTCCAGGCGGCGCGGACGCGGGTCGAGGCGGGGCGGTCCACCCTCCGCGCGGTCGAGGGCGACGTCTTCACCCAGGCGACCACCGCCTACATGAACGTGATCCGCGACCGCGCGATCGTCGAGCTCAACCAGAACAACGTCTCCGTCCTCGAGACCAACCTTCGCGCGACCCGCGACCGGTTCCAGATCGGTGACGTCACCCGCACCGACGTTGCCCAGTCGGAAGCGCGGCTGTCGCTGGCGCGGTCCAACCTTGAGACGGTCCGCGCGCAGCTGACGGCGAGCGAGGAAACCTACCGCCAGGTCGTTGGCCATGACCCGGGCACGCTGGCGCCGCCGCCGCCGCTGCCGCCGCTGCCGGCCACCTCGGACGAGGCGGTCCGCATCGCAATCGTCCGCAATCCCGACCTCATCTCCATCACCCAGCAGACCCGGGCTGCCGGCTACGACGTCTCGGTCGCGCGATCGGGACGGCTGCCGACGCTGTCCGGCGTGGCTTCGGGCAATTATGTCAACACGGTTGCGGGGTCGGTCGGTCCGTTCCCGCGCTCGGGTACCGAGACCAGTCTCGGCGTCGCCGCCAACATCCCGCTCTACCAGGGCGGGTTGGTTGCCGGCCGGATCCGCCAGGCGCAGGCCGTCGAGGGCCAGCTGCTTGAGCAGACGATCGGGACCGAGCGCGCGGTGGTGGCGCAGACCGGCTCCGCCTTCGCCGCCTATTCCGCCGCGGAGCGTGCGATCGAGAGCAACCATGTCGCGGTCCAGGCGAACCAGCTGGCGCTGACCGGCGCTCGCGCCGAGAACAGCGTCGGCACCCGCACCATCCTCGACGTGCTCAACGCCGAGCAGGAGCTGCTCAACTCGCAGGTGGCCGAGGTGAGCGCACGGCGCGATGCCTATGTCGCCGGCTTCCAGCTGCTGAACGCCATGGGCATGGCGCAGGTCGACGAGCTCGGGCTCGACGGCGGTCCGCTCTACGATCCCACCGGTAACTACCGGCGGGTGGCGAACGGGCGGAACGACTGGGCCAACGACAAGCGCCACGTGCCGGTCGCCACGCGGACGGTGACACCGCAAGAGGACGTGCCGCCGACCGGGGTGACACGGCCGCGCTGATCGGCGATAGGTCGGGGATGCAGAACCCGTCCGGCGAACCGTCGATGGAAGACATCCTCGCCTCGATCAAGAAGGTGATCGCGGAAGAGAAGGAGCTGCGCGCCGCCGCGCCGCCGCCGGCCCCTGCTGCCGCCGCCGACGACGACGTGCTGGAGCTGGACGAGCTCGTCGCGGAGGAAGCCGCCGCCGAGGCATCCGCGCCGCTGCCGCCGGTCACAGCCGCCTCCGTCGAGAGCGGCCCGCCGCTGGTCAGCGACGATGCCGCGGCCGCCAGCCGGGAGCGGCTGGCCGTGCTTCAGCAGGTCGCCGCCGCGGCCCCGCCGGTAGCCGCGGTCAACCCGCTCGAGCAGGTCATCCGCGACATGCTGAAGCCGATCCTCAAGGAATGGCTCGACCGCCACCTGCCGGAGATCGTCGACGAGCATGTCCGGCGCGAGATCGGGCGGATCACCGGCACCCCGCTCTAGCGAGCCTGTTGCGTCGAATCGTTTCGGCGCTAACAGCTTGGTTCCATGAAGCGCCTCCTGCTCGCCGCGGCCGTCGCCGCGCTCGCTCCCGCCACGCCCGCCGGCGCCCGGCCGATGACCGCCACCGACCTGCATATGATGCACCGGCTCGGTGCGCCCGAGGTGTCGCCTGACGGCCGGACCGCGATGTTCACGATCAGCGATACCGACCTTACGAAGAACAAGCGCAACAACCGCCTCTACACGCTCGACCTGCGCACGCGCGGCGCACAGCCGGTGCCGCTCGCCGGCGCGGAGGGTGGACACGACGCCGTGTTCGCGCGCGACGGGTCGATCTGGTTTCTGAAGGCGGCCGGCGAGCGCGACCAGCTGTTCCGGATGGTACCGGGCGGCGCGGCGGCGCAGGTCAGCGACTTCGCGGCGGACGTCGGCGGGTTCAAGCTGGCCGACAACCTGTCTCGCGTCGTGGTCTGGGCCGATCGTCCTGCGTGCCCGGACCTCGCCTGCTCGACCGTCCGGCTGAAGGGCAAGCCGGAGGGCAGCGGGCGGACCTACGACCAGCTGTTCGTCCGCCACTGGGACAGCTGGGCCGAACCCGGCACCCGCTCGCGTCTCTACGGCTTCGCGCTGTCGGGCGGGCGATTGCAAGGACAGGGTGTCCTGCTCTCGGCCGGGCTGGAGGGCGACGCGCCGTCCAAGCCGTTCGGCGGCGGCGAGGAAGTGGCGCTCTCGCCCGACGGCACCACCGTCTTTTTCGCGCTGCGCGAGGCGGGGCGGATCGAGCCCTTGTCGACCAACCTCGACATCTTTCGCGCACCCGCCGACGGCAGCACCGCGCCGGTCAACCTGACCGTTGCCAATCGCGCCACCGACACGCTCCCGACCCTGTCGCCCGACGGACGCTGGCTCGCCTGGGCGGCAATGAAGCGGCCGGGCTACGAGAGCGATCGGCAGGTGCTGATGCTGCGCAACCTTGCCACCGGGCAGGTTCGCGCGCTGACCGAGGGTTGGGACCGGTCGGTTGCGTCGATCGCCTGGGCGCCCGACGGCCGCAGCCTGGTGGTGGGCGCGGGCGATACGCTCGACGATCCGCTGTTCCGGGTCGACGTCCGAAGCGGCAAGGTCAGCCGCCTGACCGGGGCCGGAACCGCGGGCAATGCGCGCGTGCTTCGCGACGGATCGATTCTCTACACGTCGAACAGCATCCGCCAGCCTGACGACCTCTACTTGCTGCGCGGGCGTGGCAAGCCGGCGCAGCTCACCGCTGTCAACGACGCGCTGCTGAAGGATCTCGACCCTGTCACGGTCGAGCGCTTCTCCTTTGCCGGTGCGAACGGCGACAAGGTGTGGGGGATCAAGACCAAGCCGGTGACAGCCGCGAAGCTGCCGATCGCCTTTCTCGTCCATGGCGGCCCGCAAGGCAGCTTCGCGGACGGATGGTCCTACCGCTGGAACCCGCGGCTGTTCGCCAGCGGCGGCGGCGGCTTCGCGGCGGTCAGCGTCGATTTCCATGGCTCGACCGGCTACGGCCAGGCCTTCACCGACGCGATCACCAACGACTGGGGCGGCAAGCCGCTCGAGGATCTGAAGCTCGGCCTCGCCTACGCGACCGCGAACGACCCGCAGCTCGATGCCGCCAACGCCTGCGCCTTGGGCGGAAGCTATGGCGGCTACATGATGAACTGGATCGAGGGGAACTGGCCCGACCGCTTCAAGTGCATCGTCCAGCACGACGGCGTGTTCGACGCGCGCGCCATGGCCTACGAGACCGAGGAGCTGTGGTTCGACGAGTGGGAGCATGGCGGCAAGGCCTATTACGAGGACCCGGCCGCGTTCGAGCGGTGGAACCCGGTCAACCATGTCGCCGCCTGGAAGACCCCCCAGCTTGTGATCACCAGCGAGAAGGACTTCCGCATTCCCTACACCCAGGGGATCGCCGCCTTAACCGCGCTCCAGCGCAAGGGCGTGCCGTCGCGGCTGCTCGAGTTCCCCGACGAGAACCACTGGGTGCTCAAGCCCAAGAACTCGATCCAGTGGTACGACGAGGTGTTCGGCTGGATGAACCGCTGGACCCGCGGCACCGCGCTAACGCGGGTCGAGGGCGATCCGGCGCAGCTCGATCCGGCCGCTCGTCACCCCGAGGCGCAGCCGGTTGCGGCCGGCAGCCAGGGCAAGCGCGGGGAAGCGGAGCCGGCTCCAGCCGCGCACCGGCCCGACTGACAGGGTCACCGGCGCGCCGCCGTTCACCGTAACGGTAAGGCGCGCCGGGGCCGCGGCCCGCAGCAGGAGGCTTCCGCCGCGCGCGCCCGCGCGGTCGGCGTCGAGGCTATACTGCAGCCATTCGCCCGCCTCGAACGCGGTCACATAGGGCTGGCCGGCAGCATCGCGCGCGAGATCGACCCCGTCGTTGCGATAGGTCCGCCCGTCGTTCCACTCGGTCCGCTCGCCGCCGGTGTCGACATGATAGTCGGCGTCGACCCGGTCGGCATAGGCGATCCCCGGCGCCCCGAGGTCGTAGTCGGCGGCGGCCACGACGAGCGCGCCGGGCCCCAGCAGGCGCGGGCGGAAGGGCAGGGCCCGGTCGTCGTGCGGCTGGCGCATCAGCGCATCGACCACGTCGGGGTGCGGCTGGTTGAAGCGGACGTCGGCATCATGGGTGGCCAACCGCATCATCGCGGCGCGCGCGGCGGCGGGCGAGGGACGGGGCCCGTTGCCGGTCAGCCAGGCGACGAGCCGAGTCCAGCCCGGGTTGGCGACGAGCTCCAGCGGGTTGCTGACCCCTATCTTCTTGAGTGGCCACCAGGCCCAGCCGACCCGGTTCGCCTCGAGCAGCCGGACCACGTCGCGGCCCCACGCGTTGGAATTCTCGCCCGTCTCCCCGACCCACACCGGGCGCCTGGTCGCCTCGCGAAGCGCGAGCATCTTGGCGATCGAGCGCTGGTCGTTGCGGTTCCAGTATTTGTGAAAGCTCAGCACCAGCTTGGGATCCCAGTCGGGCGCGATCCCGTCATAGTTGTTGCCCCAGCAATTGCCCTCGATGAGGATGAGGTGGCGAGGATCGCTCTCGCGGATCGCGGCGGTGATCTGGCGGTAGAGCGTCTTGATCGGCGCATTGCGGTGATCGTTGCAGCCGTGCCCGCCGCTCCCGTCGAAGTCCCAGTTGGGCTCGTTCAAGATGTCGTAGGCGCCGACCCAGGGATTGTTCGCGTAGCGCCTCGCCAGCGCCCGCCACAGCTCGACCGTGCGGCGCCGGCTCTCGTCACTCTGCCACAAGGAGGGCTGGGCGGGATCGCGGTCGGCGATCGGCAGGTCGTTGCCCTGACCGCCCGGCGCGGCGTGGAGGTCGAGCATGACCCAGATTCGGTTCGCCGCCGCCCATTCAAGCAATTGGTCGGTGCGGCGGAATCCGTCCTGCCGCCAGCGGATCGTCCCGGCCGGCGCCGCCGGATCCATGAACAGCGCATGGTGGAGCGGCAGGCGGACGGCGTTGAAGCTCCAGCGGTGGAGCAGTTCGAGGTCGCCGCGCGTCGTCTGGTGGTCGAGCCAGGCGGCGGCGAAGCGGTCGACCGCGGGGCGGCCGACCAGCGCCGCGAGCCGCTGCTGGATGACATGCTGCTGCCCGAGCTCGCCGAGCTTCAGCATATAGCCTTCCTGCAGCATCCAGCCGCCCAGCCCGACCGCGCGCAGGAGAAGCGGCCGGCCGGCTCCGTCGACGATCTCGGTCCCGCGAACGTCGAGGAAGCCCGGCGCGGGAGCCGGCGCGGGAGCCGGGGCGGGCGGCGAGGCGGCAGCCGGGGCACCTGCAAGCAGGGCGAGCAGGGCCGCCGTTCCGAACCGCCAGCCACCCATGTTCTATCCCTCTTGTGAACGTTCTCAGCTCAGTCTGGAACGATCGCGATCCCTGCGCAAGCGGCGGTCGTCACCATCGCCTGTGCGGCGGGCGGGGCTGGGGTGTTGAGTGTTGGCGCGCTCGCCTCTAACCGCTCGGCGATGAGCGAGCTGCCCAAGACCTTCGATCCCGCCTCCATCGAGGCGCGCTGGTATGCGCACTGGGAGGAGAGCGGTGCCTTCCGGCCCGACCGGCCGGACGCCGAGCCCTTCACCATCGTCATGCCGCCGCCCAACGTCACCGGCTCGCTGCACATCGGCCACGCGCTCGACAATACGCTGCAGGACATCCTCATCCGGCGCGAGCGGATGCGCGGCAAGGACAGCCTGTGGGTGGTCGGCACCGACCATGCGGGGATCGCGACCCAGATGGTGGTCGAGCGCCAGCTCGACCTCGAGCAGAAGAAGCGTACCGACCTCGGCCGCGAGGCGTTCCTCGAGCGGGTGTGGGAGTGGAAGGGCGAAAGCGGCGGCCAGATCACCCGCCAGCTCCGCCGCCTCGGCGCCTCATGCGACTGGAAGCACGAGCGGTTCACCATGGACCCGGGCTTTTCGAAAGCCGTCACCCACGTCTTCGTCGAGCTGCACAAGCGTGGGCTGCTCTACCGCGACAAGCGGCTGGTGAACTGGGACCCGCGCTTCCAGACCGCGATCAGCGACCTCGAGGTCGAGACCCGCGAGGTACCGGGCAAGTTCTGGCACCTGCGCTATCCGCTTGTCGAGGGGTCCGGCCATATCGAGGTGGCGACCACCCGGCCCGAGACGATGCTCGCCGACATGGCGGTGGCGGTCCATCCGACCGACGAGCGCTACACGGCGCTGGTCGGCAGGCAGGTTCGGCTGCCGATTACCGGGCGGCTGGTCCCGATCATCGCCGACGAACATGCCGAACCGGAGCTTGGGAGCGGCGCGGTCAAGATCACGCCGGGGCACGACTTCAACGATTATGAGGTCGGCAAGCGCGCGGGGATGAAGCCGGGCGAGATGCTCAACATGCTCGATGCCAGCGGCCATGTTGTCCAGACCGCGGACGGGCTGATCCCGGCCGAATTGATCGGCTTGGAGCGGTTCGCGGCGCGCCAGGCGGTGATCGGGATGCTCGAGGCCGAGGGCGCGCTGGTCAAGGTCGAGGACCGCACCATCGCGACGCCCTATGGCGACCGCTCGGGCGTGGTGATCGAGCCGTGGCTGACCGACCAATGGTATGTCGACGTCAAGCCCCTCGCCGAGCGCGCGATGGAAGCGACCCGCTCGGGCGCGATCCGGATCGTTCCCGAGACTTGGGCGAAGACCTGGTACAACTGGCTGGAGAATATCCAGCCCTGGTGCGTCAGCCGTCAGCTATGGTGGGGCCATCGCATCCCCGCATGGTTCGATGGGACCGGCAATGTTTTCGTCGCGGAAACCGTTGAGGAGGCGCAAGCGCAAGCTGGGAACGGAGTTGCCCTCCGCCAGGACGAGGACGTGCTCGACACCTGGTTTTCCTCCGCCCTGTGGCCGTTCGCGACGCTCGGCTGGCCCGAGCAGACGGCGGATCTCAAGCGCCACTACCCCAACGACGTGCTCATCTCCGGCTTCGACATCCTCTTCTTCTGGGACGCGCGGATGGCGATGCAGGGGCTGGAGTTCATGGGGGAAGCGCCATGGAAGACGCTCTATCTCCACGGGCTGGTCCGCGACGCCAATGGCCAGAAGATGTCCAAGTCCAAGGGCAACACGGTCGACCCGCTCGGCCTCATCGACCGCTACGGCGCCGACGCGCTGCGCTTCACCATGGCGGCGATGGAGAGCCAGGGGCGCGACATCAAGCTCGATGAGCGACGGGTCGAGGGCTACCGCAACTTCGCGACCAAGCTGTGGAACGCCGCGCGCTTCCTGCAGCTGAACGGGGTGGGAGCGAGCGCCAGCGTCGCCGCGCCGGCGGCCGAAAAGCCGGTGAACCGCTGGATCATCGGTGAGGTGGTGACGACGCTCGCCCGGCTCGACGAGGCGTTCGACCAGCTCCGCTTCGACGGCATGGCCGACGCCATCTATCATTTCACCTGGGGCACCTTCTGCGACTGGTATGTCGAGCTGGTGAAGGGCGGCTTCGACGAGGAAACCAAGGCGGTCGCCGCCTGGGCGTTCGACCAGATCCTGGTGATGCTCCACCCGTTCATGCCGTTCGTCACCGAGGAAATCTGGCACGCGATGGGGGAGCGCGACCACGACCTCATCGTCGCGCAGTGGCCGGAGCCGCAGGCTGTGATCGATGCGGAGGCCAAGGGCGAACTCGACTGGCTGATCCGGCTGATCGGCGAAATCCGTTCGGCGCGGACCGAACTGAATGTGCCGCCGGGTGCGCGCCTGCACCTGTTCGCCGCCAATGCGAGCGATGCGACGGAAGCCCGGCTCGACCGCCACTTCGAAAATCTTCGCCGGATGGCGCGGCTGGAATCAATCCAGCTCTCGCCGTTCGAGGGCTCCGGGTCAGCGCAGGTCGTGGTCGACGAGGCGAGCTTCGCGCTGCCGCTCGAGGGCATCATCGACCTCGCCGCCGAGCGCGCGCGCCTGACGAAGGCGATCTTCGCGGCGGAGAAGGAGCGCGACAGCCTCGCGGCGCGGCTTGGGAACCCGAGCTTCGCCGAGCGTGCCAAGCCGGAAGCCGTCGCGAAGGCGCGTGCGGACCACGAGACGCGGGCAGCCGAAGCCGAGCGCCTCACCGCCGCGCTTGCCCGGCTGGGCTGAGGGCAGAGCCATTCTCCCGCGCGGGATTGTGGCGGCCGAGCCACAAGGATCCGTGCATTTTGGCGCAAAGCTGCGCTGAACTGGCGGGCAGTCGAACTCGCGGTTAATCCTGATGACGTTCTGTTAACCAAGTTTTCCCTACTCCTGCCGGGAGCCGGGCGGCTGATAGCGCGGCGGAACAGGGGGTAGCATGCAGGCCGTGATCCTGGCCGGTGGTCTGGGCAGTCGACTGGGCGAGGAGACATCCATTCGCCCCAAGCCCATGGTTGAGATCGGGGGCATGCCGATCCTCTGGCACATCATGAAGATCTACTCGAAGTTCGGGATCAACGACTTCGTGGTCTGCCTCGGGTACAAGGGCTATGTGATCAAGGAGTTCTTCGCGAACTACTTCCTCCACACCGCCGACGTCACTATCGACCTCAAGAACAACGGGCTGGAGGTTCACCAGAACTGGGGCGAGCCGTGGAAGGTCACGCTGGTCGAGACCGGCACCGACACGATGACCGGCGGCCGGCTGAAGGCGATCCGCCGCTATCTCAAGGACGGCCAACCCTTTTGCTTCACCTATGGCGACGGTGTCGCCGATATCGACATCGGCGCGCTGGTCGGCTTCCACAACACGCACGGCAAGCGCGCGACCATCACCGCGGTGGCGCCTCCCGGACGGTTCGGAGCGATCGACTTCGACGGCGACATGGTCCGCAGCTTCCGCGAGAAGCCGGCGGGTGACGGCGGGCTGATCAGCGGCGGCTTCTTCGTCGCCGACCCCTCGGTGCTCGATCTGGTCGATGGGCCGGACACGATCTGGGAACAGGGGCCGATGGAGCAGCTGGCCGCCGCCGGCGAGCTGGTCGCCTATCGCCACGAGGGCTTCTGGCAGCCCATGGACACGCTGCGCGACAAGCTGTTCCTGGAGGATCTGTGGGAACGCGGGGCGCCGTGGAAATGCTGGTGAGGTCATCCATCTGGCAGGGCCGGCGAGTGCTCGTCACCGGGCACACCGGCTTCAAGGGCGGCTGGTTGTCGCTGTGGCTGCACCAGCTCGGCGCCGAGGTCAGCGGGTTCTCGCTGCCGGCACCGACCGAGCCCAGCTTCTTCGAACAGACCCGGCTGGCGGAACTGATCGACCACCGGGTCGGCGACGTCCGCGATCCCGCGGCGGTGGCGGCGGTGATCGCCGAGGTGCGCCCCGAGATCGTCTTCCACCTCGCCGCCCAGCCGCTGGTCCGCTACTCTTACGACCATCCGGTGGAGACCTACGCCATCAACGTCATGGGCACCGTCCATGTTCTGGAGGCCTGTCGCCACCAGGACAGCGTCAAGGCGGTCGTCTGCGTCACCACCGACAAATGCTACGAGAACCGCGAGTGGGTGTGGCCCTATCGCGAGTCCGATCCGATGGGTGGTCACGACCCTTATTCATCGAGCAAGGGCGCGGCCGAGCTGGTGATCTCCGCCTATCGCCGCTCCTATTCCGGCGGTCCGCGGATCGCCTCGGTCCGCGCCGGCAATGTGATCGGCGGCGGCGACTGGGCGCTCGACCGACTGGTGCCCGACCTCGTCCGCGCGTTCATTGCCGGGGAACGGCCGCTGATCCGCAATCCGCGGTCGGTGCGGCCCTGGCAGCACGTGCTGGAGGCGCTGAGCGGCTATCTAAGGATCGGCGAGCGGCTGCTCGACGGCGACGACACCGCGGCGACGGCGTGGAACTTCGGGCCGTCCGACGACGATGCGCAGCCGGTCGGCTGGATCGTCGAGACGATGCTGGCGGGCTGGGGCGCGCAAGGCTGGGACCGACCCGGCGGAGAGCAGCCGCACGAGGCGGTGCTTCTGCGGCTCGACTGCAGCAAGGCGCGGGCCGAGCTGGGCTGGCGCCCAGCGCTTCGGCTTGAGGAAGCGCTCGGCAAGGTGATCGAGTGGCATCGCGGGGTCGCCGACGGGGGCGACGCAAGGGACATCAGCATTCGGCAGCTGGCGGATTATGCCGCGCGCCGGGACAGGCAAATGGGCGAGGTGACATGGGCGTGAACGACAAGCAGGCGATCGAATTGGCGAACCTCGCCGAACAGTCGGACGAGGGGCAGCTTCGGCAGATGATCCTCGACCTGGTCGGCGAATATGCGCGCCGCCATCACGCGCCGAAGCCGTTCGTCCCCGGCGAGAGCATGGTGCCGGTATCGGGCAAGGTCTACGGCGCCGAGGACATGCAGAAGCTTGTCGACAGCTCGCTCGACTTCTGGCTCACCACCGGTCGCTTCAACGCTGAATTCGAGGAGCGGCTCGCCGCCCGGATCGGCGTCCGCCACGCGCTCACCACTAATTCGGGCTCGTCGGCCAACCTTCTGGCGCTGTCGACGCTGACCTCGCACTATCTGCGCGGCGAGGCGCTGAAGCCCGGCGACGAGGTGATCACGGTGGCCACCGGCTTCCCGACCACGGTCAACCCGTCGCTCCAGTACGGGCTGGTGCCGGTGTTCGTCGACGTCGACATCCCCACCTACAACATCAAGCCCGAGATGATCGAGGCCGCGGTCAGCGAGAAGACCCGGGCGATCATGATCGCGCACACGCTGGGCAACCCGTTCGACCTCGGCGAGGTGATGCGGGTCGCGCAGAAGCATAACTTGTTCGTGGTCGAGGACTGCTGCGACGCGCTCGGCGCGACCTATGGCGGGCGTCACGTCGGCACCTTCGGCGATCTCGGAACGCTCAGTTTCTACCCGGCGCACCACATCACGATGGGCGAGGGCGGGGCGGTGTTCACCGACAAGCCGAGGCTGAAGCGGGTCACCGAATCGATGCGCGACTGGGGCCGCGACTGCTGGTGCGCGCCGGGGATGGACAATACCTGCGGCAAGCGGTTTTGCCGCAAGCTCGGCGACCTGCCGATGGGCTACGACCACAAATATACCTACAGCCACTGCGGCTATAATCTGAAGATCACCGACATGCAGGCGGCGGTCGGCTGCGCGCAGCTAGACCGGCTCGACGGCTTCATCGCCGCGCGTCGCCGCAACTTCGCCCTGCTGACCGAGCTGCTGAAGCCGCTCGAGGATCTGCTGATCCTGCCGCGGGCGACCCCGAACAGCGAGGCGAGCTGGTTCGGCTATCCCATCACCCTGCGCGAGGGCACGCGGATCAGCCGCGACGACCTGGTCAAGCATCTCGACGCCAACAAGGTCGGGACTCGGCTTCTGTTCGGCGGCAACCTGCTGCGCCAGCCCTACATGCGCGGTCGCAACTATCGCGTGGTCGGCGAACTGACCAACGCCGACATCGTGACCGAACGGACCTTCTGGATCGGCCTCTACCCGGGGCTCGAGGCCGCGCATCTTGAATATTCGGCCTCGCTGATCACCCGCGCGCTCAGGAATTAAGTGTCGGCTAACCATTACCGGATACCAATTTGCCAATAGCTTTCTGGGGGATGGTGAGATGGCCAAGGGCAAGCGGATCTACGACCTGTTCGTCAGCTTAAAGGGGGAGTTCGAGGCCGAGGGCCTGACCCGCGACGAAGTGGCCGGAGAAGCGCTGTTCGCTGCCCGTCGCGGCCTCGACTATCTGGTCAAGATCGGCGGCTGCGAGGCGAAGTCCGACCTCGTCTTCCTGCAGCAGGTCGGGATCAGCAGCGTCGTCGCACCGATGATCGAGAGTCCGTTCGCGATGAGCAAATATATGGCGATGGTCGATCCCAAGCTGTTCGACCACATCGGGGTTACGATCGAGACCGCAACGGCGGTCTCGGACATCGACCGGATCATCGACGCCGGGGTCCACCTCACCGACGTGACGATCGGCCGCTCCGATCTCACCGCCTCGTTCGGCGGCAGCGGGGTCGACAGCGCCGAGACGATCCGGATGGTGAAGACGGTCGCTGCGGCGGCGAAGGAGCGGGGCCTCCACGTGACCATGGGCGGAAGCGTCAGCGCCGGGACGCGCGACCTGCTCCGCAAGGATGCCGAGCTGCGCTCGCTGCTCGACCATATCGAGACCCGCAAGGCGATCATGACGGTCGACCGGTTCATCGCCGACGGGACGCTGGAAGCCGCGATCGAGGCCGAGCTCGACCTGCTGGTCCATCGCGGTGCGGTCATCGACAAGCGCGGCGGCGAAGCCTCGTCGCGCGCCGACAAGATCCGTGAGCGGCTCTGATCCGATGCAGCCCAAGCTGATCCTCGATTTCGACGGCGTGCTCTTCAACAGCGCGTACGAGGCCTATTGCGTCTGCAACCGCCATGCCGAGACCAATCCCGGACTGCGCGATGACGTCGGGTTCGACGAGTTCATGCGCTTCCGCGCGGTGCTCACCGACGCCTGGCAGTTCAACCGTCTCTACTCGCGCGAGCACAAGCTGTGCGATCCGGCCAAGCTTCCGCAGGTTCGTCCCGAGGCTGCCGACTGGGCCTATGCGGAAGGCTTCTTCGCCGCCCGCGCCGAGATGATGAAGGACGAGTCCTGGCCCAAGCTGATGGCGCCGTACGACTTCTTCTTCCTGCTCCGCCCGACGCTGCGCAAATATCCGGACAAGTTCGCGATCCTGTCGACCCGCAACGTGGAATCGATCCGCCGCACGCTGGCCTTCTTTGATGCCGACGTCATCCCGGTGTTCGGCCAGGAGGACATTCGCCGCGAGGGCTCGAAGGTCGAGGTGGCGCGCAGCCAGGGCTGGCTCGAGCCGGGCAAGTTCATCACCGTCTACGTCGACGACATGAATGCCCACCTCGAGCCGTTCGACGGTCGCGTCTACCTGCCGCTCCACGCCAATTGGGGGTACGACCAGGTGAAGGACGCCAGCCTCAACTCGAACCAGGTCCTCAAGATTCTCTGCTCCATGCTGAAGCTGAGTGCGGCGGCATGAGGGACGGTTCGGTGGGCATCAAATACAGCGACCAGATTGGCGCCTGGCTCAAGGAAGCGGGCTACACCCATTATTTCTTCGTCGGCGGGGGCAACATCATGCACCTGACCGAAAGCCTCGACCGCTATCTCACCGGCGTTCCGGTGGTGCACGAAGTCGCCGCCGGGATCGCCGCCGAATATTTCAACGAGCTCGCCGCGCCGGCCAAGGCGCTTGCGCTGGTTACTGCGGGACCGGGGCTGACCAACATCGTGACCGCGCTGTCGGGCGCTTATCTGGAAAGCCGCGAGCTGCTGGTGATCGGCGGTCAGGTGAAGACGTCGGACCTCGCCGGGCCGACGATCCGCTCGCGCGGCATCCAGGAGATTGATGGCGTGTCGCTGGTGCGGTCGACCTGCAAGCTCGCGCACCGGTTCATGAAGCCCGAGAAAGCGGCGGACTTCGGCCGCATGATCGCGACCAGCTGGACGCCGCGGAAAGGCCCGGTGTTTCTCGAGATTCCGCTCGACGTCCAGGCCGCCAGTGTCGAGCAGGCGCCGCTCGGCGAAATCCTCCTCGATCCACTGCCAACCGCCGGCGACGCCCTGCTCGGCGAGATCGTCGCGGCCTATGATCGCGCGGAGCGTCCGATCGTTCTTGTCGGCGGCGGGGTCGACCATCAGACCATGGCCGGGCTTCGCGAGCGCTTCATCGCGCTCGGGATCCCGACCATGACGACCTACAACGGTGCCGACCGGCTGGGCGGCGACGATCCGATCTATCTCGGCCGCCCGAACACCTGGGGCCAGCGCAGCTCCAACATCATCATCCAGCAGAGCGACTTCATCCTCGCGCTCGGCACCCGTCTGGGACTGCAGCAGACCGGCTTCAATTGGCAGGAATTCGGCCGCGACGCTCGGATCGCCCATGTCGATCTGGATCGGGGGGAGCTGGAAAAGGGCCACCCGCGCACCGACTGGCAGATCGCCGCGGACGCCAACGACTTCGTCCGCCGCTTCGTCGCCGCCGATCTTGCGCCCAAGGCCGAATGGCTTGCCGAGGCGAAGCGGATTCGCGCCGCCGTGCCACGGGTCGAGGACGTCAATCAGACCGGCGAAGGCTATCTTTCGCCCTACGATTTCATCGTCCGGCTGGAGAAACTGACTCGCGCCGACGACTTCGTCATCCCGTGCAGCAGCGGCAGCGCCTTCACCTTGTCGATGCAGCTCTACGAGCAGAAGTTCGGCCAGCGGATGCTGACCAACAAGTCGCTTGCTTCGATGGGCTACGGCCTGTCTGGCGCGATCGGAGCCTCGGTCGCCGCGAAGCCGGGGCAGCGAACCATCCTGATCGAGGGCGACGGCGGCTTCGCGCAGAACATGCAGGAGCTGGGCACCGTCGAGGTCAACCAATCCAACCTCAAGATCTTCATCTTCCACGACCAGGGCCATGCCTCGATCCGCATGACCCAGCGCAACTATTTCAACGGCAAATATCTCGGCTGCGACCGGCACTCGGGGCTCGGGCTTCCGCAGTGGGAGAAGCTGTTTCTCGCCTGGGACATCCCGGTGATGGCGCTTCCGCTCGACTTCGAGACGGATCCGCGCTTCGGCGAATTGTTCGAGGCCGACGGGCCGGCCGCCTTCATCGTGCCCGTCGATCCCGAGCAGACCTATTTTCCGAAGATCAGCAGCCGGATCACCGCCAGCGGATCGATGGAGAGCAACCCGATCGACCGGATGACCCCGGAGATCGACTATCTGGCCGGCGCGTGACGCGCGCTCTGCCCGAAACGGTCGCCGCCGCGCTCCGCGACAGCGACGCGCGGCTGGTGCTGACCGGCGCGGGCGGCTGGCTCGGCCTTGCCACGCTCGAACTGCTCGCCGAGACTCTCGGCCCGTCCTTCACTTCGCGGGTCGTCGCGTTCGGCTCCGCCCGGCGGACGCTCCGCCTGCGTGACGGCACCGCCATCGACCAGCGCCCGCTCGAGGAGATTGTGGCGCTCCGCCCCCAGGCGACGCTGGTGCTGCACACCGCCTTCCTGACCAAGGACAAGGTCGCTGGCATGAGCGAGCAGGCCTATGTCGCGGCCAACCGGCGCATTTCCGACACGATGTTCGGAGCGCTGGATGCGATCGGCGCCGACGGGCTGTTCCTCGCTTCGTCTGGCGCGGCAGGCTTCGCGGACGATCCCGCCGCGGCGCCCGACCTCCGGCTCTATGGCCGGCTGAAGCGCGATGACGAGGAGCGGGCCGCCGTCTGGGCCGCGGAGCGCTCAGGAACCGCCGCAATCGCTCGGATCTTTAGCCTGACCGGACCGTACATCAACAAGCCGCACAACTATGCGCTGGCGAGCTTCCTGCTCGACGCACTTGCTGGCCGACCGATCGAGGTCCGCGCCGCCACACGGGTTGTGCGCAGCTACGCCGCCATCCGCGACCTCGTAGCGCTGTCGCTGTCGCTGCTGCTCCGTCGCGCCGATGCGATCACCCGGTTCGAGACCGGCGGGGTGCCGATGGAGATGGGAGAGATCGCCGCGGCGGTCTCGGTCGTCACTGGCGGACCCGGCTTCGTCCGCGCGCCGCTCGGCGAGGGCGAGGACAATATCTACGCTGGCGACGATCGTCAGTGGCATAGCCTTCTGGCCGGAGAAGGGCTCGCACCGACCCCCTTCGCCGAGCAGCTTCGCGAAACCGCGGATTATCTCGCCGCGCTTGACCGGGTCCGCCCGGAACCGGGCGTCGGTGCCAGCCGCAGCAGGACGCAGGTGAACCATGCTTAAGATCCCGACTGTCTCGCCCGAGATCACGGTGGTCATTCCGTGTCGCAACGAGGAGCTCAACGTCGAGAAGATCGCCGCGGCGGTGATCGGGCAGATGGAAACGGTGTGCGCCGACTTCGACGTCCTCTTCATCGAGAATGAGTCGAGCGACGGGACGATCGAGGCGATCCGCCGGGCCTGCGCCCGCGATCCGCGGGTCAAGGCGATCATCAACACCCGCAACTTCGGCCAGCTCCGCTCGCCCACCCACGGTATCTTCCAGGCCAAGGGGCGGGCGATCATCGGCATGTGCGCCGATTTCCAGGATCCGCCCGAACTGCTGCCCGAGATGGTCCGCCGCTGGCGCGCCGGGACCGACATCGTGCTCGGCGTCCGCGAGTTCGAGAAGAGCTCGCCGCTGCACGCCGCGATGCGCGACATGAGCTATTCGCTGCAGCGCCGGTTCGGCGACTATCCGATCATTCCGCACGCGACGGGTTTCGGCCTCTACAGCCGACGCGTGGTCGACTCGATCCGCGAGCTTAACGAGCCCGAACCCTTCTTCCGCGGGCTGCTGGTCGAGACGGGATACAAGATCGAGACGATCGAGTTCCACCGTCCTCCGCGGGCCGCCGGAGAGTCCAACAACGGCTTCTTCGCGCTGCTCGACTTCGCGCTGCACGGGCTCGCCAGCTCGTCCAAGGGCCTGCTCCGGGCACCGCTCTACGTCACCTTCTTCATCGGCATGGCCTGCGTCTTCACGCTGCTCGGCGCCCTCTACTCGATGATCGTCGGCGCCAACCCGCGCATGTGGTTGTTCGCGACCCTGGTCGAGGGGCAGTTCGGCCTCCTCTTCCTCTTCCTCGGCCTGCTTGGCGTCCATGTCCGGCTCATCTCCGACCGCACCCGCGGCACGCCGCTGGTATTGGAGCGCGAGCGGATCAACTTCGCGCCTGAGGACTGATGGCGACGCGGTTCGGGGAGGCAGTCCCGGCGCGCTGGCGCGAGCTTTGGCGTTACTATCAGGCGGGAGCCGTCAACACGCTGTTCGGCTATTCGCTCTATGCGCTGCTGGTGGCGGCCGGGCTCAACCTGTTCGCGGCGCAGATCGTCAGTCACGTCACCGGCGCCGCCTTCAACTATTGGACCTTCAGCCGCCATACGTTCCGCGACCGGCAAGGGTCGAAGACGCGCTTCGTCCTCGCCTATGCCGGGCAGTATCTGCTCAGCCTGGCCTGCTTCGCGCTGCTCGCGCCGCTGATCCGGTCGCCCTACCTGATCGGGCTGGTGACGATCGGGATCGTCTCATTGCTCAACTATTTCGTGCTGAAGCAACTGGTCTTCCGCCGCGCCTGATCCGTTCGTGGCGGCGGGAGGCGGACGTGGTATTGGCGCAACAGCAGTGAAGTTATTGCCGGCGGGCTGAACTTGCTTACGGCAAAATTATTCAAACTATTGAGTGCCTTAGTCTGCAACGGTTGGCGTTGATGACGCGTCGGTGACGCTCGCCGCCGTCGACATTCGGCCATTTTGGCAACAGGGGAGCATTTCGTGCCTCGCCCGACGCTTTGCCGGAGGATTGCCGTTCGCGGCGACCCGCGGACTGCGGATCGGGACGGGTGACGCGCGGCCGGTCGTACCGGACCGCGAAATCAGAAGGGAGTTTCCGTGAAGACTATCTGGACGAAACTGCTGGTCGGAGCCGCGGCGGCGACCGCGATCGCCAGCCCGGCGGCAGCGCGCGACGGTGCGCCCTACGTCGGCATCGAGGGCGGTGTGATCATCCCGCTCAAGTCGAAGGTGGACCGCGACTTCGGGACCGGCTGGACCGACTTCATCAAGGTCAAGCATCGGCTCGGCTACGACGTCGACGGCATCGCCGGCTACGACTTTGGCCTGTTCCGGCTCGAGGGCGAGTTCGCCTACAAGCGCGCCAAGCACAACCGCTACGAGGTCCAGTCGACCGCGACCGGAACGCTGCCGGCCGGCGTGTTCGCCGGCACCGCCTACGACGCGGAAGGCCGCACCAGCGTGCTCTCGGGCATGCTGAACGGGCTGGTCGACATCGGCGACGAGACCCGCACCAGCTTCTATGCGGGTGGCGGCGTCGGCCTCGCCCGGGTCACCATGACCATCGGCGGCCTTGGCCCGCAGACCCTCCGCTTCCGCGACAGCGGCAAGTTCGCCTACCAGGGCATTGCCGGCTTCCGCACGGCGCTCAGCCCGAACGTCGATGCCGGCCTGAAGTATCGCTACTTCTCGACCAACCGGCTGCACGACGACTTCGGTGGCGCGGTCGGCTACAACGGCCGTTCGACTTTCCGGTCGCACAGCGTGCTGGCGAGCCTGACCTACAGCTTCGCCTCGCCGCCGCCGCCGCCGCCGCCTCCGCCGCCCCCGCCGCCGCCGCCGCCTGCGCCCACGACGCAGACCTGCCCGGACGGTTCGGTGATCGACGTGACGGCGACCTGCCCGGCGCCGCCCCCGCCGCCCCCGCCGCCCCCGCCGCCGCCGGCTCCGGAGCGCGGCTAAGCGACGGTCTGGCCGGGAGCGGGCTCAGGTTCCTCCCGGTTCGGGCATGGCAACAGACGAGGTCGGCGGCGCAAGCTGCCGGCCTTTTCTGTTTTCGGGTGAGGTATGGAAAACGCGCTAGCCGCGCGGGGCGGCGATGGTCACCGCGGCGGCCGCGACCCGGGCGGTGAACGGAGTCTCCGGCCCGAGCTCCCCGTCGATCGAGACCTTGAGCCGGGGCCGGGTGGTGATCCGCAGCTCGCGGCCGTGGAACTCGCGCACGGTCTGGCGCCGGCTGCGGTGGCGGAGCGCCGAGGCGGCATAGTTGATCCCCAACCCCACCAGGCTCCGCCCCTCGACCGCCTGGACGACGATCTCGCCGCTCTCGACGCTGGCGCTGTCGATCAGCTCGACCCCGCCATGGAAGCGTCCATTGGCGATCCGCACCTCGGTCGCCCACAGGCGGTGGCGCTGGCTGCCATCCTCGACCACCAGCCGGAAGGCGCGGAAGCTGGCCGCCGACCAGCCGGCCCAGAGGAGATAGCCCAGGCGGCCGAGACTGCGCTTCAGCCCGTGCGGCACCGTCTCGGCGACCTTGGGAGCGAGCCCCAGCGCGGCGTTGTTGAGGAAATAGTCGTCCTCGATCTGGCCGAGGTCGATCTTGCGCGGCGCCCCGTCGTGGATCACCGCCACCGCGCCGGGCAGGTCGAGCGGGATCCCCATGGTGCGCGCGAAGCTGTTGGCGGTCCCCAGCGGGAGCAGCGCGAAGATGGAGTCCTTGCCGACGAAATGGTCGATGTTCTCGCTGAGCGTGCCGTCACCACCCCCCAGGATCACCATCTCGGCTCCGGTCTCGATGGCAGCGATCACCTTGCCGTCGATCTGCTCGGGATCGCTCACCGCCTCGGCGGCAGTGAGTTCGATCCCGGCCTCGACCAGCCGGCTTCGCGCCTCCTCGAACGCGTCGGCGCCGCGGCGGCTGGCGGCATTGACGATGAGGACGGCGCGGCGTGGAAGTGTATGGGTCATGGCGGTGGAATGAACCAGCGGGCACATCTTTCCGTTGGACGCGGACGCAAGGAGAGCTGAATGGCGACACGAGCCATGTCACAGGGACGCGGACGCCACGACCTCACGCAGGGGCCGATCACCCGCACCCTGCTGCTGTTCATGCTGCCGACTCTCGGCTCCTCTATCCTGCAATCGCTGAACGCCTCGATCAACACCATCTGGGTCGGGCGGATGCTCGGCGAGCAGGCGCTGGCGGCGACCAGCAACGCCAATACCGTGATGTTCCTGCTCCTCGCCTTCGTGTTCGGGTTCGGTATGGCGGCGACGATCCTGATCGGCCAGTCGTTCGGCCGCCGCGACGTCGAGGCTGCCAGGCGGGTGATCGGGACTGCGGTCGCCGCCTTCTTCGCGGTGGCGGTGGCGATGAGCGCGATCGGCTACGTCCTCGCGCCGCGGATCCTCGGCTGGCTGGCGACCCCGGCCCCGGCGGTCCCGCTCGCGCTGGCCTATCTTCGCGTCATCTTTCTCGGCATGCCCGCGGCGCTCACCTTGGCGATGCTGATGATGGCGATCCGCGGCTCGGGTGACAGCCTGACGCCGCTGTGGTTCATGGGGCTGTCGGTAGTGCTCGACAGCGGGCTCAACCCCGTCTTCATCGCCGGTCTCGGCCCCGCCCCGAAGCTCGGCATCGCCGGAGCGGCGACTGCGACCCTGATCGCCAACTGGGTGGCGCTGGCGGCGCTGATCGGCTGGACCTATCTCCGCGACCTGCCGCTGCGGCTGCGCGGGGCGGAGCTGCGCTTCCTCCTCCCCGATCCCGCGTTGCTCCGGACCATAATCACCAAGGGGCTGCCGATGGGGCTGCAGATGATCGCCGTCTCGGCTTCGGCGATGACGATGTTCGGGCTGGTCAATCGCCAGGGCGTCGACACTACCGCGGCGTTCGGCGTCGCGCTCCAGCTGTGGACCTATGTCCAGATGCCGGCGATGGCAGTCGGCGCGGCGGTCTCGACCATGGTCGCGCAGAACATCGGCGCGGGCCAGTGGGACCGGGTTGGCAAGGTGACCAACAGCGGGATCGGGATCACGCTCGCGGTGACCGGCGTGATGGTTGTTCTGCTCGCGCTCGCCGACCGCACGGTGCTCGCCCTCTTTCTCGGCGGGAACAGCCCGGCGTTGCCGATCGCCCGCCACATCCAGCTGCTCGGTACCTGGGGGTATCTCCTGTTCGGGGTGACGATGGTGATCTTCGGCACGGTCCGCGCCAACGGTGCGGTGATCCCGCCGCTGATCATTCTCGCGGTCGGGCTGCTGCCGATCCGGATCGGCTTCGCCACACTGGCGCAGCGCTGGATCGGTCCCGACGCGCTGTGGCTCAGCCTGCCGATCGCCTCGGCGGCCAACCTCGTGCTTGCGCTCGCCTATTATCGCAGCGGACGCTGGCGCAAGGCGCACATCGACGTGCCCCCCGAGCCCGAGGAGTGCGTGGAGCAGAGCGTCTCCACCATGGACCCGGGAGGTCGGCTGCATCCGACTGGATGAGCCGCGGCGGCCGCGCTAGAGGGCGGCCATGTCCAGCTATCCCGCTCTGCGCATGCGGCGCGCCCGCTCGGCCCCCTGGATGCGTGCGATGCTCGCCGAGCACCGGCTGCACCCCAGCGACTTCATCCTGCCGATGTTCATCTGCGACGGGCAGGGCTGCGAGGAGCCGATCGCCGCGCTGCCCGGGGTCAGCCGCTGGAGCGTCGACCGGATCGGCGCAAAAGCGAAGGAAGCGGCGGCGCTCGGCATCCCGTGCATCGCGTTGTTTCCCAACACGCCGCCGGGGCTGCGGACGGAGGATGCGCGCGAGGCACTCAACCCGGACAACCTCATCTGCCGAGCGACGAAGGCGGTGAAGGACGTCTGTCCGGAGATCGGCATCCTCACCGACGTCGCGCTCGATCCATATACCGCGCACGGCCACGACGGGATCACCGACGGCTCGGGCTATGTGCTGAACGACGAGACGTCGAAGATTCTGACCGACCAGGCGCTGACCCAGGCGCGGGCGGGGGCGGACATCGTTGCGCCCTCGGACATGATGGACGGGCGGGTCGCCGCAATTCGCGGCGCCCTCGAGCGCGAGGGCTTCGTCAACACCGCGATCATGGCCTATGCCGCCAAATATGCCTCGGCCTTCTACGGCCCATTCCGCGACGCGGTCGGCAGCCGCGGGCTCTTGAAGGGCGACAAGAAGACCTACCAGATGGACCCGGCCAACAGCGACGAGGCGATCCGCGAGGTCGCGCTCGACCTCGCCGAGGGCGCAGACATGGTGATGGTGAAGCCGGGCCTGCCCTATCTCGACATCGTCCGCCGCGTGGCGGAGGAGTTTCGGGTCCCGACCTTCGTCTACCAGGTGAGCGGCGAATATGCGATGCTCGAGCATGCCGCCGCGGCGGGCGCGGGCGAGCGCGACGCGCTGATCCTCGAGATGCTGCTGGCGTTCAAGCGCGCCGGGGCGAGCGGGATCCTCACCTATCATGCGATGGACGCCGCCCGGCTGATCGCCGCCGCATGAGCGACCTGCTGCTCACCCGGCTGGCCGAGCTCGAGCGCGCCGCTGCGCCGCTCGAGCCGGCCGCCGAAGAGCGACAGTCGGTGGCCACACGCGCGCTCGGCGACGCGCTCAACTATTGGGCGGGGGTCGAGGAGGCGCCGGCGAGCGTGCCGGCGGAGAAGGTGTTCGAGCGGCGGTTCGAGCCCGAGTTCACCGAGACGGGGCGAGCCGCGGACGAGGTGCTCGACTATGTGCGCGACTGCATCGCGGCGCCCGGCTTCACCACCGCCTCGCCGCGCTTCATGGCCTATGTGCCGGGCGGCGGGCTGCCATGGGCGGCGGTCGGCGACCTGCTCGCCGCGGCGTCGAACAAGTATAGCGGCTTCGCCTCTGCAGGACCGGGCGCGGTGCGGGTGGAGAACGCCTGTGTCCGTTGGGTGGCCGAGGTGGTCGGCCTTCCGGACGGCGCCGGCGGGACGCTGACCAGCGGCGGCAGCCTGGCCAATCTCACCGCGATCGTCGCCGCCCGCGAGGCGCGCGACCCGAACGGCGGCGGCGCCGTCTACCACAGCCGCTTCGTCCACCATTGCGTCGACAAGGCGCTGCGGATCGCCGACCGCCACCGCTCGCCGCGCCGCTTGGTCGCGACCGATGCCGAGCACCGGCTGTCGGTCGCGGCGCTTCGCGACATGGTCGAGCAGGACCTCGCGGACGGCATCCGCCCATGGCTGGTCGTCGCGTCGGCCGGGACGGTCGATACCGGCGCGATCGATCCGCTCGACGCCATCGCCGACCTCTGTGCCGAGCACGGGATCTGGCTCCATGTCGATGGAGCCTATGGCGGCCTGTTCGCGCTCAGCGAGACGGGGCGGGGCCGGCTGACCGGGATCGATCGCGCGGACAGCCTCGCGCTCGACCCGCACAAGACGATGTTCCTGCCCTACGGCACCGGAGCTGTGCTGGTGCGCGACGAGCGGCATCTGCTCGCCGCCTTCTCGCAGCAGGCCGACTACCTGGTGCCGGTTGAGGAGAGCGCGGTCGGCCACTCGCCCGCTGACCTCTCGGGCGAGCTCACCCGTCACTTCCGAGCGCTTCGCCTGTGGCTGCCGCTCCAGCTCGCCGGAGTGGGTGCCTTCCGCGCCGCGCAGGAGGAGAAGCTGCTGCTCGCGGCCTACTTCCACCGCCGGCTCGCCGCGATCGACGGGTTCGAGCCCGGCCCCGAGCCGCAGCTCTCGACCGTTGCCTTCCGGCTCTCCGCCGGGGACGCCGCAAGCGAGCGGCTGCTCGGCGCGCTCCAGCAGGGCGGGCGGGTGATGCTGAGCGGGACTCGGGTCGATGGCCGCTTCACGATCCGCTGCTGCATCCTAAGCTTCCGCACCCACCGCCGCCACGTCGACGAACTGCTCGCGCTGCTTTCCGTGGTCGACCCGCAGACCGGGGAAATGCGTCATTAACCCTATTTCTACCGGGAGCGCCTAGGCCCATGCCGACACGGGACGAGGTGGGCAGGGGCATGGCGAGTGCGGCGCTGGGCGGAGTGGCGGACGAGGGAGTGCGGGCTCGCTCGACGCGATGGCGCTTCGTCGCCACCATCTTTCTCGGCAGCTTCCTCCTGTTCCTGGTCCAGCCGCTGGTCGCCCGTCTGGCGCTGCCGCGGCTCGGCGGTGCGCCGGCGGTGTGGAATTCGGCGATGCTGGTCTACCAGGCGCTGCTGCTCGCCGGCTACGCCTATGCCCATCTCCTCTCCCGTCTCGCGCCGCGCACCCAGGCCGGCGTTCACCTCGCGCTGTTCGGCCTCGCCGCGCTGACCCTGCCGATCGGGTTGAGCGGCATGGAGATGGCGCCCGATGCCAACCCGCTGGTGTGGGTCCCATGGCTCCTGCTGGTTTCGATCGGGCCGATCTTCTTCGTCGTCTCCGCGCAGGCGCCGCTCATTCAGCGCTGGTTCGCGATGGCCGGCGGCGGCGATCCCTATCCGCTCTACGCCGCGTCCAACCTCGGCAGCTTCGCCGGCCTGCTCGCCTACCCGCTGCTGGCCGAGCCGCTGACGGCGCTTGCCGAGCAGCGGGTCGGCTGGAGCATCGGCTTCGGCCTGCTCGCCCTGGCGGTCGCCGGCTGCGCGACGGCGCTCCCGAAGAGCGTCGCGGAGGAGGCCGCGATCGAGACCGGCCCGCGTCCGACCACGCGGCAGGTCGCCCGCTGGATGCTACTGGCGGCAATACCCTCGGGGCTGATCCTGTCGACCACGCTCCACCTCACCACCGATATCGTCGCCATGCCGCTGATCTGGGTGGTGCCGCTCGGTCTCTACCTGCTGAGCTTCGTCGCCGCCTTTGCGCCCGACCGCCGCGCCGCCGCGCTGATCGGGCGGATCACGCCCTTCGCCCTGCTGATCGCCGGTATCGCCGCCTTCCTGCCCAGCACCATGCCGGCGATTACCGGGGCCTTTGCGCTGGCGACCCTGCTGGCGCTCTTCACCGTCTCGGTCTCGCTGCACGGCCAGCTGTTCGACGAGCGCCCGGCGGCCGAGCACCTCACCCGCTTCTATCTCGCCATGTCGGCCGGCGGTGTGCTCGGCGGCTTGTTCTGCGCCCTGCTCGCGCCCTTGCTGTTCGACTGGACCTACGAGCATCCGATCCTGCTGTTTGCCGCCGCCTGCCTGCTGGCGCCGGTCAGCCCGTTTGAGGCGACCCGCCGCTGGTGGTCGCGCGAGCCGCTGGCAACCCGGGTCGGGCTGATCGGCGGAAGCGCGCTGTTTCTTCTTTCCATCTGGGGCAAGGGCGAGAGTTCGACCGCGGATGGGTTAGAGGAGCTCGCCTCGGGCGGGATCATCATCGCAACCGCGGTGGTCGCCATCGGCAACCGGCTGCTCTACCCCGCCGCGCTCGGCGCGCTGATGCTCTGCTATGGCGGGTGGGACATGCTGACCTGGTCGATCCAGCCGGGCCGGATGAGCCGCAGCTTCTTCGGCGTCTACGCGGTCCGGCCGTCGGGCAAGGACGCGCGGATGCTGGTCCACGGAACCACGCTGCACGGCATCCAGAACCTGGGCAGCCCGGCGCGCGAGCGGATGCCGACCAGCTACTATGCGCCGCTGTCGGGCGTAGGCATCGCCATGCGGACTCTGCCCGCAAGCGCACGGGTCGATGTGGTCGGGCTCGGCTCGGGCACGCTGAGCTGCTACTCCCGCCCCGGTCAGCAGTGGCAATTCTTCGAAATCGACCCGGTGATCGCCGAGATCGCCAACGATCCCCGGCGCTTCACCTTCCTCTCCCACTGCCTGCCCAATCCCCGCATCAACATCGGCGACGCCCGGCTGACGCTCGCCCGCCAGCCTTCCGCAAGCGCCGACCTGCTGGTGGTCGACGCTTTCTCCTCGGACAGCGTGCCGATGCACCTGCTCACCCGCGAGGCCTTCCAGGTCTACCAGCGGGTGCTGGCGCCGGGCGGGCTGCTGATGGTCCACATCTCCAATCGCTACCTCGACCTCCAGCCTGTGCTGGCGGCAGCGGCGCGGGAGGGCGGCTGGTCCACCGCCTATCGCCGCTACCGGCTGACCCCGGCGGAAGCCGCGCTCAACTATGCCGGTTCGGACTGGGTGGCGTTCAGCCGGAGCCCGGAACGGGTCTATCAGCTGCAGCGCGGATCGGGGGTCGAATGGCGCACGCTGGCGGAGCGCCCGGGGTTCGAGGCCTGGACCGACGATCATGCGAGCGTCCTGCCGATCGTCCGCTGGTAGGCTTGCCCGCGGCGGCGAGCTCGGCCACGAGGCGCGGATGAGCGAGACCCTCATTAAAACCGAGCGGCTGCGGCTGCGGACCTGGGACGCGGCGGATGTCGATCCCTTCATGGCGGCGACCAATACGCCTGCGGTCCTGCGCTGGCTGAACGGGGTGCAGGAGCGACCCTTCTACGAGGCAATGCGAAGCCGCATCGACGCCTGCCAGCGCGAGCACGGCCATGGCTTCTGGATCGTCGAGCGCAAGGCGGACGGCGTGATCCTCGGCTTCTGCGGGCTGAAGCGGGTCAATGCGCCGGGCGCGCCCAACCCGGACGCGTTCGAGATCGGCTGGCGGTTCCGCGAGGATGCCTGGGGGCAGGGCTATGCCAAGGAAGCCGCGATCGGCACGCTCGACCATGCCTTCGGCCCGCTCGGCGCGACGGAGGTGATCGCGATGACGGTCGCGGGCAACCGCGCCAGCTGGGGCCTGATGGAGCGGCTGGGCATGTCGCGCCGCGCCGACCTCGACTTCACGGACACGCGGTTCCCCGACCCGGGCGACCTCAATCCTACCATCCAATATGCGATGCGCGCCGCCGACTGGCCGCGGGCGCGCGCGGCGCTGGAGCCGGGAAGCTAGCCGCCGAGCCGCCGCCGGACCGCCCCGGCACGGTCGCTCTGCCGATCGTCGATCCGGCGGATCTCCGCGGCACCCTGCTGGATCGCGTTGAGATCGCCGGGCGCGATCGTGTCCGCGCGCTGCAGCGCGTCCGCGGCAAGTGAATCGATGTCACCCAGCGCGGTGGCCACCGGCCGCCGGGCCGCTTCCGCGGCGGACAGCGCCTGCTGCGCCACGATCCAGCCTTCGCTGCCCGCCGCGCCGGCACCCCCGGCCAGCCGCTCGGCGGCAGCAATGAGCGGCTCGAACTGACCGTCGCCGGCGCGGGCCTGGCCGACCAGCGCCGCGACCCGGCTGCTGGTGGTGCCCGAGGCCGGGCCGGACACGACCTCGCTGGCGATCGGCACGCGTGGATCGATCGCTTCTGCGGCGCGCGGGGCCAGCGACGGCAGCCCGCGCGGCGAGGCGCAGGCAGCGAGGCTGAGGCAGGTCAGGGCGGCGAGGAAGGCGGGACGCATGGGCAGGGGATAGGCATGGCGGAATATCGGCGCAATGCGGCAAAGCGGGGTTGCGCCGCCCGGCATGCTCGCCTAGATGGCCCTCGGCTCAGGCGCCCGTAGCTCAGCTGGATAGAGCATCAGACTACGAATCTGAGGGTCGGACGTTCGAATCGTTCCGGGCGCGCCATTTTCCTCCCTGTTCGTCGCCGCCACTGTTTCCCAACGGTCACAGTCGGCGCGCTTCATCGTCCGTTCGGAAATGCGGGCCTATGCCGCCGCGGACCTTGGCGGCATTTCAGCGGGTTATGGCGGGTGCAGTGAACTCCATCAGGCTTTCCCTTGGCATCGGCGCGGCGGTGCTCGCGCTGGCGAGCCCGGCCGAGGCGCGGCGTCGGCCGCTGCCGGCACCGGCGGCGCCGGTCGTCACCTATGCGCCGCGACCGACTGATGCTCCCCTGTGGTTCTGGAACAAGAAGGTCGATCCCGCGGTCGGGGTGCTCGCCACCGTGCTGGTGAATGCGCCCGCGGAGGGCATCGTCGACGGGGCGCAGCGAGCCGCGGAAGTGAACCGCGCCGCCGCGCTGGCGCTGTCGGGCAAGCCCGACGACACAGCCGCGGCCAACCGCATCGTGTCCTCGGCCTGGGCGGCCTATGTCCAGGCGATCAAGGCGCCGACGCCGGGCATGATCTACGCCTATGCCTCGCTCAAGCCCCAGAACACCGAGCGCGCGACCATCCTCCGGTCCGCCGCGGCGGCCAGCGACCTGTCGCGGCATCTCGAGCAGGTCGCGGCGCTCAATCCCATCTATTCCGCGCTGCGGGCCGAGGCGATCAAGCGCTACAAGGCCAATGGCGGGTTTGCCGACGAGGCACTGATCGAGAATCTCGCCCGTGCCCGCTCGCTCCCGCCGGGGGGGCGCTACATCCTCGTCAACACCGCACAGCAGCGGCTCTGGATGTTCGAGGACGGCAAGCCGGTCGGATCGATGCGGGTGGTGGTCGGAATGCCCGATCTCGCGACCCCGCTGATCGCCAGCTACGTCCATTACGCGACGCTCAATCCCTACTGGAACGTCCCCGACCATCTCGTGAAGAAAACGGTGGCGGCGAACACGGTGAAGACCGGGCTCAAATATCTGACCGCGCACGGCTACCAGGTGATGAGCGACTGGACCGACAAGGCCGAGGTAGTCCCGGCGGCGAGCGTCGACTGGAAGGCGGTCGCCGACGGCGGCAAGATGGTCCGCGTCCGCGAGCTCCCCGGCGGCGCCAACAGCATGGGCAAGATGAAGTTCACCTTCCCCAATGGTCAGGGCATCTTCATGCACGACACGCCCGAGAAGGAGCTGCTCGACAAGGACGTGCGGACCTTCTCCAACGGCTGCATTCGGCTCGAGGACGCGCCGCGGCTGGGGGAATGGCTGCTTGGCCGGCCACCGGTCGCCGAGGGCAGCGATCCCGAGCAGCTGGTCAAGCTGCCGCAGGGCGTGCCGGTGTTCGTCACTTATCTCACCACCATGCCAGTCGACGGCCGGCTGGTCACGGTGAGCGACGTCTATGGCTGGGACCGCAGCCCGAGCAAGCAGATCGCCGCGGCCGAGTTCCTGCCGACCGGCGCGCGCGACTAGCCGCCGCCACCCGCCCGGGCCGCCATGGCCGGAGGGCAACACTTGTTAGAGTGTCGGCGGGGCGCTACTCCGCTGTTGATGATTTCGGGGAAATTGGGCGTGTTCAAAGGTTTAGATGATCGCAGCGAGCCGAAGGCCCGCATCGGACAGCCACGTGGGCGGCGCTTCGCCCGGCTCGCGCTCGCCGGCGGCGTGCTGGCGCTGCTGTCGGGCTGCGGCGGCGGCCTGTCGGGCTCGACCGGCCCGTCGCGCAGCGCGATCCTCAAGGCGCCCACCGGGGCGCGCATCGAGGGATTGCGGATCATCGACATCACCAATGTCGACGCGGCGCGGGCGAGCCCCGCCGCCTCGCCCAGCAACTTCGCCCAGGCGCTCGGCGGCGCCACCCCGATCGGGACCACGGTCGGCGTCGGCGACCTGCTCGAGATCACCATCTGGGAAGCCGCCCCTGCCGCCCTGTTCGGGACCATGCCGAGCGACACCCGGATCGACTCCGCGATCCAGACCAGCCGCGGCAACACGCTTCCGCAGCTCCAGGTCGGCCCCTCGGGCACCATCTCGGTCCCGTTCGCGGGCGACGTGCCGGCGGCGGGCCGCACGCTGCGCCAGATCGAGCAGGAGATCGTCCGTCGGCTGCAGGGCCGGGCGCACCTGCCGCAGGCGCTGGTCCGCGTCGCCAAGAACGTCACCGCCAACGTCACCGTGCTCGGGGACGTGAAGCAGCCGACGCGGGTCCCGCTGACGCCCAAGGGCGAGCGGCTGCTCGACGTGATCGCGGAGACGGGCGGCACCGCCCAGCCGTTCGAGAAGATGACCGTGCAGATCACCCGCGGCCAGCAGGTGCTGTCGATGAGCGCCGCCGACATCGTCCGCGACCCCAGCCAGAACATCGTGATGGCGCGCGACGACGTGGTCAGCGTCTCCTACCAGCCCTACAGCTTCACCGTGCTCGGCGCCGCCGGCAAGAACGACGAGGTCCGCTTCGAGGGGTCGGGCATCACCCTGTCGCAGGCGCTCGGCCGGGTCGGCGGGCTGCGCGACCAGCGGGCCGATCCCAAGGGCGTCTACATCTTCCGCTACGAGCCGGTCACGCCGACCCCGCTGACCCCGGCCGCCGTGAGCGCCGCGCCGGCCAGCGTCCCGGTCATCTACAGCGTCGACCTCAAGAACCCCTCGTCCTACTTCGCGGCGCAGAAGTTCGCGATCCGCGACCATGACGTCATCTACGTGAGCGTCTCGCCGCTGTCGGAGATCCAGAACTTCATCAACGTCATCGCCTCGTCGATCCTGCCGGTGACCTATGCGCGGGGTGTCCTCAACTAAGGGGGTGGCACCGAGGTGAGCGATCCCGCGCCGCTTCTGCTCGACGTCAGCCGGCTGATCTGGCGCGCCTGGGTGGGGCGCCGGCCGACCGGGGTCGACCGCGTCTGCCTCGCCTATCTGCGCCACTACGGACCCCGGGCGCAGGCGGTGGTTCAGCACCGCCATTTCCGCAGTATCCTCGGCCGCCGCGCGTCGGCGGCGCTGTTCGCGCTGCTCGACCAGCCCGGCCCCAGCTTTCGCCGCGACTTCACCCGCCTCGCGCTCCGGCACTCGGCGTCGCGGCGGGGCGACGGCAAGGGTCGGCTCTACCTCAACGTCGGGCATACCGGGCTCGACCAGGACGGGTTCGGGCGCTGGGTCCGCAACGCGCAGGTGCGGCCCCTCTACTTCGTCCACGACCTCATCCCGATCACCCACCCGCATCTGTGCCGCGCCGGCGAGCGCGAGCGGCACGAGCGGCGGATGCGCACGGTGCTCGACACCGCCGCCGGGGTCATCGCGAACAGCCGCGCTACCCTTCAGGACCTGAACGACTTCGCCGCCGCCGAGCAGCGGCGGGCGGGGCCGCAGCTCGCCGCCTTCCTCGGGGTGACCCCGCTGCCCCGGACCGCGCCCAGCAGCCGCGCTCCCGACGCCCCCAGCTTCGTCGTCCTCGGCACAATCGAGGCGCGCAAGAACCACCTCTTCCTCCTTCACCTCTGGTCGCACCTGATCGAGCGGATGGGGGCCGCAGCGCCGCGCCTGCTCATCATCGGCCAGCGCGGGTGGGAGGCCGAGCAGGTCGAGGACTGGCTTGACCGAAGCGACCGGCTGCGGACCCGGGTGACCGAGCTCAACCACTGCTCGGACGAGGAGCTGGCAGCGCATCTCGGCTCGGCGCGGGCGCTGCTCTTCCCCAGCCTCGCCGAGGGTTACGGCCTGCCGCTGGTCGAGGCGCTCGGCGCGGGCGTGCCGGTGATCGCCAGCAACCTGCCGGTGTTCCGCGAGATCGGGCAGGACATGGTCACGCTCCTGAACCCGCTCGACGGACCGTCGTGGGAACGCGAGGTGCTGGACTATGCCCGTCCGGACAGCGAAGCGCGTGATCGTCAGGTCCGCCGCCTCGCCGAGTTCCACACGCCGACATGGGTGGACCATTTCGCCACGGTGGACGACTGGCTCGTCCGCTTCTGATCAGCGCAGCAGCCGCTCGTGCATCGATTCGACGAGGATGGTGACCGCGGACTCGCTCGCCAGCCCGCCGCGGACCAGGCACTGGTCGGTCAGCACCCGGCGAAAATCCTCGAAGAGCCCCGGTTCGGGTGGCTGCGGATCGCGCCAGAAGCCGTCGAGATGGCCTTGGTGGGTCAGGCCGGGCAGATTGTAGATCGCCTCACCGATCGCGCACACCGGCACACCGGCCGCGAGCGATAGCGTCGCCGAGGTGCTGTTGACGCAGACCATGCCGCGGGCATCGCGCGCCATGTCCTGGAGGTCGCCGCCGTCGACGTAGTGGAGCCGGTCCTCGATCTTCAGCCGGCGCGCTTCCTTGCGGACGAACCCCGCCCAGCTATGGAAGCGATTGTCGAGCGGGTGCGCCTTGACCAGCAGGTGGACGTCGTCCGGGGCATTCGCGGCGAAGCTCTCGATCACGTAGCGGGCGGCGCCTTCCATGTCGGGGAAGTGCGAATGCGCGCGGATCTGATAGTCGCCCGACAGCTGTAGCGGGAAGACGAAGAAGGGCTTGCCGGCGATCTCGCGCAGGGTCTGCTCGGCCGCCTTGTCGCGGCGATCGCGCCACCACAGCCACCACAGCCAGCCGAACCCGTCCATGATGATCCCGCGCGGCCGGTGCGAGCGATAGTGCGGGTAGCGAATCCGGCCGGTGCAGACGTAGTGATAGTACCAGTAGCTGTCGCGCGCCCGGCGGCGGAAGGTGGCGGTGATCGGGTCGTGGACCGTCTCTGGCGGCAGCCGCTTGGCCTGCTCGCGAATCCACTGCTTGTTGCGGGTCAGCCGCGAGCGGGCGTTCACCCCGTCGAGCTCGAGCGTCATCCAGTCCGGGCGGAGATAGCCTTCCTCGAGCACGTGGATGCGCAGCTTGCGCGAGGAGGCGATTCCGTGCGCGACCACATGATAAGGTCGGCAATCGCCGTACATCAGCACGTCGGTGATGCGGTGCTCGCGGATGAACTTGTCGATGAAGACCGGCCAGCGCGAGAAATTGTCGCGATAGTCGATCGTCGGCTCCGGCCAGTCGAGCCGGTCGCCCCCGCTGAGATTGATCCGATAAACTTCGTTCCCGCTGTCGGTGAGCGACTTGGCGAGACGCAGGAACAGCGGCCCGGGCGGTCCCTGCAGGAAGAGGAAGCGGCGGGTGAAGTTGCTGCTCATCGGCCGAGCAGGCTCCCGGCCGCGCGCTTGAGGCTGCCCTGTGCCCGGCGCGCTCGGACCAGCATGCCGTCCTTGGGCGCGGCTGCCGCGGCGAGCCGGTCGACCAGCACCTCGGGCGAGCAGGGGAGGCGGGTCACCGGGTCGAGATAGCGCGGGTAGAGGATCAGTGTGGCGGCGACGAGTTCGTCGAGCGAACGCCGGCGGGTCCGCCGCGGCAGTGCCTCGCCGAGATCGGTGGTGAGCCCCCAGCCGGCATAGAAGGGTGAGCCATGGGTGGTCACCGGCTTGCCGCGCATCAGTGCCTCGAAGCCGGCGAGGGAGGTGTTGACGTGCACCGCGTCGGCCTCGCCGATCAGCGTGGTGATCGGCCGGTCGCGGACGATCTCGTCGGCGACCGCGAGGCAGGCGGCCTCGGGGATCGCGCCGGTGCGATGGCCGGCCTCGACGTCCGGGTGCGGCTTGTAGAGGATCCGCGCGCCCGGCTCCTCCGCGCGGACGCGGCGCAGCAGTTCGAGGTTGCTGTGAACCCTCGACCCGCTGACCACCGACCGATCGTCCTCGACTTGGCCGGGAACGAGAATCTGGCGGCCGGACCCAGCGCGCGGCGCGAGGGTCTCGGTGGCGACCGCATATTTGCTGATCCCGCCGGCGACGATCCGCTCGCGCAGGGCGCGGGCGCGCTGCAGCAGCTCCGGGCCGATCTCGGCGGTTTCGAGCAGCATTTCCAGCTCGCTTGGGCGGGACGGGTCGAAGTGCGCGCCGAGCCGATCGACGACGATCGAGAGCGGTGGAACGCAGTCCGCTCCCAACCCGGAAGAGCGGATGAAGCCGTCCTCGACCTCGACCAGCGTTACGCCGCGCTGATTCAGCACGCCGAGCGTGCGCGGGGAGATACGCGAGCGCCAGGTCGCTACCGCCTCGCCGGCTGCGGTGTCGCCGAGGCGATCGAGGAAGCGGAACGGCCGCCCGGACCAGAGCAGGGGTTCGACCGTCGGCCGCTTCCACCGCGAAAAGCCCATGCCGCTGCCGATCCCGCGATTGCGATCGATCAGCGAGCGCCACAGTGCCAGCAGCTCGACCAGCGCGGCGATGCTGGCGGGCTGGCCCGAGAAGGGGTCGAGCGGCGTCCCACCGGCGAGAAGGTGCGAGCGGAGAGCGCTCCGCAGCCCGGCGGGCGAGCCCACTTCGGCGAACGGCCCATCGCCGACCGGCTCGACCGCCACCCCCCGCAACGCAGCGACCAGCAGGATCTCGTCCGAGGCCGCGGCAACGACCAACTTGGCTCCGGAGACGAGGTGCCAGGGATCGTAGGCGCCGCTGATCTGGAAGGCGACGCCCTGGTGATTGGCTCCGGACTGGCGAGTCGGTGACCAGTGGACGACTGGCCCGTCCGCTTGCGTGCGATCAGGGCTCGGGCGCGCCGGCTCGGCAGCGCGGACCAGCACATAGGGTTCGGCCGGCAGCAGGGGCTGCTCGCCCCAATAGTCGCCACCCACGCGCACCCCGGCGATCTCGGCGCCGAGTGCGTCGACTTGCTGGTCGGTCAGCGGCGGAGCATCGCCCGGGCCCGCGAGGCGAATGGCGGCCGCGCCCGGGAAGGGCGGCACCCGCAGGAACGGCGCTTCGCCCACGCCACCGGTCCTCGTCCTCGACCCGCGCACTCCCGTCACCCCAGCCGCGCGCCCGCCCGTGCATGAAGCGCCTGCAGGCTGTCGATCAGTCGCGGCATCTCGGCCAGCGGGATGGAGTTGGGCCCGTCGGACAAGGCGTTCGCCGGGTCCGGGTGGGTTTCCATGAACAGGCCGGCGACTCCGACGGCGACCGCTGCTCGAGCCAGCGGCTCCACGAATTCGGGTTGGCCGGCGGACTTGTCGCCGCTGGCGCCGGGCAGCTGGACGCTGTGGGTCGCGTCGAACACCACCGGGCACCCGGTGCGCCGCATCACCACCAGCCCGCGCATGTCGACCACGAGATTGTTGTAGCCGAAACTGGTGCCGCGCTCGCAGACGAGGAAGGGACCGCCGCCCTCTTGCGGGGCCGCCCGGCGCGCCTTGGCGATGAGCGGTTCCATGTCCGCGGGAGCCATGAACTGACCCTTCTTGAAATTGACCGGACGACCGGTCGCGGCAGCCGCCTCAATGAGATCGGTCTGCCGGGCCAGCAGCGCCGGGGTCTGCAGAACGTCGACAACCTCGGCGGCAGCGCGCGCCTGTTCGGGCGTATGGACGTCCGTGATCACCGGCAGTCCGGCTTCGCTTCGAACCTTCTCGAGAACCCGCAAGCCCTCGTCGATGCCGTGACCGCGGAAAGAGGTGGCCGAGGTCCGGTTGGCCTTGTCGAAGCTGGCCTTGAACACGACCAGCATGTCCAGTCGTCGAGCGATGTCGGACAGCGCCTCGGCGATCGCGAGGCAGATCCGCTCATCCTCGACGACGCAGGGTCCCGCGAAGAGGAACAGCGGTTCCCCGGCACCGATCGGGCGACCGCACAGCTCGGTGCGTTCGAGCGGTTCAGCGGGCATCACGGCGCCGCAGGATGGCTTCGACCAGCGGCGCATCGCCGGGATTGTTCACCTCGATGACGTCCCAAGCGGGCGGCTCGCATAGCGCCACCCCGACGCGCAGCCCGGCATCCAGAAACCGCAACTGCTCCAGTCCTTCCTGCTGCTCGAGTTGGCACGGGCCGGCATCCACATACGCCGTGAGCGCCGCCCGACGATAAGCATAAATGCCGAGGTGAAGATAGACGTCCGGGGTCTGCTCGCGCGCCTGCTCCGGGTCGACATAGGGAAGGATGCGCTTCGAGAAATAGAGCGCGTCGTGGTGCCGGTTGAACACCACGGTGGTGCCGCCGACCCGCCCCGCCGCGGCGTCGTCGGCAAGATGGCGGTATACCGTTGGCGTGCAGCGAATCGCGGGGGTGGCGACGGGAAGGTAGGGGTCGGCTCCAAGCCGGGCGACCACCGCCGAAAGGATGTCGGGCGGGGTCAACGGTGCATCGCCCTGGAGATTAACGATGATGTCGGCATCGCCCGGTATCGCGGGCAAGGCCGCGGCACAGCGCTCGGTGCCGTTGCGGCAGTCCGCCGGGGTCATCACTACCGAACCGCCGAAGCTTTCGACCTCACGCGCAATTCGCTCGTCGTCGGTGGCGACCACGATCGTGCTGGCACCGGTGAAAGCGCTTGCCGCGCGCCAGCTATGCTCGATCAGTGTCCTTGCCGTCCCGTCCGCTCCGCGAAAGCGAGTCAGAGGCTTGCCGGGGAAGCGGGTGGAAGCAAACCGGGCCGGGATGACGATGGCAACGCTCGGCGCGTCTGCGACAGCCACCGTCGCTTAGGACCCGCGCCCGGACGTGAGGTCGTGGATGTGGACCAGCCCGACCGGCTTGCTGGGGCGGTTCGCCGACATGACGAACAGGCAGGTGATCCGGCTCGACTGCATCAGCGCGAGGGCGTCCTCGCAGCGGGTGCCTTCCGGAACGGTGATCGGGCGCGCCGTCATCACGTCTTGCGCACTGCTGTGGAAGAGATCGTCGCAGTGGCGGCGCAGATCGCCGTCGGTGATCACCCCGACCAGATTGGAGTCATGTCCCATCACGCCTGCAATGCCGAAGCGGCGCAGGGTCATCTCGATCACGACTTCCTTCATCGGCGCGCCTGCTGCGACCAGCGGCAGCGCGTCGTCGGTGTGCATGATCTCGTCGACATAGGCCATGCGCGAGCCGAGCGAGCCGCCTGGATGGAGGATGCGCAAGTGATCGCGAGTCCAGCCGCGGCTTTCCATTACCGCCACGGCGAGCGCGTCGCCGAGCGCGAGCATCAGCGCCGTCGAGGTGGTCGGCGCCATGTTCTTGGGGCAGGCTTCCGGCAGCGCCGGAAGGAGGAGGAGCACGTCCGATCGCTGCGACAGCGGTGACTGCGGCTGGGCGGTAACCCCGATCACGGCGCAGCCGAGCGTCTGGCCGTGCCGGAGCACCGCGTCGAGCTCCGCCGTCGCGCCGCTGTTCGAGAGAACAAGCAGCACGTCGCCGCGGACGATCATCCCAAGATCGCCATGAGCGGCTTCGGCAGGATGAAGAAAGAAGGAGGGCGTGCCGGTGGCGGCGAGGGTCGCAGCGATCTTGCGACCGATGTGGCCCGACTTGCCCATGCCGGTGACGATCACCCGCTGGTGGGTGTTCAGGAGCACTTCCGTGGCCGCCGCAAAGCTTTCGTCGAGGCTGCTGGCGAGTTCCAGAAGGGCCTGTCCCTCGCGCTCGACCACCCGTCGACCGTGCGCCACAGCGCGCACCGGGTCGAGCGCTGGCCGAATAGGCCACGGCGAATTGACAGACACTTGCATCGCTAAGCTCGTTCCCACCTTCGCGGCCCTTAGACCGCCCCCTCAGCACCTGCCAAGTCTAGCCTCACGAATAGTTAATTGCCACAAAACATTGCTCTAGTTGGGTGCAACCCGCCCGACTGTGTCTTTACAACATCGCGTAGACGGCCGCGGTCGCCTCGACGCAGGCTCGCCAGCTATACTGAGCGGCGTGGGCCACGCTGGCTTTGGCAGCCTGTTCGAGCCAAGCCCCGTCCTCAAGCGCTTCGCAAACGGCATTACGGAAGCCGCCATGGTCATCGGGGTCAGTGTAGCGTGCCGCGGCGCCGCACACCTCGGGCATGCAGGAGCGGTCGGCGGCAATCACCGGGACGCCGCTGGCCATGGCTTCGATCGGCGGCAAGCCAAAACCTTCGTAGATGGATGGATAGATGAACAGCTTCGCGCCGGCATAGAGGGCCGGCATCAGCGCTTCCGGAACGAAGGCGCAGTGGGTCAGCCACCCCGCCGCCTCACCCTCGGCGATTGCCGCCATGATGCTCTCGTTGCGCCAGCCGGGACCTCCGGCGAGCACCAGCGGATTGTCGGCGCGTAGTGCGGCCGGCAGGTCGCGCCAGACCCGGAGCAACTCGGCGATCCTCTTGCGCGGCTCGATAGTCGAGACGCACAGCGTGTATCGGCCGGCCTGCAGTCCGAGCCCACGCAGCGGCTCAGCCAGTTCGCCGGGGCTATGCGGCCGAAAAGAGGAGCTCACTCCCAAGGGCACCACTTTGATCCGCTCAGCAGCAATCCCGAAGTCGGCGACGATCTCGTCACGGACCGTCGCCGTGTCGGTAATAAGCCGGCGTGCCCGTACTAGCGAGTCGAGGAAATGCTTCTCGAAATGCCGAATGCGCTCGGCAGGGTGTGTCTCGGGGAAGCGGAAGACGGAAAGATCGTGGACTGTCATCACCCCCTGTTCAACCCCGCGAGGAAGGAAATAGTTGGGCGCGTGGACGATAGACGAGCGAGCCAGTCTCTGCCACTGCCGCCTGTCCCGCCAGCGCCGCGTCCAGCTCCGCTTCGGCATTCGCTGGTTGGTAAGAAGCGGCTTCACATCGTCGAAGAGACGCCCATGCGCGTAGTGATCGACGTGCGACACGCCCGGCACGCTCGGCAAGCCTCGCACCAGCTCGAGCGTGTAGCGGCCGATCCCTCCCATCTGCGGGGCGAGCGCGTCCACGACCAAGGACACTTGCATCAGTCGGCGAGCATCCAACGCAGCGTGTCATCGAAAGCCGGCATCGCGAGCGGACCGATCGCGGCCTCCAGCTTCGCCGCCGTCCCGCGCAGGGTTCGCACCTCATCGGGTCGGACGAATGCGGGGTTGACGGTCACGCTGAACGAGTGGCCCGAGATTGCGCGAATCCGCTCCAGCACCTCGCCGAGCGGGATAGCGACGCCCGAGCAGACGTTGAAGGTCTTCCCTGCCGCGCCCTCGCACTCGAGCAGCCGGGCATAGGCGTCAACGACGCCACGAACGTCCGAGAAGTCGCGCGCGACGTCGAGATTGCCCAGCGCAATCTCGGACGCGCCCGCCCGGACCTGCCCGACGATCTTGGGGATGAGGAAATCGGCCGACTGGCCCCGCCCGGTGTAATTGAATGGCCGCACGACCGTGATCTTCAGCCGATCGCCGTAAAGGTGAGCGAGTGCCTCGACCGCGACCTTGGTGATGCCATAATCGTTAGCCGGATTCGGCGGCAGCGTCTCGTCGAGCACGCCGGCCTGGCTGTTGCCGTAGACGTTGGCGCTGCTGGCAACGAGCACTGAGCGGGGCGGTTGCCCGGCCCGCGCCAGCGCATCCAAGAGCTGGCGCGTGCCGACGATGTTGGCGCGATACATTTCCGAGACGTCGTGATGCGCAACGAAGGCAATGGCGGCGAGATGAACGACATGGTCGGGACGGACCGCCTCTACCACCCGCTCCATTGCCTGCGGATCGGCGATGTCGCCCTCGTGGCACGCGAACAGCCCCTCCACCGCCTCGTCCGGGCGATGGTGCACAAGGCCGTGCACCTCGTGATCCCGCGAGGCGAGGAGGGCAGTCAAATAGCGCCCGGTAAAGCCGGCGGCACCGGTGACCAGCGTCCTAGGCACGGAGCAGCCGCCTGCTCGACTGGTCGCACCGCATCAGAAGGAGAAGCCGAGTCCGTTGCGGCGAAGGTCGGCCTCGACCATCATCCGGCACAGCTCCTCGAGCGTGGTCTTTGGCTCCCAGCCGAGCTTCTCGCGTGCCTTGGCCGGGTTGCCAATCAGCAACTCGACCTCGGCCGGACGATAGAACTTCGGGTTGATCCGCATGACAGTCTTGCCAGTCTCGACATCGACGGCGGTCTCTCCCTCGTCCTTGCCCGCGAACGACAGTTCGATCCCGGCAGCCTTGAACGCCATGGTGACAAAGTCGCGCACCGTCTCGGTGCGGTTGGTGGCGAGCACGAAGGTGTCGGGTTCGTCCGCCTGCAGCATCCGCCACATGCCATCGACATATTCCTTGGCGAAGCCCCAGTCGCGGCGCGCATCGAGGTTGCCGAGTTCTAGGCAGTCGAGCAACCCCAGCTTGATCTTTGCCACCGAGTCCGTGATCTTGCGGGTTACGAACTCGCGGCCGCGGAGCGGGCTCTCGTGATTGAACAGGATCCCGCTGCTGCCGTGGATGCCGTAGCTCTCGCGGTAGTTGACCGTGATCCAGTGCGCATAGAGCTTGGCGACACCGTAGGGACTGCGCGGGTAGAAGGGCGTGGACTCGATCTGAGGGACCGCTTGCACCTTTCCGAACATCTCGGACGTGCTCGCCTGGTAGAAGCGGATGTCCTTGTCGACGATGCGGATCGCCTCCAGCAGGTTGAGCGCGCCGATCCCAGTGATCTCGGCGGTGGTCGCCGGCTGGTCGAACGATACCCCGACGAAGCTCTGCGCGGCCAGGTTGTACACTTCCTTGGCGCCGGTCTGCTGGAGCAGGCGGATGGAGGACGAGAGATCGGTCAGGTCATATTCGACCAGCTCAAGCTTCGGATGGTTCTCGATCCCAAGTTCGGCCAGTCGCCAGAAATTAACCGAACTGGTCCGGCGATAGGTGCCGAAGACCTTGTAACCCTTGTCGAGGAGTAGCTCGGACAGATAGGCGCCGTCCTGACCGGTAATGCCGGTGATAATTGCGGTGTTCATATCAAATTCGTACCTTGAAATCTTCGTCGGGAAAAATGGTTGGCAGAAGCGTATCTACTGACTCCTCCCAACTCACTCGAGTGATACCTTCACTAGAGATGGCTGTTCCTGCTTGAAAACTCTGCAACCATTCTTCGAGTGTGGCGATCAGGTCATCAGTGAAATAGCTCGCGCAGTCGCCGCAAACCTCCCTAAACACGGGGATATCTCTTGCAATGAGGCGAACGTTCCGGCTCGCTGCTTCGATTAACGGCAAGCCGAAACCTTCATCAAGAGAGGCCGCAATAAGACAATCCGCTTCTCCGTAGAGGCGCTCAAGCTGCTCGTCGGAGATGTTTTGCCGCCACTCCAGCGGATGATCCGGCGCCAACTCTTCCAGCCGTCGAACGATCTTCTCTGCCTTCCAGCCAGGATTGCCGACGATGATAAGTCGGATCTTCTTGCCGCTATCCCAAAGCGCTTCGAAGGCGCGCAGAACCTCGAGATGACCCTTCCGCGGTTCAATGGTGCCAACCATAATGAAGGTTGGTTCGGCATTCCGGTCTGCGGCGGATATTGATCCGACTGAAGCCGCCACGCTGCTGCGAACATCATCCAGATCGGCACCAAGTTTGAAGTGCGAGATCGGAAGGTGAGTGTTGGGATGCGCAGTATCGAGGTAATCGCGCAAGTCGTCAGCGACCCCTTTGGATATACAAGTCGCCGTGTCTCCGGCGGCGACGATTTCGAGCCACTCTCGGTGGGCTTGTGCCACTCCGTCGGGAAACAGATCCGGATGCTTGATCGGGATCAGGTCATATACGACCGAAACAATTTTCGTCCCCTGTCGACGAAGTCGAAGCAGCTCCTCCTTCACGAAGGTTAGAAGCATTGGATTGAGATCGAGCAATAGAACCGTATCACTCTGCCCGATGTCCACCACGTCATCGGGAAGATCGACCGGCTCGACCTTCAGGAACCCGGTTGTGAACGAGCGGGCGAACCGGAACTTGCGTACTGCCGGATCGACGAAGACGGGCTCAATCCTAAAATCGAGAAAGTCTCGACCGAGCATGTCTTTCAGCACGTTGCGGACAACCCGCTGTATACCGGTTCCGGCATCGGTACGCGCGAGTACCGAAATGTCAATTAGAAGACGCTTGTTCTCGTGAGGTGACGCGTTGGCAAAGGCCGAACTGAACTGGCTCTTTTCGAAAGTCGACAACCCAGCTTGCCGTACAAGATCGATTGCGTAATCCAGCCGGTTTCGATCCAACCGCGCGGCGGCAAGAACCCTGCTATACGCCTCGGCGCATTCGGCCGGACTATGCCCGGTAAGTACTCGCTCACGGCCTAGGCCTCCAAGCTTCGCACGCATCTCGGAACTCCCGGCGAGTTCCTCAAGAGCCTCGGTTAGTTCCGAAATCTCGAATTGGTCCCGAAGGACGAGGGCGCCCTGGTCCGCAAGCGACGCCATTCCGCCGTTGTCATTGACGATCAACGGAACACCATGATTCATGCAGTCGAGCACAGCCGCCGAGGTCTCACCACGCGACCAAGTGCGCAATTGAACAGCCATATCTGCCACCGAAAGGTAACGGCGGAAAGTTTCCGCATCCGTCCAGCCGGCGATGAATATCCTTTTCTTGCCTTTCTTCGTTATGAAATCGCTCAGCTCTGCTCCATATACCCCTTGGTCGTTCTGCCCGACGAAGACCAGTTTGCAACGACGATCACCGCCAAGGCGAGACTTCACCCAAGCTTGGGCCAACTCACGGTTAAGTTTTGTCGAGCCGATCATCCCGAACGAACAGACGATTAGATCGTCGGCCGCAAACCCTAGCTCTTTCTTGAGCGAAGCCTTGTCGCTCTTGTCCGTGTATGGCTCCCGAAGAAGCGGGATGAATTGGAACTTGCTATCCGCTTGTCTGCCGTACCATTGGCGGGCGAGATGTCGGCCAAATTCGGAGTGCACAACGACCTTTTCCGCCAAATCGACAACGGTCTTGCTGCAAGGATATTTCCAAACCGTGTCGTAGACGTCGACCGCGCTTTTCCTCGCAAGCAGTGCCGGATAGCCGTGCGATCGGTAGAGCTCGCGTTGCCAGCCGTGCGGCTCGAGATGGTGCCACTCCCGGTACGACACAATCCCGCTGAGAAAAAAGTCGTGCAACACAACCACGCCACCGGTTAGCTGAAGAAGCTCGAACATGTAGGAGTGGAACTCGGAGTTCCCGAAATGATAGATTATATTGTCGAAGTCTCCGTAATTTTGGCGAAACTCAGCTTCGCTCATCACGCCGATGGCCTCCGGGATTAGCGGAAACTCGATCAAATCAGAGTTGACACCGTTGGCGAGCACTACATCTATTTGGAAATTCTTGGTTAAGGAGGCAAGTAGTTCGGCACTATAATCGGCGATGCCTGTCCTTGCAGGTGGCAGAGGGGAGACGAAGGCAAGGCGTGGCCGAGCGTCCGAGCGGTATGAGGCCGCAGGATGCGGTGCGCGACCCAGTTCCTCGATCGCGCCGAGCGCCCGGATTGCACAGCTATCCCAGTCAAATTTCGCGGATTGCACCCGACTATTTTCAAGCAACATTATCCGGTATGGATCATCTTCAAGACCGGCGTGCATGCGACTTGTGATCTCCTCTTGATCGAAGGGATCGAACATCGCTTCCTCAAGTTCTACGACCTCCGGCAGACTTGAGCGATTGGACGCAATAACCGGGGCGCCGCAATGCATCGCCTCAAGGGCAGGAAGCCCAAAACCTTCATGCCACGATGGAAAGATGAATAACCTTGTTAGATGATAGAGGGTGACTAACTCGTCTTCCGAGACATAACCGGTGAACACGATGTCTCCGTCGCTCAATCCTTTCTCCGAGGCGAGTTGCAGAAGCCTATTACGATCATGCTGGTGGGCCGAGCAGACAATCGCCAATTGATATTTGTTTCGCACGCTTCTCGGCAACTTGGCAAAGGCGCCGATGAGACGCTCGATATTTTTCCGAACGTCGATTCCGCCGGTGTACATGACAAACGGTTTGCGAAGGTCGTATTTTTGCCTGAGGCTTTCCTCGCAGTCAGGAGAGATGGTGGTCGATTTGAAATGCGGGTCTGCGGCCGTTCCCACGCTGATCGCCGTCGTTTTGTCGAATCCAAGGTGATCGATGGCTTCTCGCCGAGCGGACTCGGAGATCGACAACAGCCGATCGGCTCGGCGTAGCTGATCCACACGATCCATATACCATTGGGATATCTGACGATCGTGCAGGTAATCGCCTTTGTTTATCAAAGGGATGAGGTCATAGAGCGTGACGACGGTCGGAACGTTCCCGCACAAACCGATCGAGATGAGACCGTCGTCCGACAGCCCCTCAAAGAGACTAGTCACGAAAACGACATCTGGGTTCAGTTCTTGAATGAACCGTTCGCGGATGACCTGCGAGGCTCGCCGACGTGCCTTGCTCCCAGGGACTGCGAATGCAACGGACGGCAACTGCTTCCAAACATGGATCCTGTCCTGCGAAATGAAGTCCGCGAATTTAGTGCGGATCTCATCGATGCTGTCAGGAAAAGCCCCATTTAGAACGATATGGATATCGTGACGTTCATTGTTTCGTAAAATGGCTTGCGCCAAGGAGGATGAGTATCGACCAATACCGCGGTTACGAGAACCGTTAGTCTGCGCGCCCTGCAAATCAATTATGATACGCATCAATCGAAATACTCTTAAACTAGACGCTGGAAGATACGACGTCCGACGTCGCTAAGTTGGTCCTGTATGGACAACGTGTCATCCTCTAGTAAAGGGACTGCCTCGCCCGCCTGTCGTCTGGCAACTAGCTCTCTGACATTCTCTGACAGACTTTGAAGCTCTGTACTCAGGCCTTGCACCATGTTTCTCAGGTCAGCCGTGCCATGCGCAGCTTGTCTTGCCTCCGATCGGTAAATCTCGTTCAACAAGATCCGGTGGCGCTTCCAGGCCGCGCTATTGCTCTCGCCGCCGGTGATCATGCGGACCAGCCACCCGAATGGACTTCGTGCCCACCGCGCGCTTCGCAACGCGCGGTCAAAGCCGGCAATGCCGGGATCGTGCGATCTTGCTTCAGCCGATTTCCGAAGCTGCCATAATGTCTCCAGCTTGGAGTATCCCTCGCGTATTCTACGGGTATAATAGAGTTCGCCGACTTGATCTGGCTGTCGGCCAAGTACCGTCACATAAGCGCAGCGAACAAAGTCGATGTCGTTCCAGCTGACGAGCTCGGCGAGAGAATCGGCGCGGAGATATGGATTGCCATACTCCTGGTCGAGATAAGAGGTCATTGCTTGATCGTGGCTCGTTTGAACAGGAAAAGGAGGTTTTTGTGGCGGATGATGTTCACTGATTGACTTCGCCCAGTTCTCCAGCGCGAACATAATGTGTGAAGCCGATCTTGATCTCGGCCGTAACGGGTGCCAGCCACTCCTCGGTTTTTCAGACCCTGCCCTAACCAGGCGCGCGGCGGTCAGAACATGGGCTCGCATTTGCTCAAGCTCGGCGGCAAGTCTCGCAACGTCTTCACGGGCGTCGCCATGCTCTTTCAAAGTGTCGACTAGTTTGCCTCGAACCGCGTCGAGTTGCTCGCAGTGTCTTCGCTCCATTGCCAGATGCTCGTGAAGCGCCCGTCGCTCCTCCTCCCGGGCGGAGGTCAGTAGCGCTCGCAATTGATCCTGCTCTGCCAGAGCCACGTCGCTTGCCGCCCTCGCGCTCGCGCCTTCTGCCACCGCAGCTGCCAGACGCTCGAACAAGCCATCAATCTGGGTGAGCAGGACTGCCTTTTCGGTTGAAGCTTCGGCTGCCAGTTCCTGTAAGTCGGCGCGCTCGGCCTCCAGCGCCTGCTGGGCGGCAGCCATACCCGCACAGGAATTCTCGAGTTCCTGGACGCGCGAGAGGGCGGCCTGTCGCTCGCCGAGGAGCTCGGCGCGAGCGCTCTCGAGCTCGTCGACTCGGGACTGTAGGACGTTGTTGCTTTCTTTCAGCCCGCGCCGCTCCTCAGCGCTCGCAGTTGTCGCGATTGAGACGGCATCGGAGCGCTCATTGTTCAGCAGGGCAGCGCTGAAGTGCGATCGGCTGATCAGGAAAGAATCGAAGACATTCGGCGGCGTCTGGAACGCGCTTGCTCGTTCCGCTTGCTCCTCATGCAGGTAGTAGCGACTAAGCCCATCGAAATAAACGCTGCTGTACCCCCGGTTGCGGAGCTGGTGTTCCCAGGCCTCGTGGGTAGGTCGCCGTGTGCTTGGGAAGGTCGCTTCGATAGCGATAATCCAAGGGCGTGCGCCATGGTCGCCCCAACTCGCAAGCACGTCGGCCTCGGCGCCCTCGACATCGATCTTGAGCCAATGGGTCGGAGTTTTAATGGTCTCGTACAATCCGTCGAGCCGCACGGTGGGCACGAGAATGGACCGGCCTTCGAAACCGTTCCTTGAATGATGCTCCGCAATCTCTACGCTGGAGGTCGAAAGGCCCGTAGTCGGAAACTCAAAGAAGCGAATAGGTCCCGGGGCACAGCTGCAAGCCGCCTCGATGACCGTCTCGTCCGGCCGACTGTTCCTCAATTGTCGCGCGTAAGCAGGCGTGGGTTCGACATGAACACCGCGCCATCCTCTTTCGTAGAATGCCAAACTTACGCTGTCCTGCTCCGGATCCTGAGCGCCGATGTCGAGGTAAGAACCGCCTTCGATGTCCTTCAGCGCTCTCCAGAGTACGACATCTTCGAAATTCTGAGCGTAAGAGACGAACGTCATGATGCAGTGCGCAGCAAAGGCATGGCGGACGGTGTGGGCGTTGCTTTGATGCCCAAGACCTCCAACAGGTCGGCAACCGTTTTGCTCCAAGCTCTATGTTCGATATCCCCGTCAGTGAGAGATGCGCTACGCGCAAGCTCGATCAGGCGTTTGCCGAGCGAACGCGGATCGTCTTGCGTAAAGAATTGTATGCCTGACGACTGATTTTCACGAAATACCGGAAGGTCGCGAGCAAGGACGGGACGTCCATGCGCAAGTGCTTCGGCCAAGGGAAGACCAAAACCCTCATTGTGCGAGGCGACCAAGACGCCTTTGCAGGCTTCGTAAAGGCGGCAGAGACCCTCATCGCTGACGCTCGGCAGCCAGTGAAGGCGCTCCCCCGCATGCAAGTGCTTGCGCAACTTGACTTGGAGCGCCTGCGTCTTCCATCCCGGTTTCCCGACGATCACCAGGTCTGGCGCATCCTGAGGCGCAGTGTGCCAAATGTATTCGAATGCGGCTAAGGCGACGTCGTAGGCTTTGCGAGGCTCTACCGTGCCAACCATCAGGATAGCGTCATTTGTGCGAAGTCGTTCAAGCAATCGAGTGACGTCCAAGCACATTCCGGCGGATGGGCGGGACGCCGCAATGTCCGCGCCCAGATTCAATTTGCGTATGCGGATTAATCTTGGAGCAGCCATGGTGCCTAAACGGCCGGCCACGTCAACAGCGACCTGATTAGAGATGCAGAGGAGCTGGTCAGCTTCCCAACTCAACGTTTCAAACCACTCGCGGAATTGTTCGACGGTACGCTTTTCAAACCATTGAGAATGAGTAAGCGGTAGAAGATCGTAGACTACAACATTAACTGAGACTCCACTTGCGCGCCAAGCGCGGATCTGCCGCCGGTACTTGGGTAGAAAGTGCGCAGAAAGGTCCAAGCCTAGGAAACAGTCTCCCCGACTAACATTTATCAGCATTGGGGAAGCAGGGGCACGAACTCGATCGAGGAAATCATGAGGGGCTTGGCAGTATCCATGCCTAGCAGTCGCGAAAACCGGGACAAGGGTAAATCCCTGCCCGTCACGTTGCTTTAGCTCAGACCAGACGGCGCGCACCACTCGCTGGATGCCGGTATGCACGTCTTTCTGGACGATGGCGGATACGTCGACCAGCAGCCGGGGCGATTTACCTGCTTCGATAGCTCCGAACGACCCACGATGGCGCCAAAGCCACGCATGTCGCATGCCGAGCTGCGCGACTCCTTTCAAAGCCCTCACGCCGCCACCACCCGGTGAGTAGCCTCATGATAGAAGTCGAATGCTTCCTCCATCGAGGCTGGGTGGTGCAGCGCGCCGCCGTCAAGTACCGCCGCCCGCGTGCAATGCTCTCGAATATAGGCGGAATCATGAGAGACGATGATCATTGCTCGATTGCCGCGCTTCTCGAACAGTTCATGATGGCACTTCTCGTGAAAGCGGGCATCACCAACGGCAATGATCTCGTCGATCAAGAAACAGTCGAATTCGATAACCATCGAAATGGCAAATGCGAGTCGTGCCCGCATGCCCGATGAGTAGCTTTTCACTGGTTCGTTCAGATAAATTCCTAATTCGGAGAAGTCGTACACGAATTGGAGCCGATCCGTAGGATCAACGCCATAGATGCGACAGATAAACCGATAGTTGTCCAGTCCTGTCAACGAGCCCTGAAAAGCGCCGCCAAAAGCCAAGGGCCAAGAAACACTCATGTCTCGATCGATTTGGCCGCTGGTTGGGAACTCGGCCCCACTAATTAGTCTTATGAGAGTAGATTTGCCGGCACCGTTTCGGCCAAGGATTCCGACCCGCTCGCCGCAGTCGATCGTCAGATCGACGTCCCGCAAGACCCTCACTGGCCCGCTGTGCGTCCCGTAAGTCTTGTTGATGCCGCGTAGTCGGATCATTCGGGAACAACCGTTCGACTGATCTTCGATACTTGCGCGAGGCCTAGGATTGTCAGGACTGTGTTGATGAGAGCCATGTAAGCGGTGTCGTAGTGAGCGACGATCTGCGAACCAAAATAGCCTTCCCGCAGCATCTCGACCCCATGGACCATTGGTAGAGTCAGCACCACGTCCTGAGCCGCTTTCGGGAGAGAGTCGACCAGAAAGGCCGCTCCCGAAAGGGGGAAAAGAATATATGACGCCGGGTGCCAGAGCTTTTCAACCGTTTCCGAGACTTCAGACAAAGCCCCCAGCAGCAGCGCGGCAGAGGCACCAAACCAGGCCAACATGAGCCACGCGCCAGCAATTTGCAGGGCATCTTCTGGCATCGCGAGCCAACCGATGAAATTGAAGAATAACACGAGAAACACGAACGACATTGTTGCACCGGCAGCTTCAAGCAACACGCGCGACAAATAGATGTCGATAGGACGAACGTTGCGATGGTATAGCAGCGACAGGTTTGGCGCGATTGCCCCGATGCAGCGCGCGGGCATGTTGCGCCACAGCAGAACGCTTGAATAGCCAGTTACCGCGAAAGCGACGATCGGGAGGTTTGAGCCATGGACCGACTTGGTCGCTGTCCAGAGAGCCGTAACGCCCAACGTGAACAGCATTGGTTCCGCGAAGAGCCAGAGAAAACCGATGTTATGCCTGCCGTAGCGGGTTAGAATTTCCCGAAGCATCAGCGCGCCAATGACGCGACGCTGGATAATCCAAGCTTGCCTGAGAGTTGCGCCTTGAGGTTCCGGCGTCGAGCTATCAGGCATGATGTTCTCTCACGCCGGCCAAAAGCATCGTGAGAATGCCCCAGGCGACGAGCCCCAAGACGAACGTTGCGAAGATTCCGCGCAGGCGGCGGGGTTCCTCCGCGCGATCCGGTCGGCTTGGCTGAGCGATCCGCTCGACATAGGCCTGCTTGCGACGAGCTTCGCTGCGTGCGTCCTGCAGCGACGTCATCGCGGCCGCCAGGCGCTTGTCAGCAAACTCGCGCTCGAGCTGGAGTCGCTGGTACCGCGCCGCGGTCGCCGAGAGGGAGCGCCGATTGCCCGCCACCTGGCCGAGCTGCGCGTCAATCTCGCGGGCGAGCCCGTTAATGCGGACCTGCAGAATCGGAATCTGCGGATTGGTAGGCGCCATAGCGCGGAGCTGGAGCAGCTGCAGCCGGGCGCCGATCAGCTCGTCCTGCAGCTTAGAGATCATCTGCAGCTGGACGGTCGCCTGGCGTTCCGGGTCGATGATGCCCTGCTGGTTGCGGAAGGTGGCGAGGGCCAGCGCCGCGCTGCGATCGGCCTGCTCGGCCGAAGCGACCTCGTCGGATGCGAACTGCACGAGATCCTTGCGGCCCCGGTCGTTCAGCCGATTGACCAGCGCCTCGGAAAGCTCGAGCAGCTGCGTGTTGACCCGAAGCGCCTCGGCGGGCGTGAAGGCCCGGACGGTGAGGGTGGTAATGGATGAGCTGGTGTCATGCTCAATCCCAACCTTTTTCTGGTAGTAATCGAACAGGTCCTCAAACGAGTTGCGCCAGCCGAAACCATTGAAACGGTCGAACATCGAAATGTCGTTCGAGCCGTAAGCCTTGGCGAAGGCCCCGTTCTTGTTGAGGGCGTGCAGCGCATCACGCGACCGCACGAACGCGTGCGCGGCGTAGATCTCATCCCCGGCATTCGAGAAGCCTGCGGTCTTCAGCAACACTCCCAGCCCCGTCGACGCGGGCTTGTCGGGGCTGCGGACGACGAACTCGGACTCGGAAACATATACGTCCGAGGCGATAAACCCGAAATAGATGATGGCGCATAACGTCGGCACCACGACGGTGACCAGAAACAATGGGTCCAACCGCCTCTTGAAGGCACTTACGGCAGGCATCTAGCAATTGGTCCTTGGCGCTGATCTGGCTTAGCGGGGCCCATGGCTGATGGGCATGGCCGCTAGCAAGCTTCTGATCTCCTGGGACCGCCCCCGCGGCATCACCAGGATCCGATTACCGGCCGCAACGATGATAAGATTGTCGACGCCGTACGCGGCGATTTCAGGCCCGTCACTTCGGACATAGCAGCCCGATGAGTCAAGCAGCGTCACCGGTCCTGCCTTGGCTCCACTCGATCCCAGGTCGGCCAGCGCATCCCAGCTGCCAAGGTCCGACCATCCCGGCGACATCGGCACCACGGCCACTTGGTCCGAGCGTTCCATCACCGCAGTGTCGATCGGTTCGCTTGGACAGGCCGCAAGCGAAGCCTCGTTCGGCAGGACACTGCAGCCGTCGCTGCCGCCTGCTGTGATCGCCTCGACCGCTGCGGCGGCGATCGCAGGCGCATAGGTCTCCAGCGCGGCGAGGATCGCGTCAGCGCGGAACAGGAAGATGCCCGCGTTCCAGAGATATTGACCGTCGGCCACCATGGCTTTCGCGTCGGCAAGCGGCGGCTTCTCGACGAAGCGGAGCGCCTGGCGTGCGCCTGACTCCGGGCTCAGCGGCTGGCCCATGCGAATATAGCCATAGCCCGTCTCGGGTGAGGCCGGAACGATACCGAAGGTGACCAGCCGGCCTTCGCGGGCAGCGGCTTCACCGGCCACGATCGCGGCATGAAACGCGCAGACGTCTTCAATGACATGGTCGCTGGGCATCACCAGCAGCAGGGCATCGCCGCCGTGCAGTCCACGGGCCGTTTCGGCGGCCATGGCAATCGCCGCGGCGGTGTTGCGGCCGAACGGCTCGAGGATCACGCGCGTGCCGTCCCCCGTGTTGGACAGGGCGGCCTGGCACAGGTCGCGATGCCGCGCACTGCTGACCACGATCGGCTCGCGGAAGGACCCACGATCGGCCACTCTCGACAACGCCTCCTGGAACAGGCTGGTCGGCCCGGTCAGTGGCAGGAACTGCTTGGGCACCTCTTCGGTCGATAGGGGCCACAGGCGGGTTCCGCCCCCGCCGCTCAGCACGACGGGCACAACAGGATGCTCGAACAGCGCCGCGTTGGCGGTCGAACCGCGCTCCACGCCCGAAGCTTCGCTGTCCGTGCAACTCTGGGTCGCGCGTGAAAGATTAAAGTCCATTGAGGTTGGCCCACGCTTTGCCCGTCACGACATGATCAGTGCGTGCTCAGGCCCGGATTCAAAAATGCGCCGAAATGCCGAAACATTTTCGCGTTGTAGTGGGTTTGTTGGTGCCAGTGAGCACCAGCAATGGCAAGGTCCGGGGGTGCCGCTTGTCTACCACCGCTAGGTTAGTGTTGCAGGTTTGCAACAAGCGTAACAAAGATCTTGGATCAGAACGGTAATGGAACCATGGACGTGATCTGAGTTTATGCTGTAGGCTCTATCGGTCAGTTTCGATCACCACAAAAGGGGATGACAATGAAGTTAGTTTCATTAGCAGCCTTCGCCGCAGTCGCGGTCGTTGGCAGCCAGCAGGCGAGCGCCCAGGGCGTTTCGCTGTATGGCGTGCGGGCGGAGGCCGATGCCGGTCTCGACCGCTTCTATTCCGAGGGTAACCACAAGAACAAGTTCGGCTACGGCGGCGAAGTCGGCGTTGACGGCCTGTTCGGCTCGAATTTCGTCCTCGGTGCGTACGGCTCGTACTGGCGTTCGCGCGCCACCAACGTGACCCGTGACGGCCCCGGGATCGCCACCCGCCAGTCGCGTGGTGAGTGGGCCGGCGGTCTGCGCGCCGGTGTGCTGCTCAGCCCGACCTCGCTGTTCTACGTGAAGGGCGGCTGGGCCGTCGATCGTCAGCGCAAGACGTTCCTCGCGGATACCAGCCCGCGCGGCAACTACTCGAACCGTTACCGGACCGAGGGTTACCAGGTCGGCGCGGGCTTCGAGCAGACGCTCGGCACCTCGCTCTACTGGAAGGCGGAAGGCCGCTACACCAACTACCGCACCAACTCGTCGCGCCTCGCCGCGCTGGTTGGCATCGGTGTCCGCTTCGGCCAGTCGGCTCCGGAGGCTGCTCCCCCGCCGCCCCCGCCGCCCCCGCCGCCGCCCCCGCCGCCGCCTGCGCCTACCACGCAGACCTGCCCGGACGGCTCGGTGATCGACGTCACGGCGACCTGCCCGGCTCCGCCGCCGCCGCCGCCGCCGCCGCCGCCGCCGCCGGCTCCCGAGCGCGGCTAAGCGCTTCGGCCAGAATGAGGGAAGGGGCGGACTTCGGTCCGCCCCTTTTCTTTTGTCTTCCGCCGATGATGCGTCGAGGTGGTCAGTTCCTGGGGCGGTTCAGCAGGCAGCCGACCGTGGACACCGCGCCGGTTTCGGCTCCGACCTGCATCGCGTCGACGAACCGGCGAGCGCCAGGTGCCACATTCGCAGCCGGCCATTTTCGAAGCCCGCACCGCGAGGCGAACTCTCCTCCCGAACGCTCGACACGGTTTCCCTGAAAGGCCATCGGCCCGGTGACCCCATCGACGTTGATCCCGATCATGGCGTTGCGAACGCTGTTGCCGCGCACGGTGCCGCCGGAGGCGCGACCGGCGTACCAGGGCGCCGCCCCGATCATCAGGCCGTAGCCGCAGCCCTTGCGCGCACCGCAGTCGATGTCGTTCCGCTCCACCACGGTGCCGGAATAGTTGCCGCTAGTGTTCGGCCAGGATTGCAGCATCAGCGCCGCGAAGGCGCTTCGGGCCTCCTCACCGCTGGTGCGGAAGCGATTGCCGACAATCCGGCAGTAACGGCAGCCACCAAGGATCAGTTGCACGTCGGTATTGTCGACGAACAGATTGTTTCCGACCATGGCACCGCGGCTATCGTGGATGGTCACTCCGTCGCTCCAGTCCTCGGAACGGCGATGTGTCCCGTTGGGCCCGAACCTGTTGCCGCTGAGGCGCGGTGCTGATGCCGAGGCCGTGATCTCGAGCGCCGAGTAGCAGGCGATGTCTCTGATCGCGGAGCGGGTGAAGCTGAAGCCCGAGCCGCTCACCCGCACTCCGCCGCCGGCGGCTTTCGGGCGGGTCGAGCGGCAGAAAGCCTTGCTGCCCTTCACCCCCACAATGACGAGATGGTCCATCGAAACACCGTCTGCCGTGATCTCGAGCGGCATTTGGGTCGGCTCGATGCTGCCTTCCCGCGGCGCGAGGACCAGAACCGCGCAGCGGCGATCATCGCCGGGGAGACAGCCCGGCGCACCGGCGGCAATGCCCCGCGTCCGAATGGCCACGCCGCGCTCAATGCGGATCGGCTTCTCCAGCAGGTAGCGCCCAGGCGACAGCTCCAGCGACCCTCCGAAGGCGAGTGTCTTCAGACAATCTTGGAAGGCGGTCGAGACATCCTGGTCTCGGTTGACACTGACAGCGAGTGCGGGGCAACCGGCTTGCGCGGGTAGGCAGGCCGAGGAGACCATCAGCACTGCCACGCCCGCCAATGCTCGGCACGTCGCGACGACACGCTTGCCAGGCCAAACTGTAAGCGAAGCTGAAAACGTCACTGGTTGCTAACCTCCCGCAAGCATTTATGGAGCAGCCGAACCGCTCGCGACGACACCGATTGCTGGTACACCGCGACCACGACGGCATGGACAGGAATTTGATGACTCTCACGAAGCTGGAGACGAGGCGCGTCCACAAGGTGTGGGGACAACGCCAACTCTGGGGGCCGTTCGCCGATCCCGCGCCGGGCGAGGAGCCGATCGGCGAAGTCTGGTTCGAGGATCCCCGCGGCATCGATCGCGGCCTCCTCATCAAATATCTCTTCACCCAGGAGAAGCTGTCGATCCAGGTCCATCCGGGCGACGAGCAAGCGCACAGGCTGGGGCTCCCCCGTGGCAAGGACGAGGCTTGGGTCGTGCTCAAGGCGGAACCCGGCGCGACCATCGCCATGGGGTTGAAGCAGCCGGAAAGCCTGACAACGGTTCGCGCGGCGGCGCTCGACGGCACGCTTCAGGACTTGGTCGACTGGCGCCCGGTCGCCGCCAACCGCACCTACTTCTCGCCCTCCGGCACCATCCACGCGATCGGGGCCGGCCTCACCGTGATCGAGATCCAGCAGAACTCGGACACCACCTATCGCCTGTTCGACTATGGCCGCGATCGCGAGCTTCATCTCGACGATGGCCTCGCGGTCTCCTCGCCCGTCCCCTACAGCTTCGACAACAGCGAGCGCCAGCTCTCCGATCATCGTGCCGTGATCGTCGCCGCGCCGACCTTCACGCTCGAGCGGGTCGTCGGACCCTGCGCCTTCCGCCTGAGCGCGTCCGAGCCAGTGTGGCTGGTGCCTGTGGAGGGCGACAGCGCTGCCGACGACCAGTCGCTCGATCCCGGCTCGGCTTGGCTGGCGGAGGGAGCAGCCAGCCTGAGGCTCGGCCCGGGCGCCGTGCTGCTGCTGGCCCATGAAGGTACGGAGCCGCTCGCGATCGACGAATACTGAGGCAGCACGGGCGGAGCAGCCCGGCTGTGATTGAGGCCGCGACGGCCGGCTGCTAGCCTTCCGGCATGTCGAACGCCGACGATCCGACCCTTCGCGCCTTCGACGAGAAATGGGCTGCGCACTGGCGAGGCGTGTCGAGCCGCACGCACCAGCAGCGCACCTTCGACAACTTCTTCTCGCTATTCCCGTTCGAGGAACTCAGCAAGGCTGAGGGCTTCGACCTCGGTTGCGGGAACGGGCGGCATGCGGAGAAGGTCGCGCCGCGGGTCGGGCGCCTTCACTGCATCGACCCGTCGCCCGCTGGCCTCGCGGCAGCCCGCGCGCAGATGGCCGACCAAGCCAACGTCGAGTTCCACTGCGCCGACGTCGATCACATACCCCTGCCCGACGCGAGCCAGGACTTCGGCTACTCGATGGGGGTGCTCCACCACATCCCGGACACCGAGGGCGCGCTCCGTCGCTGCACCGCCAAGCTTCGGCCCGGCGCCCCCTTCCTCCTCTATCTCTACTATGCGTTCGACAATCGCCCGGCCTGGTTTCGCGCGGTATGGCGGGGCAGCGACCTCCTCCGTCGACTGATCTGCCGCCTGCCGATTGGCCCTCGCAAGCGGGTCTGCGACATCATCGCCGTCACCATCTACTGGCCGCTCAGCCGTTTGGCAGGGGAGGCCGAGCGGCGCGGCGTGAGCGCCGGCCACTGGCCGCTCAGCTACTATCGCCGGACCCCGCTGGTCAGCCTCAAGGTCTCGTCGCTCGACCGCTTCGGAACTCCGCTTGAGCAACGCTTCTCCCGCCGAAAGATCGAGGCGATGATGCGCCGCTGCGGGCTCGAGGACGTTCGGTTCCAGGAGCACGAACCCTATTGGGTTGCGCTCGGCCGAAAGCGCTGAACTCCGTCGCTACGGGAGCTGAACGATGCTGAGCCGCTCGAGCTGGCGGACGGACCGCGCCGGCCGCTGATCGTTGGGAAGGATGAGGCGGAGCGGACCCGCCGATGGGTCGAGCGGTCGCCCGTTGCAGCGGTCCGCGACCACCGCGCCGGCCTTCCCGAGCTCCGGGTCGAGTTCGCCGAGGGAGAAGGAGACACGGTAGCCGTCGCGGGCGCTTGCGACGATGACGGTGGTCAGTGCCTTGCCGCGGAGCGCTTCGCCCGAGGGTAGCTTGACGCGCGCCAGCAGCGCGGCGAGCGGCACGCCCTCGCAGCGGACCGGCTTGCCATGGTCGGTGCGGCTTACGGATACGTGGGAAAGCGCGGCGATTTCGCTACCCGAAATCCGGATTGGCGCCGGCTCTACTCCCTCGATCAGGAGGCCGGAGGGTTGCACGGCGGAAGCCATGACGCGGACCAGCGCGGCCGCGGCCGGCGCGATGAACAAGGGCATGGCCGATCATCGCCCGTCCGGCAGCTTTTGCAAGCGCTCCGACGACCGCACAGAAATGGAAACGGGCGAGGATCGCTCCCCGCCCGTCTGGCCGATCTTCGTCCGGCCTCAGCCGCGCTCCTGCGTGGGCGGCGGTGGGGGTGGCGGGGGCGGAGGCGGCGGGCTCGGGCACACTGCGGTGACCGGCAGCACCGACCCGTCGAAGCAGGTCTGCGTCTCCACCGGTGGCGGAGGCGGAGGCGGAGGTGGCGGCGGGGGAGGCGGCGGCGGAGCCGGCTCGGCCACGTTGAAATTATAGACGAAGCTCAGCAGCAGCGAGTGCGAGCGGAAACGGTCGCGCCCGGTGGTCGGCGCCGTGGCCGTGTTGAACAGATTGTCGAAGCGGAGGCGACGGGTCTGAAAGTAGCGATACTTCAGCCCGACATCCATCTGGGCGGTGACGGGGTAGCGCGCTTCCGCAAGCAGCTGCCAGGCGAACCCGCTGTCGCGCTCGTCCGCGCCACTGGCGGTCGAGCCGCTCGGGGCGATGTGGGACAGCTTGGCGCGGGCCCAGCCGGCACCGGCGCCGAGCGAGAAGTTGGCGCCATCGTCCGGACCGAGGTCGACGAGGAGGTTGCCCATGCCGGACACGACGCTGGTGTGGCCGCGTCCGTCGCGGGTGGTGTTGCCGACCGCCGCGCCGCTCAGCTCGTCGACGCTCGCATATTTGTAGCCGCCCTCGATCTCCGCGCGGAACAGCCCGAAGTCGTATCCGCCCTTCAGGTCGAGATCGAGGCCCGGCTTCTTGTAGCGGACGTTGAGCCCGTTGGGCGTCGTCGTGGTCGCCGTCGACAGGTCGACATGCTGGTTGCGCGCCAACAGCGCACCCCCTTCGACACCGACATAAGCACTATTGTCCCGCGCGTAGGCGGGCGTGAACGGCAGGCTGGTGGCGAGCGCCAGCAGGGCCAGTTTGCGCGTCATTGAAATATCCCCCGATGCAAGCGACACCGGGCGCCGCTGACGGGGATCCCCTATCAAAAGAGGAGCTGATCAACCAAGAAGATTCTGTTGCGGACCCGTTTCGTTATGCGGCAACCTGTCGGTTTTCCGCGGCTCGCTCGGCGAACTGGATCGCGAGCTGCGCGTGCCAGGCGCGGGCTTCCTCGGTGATCGACCGCTGGGCGGCGAGGCGTTCCTCTACCGCGCGGCGCTGATAGTAGCGAGAGTTCGATTCCATCCTCACAGCCCTCGTCCATTCTGGTCAGACGGGGCACCATGACGGGCAGAAGGTTTAGCAACGGTAAATATCCACAGCGTCCCCCTGCGGGACAGGGATGTGACATCGGAGTGACAGAAGCCCGGATATCACCTCATCCTTGAAACCGAACGACTCATCGCCCGTTGAACCCACGAAACGAGCTTGAGGGGACGGTCCCATGCACATGCCAATCGAGGCCCACCGCGATTTCTTCAACCCGGCTGCCCGGGGCTATCATGCGGTGTATCGTGAGAACGAGATCAACCACTGCCCGGGTTGCGGGCGGACGCACTGGCATATCGGGCGGCTGCTCGCCGAGTGCGCCTTCTGCTCGACAGCGCTGCCGCTGACCGAAACCTATGCACGCGGCTCGTTCGCCAGCTCGCACCGGTTCACCGGGCGGCGCGGCCAGCCGATCTTTACCGCTCGCGCCGCCTGACCCTCCGCCCGGCAGGGCGTGCCTCTTCATCGACGAGCCGAAATCGGCTAAGATGGGGAATGCGCCGTGGTCTTGCCCTCGCACTGCTGACGATCCCCACCGCGGCGATGGCCGCGGCGCCTGGGTTGGCGATCGTCAACGCCGCCGGGGCCGACATGAGCGGCCTGTTCATTCGTCGCGTCGGGGCAAGTGAATGGCGCAGCTTGGCGCCCGGGCTCAGCCAGCGGGCGACGATCCGACCCAGCATCGCCGAGCATGAATGTGGGTTCGACCTGCGCGCCACCTTCGTCGGTGGTGGGGAGGCCGTGTGGCGGGACGTCAATCTCTGCGAAGTGAAATCGGTGACGCTCGTCCGCCGCGCGGATGGCGTGACGTTCGTCGACTACGACTAGCCGACCGGACGGGGCGGAGAGCGGCCGCATAGGGGCCGGGGGCGATCCCCGGGGCCGCCGGCCGAACCGAGTCCAGCAGCCGCGCACCGGCGAGGAACACCACACCAGTACAGGCGACCGCCAGCAGCTGGCCGCCGACCCCCGGGTACATCTCCATGTAGTGACGACCGCGCTCGACCGCGCCGAGCGCGATGGCCCAGATCACCAGCCAGGCCTCGGTGCGGGTCTTGATCGTGAACAGACGAACTATGCGCTTACCCATCGCCATGGTTAAGCAAACGTTATGCCAGCGGCGCAGTTCCGCCATTCTTGTGTTAACCAAAGCCGCTAACTGTCAATTTACTCGACGCTCAGGCGAGCTCCTGCAGGTTCAGCGCGGCGAGCAATGCGAAGCGGGCCGACTCGACCTCGTGCCACAGCTCGGGGTTCGCCAGGTCGGCCGGCGCGATCCGCTCCGGCCAGTGCCGCTCGACCAGGCCCGCGAGCTGGTCGAGCCTGGCCTCGTCGACCAGGAAGCGAGGGTCGACCAGCGCTGTGTCCGCCACCACTCGCAGCCGCAGACAGGCCGGCCCACCGCCGTTGGCCATCGACTGGCGGACATCGACCACCTCGACGCGGCGGATCGGGCCGTTGGAGGCGAGATGCCGCTCGAGCCAGCCCCACACGCTCGCCGTTTCGCGCGCCTCCTCGGGCACGATCAGGCTCATCGCGCCGTCGGGCAGCGTCACCAGTTGCGCGTTGAACAGGTAGGAGCGGATCGCGTCCACCAGCGGGACCTCGGCGGCGGGAACCTCGACCAGCTCGAACCCCTCGACCAGCGCGGCGCAGCGCTCGACGAAGCTCTTGTCGGCGAACGCCTGCTCGTGCGCGAACAGCACCCGCTCGTTGGCGACCGCGACGACATCGTTGTGGAAGGCGCCCGCGGCGATCGCCTGTTCGCTCTGCTCGACGAACAGGGTGCGCTCCGGATCGAGCCGGTGGCGGCGGGAGATGGCGCGGCACGCCTCGGCATGCTGGCGGGCGGGGAAGGCGCCGCCGGCGGTGCCGTAGACGAACAGCTCGACTCCCGGCTCGCCGTGGCGGGGGCAGAGCCGCATGTGGTTGGCCGCGCCCTCGTCGCCGAACGCGGGCGGCACCGGCCCGTGCACCGCGAAGGAACCCGGGTCGGCGAAGGCGAGCCGCAATTGCGCCAGCGTCGACGGCCATTCGTGGCTGCGGTGCGGCATGGTCCGAAGATTTGCGACGCTGAGGTGGCAGCGCCTGTCCGCCGTGTCCGGCGCGGGCGAGACCGTCGCCGCATTGGCCGCCCACATGCTGCTCGCCGACAGCGCGTTGGCGCGCAGCACCGGCTCGGCCGCCTCGACGCTGGTCCCGAGCTCCGCGAGCCAGCCGCGGTTCGGGCACGGGGCGGGGACGAACAGGCCCTGCGCCAGCCCGAGCCGGAGGTTGGCACGCATCTTCTCCAGCCCCTCGAGCGCCGCCCGGCGAGGCTGGGAGGCTTGTCCCGCGTTGCGCGCGGAAGCGAGATTGCCGAGGCTGAGCCCGGCATAATTGTGGCTCGGCCCGACGATTCCGTCGAAGTTGATCTCAACCAGCGGCATCAGCGCGGCGCGGCGTGGAAAGTCTGTCCCGGCTCGATCCCGAGCAGCTTGACCGCTCGAGCGTCGAGCGCGGCGCTGCCCTCGTCGATGATCCGGACATGGCCGAAGGTCGCGGCGAAGTCGGTCAGCCGGCCGGCCGAGACGATCATCTTGTGGCTGCCGTCCTCGGCCACCTCGGCGAGCTTGAATTCGCGCCGGGCGCGAATGGTCTGGATGTCGTCGACGCTCGCGGTCACTGTCGGACCGCCGTCGAAGATGTCGATGTAGCAGTCGAACTTGAAATTCTCTTCCTGCAGCATCCTGAGCGCGGCGCGGCCCGTCGGGTGCGGCTGGCCCATCACCGCCTGCGCCGTGTCGGGCAGCATTGCGACATAGACTGGCGTCTTGGGCATCAGGTCGGCGATGAACTGGGTCCCGTTCACCGCATTGAAGGCGTCGGCCTCGGGAAAGGTCATGCCGAAGAAGCGGCCGGCCAGCGCGTCCCAGAAGGGCGAGTGGCCGCCCTGGTCCATCACCCCGCGCAGCTCGGCCAGCACGCAGGAGCCGAACCGCTGGCGGTGCGCGGCGATGAACAGGTAACGGCTCCGCGCCAGCAGCGCGCCCCAGCCGCCCGCCCGTTCGCCCGGGTGGAGGAACAGCCCTCCGACCTCCGAGCAGCCTTCGAGGTCGGTGGTGAGGTTGAGCGTCTGGTTGCGGAAGGTCTTGCCCAGCTCCTGGCTGTGCTGGGTCAGGGTCGAGATGCGATAGCTGTAGAAGGGCCGATCGGTGCCGACCGCGCCGAACACCTGGCAGGTGCCGCGGATCAGCCGCCGCTCGGGATCCTCCAGCACGAACAGGTAGAGGTCGCCGCGCTGCTGCTCCTCGGCGCTGGCGAAGCTCTCCTCGCTGCGCGCGATCTTCTCGACCAGCACGCCCTTGTCGGCGGGCAGGTTGGTGAAACCGCCGCCGGTCAGCTTCGCCATCTCGTAGATGGCGGCGAAGTCGGCCGGACGGGCGGGGCGGACGCGAAAGCTCATTCGCCGCTCCCCGCCAGGCGCAAGATGGTCAGCGCGGACAAGGCGGCGCGTTCGCCCAGGCTGTCGACGATCAGATATTCCTCCCCCGAGTGGATCTTGCCTCCACGCACGCCCATCGTGTCGACGACGGGCACCCCGCAGGCGGCGATGTTGTTGCCGTCGCACACCCCGCCGCTCGGCTGCCAGGCGATCGCCTGGCCGAGGTCGGCGCCGGCGTCGCGAACCAGCCCGAACAGCGCCTCGGCGGCGGGCGTCAGCGGCTTGGGCGGACGGCCAAACCCGCCGTGGATGTGGATCGCCACCTCATGCTCGCCGGCGACCGACGCCACCGCGGCGTCGATCAGGCTCTGCGCGCGCTGCTGGTCCTCCAGCGTCGCCGGGCGGCAGTTCAGGCGAAGGACGGCATGGTCGGGAACGACATTGTTCGGCCCGCCGCCATCGATCCGCGCGGCGTTGACCGAGAGGCGCGTCCCCTTGGCGCGATCGAGCCGAAGCGCGAGGTCGGCGGCGGCGACCAGCGCGTTGCGCCCGTCCTCCGGGTTGCGCCCGGCATGCGCGGCTCGGCCGGTGACGATGAAGCTGAAGTTGCCGCTCCCCGGCCGCGCGCCCGCCAGCGTCCCGTCGGGCAGCGCCGCGGGCTCGTAGGTCAGCGCCGCGCGCTTGCCGCGGGCGGCCGCGGCGATCAGCGCGGCGGAACCGGCCGACCCGGTTTCCTCGTCGCTGTTGACGACGACCTCGTAGCCGATGCGGTCCGCGAGCGGGCTCGCCTCGATGCCCTTCAGCGCTGCCAGCATCACCGCGAGACCGCCCTTCATGTCGGCGACCCCGGGGCCGTTCAGGGTCCGCTCGTCGAGCCAGCGCAGCGCCTGGAACGGGTGGTCACGGCCGTAGACCGTGTCCATGTGCCCGGTCAGCAGTAGCTGCAGCGGCGCGTCGGGTCGGACCACGAGGTGGAGGTTGCGCCCGTGCGCGACCTCGCGCCGCCGCCCGTCCGGCTCGATCGTGTCGACCGGCGCCGGATCGCGCTGCTCGAGCGCTCCCGGCAGCGCGGCGAAGGCATCGGCAAGCAGCCCGGCGACCCTCGCCAGCCCGTCGAGATTGGCGGTCCCGCTGTTGATCGCGGACCAGGCCTCCACCTGCGCGAGCATCGGCTCGGCCCCGGCGCGGTCCACGGCCGCCCGCTCGATCTGGCTCAATCCTCCCATTTCGGCTGCTCTAGCCGGACCCGAAACGGAAGGCGAGGGGGTGGCCCTGCGACCATTGCGCTCCCGCCGGGGGATGGCCCCTCCACCATCCCGCTGCGCGGGACGGTCCCCCTCTCCCCATTGCTGCGCAACGGGGAGGCACGAGAAAGACCATCATTCCTCCCCGCGAGCAACGCTTGCGGGGAGGGGGACCGTTCGGCGCAGCCGAATGGTGGAGGGGCCATCCGACCTCAGAAATAAGCTTGGAAGTGACCCACCAGGCAGCGATAGAGATCGCGCTTGAACGGCACGATGAGGTCCGGCAGCGAGTCCGCCGCGGTCCATTTCCACGCCCGAAACTCGGGGTGCGCGGTGGCGATATTCACGTCCGCGTCGGTGCCGAGGAAGCGGCACAGGAACCAGTCCTGCGCCTGTCCCTTCCACTTGCCGCCCCACAGGCTCGAACGAAGCTCCGCCGGCAGGTCGTAGGTCAGTCGCTCCGGATGGGAGTCGAGCCGCTCGACCAGGTGCGGCGGGATCCCCGTCTCCTCCTCCAGCTCGCGGAGCGCCGTCGCCCACGGCTCCTCGCCCTTGTCGATCCCGCCCTGCGGCATCTGCCAGGCCTCGTCGGTGTTATCGATCCGCAAGCCCACCCAGACCTGGTTGGACGCGTTGAGCAGCATCACGCCGACCCCGCGCCGATAGCCGTCCTGACCGCTCATTCCTTCGCTCCTTTCAGCATGACCCGCAGGTGCGCGGCGCAGCGCTCCAGGTCGGCCTGCGAACTCGGCAGCGCCTTGCGCAGGCTGAAGAAGCCGTGGATCGTCTCCGGGCACTCGAGATAGATGGTATCGACCCCCGCGGCGGCGCAGGCCGCGGCATAGGCGCGGCCCTGGTCGCGGATCGGGTCGAGCCCGGCGGTGACCACGAGCGTCGGCGGCATCCCGCGCTGGTCCTGGTGAAGGGGATCGTAGCGCCAGTCTTTCGGGTCCGGGGCATAGCAGCTGCTGAACCAGTCCATGCTCTCGCGCGACAGGAGGAAGCCTTCGCCATAGGCATCCATGCTCGGATAGAACTGGGTCGGGTTGGCGGCGGGGTACATCGGCCACTGCGCGAGCACCGGCACCGCGGCGGGCTCGTCGCGCAGCGCGAGCGCGGTGACGATGGTGAAGTTGCCGCCCGCGCTGTCGCCGGCCAGGATCAGGCCGGTCGCTTCGCGGCCAAGCTCGGCAGGGCTGCCCGCCACCCAGCGTGCTGCCGCGATCGCGTCGCTGACGCCGGCGGGGAAAGGGTGCTCGGGGGCGAGCCGATAGCCGACCGACACCACCGGCAGGTCGAGCAGACGGGCAATCTCGGCGCACAGCGGCTCGTGCGTGTCGATGTCGCCGAGCACGAAACCGCCGCCATGGAAGAAGACCAGCACGGGGCCGGGTCCACGCTCCGCCCGGACGTCGAACAGGCGCAACGGGCAGGGGCCATTGTCGACGTCGCGTAGGACCGCCAGCGGCCCGGTCGGCGCGTCGAGCAGGCTGCGCGAGGCGTGCATCATGCCGCGCGCCTGTTCCAGCGAGACGTCGACCGCGCGTGGCGAATTGGCGGCGGCCATCTGGTCGAGCAGGCCCCGGACGTCGGGGCGGACGGGTTGATCGGTCATGGCGGACCGACTAGGCCGACCCGACGCGGCTTTCCAGCACAGTGCGCCATTGTCCTCGCAAAAATGGGGGCGAGGCGTTAAGGTCGGGCCCGAACATTCTCATTTCAGCGGGAACTCGCATGGCCTCGGCCACCCATCTGCTCACCCCCGAAGAAGCCGCCGCGCATCCGCCGCTCGAAGCCGTCGTCGTTCGCTTTGCCGGCGACAGCGGCGACGGCATGCAGCTGACCGGCGGTCAGTTCACCCTGTCGACCGCGCTGGCCGGCAACGACCTCGCGACCTTCCCCGACTTCCCGGCCGAGATCCGTGCCCCGCAGGGCACGACCTTCGGCGTGTCGGCCTTCCAGATCAACTTCGGCTCGAGCGCGATCGAGACGGCCGGCGACCAGCCCGACGTGCTGGTGGCGATGAACCCCGCGGCGCTCAAGGTGAACGTCAACCAGCTGCGCGAGGGCGGGCTGATCATCGCCGACGAGGGCGAGTTCACGGCGCGCAACCTTGCCAAGGCGGGATATGACGCCAACCCGCTGGAGGACGGCAGCCTGGCGAAGTGGCAGCTCGTCCACTTCAACATTTCGCAGTTCACTATGGATGCCGTGAAGCCGTTCGGGCTCGGCAACAAGGAAGCGCTGCGCTGCAAGAACATGTGGACGCTGGGCCTCGCCCTGTGGATGTTCGACCGCAGCCGCGAGCCGATCGTCGACTGGCTCAAGACCAAGTTCGCCAAGGCACCCAACCTCGCCGAGGCCAACATCGCGGCGCTGAATGCCGGCCACGCCTATGGCGAGACGGTCGAGATGGGGAGCCACATCCACCCCCACCGGATCGCCGCGGCGCCGGCCGAGCCGGGGCTATACCGGACGGTGACGGGAGCCGAGGCGCTCGGGCTCGGGCTGGTCGCCGGTGCGGAGCTGGCGGGCTTGCCGATGTTCTTCGGATCCTACCCGATCACGCCGGCGTCGCCGCTGCTCCACAGCCTCAGCCGGCTGAAGGAATATCGCATCACCACCTTCCAGGCGGAGGACGAGATCGCGGCGGTCTGCGCGGCGATCGGCGCCAGCTACGCCGGGCAGCTCGGCGTGACCTCCTCGTCGGGTCCGGGGATCGCGCTCAAGACCGAGGCGATCGGGCTGGCGGTGATGACCGAGCTTCCGCTGGTGATCGTCAATTCGCAGCGCGGCGGGCCCTCGACGGGTCTTCCGACCAAGACCGAGCAGTCGGACCTCTATCAGGCGGTCTATGGCCGCAACGGCGACGCGCCGCTCCCCGTCATCGCCTGCCGTTCGCCCGCCGACGCGTTCGACTGCGCGATCGAGGCGTGCCGCATCGCGGTCCACTACATGACGCCGGTGATGCTGCTGACCGACGGATATATCGCCAATGCCGCCGAGCCGTGGAAGGTGCCGGACATGAGCGGCTACGCGCCCTTTCCGGTGACCTTCCATGACGAGGCGCCGTCCGCGGGCGAGAAGCCGCAGCCGTTCGCCCGCAACGACAATCTCGCGCGGCCGTGGATCAAGCCGGGCACTCCCGGACTGATGCACCGCATCGGCGGGATCGAGAAGAGGCCCGGCACCGGCGACATCGACTATTCGCCCCAGGCCCACAGCGAGATGACCCAGCTGCGCGCCGCCAAGGTGCTCGGCATCGCCGACACCATCCCCGACCAGGAGGTCTGCCTCGGCAACCCCTCCGGCCGGCTCGCGGTGGTCGGCTGGGGCTCGACTTTCGGGCCGATCCACCAAGCGGTGCGCCGCGCGCGCAAGGCCGGCCAGGACGTCAGCCACATCCACATCCGCCACATCTGGCCCGCGCCCAAGAATCTCGGCGACCTGCTCCGCGGGTTCGACCAGATCCTGGTGCCCGAGATGAACATGGGGCAGCTCAAGACGCTGCTGCGCGACCAGTATCTCGTTGACGCGCGCCCGCTCAACAAAGTCAGCGGCCAGCCCTTCCGCATCGTCGAGATCATGGCCGCGATCGACGAGGCGCTGGACGGCGTTGCGCCGGACCAGATCGAGCCGATCCCCGGGAGCGCGCTGGCATGAAGCCGATGAATGTTGTCCCGATGGTCCTCATGCTGGTCGTGATCGTCCTCCTCATCGTCTACCTGCACGGAATTGCCTGATGAACGAAATGACCAGCGTCGCCACGACCGCAAAGGACTGGGCGAGCGACCAGGAAGTGCGCTGGTGCCCGGGCTGCGGCGACTATGCGGTGCTGAAGGCCGTGCAGCGCACCATGCCGGACCTCGGGCTGGCGCGGGAGAAGACGGTATTCGTCTCGGGCATCGGCTGCTCCAGCCGCTTCCCTTATTACATGGAGACATACGGCTTTCACACCATCCACGGCCGCGCGCCTGCGGTAGCCACGGGGGTGAAGCTCGCCAATCCCGAGCTCGACGTGTGGATCATCACCGGGGACGGCGATGCGCTGTCGATCGGCGGCAACCACACGATGCATGTGCTGCGGCGCAATCTCGACTGCCAGATCCTGCTGTTCAACAACGAGATCTACGGCCTGACCAAGGGGCAGTATTCGCCGACCAGCCGGATCGGGACGCGCAGCCCGTCGACCCCGTTTGGCTCGGTCGACCGGCCCGCGCGGCCCTGCGCCTTCGCATTGGGTTCCGGGGCGCGGTTCGTCGCGCGGGGTATCGACGTCCACAAGAACCTGCCCGACGTGCTCAAGGCCGCCCATGCCCACAAGGGCGCTGCGTTCGTCGAGATCTTCCAGAACTGCGTCGTCTACAACGACGACGTGTTCGCGCCGTTCACCGCCAAGGAGTTTGCGGCGGACCGGCAGCTGTGGCTGAAGCACGGCGAGAAGATGGTCTTCGCGGGCGGCACTAAGGGCATCGCGCTCGACACCGAGCTGCTGACTCTCAAGGTTGTCGCCGGCGACGATCCCGCGGTGCTCACGCACAATGCCCAGAACCGCGCCATCGCGCACATGCTGGTCGAGATGCCGGGCGAAGGCTTCCCGGTCGCGCTCGGAGTCATCTACGACGACCCCGCCCCGACCTTCGAGAGCGCGGTCGTCGAGCAAAACGCGGCTGCCGCCGCCGGCAAGACTCCCGACCTGCAGAAGCTCGTCAGCAAGGGTCAGACCTGGCAGGTCGAGAAGGAACCCAGAGCCGAATGATCCCGCGCACCCTCATCGCCACCACCCAGATCCCCGGAGGCGACGAGATGAGACTCTACCGCCGCGGCGATGATCATATGATCTTGCTCGAGCGGGACGAGCTCATGTCCACCCGCATGTCCGGCTCCGAAGAGGCGCTTGCGACCATGACGGCGGACCGCTTGCCTCGGCTCGCGGGATCGCGTTGGCTGATCGGCGGCTATGGTATGGGGTTCACCCTGCGTGCCCTGCTCGCCCGGCTGCCGAAGGACGCCCGCGTCACGGTGGCGGAGCTGGTCCCGGCGATCGTCGACTGGGCGCGCGGTCCAATGGCCGATCTCACCGCCGGCTGCCTCGACGATCCGCGCGTGACCGTCGCCATCGGCGATGTGGCGATCCCCATGGAAGCGGGGGGATGGGATGCCATCCTGCTCGACGTCGACAATGGTCCCGATGCGTTGGTCAGGGCAGGGAACCAGTGGCTTTACGAGCCGGGCGGGCTGGCGATGGCTCGCGCCGCGCTACGTCCCGGTGGTGTCCTGACCATCTGGTCCGCCGCCTCGAATGACCGGTTCACCAAGACCCTGCGGAGCGCTCGTTTCGAGGTCGAGGAGCAGGTCGTCCGCGCCCGCTCCAACGGCAAGGGGCCGCGGCACCACCTCTGGTTCGCGCGCCCGCGCTGACGGAACCGGGCAATAGGCTTGAACGTCGGGCGGCCATGCCAAGCTCGCTGATCTGGTTTCGCCAGGACCTCCGCCTTGCCGACCAGCCCGCCGTCGCCGCCGCCGCCGAACGCGGGCCGACCGTGGGGCTCTATGTCCTCGATGACGAAACGCCGAACGACTGGTCGATCGGCGGCGCGCAGCGCTGGTGGCTCCACCACAGCCTCGAGGCGCTCGGCGCCGAATTGAAGAAGAAGGGCGGCACTCTGCTCCTTCGCCGCGGCCGTTCCGCCGAGGTGGTGTGCGCGGTTATGGACGAGCTCGGCGCCGAGACGGTGCACGCGGCGCGCCACTACGAACCTTGGTGGCGGGCAGCCGAAGCGGAGCTTGGCGCCCGTCTGACGCTGCACGAGGGCGACGTGCTTCACGAGCCGGAAGCTTTCCGCAACGGCTCCGGCGGCAGCTTCAAGATCTTCGGTCCTTATTATCGCGCGCTGAGCAAGGACCTGCCACCGCCCGAGCCACTGCCGGCGCCCAAGCGCTTCAACGCGCCTCCGGAGCTGCCCCGGAGCGATCGGCTTGCCGACTGGAAGCTGCTCCCCACGCGGCCGAACTGGGCGACCGGGTTCGACGTCTGGTCGCCGGGCGAGGCGGGTGCGCAGGATCACCTCCACCGCTTCGCCGCCGAGGTTGAGACCTATGCCGAACGGCGCGACCTGCCCTCGGAAGTCGGCACGTCCAACCTCTCGCCGCACCTCCACTTCGGCGAACTGAGCCCGCGCCAGCTGTGGCACGGCCTGTCCGACGGAGCCGACGACAAGTTCCGCCGCGAGCTCGCCTGGCGCGACTTCTCCCGCCACATCATCCTTGCCGATCCCGAGCTGGGCAACCGCGAGCAGCGCCCGCTCAAGCTGAAGCATCGTCGCTCGGACAGGGATTTCGCCGCCTGGTCGCGGGGTCGCACCGGCTACCCGATCGTCGACGCCGGGATGCGCCAGCTGTGGGCGACCGGCTGGATGCACAACCGCGTTCGGCTGATCACCGCCAGCTTCCTCGTCAAGCATCTGCTGCTCGACTGGCGGCTCGGCGCTCACTGGTTCTGGGACACGCTGGTCGACGCCGACTATGCCAACAACAGCCAGAACTGGCAGTGGATCGCCGGCACCGGGTTCGACAGCCAACCCTTCTACCGGGTGATGGCGCCCTTGCTCCAGTCGGAGAAGTTCGCCGCCGCCGACTATATCCGGCGCTGGGTCCCGGAATTGGCGGACCTATCCGACCGCGACATCCACGATCCCCACGCCCGCGGTCTCGCGCCGGCGGGCTACCCCGAGCCGCTCATCCCGCACCGCGAGGCCCGCGAGCGCGCGCTTCAGGCCTTTCGCGACGCCCGCAACCGCTGATAAGGGCCGCCCCATGGCATCGCGGGGCGAGCATTTGGTGCGGGCGGACCGCGGCTTCGCGACCGGTGGCGGTCTGCTCTCGCGCGCCGTCGCGCCGAGCTTCGCGCGGGTCCTCGACCGGGTCGATGCCGGCCTCGCGGAGGGCGGGATCCATGCCACGCTCCCGAGCGGGGAGCGGCGCGACCTCGGCTTCCGCGCGCCGGGCCCGGTCGCGGTGGTGCAGCTCGCCAGCTGGATGGCGCTCGTCCGCCTCGCGATCTCGGGCAGCGTAGGCTGGTACAAGGCGTGGGAGCGCGGCGAGTGGAGCTCGCCCGACCCGGTGCCGCTGTTCGACCTCTTCATGCGCAACGCCGCGAGCCTCGGCGGCACCGCCCGCGCCAAGGGCCCCGCCCGCTGGGTCAACCGGCTCGCCCATGGCTTGCGCGACAATGGACGGGTCCGCGCGCGCGAGAACATCGCCGCGCACTACGATCTCGGCAACGACTTCTACGCCGCCTGGCTCGACCCGACGATGAGCTATTCGAGCGCGCTGTTCGCCGACCCGGCCGAACCGCTCGCGGCGGCCCAGCTGCGCAAGGTTCATGCGCTACTTGACCGGCTCGAGCTCCGGCCCGGCGACCGGCTGCTCGAGATCGGCTGCGGCTGGGGCACGCTCGCGATCGAGGCCGCAAAGCGCGGCGTCCGCGTCGTCGGACTGACCTTGTCTGCCGAGCAGAAAGGTTGGGCCGATCGAACCATTGCCAATGCGCAACTGCAGGATCGTATCGAGATCCGCCTGCAGGATTATCGCGACATTCGCGAACCCTTCGATACGGTCGCCAGCGTCGAGATGGTCGAGGCGGTCGGCGAGCGCTGGTGGCCCGCCTACCTCGAGGCGATCGCCGGCGCGCTTCGCCCCGGTGGCCGCGCCGCGCTCCAGTTCATCTCGATCCGTCCCGAGCTGTTCGAACGCTACGCGGCGAGCGCGGACTTCATCCAGGCCTATATCTTCCCAGGCGGGATGCTTCTCGACGAGCCGCGGTTCCAGTCGCTGGCGGCACGGCGCGGGCTGAGCTGGGAGGACCGCCACGGCTTCGGCCTCAACTATGCCGAGACGCTCCGCCGCTGGCGCGCCAGCTACGATGCGGCGACGGCGGATGGCCGGCTCGCCGGCTTTGGCGACGACTTCCACCGCCTGTGGCGCTACTATCTCATGTACTGCGAGGGCGGCTTCCGCGGCCAGGGGATCGACGTCGCTCAGGTGACGCTGCGCAAGGCCTGACCGGAACGCGCGCGGCGCTGGACGGTTCGCCCCTGCAATGGACCATGACAACGCCGTGAGCGACGCCTCCTTCATCCGCCGGACCCTGATCGTCATCGGTCTGCTCGCGCTGACCTTCCTGGTCTGGCAGCTGCGCGACATCCTGCTGATGATCTTCGGCGCGGTCGTCATCGCCGCGCTGTTCCGCTCGCTGGCGGACACGATCCGCCGCTTCGTCCCCGTCGGCGGCAGCGCCGCGCTCGTTATCTCCGTACTGCTGGTGCTTGGCATCGTGATCGGGGCCGGGTTCCTGTTCGGCGCGCAGGTGGTCAGCCAAGCCGAGACGCTGCGGGCGGCCATCCCGCAGGCGTGGCAGGCGGTGCAGAGCCGGCTCTCGCACTACGGCATCGAAGTGCCGCTGCAGAACCTCACCGGCGGCGGCGCTACCGGCGGAGTGATGAGCAAGGTCACCAGCTTCCTCATGTCACTGAGCGGCGGCTTCACCGACACGTTGCTGATCGTGGTCGGCGGCATTTTCCTCGCCAACCAGCCGCGCTTCTACCAAGAAGGCGCGCTCAAGCTCATCCCCGAAGGCAAGCGGAGAATCGCGCAGCAGAGCTTCGAGGACAGCGGCCGCGCGCTTCGGCTGTGGCTTAAGGCGCAGCTGATTGCCATGTTGCTGATCGGGCTGCTCACCACTTTAGGCCTGTGGCTGCTCGGCGTGCCGAGCTTCCTCGCGCTCGGCCTGCTGGCGGGACTGCTCGAGTTCATCCCCTTCGCCGGCCCGATCCTGTCGGCCATTCCCGGCATCCTTCTCTCCTTCGCAATCAGCCCCGAGCTCGCGCTGTGGACGCTGCTGCTCTACGTCGGCATCCAGAACATCGAAGGCTATGCGATCCAGCCGATGATCCAGCAGTGGGCGGTCGAGCTGCCCGGCTTCATCCTCCTCTTCTCGCTGCTCGCAGCCGGCGCCTTGTTCGGGCCGATGGGGATCGTCTTCGCCGCCCCGCTCACCGTCGTGATCTACGTGATGGTGAAGCGCCTCTACGTTCAGGAGGCGCTGGATACTCCGACGCCGATTCCGGGCGAGGGGAAGGCGGGCTAGCGACGCCTGCCAGCAGCGGCTAGCCGGGGCGACATGCATGCGGGCCGCTTCCTCATCCTTCGCCATGGCGAGACGGTCTATGGAGCGGCCACGCACCTGGTCGTCATGCACGGCATCTCGAGCAGGGTGCTGCGCGGGCTTCTCACCGGCCGTACGCCCATTGAGCACTACGGAGCGCCGATCGCGCCGAAGCTGGCACAAGGGTCGGTGTCGCTGAAAGAGAACGGCGTGGAACGGATCGTGCTAAACGCGGCGGGCGGACTGCACGCCTGACCGCCGCCGCGCTCAGGCGATTGCTGCCTCGAGCGTCGCGCGGACACCGCGATGGCTGCGGTCATATTCGACCGGGCCGCCGAGCGACTTGGCCATGGCGGTGATCAGCCGCGTCCCGAGCCCGGTTCCGGTCGGCGCCGTACCCAACTCGATCCCGCGCCCGTCGTCCTCGACGCACAGTCGGAAATGCTGCTCGCCGGTGCGTCCGAAATTCACCCGGATCTCGCCGGCGTCATCGGGCGAATAGGCATATTTGCAGGCGTTGCTGACCAACTCGTTGACGATCACGCCGAGGCTCAGCGCCTTGTCGGCCTCGAGCTGGAGCGGCTCGGCGGTCAGGCGAATGTGGCGCGGCGCGTGACTGCTCGACCAGGTCTCCTCCAGCTCGGCGACCAGCGCGGCAAGATATTCGTCCATCGCGACCGACTGCACGTCGCTGCTGGCGTAGAGACGGCGGTGGACCTGCGCGATCGCCTGGATCCGCCGCTCGGTATCGTCGAGCGCGTCGCGCGCCAGTCCCTCGGGCAGCAGCCGAGCCTGCATGCCGACCATTGTCCCGGCGAGCTGGAGCGAGTTGGCGACACGGTGATTGACCTCGCGCAGCAGCGTCTCGAGCCGCAGGTTGGACGCGACCAGCGCCTCCTCCGCCTCGGCCTTGGCGCGTTCGAGCCGGAGCGTCGCGAGCGCATGCGAGAAGGCCCGCTCGAGCAGGTCGACGAAATCGTCACCGACGGACTTCACGACATATTCCGCGGCGCCCGCCTTGAGCGCGGCGACCGCGACGCTGCTCTCTTCCGAACCGGTGACGTAGACGACTGGCGGCCCGTCCGGCAACGCGCGCAAGGCCTGGAGCGTCTCCAGCCCATCCATCCCGGGCATGTAATGGTCGACTGCGATCAGGTCGAACCCGCCCTCGCGGGCCCGCGCGACCCCGTCGTCGCCGGTGGCGGCCGTGACCACCGTGTGCCCGCGGCGGCCGAGCAGCTTCTCCACCAGGCGACGGAGCCCGGCGTCGTCATCGATGTAGAGAATGCGGCGCGGCTGCTGCATCAGGCGTCGATGTCCGGAACCTGGATGACGGAGAGAAACAGGCCGAGCTGGCGGATCGCGTCGGCGAAGCTCTCGTAGTTCACGGGCTTGGTGATGTAGACGTTGCAGCCGAGGTCGTAGCAGCGCTGGATCTCGACCTTGTCGTCGGTTGTCGTCAGCACCACCACCGGGGTCCGATGCAGCGCGGAGTCGCTCTTGACCCGTTGTAGGATGTCGGTCCCGCTCATGTCCGGCAGGTTGAGGTCGAGCAGCACCAGCGCCGGCCCGTTTTTCGCCGGGCCTTCCGGATGGTTGAACAAATATTCGACCGCGCTGGTACCATCGGTGAAGTGGCAGATGGGGTTGTTGATCCCGGCGCGACGAATGTTCTTCTCGATCAGGCGCGCATGTCCCTCGTCGTCCTCGATCATGACGATGTTGACCGGCCGATGGCTATTCACTTCTTGTCCCCCTCATCCTTGAACTCGGCCGGCAGGCGCACCGTGAAGGTCGACCCGCGGCCCAGCTCGGAATTCACGTCGATCAGTCCGCCCAGCCGGTATATGAGTGCCCGCACATGGGCCAGCCCGATGCCTTCGCCCGCCTGGTCCTGCTGGCCCGAGCGGCGGAACAGGTCGAAAATCCGGCTATGGTCTCGTGGATCGATCCCGCGGCCATTGTCCTCCACCTCGTAGATCAGCCTCTCGCGCTCCCGTCGACCCCACACCACGATCCTCGGCGCGCGCTCTTGATCGGAATATTTCACCGCATTTTCAAGGAGGTTGGAAAAAATCTGTTCGATGGCGATACGATCGCTGACGAGGTCCGGAAGAGGCGCCTCGATCCTCACCTCGGCCTCCTTTGCGGCGAGCCGCTGCTCGAGGCTGGCGACGATCTCGCTCATCACCGCATCCATCGCCAGCGGCTGCGGCGACAGGTTGCGCCGGCCTTCGCGCGACAGCTTGAGGATGGCGTTGATCAGCCGGTCCATCTTCTGGGTGGACGAGCGAATGAAGCCGATGGCCTCGGGCAGATCCTCGCGGGCGAAGCGGACGTCTTCGGTCAGCAACTGCGGAGCCTCCTGCTCGGCACGCTCGACAAGTCCGCCGATTGCCTTGTTGGCCTGCTCGAGCTCGGCCGTGAAACCCAGCACGTTGACCAGCGGTGAACGCAGGTCGTGGCTGACGATGTAGGCGAAGCGCTGGATCTCTTCGTTGGCGCGGGTGAGGTCGGCGGTCCGCCGCCCCACCTCGCCCTCGAGATCGGCATTGAGCAGGTTCAGCCGGTCGCGGGTGCGCGTCAGGTCTCGCGTGTAGCGGCGGACGATCACGAACGTGGCCGCGCCGAGGACCATCATCAGCAGGCCGAGCAGCGCGAGGATGAGGTTGAGCTGATTGCGGCGCTCCTGCTCGACCGCCTGTCGCTGCACCAGAAGCCGGTTTTCGGCATCCTCGATCTGCGCCTCCAGCGCGCGGATTTGGTCGATCTGGCGAACCTTCACCCGTTCGGCGAATTCCTCCCGTGCGCCGGCGAGGTCTCCCGCGACCGCGCGTCGCAGCATGTCGATGTCAGTCGCCAGCTGGTCGGCCATCTTGGCGCGAAGGAGGGCGATCTGCCGCTGCTGCCCGGGATTGTCCTGGGTCAGCTCCTTCAGCCGGTCGACGCCGGGCAGCACCAGGCCGGCGTTGCGATGCGCGGTGACCACACGCAGCGGGCTCGGGGCGAGCAGATAGCCGCGGGTCGCGGTCTCGGTCCGCTCGATCGCCAGCGCCGTGCGGTTGAGCGTATCCTTGACCTGGTAGGTGTGGCGGACCCAGCCGGTGGCCCGCTGACTGCTGCTGGAACTCGCCAGCACGGTCACGAAGGCAATGATCAGCAGGAGGAAGCCGGCGAGCAGCCCGACGAGCGCGAGCCGGTTGAACAGACGGTCGTTGAGCCGGTCGAGCAAAGAAGAAGTCCCCCTGGTTCGCGCCCGAACCGCGCCGGGACGGAAGGGTTCCGGACCGGGCGGGCAGCAACGATTTCGTCCCGAATATGCGCAGCTTGCGGGATTGGCCATCCGTTGCGCTGCGCATTTCGCGCCGGGTCGGCCGCGTTGCGGAGCAGACTTCATCCATAATGAAGGCATGATTTACCATCGCGTGACCAACAGCTCGCTAAACCGTGGTTGATGAATCCCCAGGCGTCCGACGCTCGCGGCTTTCCGCGCACCAGCATGTTCGTCGGCGCGACCCTGCGCCGCGGTGAGGCGACGACGCCGGTCAAGCTCCGCAACATGTCGGAAAGCGGCGTGATGATCGAAGGGGTGGAAGGGCTCGCGGTCGGATCGGAAATCAACATCCAGCGTGGTCGGCTTGCGGCGGTCGGAACGGTGGTCTGGTCGGCCGGACGTCAGACCGGCGTTCGCTTCCGCTACCCGGAGCGGGTCGACATCTGGCTGAAGCCGATTGGGTCGGTCCAGCAGCACCAGGTTGACGAAGTGATCCGGCAGTGGCGCGCGGGGGAGGGGGAATCCGTTCCCTTCGTCCATGCAACGCCGGCCGTGACCCAGGCGCGGGTGCCCGAGATCATCCGCCTGCTCAGCGAACTGGAGGATGCGCTGACTGCCGACGTCCTGGTGCTCGCCCAGCATGGTGACAAGCTGCAGAACCTTGATCTGGCATTACAGCTGCTGCGCCAGCTGCGCTGAGGGGCCGGTCCCGAAGGGCAGGATCGTTTCCAGTTCCGCGAGGAGCGGCAGGTCGTCGCGCCGTGGACCGTGGCGGAGGAGGAAGGCGTGGCGGACGATCTCCGCCTGCTGCTCCAGTCCGTAGCGCCCGAACGGCCGATCGACCTCGGGCTTGTAGCCATAGCGGCAAAAGGGATGGCGCATCAGCGGCAGGTAAAAACGCCCGCGCTGCTGCGCCTGCAGCACATGGGTCAGCTCGTGCATGACCAGTCCCTGGTGGCCGAGCGGCGCGGTCGAGAAATCCTTGGCCCAGAGCGGATTGTCGGGATGGAAGTGGATGGATCCGGTCGGGGCCATGATGACATCGCGCGGCTGGAATGGCCACCATTTGCCGCGCACGATCCGCACCGCGTCGAGATCGAGCGCGTCGCCGAACAGCGAGGCCGCCATTGCCCGCTCGCCGACCGTCAGGGAACGGCTGATCGTCACTGGCGCCGGAGCGGGGCTAGAGCCGCGGCAGGGTCACGCCGCGCTGGCCCATATATTTGCCGGCTCGGTCGGCATAGCTGGTTTCGCACGGCTCGTTGCCCTTGAGAAACAGGAACTGACAGGCGCCCTCGTTCGCGTAGATCTTGGCCGGCAGCGGCGTGGTGTTGGAGAACTCCAGCGTGACATGGCCTTCCCACCCGGGTTCCAACGGCGTGACGTTCACGATGATCCCGCAGCGCGCATAGGTCGACTTGCCGAGGCAGATGACCAGCACATCGCGAGGAACCCGGAAATACTCGACGGTTCGCGCCAGTGCGAAGCTGTTGGGCGGAATAATGCACACGTCCGTCTTGCGGTCGACGAAGCTGTTGGAGGCGAAATCCTTGGGGTCGACCACCGCATTGTCGACGTTGGTGAAGATCTTGAACTCCTCCGCGACCCGTGCGTCGTAGCCATAGCTGGACAGGCCGTAGCTGATGCAGCCCTCGCGTCGCTGCGCCTCCACAAATGGCTCAATCATGCCGTTTTCCAGCGCCTGCTCGCGAATCCAGCGATCGGACAAGATGCTCATTCGAGCTGGCTAGCGGGCACTGCCGCCAGCGTCACCCGCACGATGCACGGCCCGCCGCTTTTCTGTGGATTGCACATTGGCGGTTTTGGCGAGCCTTGCGCCCCTTATCGACAGAGTTTTCCACATTGCTCTCCCGCTCGGTTCGTCGTGGCGGGCTGGAGCCGCCGCCATTCGGTGAGTAGGACAGGGGCATGGCCGAGATCCTCCGACACCCCGGTGCGCCCGACGCGCCCGAGCCGCCGAGCGTCCCGCACAACATCGAGGCGGAAGCCGCGCTGCTGGGCGCGCTGATGATCGACAACCGGCTGGTCGAGGACGTGCAGCTGAGGCTCCGCGCCGACCATTTCTTCGAGCCGCTGCACGGGCGCATCTACGAAGCGATCCTGCGGATGACAGACCGCAACATGGTCGCAAACCCGGTCACGCTCCGCCCGATGTTCGAGGCGGACGAAGCGATGAAGGAGGTCGGCGGCCCCGGCTATCTCGCCCAGCTGACCGGCTCAGGCGCGGCGATCCTCGGCGCCCGCGATTTCGCCGCGCAGATCTACGACCTCGCGCTGCTGCGGGCGCTGATCGGGGTCGGCCGCGACCTAGTCGAGGGCGCGATGGACACCAGCGAGGAAGTCGCCCCGCTGACCCAGATCGAGCGCGCCGAGACCGAGCTCTACAAGGTCGCCGAGCAAGGCGGCGGCGAGGGCAAGGTCAAGGCCTTCGCCGAGGCGACCCGGATCGCCCTGCAAACCGCGGAGAAAGCGCTCAACTCGGGCGGTCACCTGTCGGGCATCACCACCGGTCTGGAATCGCTCAACGGGAAGATCGGCGGCATGCACCCGTCCGACCTGATGATCCTCGCCGGCCGCCCCGGCATGGGCAAGACCTCGCTTGCCACCAACATCGCCTTTGCCGCTGCGCAGCGTTTCCTCCGCGACCAGGAGGACGGGATCGCGGCCGAGAAGTCGGCCGGTGCTCCGACCGCCTTCTTCAGCCTGGAAATGAGCGCCGACCAGCTCGCCACCCGCGTGCTCGCCGAACAGTCGGGGATCAGCTCGGAAAACCTCCGCATGGGCAAGATCAGCCAGCAGGAGTTCCGCAATCTCGCCCGCGCCGCCGCCGAGCTGCAGAGCCTGCCGCTGTACATCGACGACACGCCCGGCCTGTCGATCGCCGCGCTTCGCGCCCGCGCCCGCCGGCTGAAGAGGCAGAAGGGCATCGGCTTCATCGTCGTCGACTATCTCCAACTCCTTTCGGGCACCGGCAAGGGCGGCGACAGCAACCGGGTCCAGGAAATCTCTGAGATCAGCCGCGGGCTGAAGCAGCTTGCCAAGGAGCTCGACCTGCCGGTGCTCGCCCTGTCGCAGCTCAGCCGCGCGGTGGAGCAGCGGGAGGATAAGCGTCCGCAGCTATCCGACCTGCGCGAGTCCGGCTCGATCGAGCAGGACGCCGACATGGTCTGGTTCGTCTATCGCGGCGACTATTACCTCCAGGCCAAGCAGCCGTCCGAAGACCATCCCGACTTCGCCGGATGGCAGGAGGAGATGCAACGCATTTACGGGCTCGCCGAGGTGATCGTCGCCAAGCAGCGCCACGGCGCGACCGGCAAAGTCCGGCTCAAGTTCGACAGCAACATCACCCGCTTCAGCGATCTCGCCGAGTCCGACTATCTGCCGGACATGCGCGACTAGGCCTCACCGGGGGGTGGGAGTGCGGGCCGGCCGAAGATTGTCCCCTCCGGCCGGCCCGCCGATCCCGTTCAGTCTTCCAGCAGATTGGGGTCGCGCAGCCCTTCGGCGATGCTGGCGCGGGCAATCTCGGTTTCGCTGCTGGTGACCGGATAGGCGCAATAGTCGGCCGCGTAGAAGGCGCTCGGGCGATGGTTGCCGGACAGGCCGACCCCGCCAAACGGGGCGTTGCTGGGCGCGCCGTTGGTCGGCTTATTCCAGTTGATGACTCCGGCCCGCACCTCGGACCAGAAGCGGTCGTAGAGCTTCGGGCTGCCCCCGAGCAGGCTGGCGGCGAGCCCGAAGCGGGTATGGTTGGCCTCTGCCAGCGCCTCGTCGAAGCTCTCCACCCGCACCATCTGCAGCACCGGCCCGAAAAGCTCTTCGTCGGGCCGGTCCGCGACGTCGGTGACGTCGACAAGCGCCGGGGTGAGGAAGGGCAGGCCGGCGCGCGGCCGCTCAAGCCGGCGGATCACCCGCCCGCCCTTCATCATCAGCCCGAGGAACTGCTCCTGCAGCAGGTCGGCCGCGCCATTGTCAATGACCGGGCCCATGAAAGGCGCCGGCTCGGCGTGAGGATGATCGACGATCAGCCGGTCCATCAGCCGGACGATCTCGGCGACCAGCGCTTCCTCCTCGCCGGCGCGGACGATCAGACGGCGTGCGGCGGTGCAGCGCTGGCCGGCCGAAAGGAAGGCCGACTGGACGATGATCGTCGCCGCCGCCGCGATGTCCTTGCCTTCCCACACGACCAGCGGATTGTTGCCGCCGAGCTCGAGCGCGAGAATCTTCTGCGGCGTGTCGGCGAACTGGCGATGGAGTGCCTGGCCGGCCCGGGCGGAGCCGGTGAACAGGAGCCCGTCGATGTTGGCCTCGGCAGCCAGCGCGCGGCCCTGCTCCGGCCCGCCCAGCAGCAGCCGCACCGTACCCTCGGGGATGCCGGCCTCGTGATAGCAACGGACGAGCAGCGCGCCGACCGCCGAGGTCTTCTCCGACGGCTTGAACACCACGGCGTTGCCGGCAATCAGCGCGGGAACGATGTGCCCATTGGGCAGGTGTGCGGGGAAATTGTAGGGGCCAAGCACCGCCAGCACGCCATGCGGCTTGTGGCGGACCGCCACCTTGTTGCCGAGCGCCGCCTCAAGGCTCCGCTTGGGGGTTCGCTCGGCGTAGGCGGAAATAGAGATGTCGACCTTGTTGACGACCGCGGCGACCTCCGTCTTCGCCTCCCACAGCGGCTTGCCGGTCTCGCGTGCGATCAGATCGGCGAACTCGCCCTCGCGCTGGCGGACGACGTTGGCGAAGCGGCGCAGGCTCTCGGTTCGGTAGGAGACGGAGCGGGCGGCCCAGTCGGGGAAGGCGGCGCGCGCCAGGGCGACTTCCGCACCGGCGTCGCCCGTCTCGCCCGACCAGAGCTCGGCGCCGGTTGCCGGCTCGTAGGAGATCAGTGAAGACGCCATCAACCCTCCGCTTGGCGCTGGCCCTACATTATGGCCTCAGGCGGTCAAGTTGCGGGCGGCAACGGACAAAACAAAAGGGCCGCCGGTGACCGGCGACCCTTTTCTTCAGCGGCGCGGCAGGCGCGCGACGATTAATGTTCCTCGTCTTCGCCCCCGGTGCCGACGCCCAGGTCGTCGTCATCGGTGGTGGTGAGATCCACCTCGTCGTCCGCGCTCGGCTCCTCGTCCTCGTCGATCGCGAGATCCTCGGCGCCGAGATCCTCGTTCTCCCGCGCGGCAGGCGCTTGCGTGGTGGTCGCCGCCTCGAACGGCAGCGGCTGCTTGGACTTCAGCACCGGCTCCGGCATGAAGGCGGTGCCGCATTCAATGCAGGTGACTGGATCATCCTTGCCAAGGTCGTAAAAACGCGTCGCGCACTTGGGGCAGGTCCGCTTGTGGCCCCACTCGGGCTTCACCATGAACAGTCTCCGATGAATTCATTGAACCGCGCGGCCAACGGCGTGCGCGGAAATCGGCGGCGCCTTGCCATAGGGGAGGGGCGCTGTCAAAGCCGGCACCCGTGACTTCCCGCGCCCCCCTCGTCATCGCCGTCGACGGCCCCGCCGCCAGCGGCAAGGGCACCGTCGCCCGGGCGCTCGCCGCCCATTTCGACCTGCCGCACCTCGATACCGGCCTGCTCTACCGCGGCGTCGCGCTGGCCCTGCTACGCTGGGGCGGCGACCCCGACAGCGAGTTCGCGGCCCTCCGCGCCGCGCAGGAATTGAACCTCGACAGCGGCGATCCCGAGCTCCGCAGCGAGATGGTCGGCGGCATCGCCAGCCGCATCTCCGCCTATCCGGCGGTCCGTTCGGCGCTGCTCGAACGGCAGCAGGCGTTCGCCGGGCAGCCGGGCGGCGCAGTGCTCGACGGGCGCGATATCGGGACGGTCATCGCTCCCGATGCGCGGGTCAAGCTGTTCGTCACGGCCAGCGCCGAAGTCCGGGCCGAGCGCCGGCTGGCCGAGCTGGAGAAGCGCGGCCTTCCCGCGCACCTGCCCGACGTGCTGCTCGACATCCGCGCGCGCGACGAGCGCGACAGCCACCGCGCCGCCGCGCCGCTGCGCCAGGCCGAGGACGCCATCCTGCTCGACACCAGCGAGCTCGACATCGCCGCCGCCAAGGCGCGGGCAATCCAGCTCGCGGAGGCCGCCCTAGTCTGAAGTCCTCGGCGGCCCGAGCCAGCGATCGAATGGCTTGCCCAGTGGCCCCGCCGACCAGGCCAGCGCCTGGTAGAGCTTGAGCGATCGTCGCGCCCACGCCGTGTAAAGGCTGGTCCGCCCCGTCCGGTGCGCCAGCAGTGCCAGCCGATGGCTGTTGCGGGCGATCGCCGCACGCATCCGGTAGACGAGCTTGCGCCTGAGCGGCAGCTCGGCCGAGGGCGCAACCCGCTTGACCGGCCGAACCGGCCCGTCGCGCTCCCAGGTCAGGCGGTAGGCGAGACCCTCGCGACGGTGGCGGAGCCCGGCGGCCTGGGTCCTCGCGATATAGTCGGCATCCACTTCCTCCAGCACCAGCCGGCTCTCCTCGATGCCGCGGCGGAGCATGGCGTCGAACCCGCGCGAGCGGGCGATCACGACGTTGGTGCCGCGCCCGTCGGACGAGTGCGGCTCGACCCAGGCATCACCGAACGCGATATCCGCCGTCTCGCCGACCACGTCGTCGCAGCTGTCGCACGCCGGGTTCTGGAAGAAGCCCGCGCCCCAATCGCCGTCCGCGAGATTCCACCAGTCCTCGCCGCGCGCCGATCCGTCAGCAAGGTCGAGGTGCGCGCGGTACCAGTTGGCCGGCCGTCCTTCGTCCTTCAGCCGATAGTCGACAGCGCGAACCGCTTCCAGCGGCGCGCCCAGCTGCCAGGCGAAGCTCTCGACCAGCCGGGCGCTCTTCATGTGCCCGCAGAACAGGCCCAGTGTGTGGGTGATGCGCTGGGCCAGCAGCGGCTCGGCGCGGCGGGCGAGGTGGACCGCCTTGATAAAGCAGGGCACGCCGACGATCGCGTAGCGGCCGGGCGTCGCGCGGATCTGGCGCAGTACGCGGCTGAGTTCGACTGGATAGTAGCGCGACTTGGCGCCTTCCAGCAGCTGCTCGCGGCTACGGCTGATCTGATAGTCGAAGAAGCGGCCGGTCTCGGTCGGGTCGGTCGGGACGACATGCGCCACCCCGTCGACCACGCCCGAGGCGAGCAGATCCGCCGCGACCCAACTGACGAGACCGCCCGAGCTGCCCTGCGCGCGGAAGGGCGGCTCGGCGGCGGCACCGACCCAGGCGCTTTCAAAACGCCCGATCCGCCCGTCCGCGGAACGCGCTGCGGCGAAGCGGCTCCACGCCAGCAAGTCCTCGTTGGCGGCACCGGGCGAAAAGGGGCAGCGGCGGGCAAGATCGGCGCTGCGGCGATGGTACCAGCTGTCCGGCCCGTCGGGCTTGTACTGGCCGTAGCGGTCGAAGCGGACCACTGCCTCCGGCTCGACCGAGACGCAGCTGCCGCAGCCGATGCAAAGCGAGGAGCGGACCATGTCCGCCGGGCTGATCGCCGGCTCAGCCGAGCGCGGCGTCGAGATAGTCATGACCCTCCTGGCGGCGCTCGGCAATCCGCTCGCCGATGCGGCGATCGAGCGGGCTCAGCAGCAGCGCATCGAACTCGTCGTGGCCGATCCGCTCGTCGACCAGATGGCGCGCGGCGGCGAGGTCGGCGGTGAGGTCGTTGAGCTTGTTGCGGCGGTACTCGGTGGCAGTGGTGACGAACGGCTTGTCGTGCAGCAGCGCGAAGACGCAGCCGTGGAAGAAGTTGGTGGCAACACCCGCCGCTCCGGCGACCACCGCCGGGAAATCCATCGGCCCGGCGTCGACCCTCTGCTCGTCGGCCCAGTCGTTGCGGTAGCCGAAGCTCAGCACCCGCAGGCCGTGCCGGTCGGCGGCGGCGCGCACCGCGGCGGCGTACCAGTCGGGAAAGCTGTGGCCGTAGACCAGCAGATAGCCGCCACTCCCAACTGGCGCAGGCCGACCGAATTGAAGGACGGGATCGAGCACCATCGCCGGCTCGCGGCCGGTGCTCGCCGCCACTGCGCAGCGGCTGTTCTCGTCCCGGACGGAGAGGTGGTCGAACCGCTTCAGCCGTTCGGCGTAGTGGTCGGGTATGCCCCAGGCAGCATCGTGGTTGCCGAAGCTCGCGGCATAGCTGACCAGCCGCTCGGCCGGCAGCCCGACACCGGTGAAAATCGGCTTGCCGCCGTACCAGGGGTGGCGAAGGTTCCATACTTCGTCACTGCCGACCACCACCGTCTCGAACGGCTGCGCGCTGCCTGGGTCGTCGAGCCCGAAGCGTTCGGTCCGCGGCAGGTGGCGAAAGGCGTCGAGGAAGTTGCGGACCTTGGTCGCGTAGGCTCCGAAATGCGCGCGCCCGGTTGGTACCGGCAAGGTCGGCTGAAGCGCGCAGCGGTACTCCGCCAGCGTCACCCGCTCGCAATCATGGTCGAGCAGCGTGCCATGGAAGCCGCGCGCCTCTAGCCCGTCGACCATGCAGCGCGCCTGCCAGTAGGACCCGTAGTTGATGCACTTGTGAAAGGTGAGGACCCCCACCGACTTGCGACCCAGCATAAGCAGATGAATGCGGGTCGCACGGCGCGGTTCCCGCCAGTCGGGGTTGATCGGCTCCGAGATACGCCGACCCGAGGTGCGTCGCATTTCCGAGTCCGACCGCCGTGATCCTGAACGTCACTATCGGAAGTCGCGATCCACTTTCACGCGAAGGGCGAAGTTAGCGGGCGAGGTCATCAAAGCCGTACCGTCCTAACCGATTAGGTTGTCATGTCGCTTTAAGCTATGACCGCCCCGTGCGGTGTGTGGGAGCGGCGATGGTTCTCGTGGTGAGGTCGACGAATAGCGCAGACGTGCCGTTCCTTGCCTGGGCGATGCACGAATCGATGAAGCCGGTGACCGGCAAGGGCGTGTTCGATGATGCGCTCGATTGTACCGGCACGGCTCCCCTTGCGTTCCATGCGGCGCTGCTCCGCTGCGGCGCGAGCAATTGGGGCCGGCTCGAAGACTTCCTGTTGATCGAAGACGAAGTCGGTGCGCCGGTCGCGGCGATGAGTGCCTTCTCGAACATGCAGGACGATCTTCGGCCGCTGACCGCTAGCGGGTTCGAGCAGGTCTCGGCCGCGCTCGATTGGCCGGCGGAAGCGGCGCGCGGCTTCTGGCTTCGCTATGTCCGTTTGTTCGGATTCTTCGGCAAGGCGCCGCAGCTGGTCCACGCCGCCGATTATGTGCTCGAATATGCGGCGGTCCGGCCGGACTGCCGCGGGCAGGGCCACTATTCCCGGCTGCTCGCCGCCCATGGCCAGCGCGCCCGTTCGCTCGGCCATGGCGCGATGAGCTTCTCGGCGGTCATCGGCAACGATGTGGTGACCCGGCCTTTGCGCGAATTCGGCTTCCGCGAGGCCTACAAGGTGGGACCGGAGGTCTACCGCTTCATGTACCCGGGGATGATCCGCTACCGCTGCGAGCTGCCCGCGGACTGACCCGCAGGACGCCCGCTCAGAGGCAGGCCTCGAGATAGGGCTGGTCGAAGCCGAACTGCTTGGCCTTTTCCAGCGTGTAGGGCCTGAGGCCCATCGAGCGATATTCGCCGATGATCTTTCCGTCCGGGGTCTCGTCGAGATATTCGAACTTGAACAGCTCTTGGGTGACGATGACCTCGCCCTCCATGCCGATCACCTCGGTGACGTTGGTGGTGCGGCGCGAGCCGTCGCGGAGGCGCTTGACCTGAACGATGAGGTCGACCGAGTCCGCGATCTGGCGGCTGATCGCCTCCTTCGGGATCTTGATGTCGCCCATCATCACCATGTTCTCCATACGCGCGAGGCATTCGCGCGGGGAGTTGGAGTGGAGCGTGGCCATCGACCCGTCGTGACCCGTGTTCATCGCCGCCAGAAGATCGAAACACTCCTGGCCGCGAATCTCGCCGAGGATGATCCGGTCGGGGCGCATACGAAGGGCGTTGATGACGAGGTCGCGGATAGTGATCGCACCCTGGCCCTCGAGGTTGGGCGGACGGGTCTCGAGCGGGAGCCAGTGCGGCTGCTGAAGCCGGAGCTCGGCCGCGTCCTCGATGGTGATGACGCGCTCGCCCGGGTCGATCATCTTCGACAGGGCATTGAGCATGGTCGTCTTGCCCGAGCCGGTACCGCCCGAGATGACGATGTTGAAGCGGCAGGCGCCGGCGATCTTGAGCGCCGTCGCCATCTTCTCCGACATCGAACCGAAGCCGCGCATCATGTCGAGCGTGATCGGCTTTTCGGAGAATTTACGGATGGAGATGGCGGTCCCGCGCAGCGAGAGCGGCGGGATGATGACGTTGACGCGGCTTCCGTCGGGGAGGCGGGCGTCGGCGAGCGGGGTGGTCTGGTCGACGCGGCGGCCGACCTTGTTCACGATCCGCTGCGCGATCTGGAACAGATGCTCCTCGTCGCGGAACTGGATGGAGGCGATCTCCAGCTTGCCCTTGCGTTCGACGAAGGTCTGGTCGGGTCCGTTGACCATGATGTCGCTGACCGCCGGATCGCTCAAGAGCTCCTCCAGCGGCCCGAGGCCGAGCAGTTCGTCGACGAGCACCTTCTCCAGCGCGAACTGCTCGCGCCTATTGAGGGTGATCTTCAGCTCTGCCAGCACCTCGCCGATGATCGGGCGGAACTCTTCGGCGAGCTCGTCCTTGCCGAGCGTCGCCGCCGCTTCCGGGTCGACCCGCTCGAGCAGGCGCGGAAGCACCTGTTCCTTGATCTTGTGGACCGAGGCCTCGAAGCCTTCGGCCTTGTTCGACGCGCGCTCGCCGCTGGCGTTCTGGCGATCGTTGAGCCGGTCCATTGCGCCCGTGGGGCCGACCGGCATGCTCGGCATGGAGGCGGCTGGCTCGGGCGCCGGTGCCGCGTCCTCCAGCGGCGGGAACTGGTCGCCCCCGCTGCCGCCCTTCATGGGACGGGCGACGCCGAAGCTCGGTCGACCACCGCCGCCCACCCCGTTGCGCTTGCCGAAAGCGTTCATTCCGATCCGATCCCGTTCAATCTGGTCGATGCTCTGCCGGGAGCTAAGCGGGAATGTTTGATTAATTGCTAACTCTAATCAGCCGCGGACCGGAACCGGTCGGCTTCGGTGCTCGCGGCATGGCCCCATTAACCACGTCCTAACCCGTGCGCGCGAGAAGACGGCGGGCAGTTGAGGGCGAACATGGCGATAATGGCGAGCGAGGAGGGGGTGATCGGCGGCACGCGGCCGACCCTTACCCTTGCCGGGCCGCGTCTGCTGCTGGCAACCGCCTTCGCGTTGGCCCTGGCGGCGCGGCTCGCCGCGGGATGGACCCTTCCGCTGTGGTTCGACGAAAGCTTCACCGCGACGATCGCGGCGCAACCGGACTTTGCCGGCCTTCTTCGCTGGTGCCTGTCGGAGCTGACCGGGCCGGCCTTCTACATGGGCATGTGGGGCTGGGCGAAGCTCGCCGGGACGAGCGATGCCGCGCTCCGCCTGCCGCCGCTGCTCTTCTCGTTCGGCGCCCCGCTGCTGATCGCTTGGAAGGGGCACGAGCGGCTGAACATCCGCTGCTTCTGGGCGGCAGCCTGCCTGCTGTGGCTGCCGATGCTGGCGATGGCGAGCGAGGCGCGCTCCTATCCCCAGCTCTTCTTCCTTTCCGCCGCGCAGGCGATCGCCTTTCGCCGCCTGCTGCACCGGCCAAATCGGAATGCCGCGCTTCTCTGGTCGACGCTGACCGCGCTGGCGGTCCTCACGCACTACTACAGCCTGCTGGTCAGCGGGCTTGAGGCGCTGGCGATCCTGGCGACACAGCGGCGGCGCTGGATGGCGCTGCTTCCCGCCGCGCTGCCGCTGCTGGCGGCGGCAGCGTGGATGCTGTTTCACCTGAGCTTCGTGCTGTTCTTCGCCGTCGGCCTGTTCGGCCACTACAATCCGGTGCCACCTGCGGCGATGGTGCTGCTGCCGGTTTGGGTGCTCGGCATGGGGCCGCAGTCCCTTGTCCTTCCGGCCGCCCTGGTTTTGACCAGTCGCGAGTGGCGGGCAGCCGCGCTCCGGCAAAGTCCCGAGGCCCTGCTGGTATGGTGCGCGGTCGCTGCGATCGCGCTGCTCGCGCTGTCGAGCCTGTTCCGCCCGACGCTGATGCCGCGCTATCTCACCCCCGCCATGCCGGGACTGATGTTCGGAGTCGCGCTGTGGGCGGACCGCTTATGGCCGCGCTCGCGCGCGATCGTGCTGGCGGTCTATGCGAGCCTCGCAAGCGCGCTTCTGCTGGCGTTACTGTTAGGGCCTGACGATATCCGGTTCCGCGAACGCCGCCACTTCGAGCTGGAGACCGCCTCGCGCTGGCTAGTCGAGGGCGGCCCTGAACGCCTCTACTTTCTCTGGTCGACGCCGACGGGCGCGCTGAGCGCGCAGGGGCAGGGGATCGAAAACCTCCGCCAGGTTGCAGGCTTCGAGTTCGCGCGGAGCGGCCGACCGGTCGACGTGCGGCTGGTCGACTGGACGGGTGAACGCAACCGGATGCTGGTTACAGCCGCCCGCGGGGATCCGGCGGCGGCGCTGCTGTGGGTGTCCGACAATCGCCTGCCCGACGGCGTGAGGCCGGCGGTCGAGCAGCTCGACCCGACCTGGACCTGCCGTGATTTCGGGGGCGAGGGGATCCTCGTCTACGCCTGTCGCCGGCGCGCCGGCGGGTGAGCGCTACTCGGCGCTCTCGGCGAGAACCGTGAGCCCATTGTCGCCGACTTCGGCGAACCCGCCGCTGACGCGGAGGGTCTGGGGCTGCGAGCCCTGGGTGCGGTAGATGGCCAGGTTGCCGTCCTTGAGGGTGGTCATGTAGGGCGCGTGCCCGGCGAGCACGCCTTCCTCGCCCTCGCTGCCGGGGACGACGACCATGTAGACGTCCTCGCTGCGGACCAGCTTCTCGGGGGTCACCAGCTCGAAGTGGAGGTCAGCCATTGTTCGTCACTTTCTCGATCGCGGCGTCGAAGGCGCGGTTCGCGGCTTCGAACTTGTCCCGGCAACCCGGGTTGCAGAAACCGACGACCTGTCCCCGGTAGGTGGTGAGCGAATCCTCACTCACCGGCTTGCCCGACCAGGGGCAGGTCTCGTTAAGCGGCTTGGGCTTCAAGCGGCTCAGGCCTCCTGAGCCATCTTCTCGGCCTTCTCGACCGCCTCGTCGATCCCGCCGACCATGTAGAAGGCCGCTTCCGGGAGGTGGTCATACTCGCCGGCGACGACCGCCTTGAACGAGCGGACCGTGTCCTCGACCTGCACGAACTTGCCGCTGATGCCGGTGAAGACCTCGGCGACGTGGAACGGCTGCGACAGGAAGCGCTGGATCTTGCGGGCGCGGCTGACGGTGAGCTTATCCTCTTCCGACAGCTCGTCCATGCCGAGGATGGCGATGATGTCCTGCAGCGACTTGTACTTCTGCAGGATCTCCTGGACGGCGCGGGCGGTCTCGTAATGCTCCTGGCCGACGACCGACGGGGTCAGCACGCGACTGACCGAGTCGAGCGGGTCGACCGCCGGGTAGATGCCGAGCTCCGAGATGGCGCGCGACAGCGTCGTGGTCGCATCCAAGTGGGCGAAGCTGGTCGCCGGGGCCGGGTCGGTCAGATCGTCCGCGGGGACGTAGATCGCCTGCACCGAGGTGATCGAGCCCTTGTTGGTCGAGGTGATCCGCTCCTGCAGCTGGCCCATGTCGGTGGCGAGCGTCGGCTGATAGCCGACGGCCGAGGGGATGCGGCCGAGCAGCGCCGACACTTCAGAGCCGGCCTGGGTGAAGCGGAAGATGTTGTCGACGAAGAAGAGCACGTCCTGCCCTTCCTGGTCGCGAAAATATTCGGCCTGGGTGAGGCCCGACAGCGCGACGCGGGCACGGGCTCCCGGCGGCTCGTTCATCTGGCCGAACACCAGCGCGACCTTGGAGCCTTCCGGCGTGGGGTTGCCCTCGGCGTCCTTAGCGATGACGCCTGCGTCGAGGAACTCGTGGTAGAGGTCATTGCCCTCGCGGGTCCGCTCGCCGACGCCGGCGAACACGCTGACGCCGCCGTGGCCCTTGGCGATGTTGTTGATCAGTTCCTGGATGAGCACGGTCTTGCCTACGCCGGCGCCGCCGAACAGGCCGATCTTGCCGCCCTTGGCGTAGGGGGCGAGGAGGTCGATGACCTTGATCCCGGTGACGAGAATGGCGGCCTCGGTCGACTGGTCGACGAAGGGCGGCGCGCTGGCGTGGATCGGGGCGGAGAGGTCGCTACCGATCGGGCCGCGCTCGTCGATCGGCTCGCCGACCACGTTCATGATTCGGCCGAGGGTCTTGGGGCCAACGGGGACGCGGATCTGCGAGCCGGTCGAGTTTACCGTCTGGCCGCGGGTCAGGCCTTCGGTCGAGTCCATCGCGATGGTGCGGACCATGTTCTCGCCGAGGTGCTGGGCGACTTCGAGGACGAGGCGGTTGCCGCCATTGTCGGTCTCGAGCGCGCCGAGGATCGGCGGCAGCTCGCCGTCGAACGCGACGTCGACGACCGCGCCGATGACCTGCGCGACGCGGCCGACGAGGTTGCTCGTCTGCGGGTTGTTGAGGGTGTCAGCGGCGGTGGCCATGGTGTCTTCCTTGCCTTCTCGAATGTCCTAGAGCGCTTCGGCGCCGGAGATGATTTCCACCAGCTCGGTCGTGATCGCGGCCTGGCGCTGGCGGTTGTACTGGATGGTGAGGCGGTTGATCATGTCGCCGGCGTTGCGGGTCGCATTGTCCATCGCGGTCATCTGCGAGCCGTAGAAGCCGGCCTGGTTCTCGAGCAAGGCGCGATAGATCTGGATCGCGACGTTGCGCGGGAGGAGATCGGCGAGGATCGATTCCTCGTCGGGCTCATACTCGATCGCGGCGGAGGCGGCGGTATTCGCCGCAGCGTCGCTGGTGGCTGGCACGACCGGGATGATCTGGTCGACCGTCGGCTCCTGCGCGAGCACCGACTTGAAGTTGGAATAGGCGAGGTGGGCGACGTCGAACTGTCCGCCGAGGAAGCGCTCGGTGATGTCCTCGGCGATCGCCTGGGCGTTGGCATAGGCCGGGTTCTTCATGTCGCCGGTGTCGTACTGGCCGACGATCGCCTTGGGATAGAAGCGCTGGATCACCGGCCGGCCCTTGCGGCCGACGAGGTAGAAATGGACGGTCTTGCCCTGCGCGATCAGCGCGTCCGCCTTGCGGCGGACGGCGCGGACGATGTTGGTGTTGAATGCGCCGGCGAGGCCGCGGTCGCCGGTGGCGACGATGATCAGGTGGGTCTGGTCCTGCCCCGACCCGGCGATCAGCCTGGGCGACTGCGGGCCAACGGTGATGCGCGAGGCGAGGCTGGAGACGACCGTCGACAGCCGCTGCGCATAGGGGCGCGCGGCTTCGGCGTTCGACTGCGCGCGGCGCAGCTTCGCCGCGGCGACCATCTTCATCGCCTTGGTGATCTTCTGCGTCGACTTCACCGAGCCGATGCGGATCTTGAGGGCTTTCAGCGATGCCAACTCAGTTAACCCTTCAAACCGTCATGCTGAACCTGGTTCAGCACCCATTTTCCGACCTGCTTCGCCGCTCCGCCATGGGTCCTGAAACAAGTTCAGGATGACGGAGGTGCGCGTTAGGCGAATTCCCGTCCGAACGTCGTCAGCGCGTCCTTGAGCGCCGCTGCCGTCTCGTCGTCGAGCGCCTTGGTGTCGCGGATCTTGGCGAGCACTTCCGGCTTGTCCGAGCGCAAATAGCTCAGCATCGCCGCCTCGTAGCGGGTGACGTCGGCGGTCGGGACCGTGTCGATGAAACCCTGCGTTCCGGCGAAGATGGACGCGACCTGCTCCTCGATCGGCATCGGCGAATATTGCGGCTGCTTCAGCAGCTCGGTCAGGCGCGCGCCGCGGGCCAGCAGGCGCTGGGTCGAGGCGTCGAGGTCGGAGCCGAACTGGGCGAAGGCGGCCATTTCACGATACTGGGCGAGCTCGAGCTTGATCGAGCCGGCGACCTTCTTCATCGCCTTGGTCTGCGCCGAGGAGCCGACGCGCGACACCGAGAGGCCGACGTTGATGGCCGGGCGGATGCCTTGGTAGAAGAGGTCGGTCTCGAGGAAGATCTGGCCGTCGGTGATCGAGATGACGTTGGTCGGGATGTAGGCCGACACGTCGCCCGCCTGGGTCTCGATGATCGGCAGCGCGGTCAGCGAGCCGTTGCCATTCTCGTCGTTCATCTTCGCGGCGCGCTCGAGCAGGCGGCTGTGGAGATAGAAGACGTCGCCCGGATAGGCCTCGCGGCCCGGCGGACGACGGAGCAGCAGCGACATCTGGCGATACGCAACAGCCTGCTTCGAGAGATCGTCGTAGACGATGACCGCGTGCATGCCGTTGTCGCGGAAATATTCGCCCATCGCGCAGCCGGCGTAGGGGGCGAGGAACTGCAGCGGGGCGGGCTCCGAGGCGGTCGCGGCGACGACGATCGAATATTCCATCGCGCCGTTTTCCTCGAGCGCGCGGACGATCTGCGCGACGGTCGAGCGCTTCTGCCCGACGGCGACGTAGATGCAGTAGAGCTTTTGGTTCTCGTCGGTGCCGGCGTTCGCCTGCTTCTGGTTGATGAAGGTGTCGAGCGCGACGGCGGTCTTGCCGGTCTGGCGGTCGCCGATGATCAGCTCGCGCTGGCCGCGACCGACCGGGACGAGCGCGTCGAGCGCCTTCAGGCCCGTCTGCACCGGCTCGTGAACCGACTTCCTCGGGATGATGCCCGGCGCCTTGACCTCGACCCGGCGGCGCTCGGTGGCGTCGATCGGGCCCTTGCCGTCGATCGGGTTGCCGAGCGCGTCGACGACGCGGCCGAGCAGGCCCTTGCCGACGGGCACGTCGACGATGGTGCCGGTGCGCTTGACGGTCGATGCCTCCTTGATCCCGCTGTCCGAGCCGAAGATCACGACGCCGACATTGTCGGCCTCGAGGTTGAGCGCCATGCCCTGCACGCCGCCCTCGAATTCGACCATCTCGCCGGCCTGGACATTGTCGAGGCCGTGGACGCGGGCGATGCCGTCGCCGACCGAGAGGACCTGACCGATTTCGGAGACCTGAGCGTCGGCGTCGAAGTTCGCGATCTGGTCGCGGATGACGCGCGAGATTTCAGCGGCGCGGATGTCCATTGCTTAGCCTTTCATCGCCGTGGCGAGGGTGTTGAGTTTGGTCCGGATCGAGACGTCGATCATCTGGCTTCCCAGCCGGACGACGATTCCGCCGAGGATGGAGGGATCGACGCGGGCGTCGATCATGACGTCGCGGCCGGCGCGGGCGCGAAGCTGCTGCTTGAGCTGGGCGACCTGTTCGTCGTCGAGCGGGCGGGCCGAGACGACCTCGGCGGTGGTCTCGCCGCGATGGTCGGCCGACAGCCGCGTGAACAGACGGATGACCTCGCCGAGCTGCGACAGACGGCCGTTCTTGGCGAGGACGCCGAGGAATCGGGTGGTGATGGGATCGAGCTGGAGCTGCGCCGACGCGGCCTCAATCGCCTTGCCGGCATTGACCCGGCCGATCAGCGGCGAGCTGACGACGGTCCGAAGGTCGGCCGATTCGCCGAGCGTCTGGCGGACCGTGTCGAGGCTGCGCGACACGGCGTCGATCTGCCGTTCGTCGCGGGCCAGATCGAACAGCGCCGACGCATAGCGTCCCGCTAAGCTGGCCCGAATGCCGCCGGATGTCTCCACGCGCAAAAAGCTCCGAATTGATGTGCGTAGCGGGGCGCCGCAGCCCTCTCGGACCGCCCGCCCCCGCAGGGTTGGCGCGCCCGTAGCAGGGGGCCCGAAGCGATGCAAGAAGCCGCGCGCCGAGGGCGGCCGAAGGGACGAGGACGTGGCCTCGGGGCGACTCTACAGCGTACGGCTGAGAAAGCGCGTGAACTCGCTGTCAGGATAGGTGCCGAACGGCGGGCAAGGAGTGAAGCCTTCGCGCTGGTAGAGCCGCAGGGCGGGGGCAAAGGCGCCGGTCGAACCGGTTTCGAGGCTGAGCCGGGTCATGCCGCTCGCCCGAGCGGCGGCCATGAGGTGCGCGAGCAGCGCCGAGCCGACCCCGCGGCCGAGCGCGGCCGGGGCGGTGCGCATCGACTTCACCTCGCCATGGTCGAGCGCCATCCGCTTGAGCGCGCCCACCCCGAGCAGCCGACCCTCCTCGCGCAGGGTGAAGAGGCGGATCGCCGGGTCGTGCAGCGCGTCGGCGGGAAGCACGTGGCAGGCGTCGGGCGGCGAGCCATCGCGCATTGCGGCGAAGTGGAAGGCCAGGAGCTTGGCGACGTCGGGGCGGTCCAGCTCGCCCTCGTGGATCGTCCAGCCGGTTTGAGCGCAAGCCATGGGAAGCGCGACCTAGGGCCAAGGCCTATGGTAGGTCCATGCTGATGCGAACAATTGACGAGGACGCCGCCTGGGCGGCCTTCGAAGCGCGAGACCGGGCGCAAGACGGCGCGTTCATCGGGGCCGTCACCACGACCGGGATCTACTGCAAGCCGAGCTGCCCGGCACGGCGGCCCCGGCGCGAGAACGTCCGCTTCTTCGCCGACGCGGCGACGGCGCGCGCCGCCGGGTTCCGGCCCTGCCTGCGCTGCCGCCCGGACGAGGTGGGCCGCGACCGACAGGCGGTCGCCGCGGCCGTCCGGCTGATCGAGGAAGCGGAGGAAGCACCCACGCTCGAGGCGATCGCCGCCGCGGTCGGCTATGCCCCGCACCATTTCCAGCGCCTGTTCAGCCGCGAGATCGGCCTCTCTCCCGCCGCCTATGCCCGCGCGTTCCGGGCGCGCCGCGCCGAGCAGGCGCTGCGCGGAGCGGAGCGGGTGACCGACGCCATTTACGATAGCGGCTATGCGGCGCCGAGCCGTTTCTATGCCGATGCGAAGGAGAGACTGGGCATGACTCCATCCGCCTGGATCGACGGCGGGCGCGGCGCGACCGTGCGCTGGACCCGGTCCGACACCGATCTCGGTCCGCTGCTCGTCGCCGCGACCGACAAGGGCATCTGCCGGCTGACGTTCGACGAGGACGAGGCGGTGCTCGTGCGGCTGTTCCCGAACGCCGAGGTTTGCCGCGACGACGGCGGGCTGGCCGGACTGGTCGCCGGAATCGTCGCCGCGATCGAGACTCCCGCGAGCGCCCCCGAGCTGCCGATCGACGTCCGCGGAACCGCCTTCCAGGAGCGGGTCTGGGCCGAGCTTCGGCGCATCCCTCCGGGCGAGACGCGCAGCTACGCCGACATCGCCGCCGCCCTCGGCGCACCCACCGCAACGCGGGCGGTCGGCACCGCAAACGGGCAGAATCCCGTGGCCGTTCTGGTGCCCTGCCACCGCGTGATTCGAGCGGACGGTACGCTCGGCGGCTATGCGGGCGGGCTCGAACGCAAGCGAAAGCTGTTAACCGCCGAGGGCGTAGATCTGCGGGAGGACGCCAAGGTTCCTCTGAATGATCGCTAGTTCGAGTCGGTTCGTCGTAAAGCTGGTTACGGTCACCTTTGCTTTACCTTTCAGGCCGATGAGCATCCCATCCAACCGATCCGGGGGGATGGGAAATGCTTTTCAATTACCGTGTTGCCGCGCTCGCGGCAGCGGCCGTCGCGGCCGCAAGCCTTTCTTCCGGCGCGGCCGTGGCCATGCCGATGTTCACCAGCGCCTCGGTCCCCGACCGGCTGCTGGCGCAGCAGAACGCCGCTCGCGGCGCCTTGGGCGTCGGGCCGATGCAGTGGGACGCGTCGCTTGCCGCCGCCGCCGCCGGCTACGCCGCGGAACTCGCGCGCACCGGCCGCTGGGGCCACTCCGACCGCTCCGCGCGGCCGGGGCAGGGCGAGAATCTCTGGATGGGCACGCGCGGTGCGTTCAGCCCCGAGCAGATGGTCGGCGGCTGGCTGTCCGAGGGCCGCTTCTTCCGCGCCGGCAACTTCCCGGCGGTGAGCCGTACCGGCAACTGGGAAGATGTCGGCCACTACAGCCAGATCCTGTGGCGCGGGACGACGCACATCGGGTGCGCGATCCGCTCGTCGCAGGACTATGACTATCTGGTGTGCCGCTATTCGCCGCCAGGCAACGTCGACACGCTTCCAGTCTACTGAGCGCTCAGTACACCCAGTCGCTCTCGGGCGGCTCAAGGGTCGCGAGGAAACGCGCCGCCTGATCCCGGTAGGCCGCGCGCTTCTCCTCGCTCATCCGGTCCCACGTCGCATAAGGGTTGCGCAGCCGGCGGTTAGGGCCGAGCCGCTCTCGATTGCGGTCGAGGAAATCCCAGTAGAGCGAGTTGAACGGGCAGGCGCGCGGCCCGACCTTCTTCTTCACGTCGTAGACGCAGTGCGCGCAATAATCGCTCATCCGGTCGATGTAGGCGCCGCTCGCCGCATATGGCTTCGAGGCCATCCGTCCGCCGTCGGCGTGCTGGCTCATCCCGATCACGTTGGGCATCTCGACCCATTCATAGGCGTCGGCGTAGACGACGAGGTACCAGTCGCTGACCTCCGCCGGATCGATCCCCGCCAGCATCGCGAAGTTGCCGAGCACCATCAGCCGCTGGATGTGGTGCGCGAAGCCATTGTCGCGGGTGATCCCGATGCACTCGGCAAGGCATTTCATGTCCGTCTCGCCGGACCAGTAGAAGCCCGGCAGCTTGCGCCGCGCCTCGAGGAAGTTGCGCTCGCGGTAGCCCTCGCCCTCCCACCAGTAGATGCCGCGGACATATTCGCGCCAGCCGATGACCTGGCGAATGAAGCCCTCGACCGCGTTGAGCGGTGCGCGGCCGGCGCGGTACTCGGCCTCGGCGCGGCGGCAGACCTCGAGCGGGTCGAGCAGCCCTAGGTTGATCGAGGTGGAGACCAGCGCGTGGTTCATCGTCACCTCGCCGATCAGCATCGCGTCCTGAGTCGCGCCGAAGCGGGGCAGGCGCTGACTTAGGAAATCGGACAAGGCATATTCCGCCTCGTCGGCGGTGACCGGCCACTCGAACCCCTCGAGCGTCCCGAAGTGCGAGCCGAAGCGGTCCTCGACCAGCTCGATCACCTCGCGGGTGATCACGTCCTTCTGGAACCGCGGGCGGTCGGGGAAGTCGGTCCCGGGCGGGGCGGCGTCGCGGTTGTCGGCGTCATAGTTCCACCGCTCGCCCTCGGGCTTGCCGTCCGCACTCATTAGAAGCCCGGTGCGCCGGCGCATGTCGCGGTAGAAATATTCCATGGTGAGCTCGCGCCGCGCGCCGGCCCAGTCCAGGAACTCCTCGATCGAGCAGAGGAAGCGGGTGTCGGGCAGCAGGCGGACTGGGACAGCAAAGCGTCCTTCCCAGCTCCGCTGCATGGCGAGCACGCGCCGCTCGCCCGCCTCGACGGTGCGGATCGCGCTCGCGCGATGGCGCTTCACCGCGCGCTCGACCTCGCCGGTGAAGCTGCCGCTGTTGCCGGGATCGTCGAGCTTCACATAGTCGACGGCGAAGCCACGCCGGCGGAGTTCCTCCGCGAAGTGCCGCATCGCCGAGAAGATCAGCGCGATCTTCTGCTTGTGGTGCTTGACGTACTGGGTCTCGTCCCAGACCTCCATCATCAGCACGATCGTGTCGGCGGGCTCGACCCCGACGAGGCTGGGGAGCTGGTGGCTGAGCTGGTCGCCCAGCACGGGAACGAGAACAGGCATACGGCCCGCTCAACGCATCAGGTTGCTAAAGGAAACTATAAGGGTCGACGTCGACCGCGACGCGGACCTTCGCGCTCCATTCGACGGTCCCGAGCCAGTCGCGGATGACGTCCTGCACGTCGAGCTTGCGCGCGGCGTGGACCAGCAGCCTCTGGCGGTGGCGGCCGCGGAGCATGGCGAGCGGGGCGGGAGCGGGGCCGAACACCGCCATTCCCTCTACCTCGGGCGCGGCTTGGCCGATCCGGCGGGCGACGCCCTCCGCCTCCTGCGCGTCCTCGGCCGAGACGATGATCGCCGCCAGCCGCCCGAACGGCGGCATCGCTGCCTCTCGGCGGGCCTCGGTCTCGGCGGCGTAGAAGCCGGGCGCGTCGCCGGCGATCAGTGCGGCGATGACCGGCGCGTCCGGGTCATGGGTCTGGATCAGGACACGCCCCGGCTTCTCGCCGCGCCCGGCGCGCCCGGCGACCTGGCTGATCTGCTGGAAGCTGCGCTCCGCCGCGCGAAGGTCGCCACCCTGGAGCCCGAGGTCGGCGTCGACCACCCCGACGAGGGTCAGGTTGGGGAAATGATAGCCCTTGGTGACGAGCTGGGTGCCGATGACGATGTCGATCTCGTGCGCTTCCATCGCGCGGACGAACTCGGCGGCGCGCTGGGGCGACCAGATGGTGTCGGAGGTGACGATCGCGGTCCGCGCCTCGGGGAAGAGCGCGGCGACCTCGTCGGCGATCCGCTCCACCCCCGGCCCGCAGGCGACCAGGCTGTCCTGCTCGCCGCACTCGGGGCATTCCTGGGGCGGCGGGATCACCAGCCCGCAATGATGGCAGGCGAGCCGGTGCATCAGCCGGTGCTCAACCATCCATGCGGTGCAGTTGGGGCACTGGAAGCGATGGCCGCAATGGCGGCAGAGGGTTAGCGGCGCAAAGCCGCGACGATTAAGGAAGAGCAGGCTCTGCTCGCCCGCTTCGAGATTGGCCTCGAGCTCCGCGACGAGGCTCGGCGCGAGCCAGCGTCCGCGCGGCGGCGGGTCCTTGGTTAGGTCGACGGCGCGAAGCTCGGGCAGGCGGGCGCCGGCGAAGCGGATCGGCAGCTGGACCTCGCGGTAGCGGCCGATCTCGACCATGTGGCGGGTTTCGACGGCCGGAGTGGCGGAGGAGAGGATGACGGGCACGTCCTCGAAATGGCCGCGCATCACCGCCACGTCGCGGGCATGGTACTGGACCCCGTCCTCCTGCTTGAACGAGGGCTCGTGCGCCTCGTCGACGACGATCAGCCCGAGGTTCGCGTAGGGGAGGAAGAGGGCTGAGCGGGCGCCGACGGTGACGCTCGCCTCGCCGCTGGCTATCCCGCGCCAGGTCCGGCGCCGCTGGGAAGAGCGGAGGTCGCTGTGCCAAGCGGCCGGAGCGCAGCCAAACCGCGCCTGAAACCGCTTCAGGAAGGGCTCGGTGAGCGCGATCTCGGGAAGGAGGACAAGCGCCTGCTTCCCGTGGCGCAGGCACTCGGCGATCGCCTCGAAATAGACCTCGGTCTTGCCCGAGCCAGTGACGCCGTCGAGCAGCGCGGGGTCGAAGCCCTTGCCGATCGCGCCGGCGAGGCTGGCCGCCGCTTGGGCCTGGTCGGGCGAGAGGGTGGGCGGCGCGAAGTCGGGGTCGGGACAGTCGAGCGGCCGGTCGGCCTCGACCGCCACTGCTTCAAGCGCACCGGCGTTGACCAGTCCGCGCAACACCGCGTCACTGACCTCGGCGTGGTCGGCGAGCTCGCGGATCGTACCCTGCCGTCCTTCCAGCCGCTCGAGCGCCTGCATGCGCTGCGGGGTAAGGCGGGGCGGGACCTGCCCGGTCGGACGATATTCGGTGAGCTGGCGCGGGCCGGCCAGCGCGCTCGACGAGGGCAGGACCATCCTGAGCACCGCGGCGAGCGGGCTGAGGTAATAGTCGGCGGTCCATTCGCACAGGCGGCGCAGCGGAGCGCGGACCGGTGGAACGTCGATCAGCCCGGCGAGCGGACGGAGCCGGTTGTCGCCGACTTCCTCGGTCGGCAGTCGCTCGGCCTCCCACGCGACCCCGATCAGCTGGCGCGGGCCGAGCGGTGCGACGACCACGCTGCCGGGCTCGACCGCGAGCCCCTCCGGCACGCGATAGTCGAGCGGCCCGAGCGCGGCATTCAAGGTAACGACACGGCAGCGAGGGAGAGGCATTTGCGCCGTCTTTGGGGGTCGGCAGCCAAGGGCGCAAGGTCCGGCCGCACGGCGGCCTAGAGCGGCGCGCCGGTCACCCCGCTGACCATGCCCGGCACCCAGAACTGCACGGCGAAGTAGAAGCTGGCGGTCAGCACGAAGGCGCTGGCGGTGACCAGCACCGCCGCCGCTCCGGCCTTCAGCGCCGAGTGCGGGGCCATCCGGCGGGTGCGGATGAAAAGCTCGGCGACAACGAGGTTGGGCAGGTAGAAGAAGAAGTCCATGAAATAGTCGAACGGGCCGCGGAACAAGTGGGTGTGACCGACCTTGCCGGCGATCATGAACCAGAAGCCATAGTCGATCCGGAACAGCCAGGACCCGACCACCAGCGAGAAGAGCCGGATCGCCCATGCCCGGTGCCGTTCGAACCGGCGCGCCTGCGCTTCCGTATAGGCCTTGACCGAGCAGAGCGTGACGAGCACGCCATAGCCCGCCAGTCCGACGTTCATCACCGGACCGCCGATCGTGCCCGCGACTAGAATGAAGACCAGCCCGCCTACCCCGGCGATGCCCGCGGCAGCGACATAGATCCGCCCGAGCCAGCGGTGAAGCGCGGGATACGCGCGCCGGATGCTGCCCATCAGCTGGAGCGGCCCGAGGATCAGCAACAGCCCGCCAGCGAGAAAGTGCACGCCGATACCGGCCGTCGCCGACGGCGCGTTCGCAGGATGGAGGAAGTCGAGCGACTCGTTCCAGCGGTCGAGCGTCCCGTGCAACGCCGTGCCGCCGAAGAAGAGCAGCATGTAGAGGCCGAAGACCGCCCCGCTCGCCCACACCGAACCGGCAAGGGTCCAGCCGGACCAGCGCACGACCCGGTCGATCAAGGGAACCGAAGTCCCGGACGTTCCGCTGCTCAGCGGTTCAGCGACGCTTACCATGACCCGAGTTCAAGTCAGAACCGGACCGGCGTCAAATGAAATCGAAGCGGCTAGACCTGCGCGTTACTTGCCGCGCTTCTTCCGATGGCTGTCGAGATCCAGAACCGCGAACTCGTCGTCTTCGCGGAGCAGCCCAAGCCGGCGGGCGACTTCCTGATAGGCCTCGGCCTCGCCGCCCAGATCCTGGCGGAAGCGGTCCTTGTCGAGCTTCTCGTTCGACTTCATGTCCCACAGCCGGCAGCCGTCGGGGCTAATCTCGTCGGCGAGGATGATGCGGCTGTAGTCGCCGTCCCACACCCGCCCGAACTCGAGCTTGAAGTCGACCAGCCGGATCCCGATCGCCGCGAACATGCCGCACATGAAGTCGTTCACGCGGATCGCCATGTCGGCGATGTCGTTCATCTCGTCCTGGCTGGCCCAGCCGAAGCAGGCGATGTGCTCGTCTGCGATCATCGGGTCGCCGAGCGCATCGTCCTTGTAGTAGTATTCGATGATCGTGCGGGGCAGCTGCGTGCCTTCCTCGATCCCGAGCCGCTTGGACAGCGAGCCCGCCGCCACGTTGCGGATCACCACCTCGATCGGCACGATCTCGCACTGGCGAATGAGCTGCTCGCGCATGTTCAGCCGGCGGATGAAGTGCGTGGGGACGCCGATCGTCGCCAGCGAGGTGAAGATATGCTCGCTGATCCGGTTGTTGAGCACGCCCTTGCCGCTGATCGTGCCGCGCTTCTGCGCGTTGAAGGCGGTCGCGTCGTCCTTGAAATACTGGATCAGCGTGCCCGGCTCCGGACCCTCGTAGAGGATCTTGGCCTTGCCCTCGTAGATCTGGCGGCGACGAGCCATCGGCGACACTGCTCCCAATCGCGTCGAAACAAAGACCCCGGCCGAAGCTCTGCGTGAAGTCGAGCCAGGACCGGGGTGGCCGCGCTATAGGCGAGGGAGGCTGCAAGGGCAATCGGAAGCGGTGTCGCTCACGCCACCCGGCGCCACTCCGGTTTGCGGGGCCGGGGCTCGGGCCGGCTCCACGGCGCGGCGAACTGGATGCGGTGCAGCGCGCGGAAGCTTTCCGCCAGACTGGCGACCAGCCGCAGCGCCGCGGCGTTGAGCTGCTGGCGGGCCTCGCGATAGTTCCGGTCGAAGATTTCGTCGATCATCTCGTCTCTCCTTCTCGTCCGCATCGAGGCAGCCGCAACCGGTCCGAACCGGCATCGCGCCGGGCCGCCGATCATCAGCTGAGCTGGTCGGCTGCTGCTCTCCTCATCTACGCTCCCGACGTGCTGACGGCCAATCAAAGGCTCGACACACCCGATAAGCTGGGCTTATCAGCTGGGTTGATGAGGCAGCTGCCGTCCCTAGCCGCCGTGCGGGTGTTCGAGGCCGCCGCTCGGCTTGAGAACTTCACCGCCGCCGCCAACGAGCTGGGGATGACCCAGGCGGCGGTCAGCTATCAGGTGAAGAGCCTCGAGGAGCGGCTCGGCGCGCCGCTGTTCGTCCGCGAGCGCGGGCGAGCCCGCCTGTCGGCGCTTGGCCGCCAGCTCCAGCCGGCACTGACCCAGGCGCTGGACGCGATCGAGGCGGCCTTTGCGGTCACTCGCGCCGAGGACGAGGCGACGCTCACCGTCGCGACCACCCAGACCTTCGCCAACAGCTGGCTGGCGTGGCGGCTCGGCGGCTTCCAGGTGGCGCACCCCGACCTCGCGGTGCGGCTGACCACCGGCGACCGCATGCTCGACCTCGGCGCCGGGGAGGCCGACGTGTCGATCCGCTCGGGTCTCGGCGACTGGCCGCGGCTGGAGGCGCACCGGCTGATGAACATCGACTTCACGCCGATGGCCGGCCCGCGCTTCCTCGCCCAGGTCGAGGCCGAACTGGGGCGCCCGCTGCAGCCCGGCGACCTTGCCGAGCTGCCGCTGATCTCGCCCGAAGACCCGTGGTGGGACAGCTGGTTCGCCGCCGCCGGAGTAGCGCCGGGCGAGCGGCGGCGAGGCGGCGGGCTGCGCCTCGACAGCCAGGCCAACGAGGGTCATGCGGCAATGGGTGGTCGCGGCTTCGCGTTGCTGACCCCCGTCTTCTGGACCAACGACATCGCCGAAGGCCGGCTGGTCCAGCCGTTCGCGACGCTCGGCACGCGCGGCTTCGCCTATTGGCTCTGCTACCCGCCCGAGCGGCGCACCGTCGCCAAGGTGCGGCGCTTCCGCGACTGGCTGCTCGCCCGCTTCGACGAGGAGCGGAGCCGCTGACGACCGGCCGCTGAACATGCGCCGCCCCGCTTCGTTGTCATCCTCGAGGCAAGGAGCAAGGAATGGCCAGCGAACCCGACCGGAACGGCAAGATCGACGAGGAAGCCCTGGTAAAGCGGCAGGACGCGATGGACGCGACCGGCGGCAGCGCCGGTGGCGGCACCCACGCGGGCGCCGGACAGCCCGACGGCGGCCGCACCGACCGCGGCGTGCTGCTCAGTGGCGACGCGATGAGCAGCGTGGCCGACGCCGCCGAGGCCGCGGCACGGAGCGGCAGCGAGGAGGCGGCCGAAGCCGCGGCGCTCGGCAGCGAGGACGGTTCGCTCGCCGATGCCGCGGGAAAGCCCGGCTCCGGGCCCACTCAGGGCGAGGCGCTGGGCAGCGGGGCCGGCAAGGACGTCGGCTCGGGCACTCCGGGCGACAGCAGCGGGCTCGGCGGCGGCGGCGCGTCGCTCGATCAGGGCGGCGGGACTGGTCCGGCCGGCAGCGACCGCTAGAAGCTCAGCCCGAGCGCGGCATAGCCGTGCGCGCCGACATGGCCGGCGCTGAAGCTCGGTCCGCCCGAGACGAGCAGCGAATAGGGGCCGCCGAGTGCGGCGGTCGCGCCCAAGCCGAGGCGCGTCTCGGGCCGAGCGTCGCGGCTGTCTGGTCCTTGGTGGAAGAGCTCAGCCCCGACCGACAGCCGCTCGCCGAACTCGCGCGTGACCGCGACTCCGGCGATCCAGAAGTCGCGGTTGCCGGCCCCGGGATTGAGCTCGAACCCGCCTCCGCCGAAGACGCTCCACGGCCCGCTGTCCTTCTCCGCCCAGACGGGGAGCAGCAGCCGGATCCGGCGCCCGCCGAACGCCCGCGAGCCGGTCGGGAGGATGGCGCGGGGAAAGACTGAGAAGGCGAGCCCCTCTTTCTCGTCATGGTACAGGCGGGCCTTGATGCCGAGCTCGACATCGCTCGCACCGGCGCGAAACCGTTCCCCCGCCGCACGCGAAAACCCGAGCGGCAGGGTCGCGGTCAGTTGGACCTCCCGAAAGCCGCCATAGTTCAGGTCGACCCCCGCCGCCCCGTCGAGCGACCCTTCCGCCCGCGCGCCCGCGACGAAATTGTAAATCTCCCAATGGTGAAGTTCGGTCGGCTGCGGATCGTCGGTGTCGTAGGGCGGTCCGGCCAGCACCGGGGAGGCGAGCAGGAGCGTCAGCGCCGCCGCAGCCCGGGCCGCGGTCATCCCGCGGACGGATCGACCAGCAGCAGGCGGAAGCTGCCTGGAACCATCGGCGGCCGCTCGCCGGTCCTGGCCGCCGCGCCGTAGCTGGCGGACGGGAGATAGACGCGGCCGCTGCGCGGATCGACCGCGCCGGTCCGGGCGCCCTTGGCGGTCGATACGCGCGCCATCAGGCGGGGCAGCGCTCCGCGCGTGTCGAACACCGCCAGCGTGCCGTCGCCTCCGCTGGGAATATAGGCACGGTGGCGGGCCGGGTCGGCGAAGGCACCGTCCGGCCGAGCTCCGATCGCGGCCGAGCCGAGCGGCTTGAGGTCGGCGGCCGCGGTGAAGCGGGCGATGCCGTTGGCGCAGGCGGAGATCAGCACCCGGCCCGCCAGCGCAAGCCCGGTCGGCCCGTCGCAGCCGGGAAGCGGGGCCCGCGCGACGACAGCCACCCGGCGCGTGTCGATCTTCACCAGCTCGTTGCGGTCTTCGACGTTGACGAACAGGTGTCCGGCGCCGTCCGCCGCGGCGAGTTCGAGCGACCCGCCGACCTTGAGCGTCGCCAAGCGCCGTCCGGCCGCGGCATCAACGACGTCGATGCTGCCGTCGCCGGGAGTCATCACCCACAGCTTTTGGCTCGCCGAGTCCCAGGCGGCGGCATCGGGATCCTTCCCGGTCGGCACGCGAGCCTTGACCGCGCCGGTTCGGGTATCGAACAGCAGCAGCTCGTTGCTCTCGCCGAGCGTGGTCGCCCCGATGGTCGTCCCGGGGATCGCCAGCGCGGCATGGAGCCGCTTGCCGGCGACGAAGCCCGGAGTGACCTTCCGGGTGGCGAGATCGACCATCATCAGCCCGTCGCTGCGGGCGACGAACAGCCGGTTCGTGGCGGGGTCGACCCCGAGCAAATCCCAACCGCCGTCGGGGCCCGGGATGCTGCCGGCGAGATGGACGGGCGCGGCGGCGCTCGCAGCCAGGCTGGCGAGGGCGAGCAGGAGGGATCGGATCATGGCCGCCAGCCTAGTCGCCAGCGGCGGCGCGCCCAAGTGAAAGCTGGGTCAGATCGCCTCGACCGTCTCCACCTCGGGGACGTAGTGGCGGATCAGCCCCTCGATCCCGCGCTTCAGCGTGATCGTCGACGACGGGCACCCCGAGCAGGCGCCCTGCATGGCGAGGTAGAGCGTCCCTTCGCGATACCCGCGATAGACGATGTCGCCGCCGTCCTGAGCGACCGCGGGGCGGACCCGGGTCTCGATCAGTTCCTTGATCTGGTCGATGATGTCCGCGTCGGCAGGATCGTCCTCGAACCCGGCGTCGGCTGCGACCTGGATGCCCGCGGCGCTCGCCGGTGCGAGGATCGGTGTCCCCGAGACGAAGAAGTCGAGCAGGGTCGAGAGGATTTCCGGCTCGAGATAGCGCCAGTCGGTGCCGGGCGTGGCGGTGACCGAAACGAAGTCGCGGCCGAAGAAAACGCCCTCGACCAGCCCGCTGGCGAACAGCGCCTCGGCAAGCGGGGAGGCGGCGGCGGCCTCGGCGTCCGGGAAGTCGCGGGTGCCCGCGTCCATCACCGGGCGGCCTGGCAGGAACTTGCGGGTCGCCGGGTTAGGCGTGGCTTCGGTCTCGATCAGCATGGCGGCGATGTGGCGCCGCGCCGGGCGACAATCAAGCCGTGCAGCCGCTCCCCTGCGCGATGATCCAGCCGCTGATTGCCGCAGCGAAGGCGAGGCAGAGCACCAGCCGACCGACGCCCGCGGGCACGTTGGCGATCGTCCCGGCCGGCGCCTCGGAGCGGCCGGTGATCATCGCCCGGACAAGCTTCTTGTGGCGAGCCAGCCGATAGTAGACGATCGCCGCCAGGTGCAGCGCGATGAAGCCGAGCAGCAGGTTGAACAGCTGCGCGTGAATGCCCATCGCCAGCTCGCTGGTCTGTGAATCGACCATATTGGAGAGCGGTCCGCCGCACACGCCGTCATCGTCGACCAGGATCAGCCCGAAGCCGATCTGGGCGATCATCAGTCCGAGCAGCGCAACGACGCTCAGCGCACCCAGCGGGGTATGCCCGATCGCATGCCATCCCCGCGCGTTTCGAATATAGGCGAGCACGCCGCCCGGCCCGCGAACGAAGCTGGTGAAACGCGCGGTGGTGCTTCCCGCGACTCCCCAGAACAGCCGGAACAGGAGCAGGAACAGGATCGCGTAACCCGACCAGATGTGCCACTGCTCGTGGTGCCACTTGGCGGTGCCCCACGACCAGAAGACCAGCGCCGCGAGGGCCCAGTGGGTGATCCGGACGGGAAGGTCCCAGACGGCGACCTCGCTGGAGGTCGCCGTGGGCACGGACTCGTCAGTCGTGATCATGGTCCTCGGCGCGGAACTGCTCGTGACAGGCCTTGCAGCTCTTGCCGAGATTGCCGAACGCGGTCTTGGTCGCGGCCAGGTCGCTGCCCTTGGCCGCCGCATCGAACGCCTGGGCGGCGCCGTTGAAGTCCTTCGCCGAAGCGGCGAACTTGTCGGCCTGCTGCCAGATCTCGGCCTTGGCGCCGGTCTTGTTGCCGCTGTCGACACCGGTGCCCTTGGGGAACCAGGTCAGCACCTGCGGGGCAAGCCCGGCGATGGTCGCGGCCGAGCTGCGGACGGTGGCGATGTCGGTCGGACTGGCGTCGAGCCCGCGCTTGGCGGCCTTCATCGCGTCGGCGATCTGGTGGTACTTGGCATGGCGGTCCTTGATGATCGCCGCCGCGCGGGCCTTGTCGAGCGGCGTCGCGTCGCTGCTGGCAACCGCGTTGTTGAGCGCGGAAGAGGCCTGGGCGGCCCCGGCATTGGCGTCGGCCATCGCCTGATTGGTGCTGGTCCCCTTGTTACAGGCGGCGAGCAGCGCCAGCGCGGCGGCAGTGACGAGCAGCTTCTTCATGCGGCATCCTTCGATACGAGCGAACAACAGGTGCAGGTTGGCGCGCTAGGCGGGCGGCGTCCAGCTGTCGTCGATCATTTTGATCAGCGCCGAGAAATCCTTGGTCGCGCCGCCGCGGTCGACGAAACGCTGGTAGAGCTCCTCCGCCTCGCCGCCCATCGGGGTATAGGCACCGGCCGCCTTCGCCGCTTCCATCGCGAGCTTGAGGTCCTTCAGCATCAGCTGCGCCTGGAACCCGCCCTCATAGTCGCGGTCGGCCGGCGTTTGCGGACCCACCCCCGGAACCGGGCAGTAGCTGGTCATCGACCAGCTCTGGCCCGACGCCTTGGACGAGATGTCGTAGAAAGTCTGCAGGTCGAGCCCAAGCTTCTGCGCCAGCGCGAACGTCTCGCAGGTCGCCGCCATGGTCGCGCCGAGCAGCATGTTGTTGCAGATCTTCGCGGCTTGGCCCGCGCCCGCGTCGCCGGCGTGGATCACCGCATTGCCCATCTTCTCGAGGTAGGGGCGCGCGCGCTCGAATCCGTCGGCCGAGCCGCCGACCATGAAGGTGAGGGTGCCCCCGTCCGCCGCGGCGATTCCACCCGAGACCGGCGCGTCGACCATCGCATATCCGCCCGCCTGCGCCGCGCCTTCGACCCGCCGCGCGGTGTCGACATCGATGGTCGAGCAGTCGATCAGAATGGCGCTGGTCGGCGCCTTGCCGAGCACGTCGCGGCCGAACAGCTGCTCCACATGCCGGCCGGCGGGCAGCATGGTGATCACCGCATCGGCGTCGGTGACGGCCTCCTCGGCAGAAGCGGCGCGCTTGGCGCCTTTGCCGACCGCCCGCTCGAGCGCCGCGTCGCTGAGGTCGAAGGCGGTGACCGTTTCGCCCTTCTGCGCGAGGTTGGCGGCCATCCCGCCGCCCATGTTGCCAAGCCCGATGAATGCGACGCGCGACAAGTTGCTCTCCTTCGGCCCGGCCCTAGCGCCCGGTCCAGTTTCCTGGCCGCTTCTCGACGAAGGCGGCCATGCCTTCCTTCTGGTCCTCGCTTCCGAACAGGCCGTGGAACAGGCGCCGCTCGAAGCGGATGCCCTGCGCCAGTCCCTGCTCGAAGGCGGCGTTGACCATCTCCTTGTTGGCGATGGCGGCGAGCGGGGCCATGCCGGCGATCGTCTCGGCCGTCTTCATCGCCTCGTTCAGCAGCTCGGCCGCCGGCACCACCCGCGCCACCAATCCGGCGCGCTCGGCCTCCTCCGCACCGATCATCCGGCCGGTCAGGCACATCTCCATCGCCTTGGCCTTGCCGACCGCGTGGGTCAGCCGCTGCGACCCGCCCATGCCGGGCGTGACGCCCAGCTTGATCTCGGGCTGGCCGAACCTGGCGGTGTCCGCGGCGAGGATGAAGTCGGCCATCATCGCCACCTCGCAGCCACCGCCCAGCGCATAGCCGGCGACCGCGGCGAACCACGGCTTGCGGGTGTCGGTCACCCGCTCCCAGCCGCCGAAGAAGTTCGACGCGTACATGTCGGCAAAGCCCTGCGCCTGCATCTCCTTGATGTCGGCACCCGCGGCGAAGGCTTTCTCCGACCCGGTCAGCACCAGGCAGCGCTGGCCCTCGTCCGAGTCATAGGCGGCGAAGGCCGTGATCAGCTCCTTCAGCACCTCGCTGTTCAGTGCGTTGAGCGCCTGCGGACGGTTGAGCGTCAGCAGCGTGACGGCGCCGCGCTGCTCGACGAGGATGGTCTGGTAGTCGGTCATCGTTCCTCCTCAGGCCGCCGCGAAGGGCGTCCACTCCTCGCCGGGGTCACGCGGCTCGAACAGCGCGTCGAGCATGGCATCGTCGACCGCGTTCGGCGTGGCCGGATCCCAGCTCGGATCGCCCGTCTTGTCGATCAGCAGCGCTCGCACTCCCTCGCGGAAGTCGTGGGTGCGGACGACGTTGCAGGCGAGCGCATATTCGGCGCGCATCTCGTCGGCGAAGTCGGTCCGCGCCGCGCCCTCTCGGAGCAGGCGGAGCGAGACCTTGCACGACAGCGGGCTCTTTGACTTGAGCGTCGCCAGCTCAGTCTGTGCCCAGTCGCCGCCGTCCGCCTCGAGGCACTCGATCACCTCTTCCAACCGGTCGGAGGCGAACAGCTTGGCGATCGCCGGCAGGTTCTTCTCGATCCGGGCCTCGGGCACGGTGGCGGAAAAGGCGCCGATCGCCCCGTTCACCCGGCCCGGGCTCTTAGCAACCCGCTCGACCAGGTCCGGTAGCGACGCCTGGTCGACATAGTGGGTGGCGAGCCCGAGATAGCGGCACTCCGCGCCATCTAATCGGGCGCCGGTCAGCGCCATGAACTCGCCGACCCGGCCCGGCAGGCGCGACAGGTACCAGCCGCCTCCGACGTCGGGGAACAGCCCGATCCCGGTCTCGGGCATCGCCAGCCGCGTGTTCTCGGTCGCGACCCGGAACTTGCACGGCAGCGAGATGCCGACCCCACCCCCCATGGTGATCCCGTCCATCAGCGCGACGGTCGGCTTGGGATAGGTGAAGAGCAGGTGGTTCAGCCGATATTCTGCGAAGAAGAAGTCGCGCGCCTCCGCGCCGTCGCCTCCACCGCTTTTCGCCAGCATGACCACGTCGCCTCCAGCGCAGAAGCCGCGGCCCTCGGCGTGGTCGATCACCACCGCCTTGACCGCCGGGTCGTCGCGCCAGGCGAGCAGCGCGGCCGACATGGCGTCGCACATCTCCCGGGTGAGCGCGTGGATCGCCCGCGGCCGGTTGAGCCGGATCCGCCCGAGCGGACCCTCGATCTGGGTCAGGACGGCGTCGGTCACTGGCGCAGCATCTCGCGCGAGGTAATCATCCGCATGACCTGGTTGGTGCCCTCGAGGATCGAGTGGACCCGGAGGTCGCGCCACAACCGCTCGATCGGATAGTCCATCAGATAGCCGTAGCCGCCGTGGAGCTGCAGCGCGCGATCGGCGACGCTCGAGCCGGTGTCGGTGGCAAGCCGCTTGGCCATCGCCGCGAACTTGGTCTTGTCGGGCGCGTTGGCAGTGACCTTGGCCGCGGCGACGTAGAGCAGCCAGCGCGCCGCCTGCAACTCGGTCTCCATGTCGGCGAGCATGAACTGGGTGTTCTGGAAGTCGGCGATGGAGGTGCCGAACTGCTTCCGGTCCTTGGTATAGCGCACTGCCTGGTCGAGGCAGCGCTGCGCCCCGCCGAGCGAGCAGGCGCCGATGTTGAGCCGGCCGCCGTCCAGCCCCATCATCGCGATCCGAAAGCCTTCGCCCTCGCCGCCGACGCGGTTGACGACGGGGACTCGAACCTCGTCGAAATTGATCTGCGCGGTCGGCTGCGAATGCCAGCCGAGCTTCTTCTCCTGCGCGCCGAAGCTGACGCCCGGCATGTCCTTCTCGACGACCAGGCAGGTGATGCCCTTCGGACCCTCCTCGCCGGTGCGAACCATGGTGACGTAGATCTCGTTCTCGCCGCCGCCCGAGATGAAGGCCTTAGACCCGCTCACCACATAGTGGTCGCCGTCGCGGACCGCGCGGGTCTTGAGCGCGGCGGCGTCGGAGCCGGACGCGGGCTCGGTCAGGCAATAGCTGCCCATCCGCTCCATCGTAATCATCGATGGCAGATACTTCTGCTTGACCTCGGCCGAGCCGAACCGGTCGATCATCCACGCGGCCATGTTGTGGATCGAGATGAAGGCGCTGGTCGAGGGACAGCCATAGGCCATCGCCTCCATGATCAGCGCGGATTCGAGCCGTCCTAGGCCGATCCCGCCCGATTCCTCGGACACGTAGATGGAGCCGAAGCCGAGCTCGGCGGCCTGGCGGATCGTGTCGCGCGGGAAGATGTGCTTCTCGTCCCACTCGGCCGCGTGAGGGGTGATCTCGGCCGCGGTGAACTGCTGCGCCATTTCCTGGATCTGGCGCTGATCGTCGGTCAAATCGAACTGGTTCATCGGTCAGAGCCCCTAGCTTGGCGGCGGGGGCCTTTCCAGTGGTCCCTCAATGCTGCGCGACCAGATTATTTTGCTCGACCGGGTCGGGCGTGCTGCTGTTGCTGCTCTCGTCGGGGGGCAAGGTGACGATGTCGGGGGGCGGCTTGGCGGCCGCGTCGTTGGCGGCGACCGCGTTGCGCTCGGCCGCCGGGCGCTGGCACGCGGCGACGGCAAGGAGCAGCGGCAGGCAGGCGAGGCAGAGCGGCAGACGCGACATGGCGGGACAACGCCCTGCCGTCGGGTTGGTGGCACCGCGCGGCCGGGGCGGCGGCAGGGCGTCGCCCTTTTCGGTTGCGCTCCCCTCGGCGCTCCCTAGACGGCGTGGGCGAGGAGAGTGTTTCCATGCGTCACCCGATTGCGATCCTGGCCGTCCTTCCGCTGCTCGCCGCGGCCCCGCCGCCCGCCGCCGCCGACGCTCGGCTGCGGGCGATCGTCGCCCCGGTCAGTCCCGCGCAGCTCCGCCGCACCATCGCGACGCTGGTGAGCTTCGGCACCCGCCACACCCTCTCCAGCCAGACCGATCCGAAGCGCGGGATCGGCGCCGCGCTTGAATGGACCCGCGGCGAGTTTCAGCGCAGCTCCGCCGCCTGCGGCAACTGCCTGACGATCGTCGACCCGTCGGAAACCGTCACCGGCACTCGCATCCCGCAGCCGACCCGCATCCGCGACATGGTCGCGATCCAGCGCGGAACCGAGCGGCCGAACGACGTGGTCATCATTCAGGGGCATATCGACAGCCGGGTAACCGACGTGATGAACGCGACCTCGGACGCGCCCGGCGCCAACGACGACGGCTCGGGCACCGCGGCCGTGATCGAGGCGGCGCGGGTGCTGTCGAAGCACCGCTTCCCGGGCACCATCGTCTATGCCGCGCTGTCGGGCGAGGAGCAGGGGCTGTACGGCGGCAAGGTGCTCGCGGACTACGCCAAGGCGCAGGGCTGGAACGTTGTCACGGTCCTCAACAACGACATCATCGGGAACAGCTGCTCGTCCGACGGCGTGTGCGACAGCACGCACGCCCGCGTCCTGTCCGAAGGGCCACGCTCGCAGGGGGAGGGTGACCTTTCCAAGGCGACGCACAGCCTCGGCGGCGAGAATGACTCGCCGTCGCGCAACAGCTCGCGCTTTCTCGACACGCTGGCCGACCGGCTGAACATCGGCCTCGACGTTCGGCAGATCTGGCGGACCGACCGCTTCGGCCGCGGCGGCGATCACATCCCCTTCCTAGACCAGGGCTTCCCGGCGGCGCGGATCAGCGTCGCGGTCGAGAATTACGACTGGCAGCACCAGGACCTGAGGACCGAGGGCGGCAAGCGCTACGGCGACACGATCGATCATGTCGACTTCGCCTACTTGGCCAAGATGACCAAGCTCAACGTCGCCGCGCTCGCCGCCATTGCCAGCGCCCCGCCGCCGCCCGAGGCCAAGGTCGAGGGCGCGGTGAGCAACGACACCACATTGACCTGGACGGCCGTGCCCGGCGCCACGGGCTATGTCGTGCGCTGGCGCCGTACCGACAGCAATCATTGGGAAGAGTCGCGCAGCGTCGCAGCTGGCACGACCCGGATCGTCCTTCCCCACGTCCGTGTCGACGACTGGGTGTTCGGCGTCAGCGCGCTCGAGAATGGATGGGAAAGCCCGGTGTCGAGCGCTGTCCCCGGCGGCGCGTTCAAGCCGTGGGTGGCGCCGGCGAAGAAGTAAGAGCCGTCAACCTGACGCTGTCTCGGTGCCCAACCTTCCACTCGGACCATGGTTCGCGTAGCGGGTGGGGTGCTGAAACGAGTTCAGCATGACGGCGTAGGACAGACCGTGCCCCGCAGACCCACTCCCGGCCTTCCCACCCGCCAGCAGATCCTCGACTTCATCACCCAATCCGGCCAGCCCGCCGGCAAGCGCGAGATCGCGCGGGCGTTCGGGCTGTCGGGGCATGACAAGATCATGCTCAAGGCGCTGCTCAAGGACATGGCCGACGAGGGGCTGATCGACAGCTCGCCCGGCCGCGCCTTTCACAAGTCGGGCGGGGTGCCGCGGGTGACCGTGCTGCGGGTGGTCGAGGTGGATAGTGGGCCGGTCGCCATCCCGGAGAACTGGCAGGGCGAGGAGCCGCCGCCCAAGCTCCGCATTCTCGAGCAGGGTCGCCGCGGCGCGCTCGCGCTCAACGACCGCGTGCTGGTCCGCACCGAGGAGCGCGGGAACGGCCACGTCGCCCACCTGATGAAGAAGCTCGCCAAGTCGGCCGAGCTGGTGCTGGGTGTCGTCCATCAAGAAGGCGAGCGGTTCTGGCTCCGCCCGGTCGACAAGCGCGAGCGACGCGAGCTGCCGATCAGCGACCTCGGCGAGGCGCAGCCCGGCGATCTTGTCCTGTGCGAACCCTCGGGCCGTCCCCCCAAGATGTCTGCGCGGGTCGACGCGATCCTCGGCGACCCCTTCGCGCCGCGCAGCTTCAGCCTCATCGCGATCCACAAGCACGGCCTTCCGCACGAGTTCCGGGAGGAGACGATCGAGGAGGCCGCGCGGGTCGCCAAGCTGCCGCTCGGCGCTGACCGCGAGGACCTTCGCCACCTGCCAATCGTCGCCATCGACCCGGCCGACGCACGCGACCACGACGATGCGATCTGGGCCGAGGCGGACGGGGAGGGCGGCTGGCGCGCGATCGTCGCCATCGCCGACGTCAGCTTCTACGTCCGCTCCGGCTCGGCGCTCGACCGCGAGGCGCGGCGGCGCGGGAACAGCGTCTATTTCCCCGACCGGGTCGTCCCGATGCTGCCGCACGAGCTGTCGAGCGGCATCTGCTCGCTCAAGGCAGGGCAGGACCGGGCGGCGCTGGCCTGCCATCTCGCGATCGCGAAGGACGGAGCGGTGAAGAGCTGGCGGTTCAGCCGGGCGGTGATCCGGGTCGCCGCCAACATCGCCTACGAGGATGCGCAGGCGGCCATGGATGCACTCCTCCCCGAGACTTCTCTGGGAGGGGGACCACCGCCGCAGGCGGTGGTGGAGGGGCCTTCTCCTTCACTGACGGCGAAAGAGGCCCCTCCACCACTCGCCTCCGGCGAGCGGTCCCCCTCCCCTGCAACGGCAGGGGAGGAGCGAGTGCCCCGCGAACTCGTCGACACCGCCCTCCGTCCCCTGTGGGGCTGCTGGCGCGCCCTGCTCGCCGCGCGCACCCGCCGCGAGCCGCTGGAGCTCGACCTGCCCGAGCGGCAGATCCAGCTCGACGAGAAGGGCCGCATCCTCTCGGTCGCCCCGCGCGAGCGGCTCGATGCGCATCGGCTGGTCGAGGATTACATGATCGCCGCCAATGTCGCGGCGGCAAAGGCGCTGGAGGCGAAGAAGGCGCAGGTCATGTACCGCGTCCACGAGACGCCCAGCCGCGAGAAGCTGGTCGCGCTCAAGGACTATCTCGACACGTTCGGCATCTCCTTCGCGCTCGGCCAGGTGGTCCGCCCGGCGACCTTCAACCGGATCATCGCCGCGCTTGGCGACAGCGACGCCCGGCCCGAGATCATGGAGCAGGTGCTGCGGACCCAGACCCAGGCCCGCTACGCGCCCGACAATCTCGGCCATTTCGGGCTGGCGCTAGGGTCCTACGCCCATTTCACCTCGCCCATCCGCCGCTACGCCGACCTGCTGGTCCACCGCTCGCTGGTCCGCGCCTACAACCTCGGCGAGGGCGGGCTTTCGAACGAGGAGAGCGAGCATTTCGGCCAGATCGGCGAGAGCATCTCGATGCTCGAGCGGCGCGCGATGGAGGCGGAGCGGGAGACGATCGACCGCTATGTCGCGGCCTATCTCAGCGACCATGTAGGCGAGCTGGTCCAGTGCCGGATCACCGGGGTCCAGCCGTTCGGCTTCTTCGCGACGGTCGAGGGGCTGGGCGGCGACGGGCTGGTCCCGGCGGGCGATCTCGGCACCGAATATTATCGCTACGACGAGGCCGCGCGCGCGCTGACCGGCGAGGCGAGCGGCGACAGCTACCGTGTCGGGCAGCGGCTGACGTTGCGGCTGGTCGAGGCCAACCCGGTCAGCGGGGCGCTGCGCTTCCAGCTGCCGGAAGGAAGCTACGGCGGCGCCCGCCAGCGGCCGGAGCGCCGCGACCGGGTGCGTAGCGGCGGCATGGGCCGGCGCGGCCGCCCCGCGAACATCCGACATCAGGGTCGTAAGAAGCGCTGAAACGCGCTACGCTCTCCCGTGTCGTCGAGGGGGGCTTTGGCGTGGGCAGATTCAAACGGTGGGCCGGCTATGGCCTTGGTGGGGTGGCGGCGCTCGCCGTCGCGGGCACGGCGTTCGTCTGGTTCGGATCGGAGCGGGCGCTTGCCGCCGGGGAGCCAGCCACGCCCGAGCATCTCGTCCGACCCTCTCCCGCGATGCTCGCCAACGCGAGCCGGCTTGCCCATGTCTATGCCTGCTACGATTGCCACGGCGACCGGCTGCAGGGCGCCAAGTTCTTCGACCAGGCGGGCGTCGCCACCCTGTGGGGGCCCAACCTTACCCGCCTCGCCGCGCGGTCGAGCGACCAGCAGCTCGCCGCCGCGATCCGGCAGGGGATCGGCACCGACGGGCGAGCGCTGTTCGGCATGCCCTCGCACAGCTACGCCAGCTTCTCCGACGCGGAGGTGGCGACGATGATCGCCGCGATCCGTGCCGAGCCGGTCGGCGGCCCGGAGCGGCCGGCGCGGTCGCTGGGTCCGCTCGGCCGTTTCGGCATCGCCACCGGCAAGTTCAACTCGGCCCCGGTCCGGCGGACCGCCTATCTCGCCAATCCGCCCGCCGATCTGGGACCGCAGCACGCGGCGGGGCGGGCGATCGCCATGCACATCTGCGCCGACTGCCACGGCTCGGACCTCAAGGGCGGCGAGGCGGGACCGGACCTCAAGGGCCCGGACCTCGCGATCGCCGGGGCCTACGACCTGCCCGGCTTCACCCGGCTGATGCGCACCGGGGTGCCCGCCTCGGGCCGCGAGCTTAGGATGATGAGCGGCGTGTCGCGCACCGCATTTAGCCACATGACTGACGCCGAGATCGCCAGCCTGCACGGATACCTGGTCGCGCTTGCGCAGCGCTAGGAACCCGCCTCCCGCCGGCGGGTTCAAGGGCGCATGCCCAACCACAAGATTGCCATCGTCGTCGGTTCGATCCGGACCGGCTCGCTCAACCGCAAGGTCGCCCGGGCGATGTGCGCCCATTCGGACGCGCTCGACTGCCACATCGTCGAGATCGCCGACCTGCCGATGTACGATCCCAACCTCGACGGCGCCGAGCAGCCCGAGCCCTGGCAGCGCTTCCGCCGCGAGATCGCCGAAGCGGACGGCGTGCTGTTCGTTACCCCCGAGTACAACCGCTCGATCCCCGGCGTGCTCAAGAACGCGATCGACGTCGGTTCGCGCCCCTACGGCAAAAGCTGCTTCGCCAAGAAGCCGGCAGCGATCGTCACCGCCTCGCCCGGCGCGCTCGGCGGGTTCGGGTGCAACCACCAGCTGCGCCAGTGCTGCGTCTTTCTCGACATGCCGGTGATGGCGCAGCCGGAGGCCTATCTCGGCGGGGTCAAGGACGACAAGTTCGGCGAAGACGGCTCGATCACTGACCCGGCGCTGGACAAGCTTCTGCACAGCCTCGGCACCGCTTTCGCCGGCTGGGTCGGGATGATCCGCGCGGGCCGCGACGCGCTCGCCCCCGACTCGGCCGGAAGCAGCGGCAACTGAGCCTTCCCTCAACATGACCGGCCCTTGCGAGCCCGTTCGTGCCTCGCTAGGGGCGGGTCAAGAATTCAACGGAGGAATACCATGAGCGAGACTGCCGATCGGGTGAAGAAGATCGTCGTCGAACACCTCGGCGTGGACGCCGACAAGGTGACTGAGGAGGCGAGCTTCATCGACGATCTGGGCGCCGACAGCCTCGACATCGTCGAATTGGTGATGGCGTTCGAGGAAGAATTCGGGGTCGAGATTCCGGACGATGCCGCCGAGAAGATCACCACCGTCAAGGACGCGATCGACTATATCGACCAGCACCAGAGCTGACGGCCTGGTCGCCGCCTAGCTGAACGCCAGATAGGCGGCTCGAACGGCTTCCCGGTTCCCCGGGGGGCCGTTCTGCATTTGAGGGGAGTTTTGATGCGCCGAATTGTGGTCACCGGTCTGGGCCTCGTCACGCCGCTGGGCGGGGACGTCGAGACGAGCTGGAAGAACATCCTTGCCGCCCGGAGCGGGGCGGGCCTGATCACCAAGTTCGATGCGTCCAACCAGAAGTGCCGCATCGCCTGCGAGGTGAAGCCCAAGGACCATGAATATGGGTTCGATCCGGACAAGCGGGTCGACCACAAGGTCCAGCGCCAGGTCGACCCGTTCATCGTGTTCGGGATCGATGCGGCGGGGCAGGCGATTGAGGACGCCGGGCTGGCCGACATGCCGGAAGAGATGCGGCTGATGGCCGGCTGCTCGATCGGCTCGGGGATCGGCGGCCTGCCGGGGATTGAGAGCGAGTCGATCGTGCTCCACGAGCGCGGGCCGGGGCGCGTCTCGCCCCACTTCGTCCATGGCCGGCTGATCAACCTCATCTCGGGCCAGGTCTCGATCAAGTACGGGCTGATGGGGCCGAACCATGCGGTCGTCACCGCCTGCTCGACCGGCGCCCACTCGATCGGCGACGCGGCGCGGATGATCCGCGACGGCGACGCTGACATCATGCTCGCGGGCGGCGCCGAGGCGACCATCTGCCCGATCGGGATCGCCGGCTTCGCCCAGGCGCGCGCGCTCAGCACCAACTTCAACGACCAGCCGGAGAAGGCCTCGCGTCCCTACGACAAGGATCGCGACGGCTTCGTCATGGGCGAGGGCGCGGGTGTGGTGGTGCTCGAGGAATATGAGCACGCCAAGAAGCGCGGCGCCAAGATCTATGCCGAGGTGGTCGGCTACGGCCTGTCGGGCGATGCCTACCACGTCACCGCGCCGCATCCGGAAGGGTCGGGCGCGTTCCGTTCGATGCAGATGGCGATGCGCAAGTCGGGGATCGACCTCGGCGACATCGACTATATCAACGCCCACGGCACCTCGACCCCGCTCGGCGACGAGCTGGAGCTGGGCGCCGTCCGCAAGCTGTTCGGCAACAACATCGCCAACCTCAGCATGAGCTCGACCAAGTCGGCGATCGGGCACCTGCTCGGCGGCGCCGGGGCAGTCGAAAGCATCTTCTGCATCCTCGCCATGCGCGACCAGATCGTCCCGCCGACGCTCAACCTCGACAATCCGAGCGAGGGCACCGCGGGCGTCGACCTCGTCCCGCACACCGCCAAGGAGCGGAAGGTCAAGGCCGTGCTCAACAACAGCTTCGGCTTCGGCGGGACCAACGCCAGCCTGGTGATGAAGGCGGTCGACTAGCCTCGTGATCCGCAGGGCGCTCCTCGGCATCGTCGCGCTGGGCGTCCTTGCGGCGCTCGCCGGCTACTGGCTCCTGTGGGCCGGCGGCGGCGCGGCGAGCGCGCAGACCATCGTGGTCGAGGAGGGGGCGACGCTGATCCGGCTCTGCCCGGGGCTGGAGCGCAAGCATCTCATCCCCGGCAGTTGCACCACCTATCGAGGCATGGCGCGGCTGTTCGGGGCCAAGGACCCGGTCCAGGCCGGCGAGTTCGAGATCCCGGCCCACACCGGCGGGGCGAAGCTGCTCGACCTGCTCCAGCACGGCCGCCCGGTGCAGCGGCTGGTGACCGTCCCCGAGGGCACGCCGTCGATCGTCGTCCAGGAAAAGGTCGCGGCGGTGCCCTATCTCACCGGCGCGGCGCCACTTCCACCCGAGGGAAGCGTGCTCCCCGATAGCTACGGCTTCCAGCGCGGGGAGACCCGCGCGGCGCTGGTCGGGCGAATGCAGGCGGCGATGAGCCGCGAGCTCAACGCCCTATGGAAGAAACGCACCACCAATTGCCCGGTGGCGACCAAGGATCAGGCGCTGACGCTCGCCTCGATCGTCGAGAAGGAGACCGGCAAGCCGTCCGAGCGGCGGCTAGTCGCCGGGGTCTACTGCAACCGGCTGAAGATCGGGATGAAGCTGGATGCCGACCCGACCGTCATCTACCCGATCACCAAGGGCAAGCCGCTCGGGCGGCGGATCCTGCGGTCGGAGCTGAACGCGGTCACCGGCTACAACACCTACCGCGAGCCCGGGCTGCCACAGGGGCCGATCGCAAATCCCGGCAAGCTCAGCATCGCCGCGGTGCTCGATCCGGCGCCGACCAAGGCGCTCTACTTCGTCGCCGACGGCACCGGCGGGCACGTCTTTGCCGACACGCTCGAGCAGCATCAGGCGAATGTCGCGAAATGGTATGCCATCCGCCGCCAGCGCGGCGAGATGTAGCTCAGGCGCCGAGCGTCTCTTCCCGCACATAGCCGACGCGCCGCTCGTCGCCGGCATAGCCCCAGGCCCACCCAAGGGTGCAGTCGAGCATCGCGAAGGCAGTTCCGGGCTCGAGACGGGCGAGCAGCTCGCCGTCGCCGCTCGCCGCCCCGCGCAGGGCGGTCGCGGCAGTCACCCGGCGGGCGAGGGGCTCGGCATAATGGGAAGCGATGACCCGGCCGGCCAGCGCCACGTCGGCGAGGTCCTTGCGGAAGGCGTGGGTCGCTGGATCCGGCAGATCCGACGGCCCCGCCAGCGCGAAGCTCCTAGCGGTGAGCGTGGGCGAGCTGGCTGAGAGCCGGTCGTCGCGAGGGGCTGTCTTCGCCCTCGCGAAGGTTGCGCTTGAACCCTTCAAGAAATTCCGCCCCATCGCTGGTCCGAACGACGAACACATTCCGTCGGTCGTCCTGGTCTCGTTCGCGGCGCAGATAGCCGAGCCCGCCCAGCGTGTTCAAGGCGCGGGTAACGACGGGTTTCGAAACGCCCAGCATTCGGGCGAGGCCGCGCACGGTATGCGGGCCCGGGGACAAGTATACGATCAGCAATAGTGCCATCTGGCGATTGGTGAGATCCGGCTCGCCTGACCGCACGTAGCCGATCAGCGCGCGCATCCACGCATTTAGCGAGACGTCGCTCATATCGGCCGCACACTCCTATGACGCGTTTGCCTCCGTTAACCGGCAAATGACTGAATCGTTGCGTCATCGAAGAGAAAAATGCCCGCTTATGTCCGTTAAGCGACACTGCTCGTTTGCGGATGGCAACGTTTGGCAAGCATCGCCAGCATGGCGCGAAGCCCCATCGCGTCGCCGCCCTTGGGCCGGCCCGGCTTCGCCGCGGGGCGCCAGGCGAACACGTCGAGGTGGACCCAAGGGGTCGCCTCCGGCACGAAGCGGCGGAGGAAGAGGGCGGCGGTGACCGACCCGGCGAACGGGCTGTCGCCGCTGTTCGCCATGTCGGCGATGTCCGATTTCAGCATGTCGTCATAGCCGTCCCACAGCGGCATCCGCCACAGCGGGTCGTCCTGCTCGCCCGCCGCCGCGAGCAATTGGCTGGCGAGCTCCTCGTCGTTGACGAAGGTCGCGGGCAGGTCCGGGCCGAGCGCGACCCGCGCCGCCCCGGTGAGGGTCGCAAGGTCGATGACCAGTGCCGGCGCCTCCTCGCCCGCGCGGGTGATCGCGTCGGCCAGCACCAGCCGACCCTCGGCGTCGGTGTTGTCGACCTCGACCGTCTTGCCGGCGCGGCTGATCAGCACGTCGCCGGGACGGAAGGCATTGCCGCCGACGCTGTTCTCGACCGCCGGGATCAGGAGGTGGAGCCGGAGCGGCAGCCGCGCGCCGATCACCAGCCGCGTCAGTGCCAGCGCATGCGCCGCGCCGCCCATGTCCTTCTTCATCAGCCGCATCCCGCTCGCCGGCTTGAGGTCGAGCCCGCCGGTGTCGAAGCAGACGCCCTTGCCGACGATCGCCACCCGCGGGTTGCGCGCGTCGCCCCATTCGAGCTCGATCAGCCGCGGCGCATGCTCGCGCGCCGCGGCGCGGCCGACCGCGTGAATCATCGGATAGTCGGTTTCCAGGCTGTCGCCCGCGGTGACCCGGAACTCGGCCCCGGCCTCGTCGGCCAGCGACCGCGCCGCCGCCTCGAGCGCACCCGGCCCCATGTCGGCGGCGGGCGTGTTGACCAGCTCGCGCACCAGCGCGGTCGCCTCCGCCTCGCGGACGATCGCGCCGATCGCGGCGGGCTGGTCGGTGAGGAGGACGCGGCCGCCGCGCTCCTCCTCGGGCTTGGAGCGGTAACGGTCGAAGCGGTGCTGGGCGAGCAGCCAGCCGAGCCCCGCCGCGCCCGCCCTGCCTCCGCTCAGCCGCCAGTTGCCCGCGGGAAGACGGTCGGCCGCGGCAGCGAGGCACCAGGGCGTCAGCCTTGCCGGGTCGGCGACCGCAAGCACGGCCTCGACCCGCTCGCCCGCCGGCAGCAGCGCCAGCGTCCCCGCCGCCTTGCCGTCGAACCGCTGCGCCTCGAGCAGCGCGCGATGTTCCGCCGGCCGGCCCTTGAGCCAGGTGTCGAATCCGGCGGAGTCGACGAGGTGGAGGGTGGAGGCGGGCTGGCCACGGTCGGGCTGGAGGAGGTCGGCGAAGCGGGTCATCGCCTCGTCCTAGTCCGGCGGCGGCGGCCGCGAAAGCCGCTCCTCGTAGCCGCTCCCCCCTTGTGCGCGCGCCGCGCCGACCCAGATGGCGCTCAACCCCCGACAAGCAGGTGACCAGAAATGAGCGGACCCAAATTGTTCGAGCCGATGGAAGTGGGGCGCCTGACCCTCGACAACCGGATCGTGATCGCCCCGATGTGCCAGTACTCGGCCGAGGACGGGCGCATGACCGACTGGCATAGCGTCCATCTCGGCCACCTCGCGCTGTCGGGCGCCGGGCTGCTGACGATCGAGGCGACCGCGGTGCTACCCGAGGGGCGGATCAGCTACGGCGACGTCGGCCTGTGGGACGACGGCTGCGAGGCGGCGATGGAGACCGTGCTGGAGACGGTCCGGCGCTGGTCGCCGATCCCGGTCGGGATCCAGCTCGCCCATGCCGGGCGCAAGGCCTCGACCGACCTGCCGTGGCATGGCGGCGCGCAAATCGCTCCCACCGACCCGAACGGGTGGCAGACGGTGGCGCCCTCCGCCCTGCCGTTCGAGGCGGCGGAGAACGCCCCGCTGGCGCTCGACCGCGCCGGCATGGACCGGGTTCGCGACGGCTTCGTCGATGCCGCCCGCCGCTCGGTCCGGCTCGGGCTCGACCTCGTCCAGCTGCACGGCGCGCACGGCTATCTCATCCACCAGTTCCTCTCACCGCTGTCGAACCGGCGCGACGATGACTATGGCGGCAGTCTCGACAACCGGATGCGCTTCCCGCTCGAGCTCTTCGACGCGGTAAAGGCGGTGCTCGGCGAGATTCCGCTGACGATGCGCGTCTCGGGCACCGACTGGGTCGAGGGCGGCTGGACGATCGAGGAAACGATCGCGTTCGCCCGCGTGCTCGAGCAGCGGGGCTGCGCCGGCATCCATGTCTCGAGCGGCGGGCTCGATCCCCGCCAGGCCATCCCGGTCGGTCCCAACTACCAGGTTCCGCTCGCCCGTGCCATCCGGCAGGCGGTCGGCATTCCGGTCGTCGCGGTGGGGATGATCACCGAACCCGAGCAGGCCGAGGCGATCGTCGGCACCGGCGACGCCGACGCCATCGCGCTCGCCCGCGCCATCCTCTACGATCCGCGCTGGCCGTGGCACGCCGCCGCGGCCCTCGGCGCCCGGGTGCGGGCGCCCGACCAGTATCTGCGCAGCCAGCCGCGCCAGTACAAGGCGCTGTTCGACTTGCCCCGAAGCGCGGAGGATTAGCCGCCGGCGACCATGGTCAACAGCATGAAACCGCTCGCCGCCGCCATGACGAGCGTCGCCGCCCAGCCCAGCGTCAGCAGCAGCGGCACGGCGGTGAAGCGGCCCATCACCTTGCGGCTGTGGACCACCACCATCATCGCCGCCATCAGCGGGACCGCCGCCAGCCCGTTCAGCACCGCGCTCCAGAAGAGCGCCTTGATCGGGTCGAGCCCCGACCAGTCCATCACCACCCCGGCGAGGGTGGCGACGACGATGATCGCGTAGAAGCGCTTGGCCTGCCGGGGGTGGAGCTCGAGCCCGGTCTTCCATCCACGGGCCTCGCTGACCGCGAAGGCGGCGGAGCCGGCCAGCACCGGGATGGCGAGCAGGCCGACCCCGATGATCCCGAGCGCGAACAGGCCGAAGGCATAGCGCCCGGCGATCGGGCGGAGCGCCGCGGCGGCGTCGGCCGCCGTGTCGATCCGCGCCGCCCCGTGCGCATGGATCGTCGCCGCCGTCGCCAGCATGATCGCCAGCGCGACGAGGTTGGAGAAGGCCATGCCCAGCAGCGTGTCGAGCCGCATCCGGCGGTACTGATCCTCCGCCTCGCGCGGGTGGCGCTTCAGCGGGTGTTGGCCTGGATGGTCGGCGATCTCCTCGGCTTCCTGTGAGCTCTGCCAGAAGAAGAGGTAGGGGCTGATCGTCGTCCCAAACACCGCGACCACGGTGGTGATCGCGTCCTTTCCGTAATTCTCCGGCACGAACATCCCGCGCAGTGCTGCGTCACGATCGAGATGGACCATCAGCAGCACCCCGACATAGGCGAACAGGCTGAGCGTCAGCCACTTCAGCACGCGGGAATAATGATGGTAGGGCAGGAACAGCTGGAGCGCGGTGCTGAGCAGCGCGAAACCGATCACGAACAAATGCTGCCCGCCCCCGACGACCAGCTGCAGCGCTGCCGCCATCGCGGCGAGATCGGCGCCGATGTTGACCGTGTTTGCGACCACAAGGATCCCGACCAGCGTCATCACCAGCCAGCGCGGGATGACCCGGTGGAGGTTCTTGGCCAGCCCGCAGCCGGTGACCCGCCCGATGTGCGCGCTGACCAGCTGCACCGCGCTCATCAGCGGGTAGGTCAGGACCATCGTCCACAGCAGCCCGTAGCCGAACTCGGCGCCGGCCTGCGAGTAAGTGGCGATTCCACTGGGATCGTCGTCCGCCGCGCCGGTGACCACGCCGGGCCCGAGCCGCTCGACCGCGCGGGTGAAGCGGGTCTTCCAGCGCTCGCGCATCAGGCGGCCCGGCGCCGACCCCGCGCTGTCCCCGCCGTCCGCGAGGACGGTGACCCGCTCACACCGGTTGGAAGACAGGGGCGGAACGGCCGGACGGACGATTGTGGATCAGCGGGTCTGGCTGCCGGGGTACCGCTGGCTGTCCTTGGCCTGATCGCGATAGACGCGGGCGAGATAGAGGAAGTCCTCGCGTTCCGCGGTGGAGCCGGCCTGGCGCGCCGCCTGGCGGCAGGCAGTGGCCCGGCTTTCGAGGAAATTGGCGTCGCCCACCCGTTGCGCTCCGGACTGGTTTTCCACGCGAGCGGCGGACCATACCGGATTGTCGAGCAGGGCACAAATCCAAGATGGAGCAATGCCGGCGGCCGATTTCGCCGAGCCGAAACGGAAGGGGTTTGCAGCGCCATTCGCAACCCCTAGGGCAAGCGGCGAAACCCTGAGCGGTCCACCGCGTTACGGTTAGGCCAGATACTCCGGGGCGGTTCGAACTGTATCCGTAATGAACAAGATTCTTATTTGTCTTGAAAGCTTTAACTACGTAACGGACAGTCGTTGCGGACAATTTTTCTTGTGGCGTCTTGAACTCGGTCGCCATCAATCATGGGGGTTGCGATGACCGACGTTCCTATCCAGCGGCTGCGGAGCGGAGAGCCGAAGATCGCGCTGTCGGCTTCCGACGCGCGCGAGGCCGCGCGGCTGCTCGGACTGCTCACCGGACAGGAGGAAGCCGCGGGCCGCAAGACCGGCGTCGCGCCGGGCTCGCAGCGCGAGGTGGCGATCAGCCGCGCCCGCCGCGAGTTCAGCGAGCGCAAGCGCCGCGCCGAGTTCTTCTCGGCCGCGATGTTCGGCGAACCGGCGTGGGATATCCTGCTCGCGCTCTACGTCACCGAGGGCACGCACGGCCGCCATACCATGACCAGTATCCGCGACCTGGTCGGCGTCCCGCTGACCACCGCGCTGCGCTGGGCCGACTATCTGGAGCGCGAGCGGCTGATCGCCCGTTCGCAGCACCCGACCGACCGGCGCAGCATGATCATCGAGCTGACCGACAAGGGCCGGCAGACTCTCGACGGATATTTTTCCCAGTAATTCTACGTGTTTGACGTAGATCGCTAAGGGTTTACCATGCGCTGCGGAACGAGTGGGGTCGTTCTTCAGGGTGGGGAAATCCGATGCCGTTGTCGCAGTCGCAGGGGGCGTTCAGCCCGGTCTTGCCGGCAATGCTGATCGAACAGCTGGCGCTTGCCGCCGATCTTCTCGAGCGTGCGCAGCGCATCCTCGACGCGAGCGGCGCGTCGCCCGACATCGCCGCGCGGGTCGAGGAGGCGCTCGACCGTCTGCGGCAGGAAAGCGGCATCGGCCAGGGCCTGCGCCACTAACCTTTCGCCGCTTCTAGGCGGGCACGCCGTACAGGTCGTGCTCGTCGCTCTCCTCGACCAGCACGCGGGCGAAGTCTCCCGCCGCGAGGTGACCGGCGTCGCGCAGGTGGACCTCGCCGTCGATTTCCGGCGCATCGGCCTTGGAGCGGCCGGTCGCGCCGCCGGTCTCCGGGTCGACCGCGTCGACCAGCACCTCGATCGTCCGCCCGACCCGTGCCGCCAGCTTCTCGGCCGAGATCCGCGCCGTCAGCTCCATCACCCGCGCGTAGCGCTCTTCCTTGACCGCTTCGGGCACCGGGTTGGGCAGGCTGTTCGCCGATGCGCCCTCGACCGGCTCGAAGCGGAAGGCGCCGACGCGGTCCAGCCGCGCTTCCTCGAGCCATTCGAGCAGGTAGCGGAACTCCTCCTCGGTCTCGCCGGGGAAGCCGACCACGAAGGTCGAGCGGATGGCGATGTCCGGGCAGACCTCGCGCCAGCCGCGGATCCGCTGCAACACCCGGGCGTCGTTCGCCGGCCGCTTCATCGCGCGCAGCACCGCCGGGCTGGCATGCTGGAAGGGGATGTCGAGATAGGGCAGCACGAGCCCCTCGGCCATCAGCGGGATGACCTGGTCGACGTGCGGATAGGGGTAGACATAGTGGAGCCTGACCCACGGCTGCTCGCCCTGCGGGGTGCGCAGCTGCCCCAATTCGCGCGCGAGGTCGGTCATGTGCGGCCGCACTTCGCGCCCCTTCCATGACCGGGTCTCGCCACGAATGTCGATCCCGTAGGCGCTGGTGTCCTGGCTGATCACCAGAAGCTCCTTGGTCCCGGCCGCGAGCAGCTTTTCCGCCTCGCGCAGGATGGCGTCGGGGCGGCGGCTGGCGAGATCGCCGCGCAGCTGCGGGATGATGCAGAAGGCGCAGCGATGGTTGCACCCTTCCGAGATCTTCAGATAGCTGTAGTGGCGCGGCGTCAGCTTGAGCCCGGCGTCGGGGATGAGGTCGATGTAAGGCGACAGGCCCGGCGGCGCCGCCTCGTGGACCGCCTCCACCACCTGCTCATATTCATGCGCCCCGCTGATCGCCAGCACCTGCGGGAAGCGGGCGCGGATCACCTCCGCCTCCTTGCCCATGCAGCCGGTGACGATCACCCGCCCGTTCTCCGCGATCGCCTCGCCGATCGCCTCGAGGCTTTCCTCCTTGGCGCTGTCGAGGAAGCCGCAGGTGTTGACCAGCACGACGTCGGCGCCGGCATAGTCGGCGCTCATCTGGTAGCCGTCGGCGCGCAGCTGGGTGAGGATCCGCTCGCTGTCGACCAGGTTCTTGGGACAGCCGAGCGACACCATGCCGACACGCGGCGGGGAAGGGAGTGTGGTTGCCATGGGAAGCGGCGCCCTTAGCCGAGATTCGCGGCGAAATCGAGGCGGTTGCGCGGGCGCTGAGTCGCCCGCTAAGGCGCCCCCACGCGCGACGCCGCGCGAGAGGGATTGACCATGAAGATTGCGATGATCGGCACCGGCTATGTCGGGCTGGTGTCCGGGGCCTGCTTCGCCGATTTCGGCCACGACGTCTGCTGCGTCGACAGGGACGAGGCCAAGATCGCCGGGCTCGAGGCGGGCCGCATGCCGATCTGGGAGCCGGGGCTGGAGGACCTGGTCGAGAGCAATGTCCGGCGCGGCCGGCTGACCTTCACCACCGACCTCGCGCGCGGAGTCGACGGGGCGGACGCCGTGTTCATCGCGGTCGGCACCCCGGCGCGGCGCGGCGACGGGCATGCCGACCTCAGCTACGTCTTCGCCGCTGCGGCCGAGATCGCCGGGGCGCTGACCGGCCCGGCGGTGATCGTCACCAAGTCGACTGTCCCGGTCGGCACCGGCGACGCGATCGCGAAGATCCTGATCGACGAGGGCGCGCCCGAGGGGACGCTGGTCGCCTCCAATCCCGAGTTCCTGCGTGAGGGCGCGGCGATCGCCGACTTCAAGCATCCCGACCGGATCGTCGTCGGCGCCGAGGACCCGCGCGCCGAGGCGGTGCTGCGCGAGATCTACCGACCACTGTTCCTCAACAAGGCGCCGATTTTGTTCACCGGCCGCCGCACGGCCGAGCTGATCAAATATGCCGCCAACGCCTTCCTCGCGACCAAGATCAGCTTCATCAACGAGATCGCCGACTTGTGCGAGAAGGTGGGGGCCGACGTGCAGGAGGTCTCGCGCGGGATCGGGCTCGACAATCGCATCGGCCCCAAGTTCCTCCACGCCGGCCCCGGCTACGGCGGCAGCTGCTTCCCCAAGGACACGCTGGCGCTGCTCCGCACCGCCGAGGAGTCCGGCGTCCCGATGCGCATCGTCAACACGGTGGTGGAGGTCAACGACGCCCGCAAGTCGGGGATGGGCGACCGGGTGCGCGAGGCGGTCGGCGGCAGCCTTCAGGGCAAGAAGATCGCGGTGCTCGGGCTCACCTTCAAGCCGAACACCGACGACATGCGCGACGCGCCGAGCCTCGCCCTCATCGACACGCTGAAGAAGGGCGGGGCCGAGATCGCCGCCTTCGACCCGGTCGGGCGCGAGCAGGCCGAGCCGCTGCTCCCCGGTATCAGCTTCGCCGACGACAGCTATGCCGCCGCCGCCGGGGCCGACGCGCTGGTGATCGTCACCGAGTGGGACGAGTTCCGGGCGCTCGATCTGCGCCGCATCGCCGGCGCGATGCGCGGCACCGCGCTAGTCGACCTGCGCAACATCTACGGCGAGGACGAAGTGGTGCGCGCGGGCCTCTCCTACCGCGGAATCGGACGGGCGGTAACCAGCTAAGCCCTTGTCCCCACAAGCGGTCTGTTTCAAAGGCAGGTTGACCGCGGTGGTGGAGCGCGTTGGGCATGTCATTGAAGATCGTCGTCGTCGGCCTCGGTTATGTCGGCCTGCCGCTGGCGGTCGCGCTTGCCCGCCACTTCCCGACGATCGGGCTGGATATCGACCGCGGCCGGGTCGACGAACTGCGCGCCGGCCATGACCGCACCAACGAGGTCGACCCCGGCCGATTGCAGGCCTCCTCGCTGCAGATGACCGCCGAGGCTGCCGACGCTCGGGGCGCCGACGTCTACATCCTCACCGTGCCGACCCCGGTCGATGCCGCCAACCGCCCCGACCTCGGGCCGCTTCTCTCCGCCACCCGCACCGTCGCCGGGCTGATCGATCCCGCCGTCCGCGCCACGGTGGTGGTCGAGAGCACCGTCTATCCCGGGGTCACCGAGGACCGGGTCGGGCCGGAGCTCGAGCGCGTCTCGGGGCTTCGCCGCGGCGAACATTTCCGGCTCGGCTACAGCCCCGAGCGGATCAATCCGGGCGACCGCGAACATACGATCGAGGCGATCACCAAGGTCATCTCGGCCGAGGACTGCGAGACGCTCGACCAGCTCGCCACCGTCTATGGCGCGGTGACCGGGGGCAACATCTTCCGCGCCGCCTCAATCAAGGCGGCCGAGGGCGCCAAGGTGATCGAGAACGCCCAGCGCGACATCAACATCGCCTTCATGAACGAGATCGCGCAGATTTTCGGCAAGCTCGACCTGTCGGTCTGGGACGTGCTCGCAGCGGCGCGGACCAAGTGGAACTTCCTGCCGTTCGAGCCGGGGCTGGTCGGCGGCCACTGCATCGGGGTCGACCCTTATTACCTCAGCTACCGGGCGCAGGAGCTTGGCCACAAGCCGCAGGTCATCCTCGCCGGGCGCGACATCAACGACGGGATGGGCGCGTGGGTCGCCGACCGGCTCCACGAGCGGCAGGGCGGCCGCGCGGGGAGCGCGCTGGTGCTCGGCCTGACCTTCAAGGAAAATGTCCCCGATCTCCGCAACAGCCGGGTGGTCGACGTGATCCGCCGGCTCGCCTGGCTCGGCTATCGGGTCGAAGTCAGCGATCCGCTCGCCGACCTCGCCGAAGCGGAGCATGAATATGGGCTCGCCCTGAAGCCGCTCAACGGCACCCGCTATGACATGGTGGTGGGCGCGGTGGCCCACGAGGAATATCGGACGATCGGCGCCAATCGCCTGACCGAGCTGCTCAACGAAGGGGGGCTGGTCGCCGACCTCAAGGGCATGTGGCGGTCGCTCGAGCTGCCGGCCGAGATCCGCCGCTGGTCGCTGTAGGCGCGCGGGGGTTAATGGGGATGCTCCAGGTCGTCACCCGGCAGACCGTCAAGCGCCGCTCGATCGTCACCCGGCGACGCTTCCAGCTGTTCGGGGCGCTGCTGCTCGCCGCGCTGCTGCCGTTCCTGGTCCGCCAGCTGGTCCAGCCCGAGGCGGTGCTGCCCGATGTGCGGCCCGCGTTCAACGCGATGGCCGGCAACGCGATCGGCATCATCATCGGCTTCTGGATGCGGCTGTCGATCGAGCCCTACCCCGGCATCCGATCGAGCTATGTAATCTTCCCGACCGCGGCTGGCGCCCATGCCGTAGTGCTCGCCTTCTTCCTGCTGACCCGCATGCCCTACGACCGGACCGCGCTGCTGTTCGGCTTCATGCTCCACGTCGCCTGGTTCTACCTCGTCTACTATGCGGTGCAGCGGCGCGCCTCGCTGTCGATCGCGGTCATTCCCTACGGCAACGTCGCCCGGCTGGCGCCGATCACCAGCGTCGAGTGGGTCCGCCTGTCACGCCCCGATCTCGACGCCTGCGCCCTGTGCGACGCGATCGTCGCCGATTTTGCCGCCGACCTTCCCGACGAGTGGGAGCGGTTCCTCGCCGACGCGGCGCTCGACGGGCGGATCGTCTACCAGGTCAAGAACCTCGAGGAATCGCTGACCGGACGGGTCGAGATCGACCATCTGTCCGAGAACAGTTTCGGCTCGCTCGTTCCCGCGCGCGGCTACTTCTACCTGAAGACCCTGCTCGACTGGCTGCTCGCGGTGGCGGTGCTCCCGTTCGCGCTCCTGGTGATGATCCCCGCTGCGATCGCCATCAAGCTCGAGGGCGGCGGCCCGGCCCTGTTCCGGCAGAAGCGGATCGGCCACGCCGCGCGGCCGATCACCGTTATCAAGTTCCGGACCATGCGGATCGGCAGCGGCCCGCAGGACGCCCGGGCGGCGGCGATGACCGGGGACAAGGACCCGCGCGTGACCCGTGTCGGCGCCTTCCTGCGCAAGACCCGGATCGACGAGGTTCCGCAGATCTTCAACGTGCTGAAGGGCGAGATGAGCTGGATCGGCCCGCGCCCGGAGGCGGCGGTGCTGTCGCAATGGTATACCGGCGAGATCCCCTTCTACCGATACCGCCATGTGGTAAAACCGGGGATCAGCGGCTGGGCGCAGGTTAACCAGGGCCATGTCGCCGAAGTCGAGGAGGTTCACGAGAAACTCCAGTTCGACTTCTACTACATCAAGTATTTTTCGCCCTGGCTCGACGTGCTGATCCTGTTCAAGACGCTCAAGACCATGGCCAGCGGCTTCGGCGCGCGCTGAGCATCGGGCGCTAGGGCGTGCTTACCCCTGGTGCCGGTCGTTGCGCTCGGCTGACGGGCGAGGCGGAGCACGGTCTTCCTGCTCTGCCCGCCGCGCGACCATGAAGGCGATCGCGTCCCAGCTGTTATAGACCCCGACGAACAGCAGCCCCGCCGCGGCGAGGCCGATCAGCATCAGCCCGTCCTCGGCCGACCAGTTGAGCGCCACCGAGCCGCCAGTCAGCACGAGGTACAGCAGCGCAGGCGAGACGACATAGCTCACCCAGTCGACCAACTCCGGCCGGTAGCCCTGCTGGTGCGCCATCCGCCAGCCGACGACCGCGATGTAGACGAGCCCGAACCCGCCGGTCGCGACATAGGTCCACAGCGCGCCGCGGGTGCCCGGCCACGGCGCGGCGGTGACGAGGCTGAGCCACAGCGCCATCGAAAAATGGAAGACGTTGGGCGTCGAGAACGCGTTGCCGGCCTCCTCCGCGCCCTCGGGCGGCTTCTCGGCGACCAGCGTCATCACGACGAACTGCAGCCCGATCAGCGCCCCGGCCGCGGCGCCGAGGATGACGTAGAAATCGTGCCAGGGTTCGAGCGAAGGCATGGCAGCGTAACGAGCAGCCCGGCGCGGCGGGTTCCGGCCGGCTTGCGCGGCAGCGCCGGGCGGGGCAACGATCGTCCTCCCCGCGGGTTCGAACAAGCGCGGCGCGGCTAGGCGATGAAGGACGGACGATGACGGAACAGTCGGCGGTGAACGCCCACCATCATGCCGAGGAGCATTTCGTCACCCGCACCGGCTGGCTGCGCGCGGCGGTGCTCGGCGCCAACGACGGGCTGCTGTCCACCGCCAGCCTGATGGTCGGGGTCGCCGCAGCGGCGGCCGATGCGCAGCATGTCATCCTGACCGGCGTCGCCGGGATCGCCGCGGGCGCCATGTCGATGGCGGCCGGCGAATATGTCTCGGTCAGCAGCCAGGCCGACGCAGAGCGCGCCGATCTCGCCCGCGAACGGCACGCGCTCCACCATTTCCCCGAGCAGGAGAAGGCCGAGCTTGCCGGCATCTACCGCGAGCGGGGGCTGCACCCCGACCTCGCCGAGCAGGTTGCCGACGCGCTTCACGAGAATGACGCGCTCGCCGCCCACGCCCGCGACGAGCTCGGGCTGACCGACACCAACAGCGCCAACCCGGTGCAGGCGGCCGTCGCCTCGGCCGCCTCGTTCGTCGCCGGTGGGCTGCCGCCGCTGCTCGCCGCTGTCGTCGCGGGCGGGCAGCAGGTGCTCGCCGTCATCGCGGCGGTGACGCTCGTCATGCTGGCTCTGCTCGGCGCGGCCGGGGCCCGGCTCGGCGGGGCGCCCCTCGCCAAGGCAACGTTGCGGGTGCTGCTGTTCGGGACGCTGGCGATGCTGGTCACCGCGGCGGTCGGGCGGGCCTTCCACACCGTCGTCTGAGCGGTCGCTCAGGCCGGCTTCGCCCCCTGCCGCCCAGAGCGGCAGCGGTCCGAACAGTAACGGACCTCGTCCCAGTCGCGCGCCCACTTCTTGCGCCAGCTGAACGGGCGCCCACACGCGGCGCAGATCTTCTCGGGCAGGTCGCCCTTGCGGACCATCTTGGGCATGGCGCACCAAGCGCACCGCGGCGCCATCGGCTCCGTCAGGCGTCGATTGCGTCGTCCTCGACCGCCGCGGCACGGCTCTGGATGAAGGCGAAGCGGTGCTCGGGGTTCTTGCCCATCAGCCGCTCGACCAGATCCTTGACCGGCTGCCGGTCCTCGTACTGGCTGGGCAGCGTGATCCGGATCAGCGAGCGGCTCGCCGGATCCATGGTGGTTTCCTTGAGCTGGTTGGGGTTCATCTCGCCCAGCCCCTTGAACCGTCCCACCTCGACCTTCTTTCCCTTGAACTCGGTCCGCTCCAGCTCCGCCCGGTGCGCGTCGTCGCGTGCGTAGAGCGACTTGGAGCCCGAGGTCAGCCGGTAGAGCGGCGGCTGGGCCAGGAAGAGGTGCCCGCGCCGCACCATCTCCGGCATCTCCTGGAAGAAGAAGGTCATCAGCAGCGTCGCGATGTGGGCCCCGTCGACATCGGCGTCGGTCATGATGATGATCCGCTCGTAGCGCAGCGCAGCCTCGTCGAAGCGCTCGCGGACTCCGCAGCCGAGCGCGAGTTGGAGGTCGGCGATCTCGCTGTTGGCGCGGATCTTGTCCGAGGTCGCGCTGGCGACGTTCAGGATCTTGCCGCGGATCGGCAGGATCGCCTGGGTCTTGCGGTCCCGCGCCTGCTTGGCCGAGCCGCCCGCGCTGTCGCCCTCGACGATGAACAGCTCGGTCCCGGCGGGATCGTCGCTGGAACAGTCGGTGAGCTTGCCGGGAAGGCGGAGCTTACGCGCGGACGTGGCGGTCTTGCGCTTCACCTCACGCTCGGCACGCCGCTTCAGCCGCTCGTCCATCCGCTCGATGATCGAGCCGAGCAGCGCCCGGCCGCGGTCCATGTTGTCGGCGAGATAATGGTCGAAATGGTCGCGCACCGCGGCCTCGACGAAGCGCGCCGCCTCGAGGCTCGTCAGCCGGTCCTTGGTCTGGCTCTGGAAATGCGGGTTGCGGATGAACACGCTGAGCATCAGCTCGACGCCGTTCATCACGTCGTCGGGGGTGATGTCCTTGGCGCGCTTGTTGCCGACGAGCTCGCCGAACGAACGGACGCCTTTGGACAAAGCGGCGCGAAGCCCCGCCTCGTGGGTGCCGCCGTCGGACGTCGGGATGGTGTTGCAGTAATAGCTTTCCGACCCGTCCGAGAAGAGCGGCCAGGCGACCGCCCATTCGGCGCTGCCCTGCCCGTCGGGGAAATCCTGCCGCCCGGCGAAGGGCGCGTTGGTGACGCAGGGCCGCTCGCCCAGTTGCTCGGCGAGATGGTCGGCAAGCCCGCCCGGGAACTGGAACACCGCCGTCTCGGGGACGGCGGCAGAGGCGAGCGAAGGATCGCAGCGCCACCGGATCTCGACCCCGGCGAACAGGTAGGCCTTGGAGCGGGCGAGCTTGTAGAGGCGCTCGGGCGAGAACTGCAGTTCGCCGAAGATGTCGGGATCGGGGTGGAAGCTGGTCGTCGTGCCGCGCCGGTTGGGGGCGGCGCCGACCTTCTCGAGCGGCCCCTGCGCGACGCCGCGGGCAAAGCGCTGGCGGTAGAGCGTCTTGTCGCGCGCGACCTCGATCACCGTCTCGGTCGACAGGGCGTTAACGACGCTGACGCCGACGCCGTGGAGGCCGCCGGAGGTCGAATAGGCCTTCCCCTCGAACTTGCCGCCCGAATGGAGCGTGGTGAGGATCACCTCCAGCGCCGACTTGCCAGGATATTTGGGGTGCGGGTCGACCGGGATCCCGCGGCCGTTGTCGGTGACGGTCAGCCGATTGCCGGGCTCGAGGGTCACCTCGATGCGGGTCGCATGGCCGGCGACCGCCTCGTCCATCGAATTGTCGATGACTTCGGCGGCAAGGTGGTGGAGCGCGCGCTCGTCGGTCCCGCCGATGTACATGCCGGGTCGGCGGCGGACGGGCTCCAGCCCCTCGAGCACCTCGATCGAGGAGGCGTCGTAGCTGTCGGGCGTGGCAGACGGCGCGGCGGAACCGAAGAGGTCGGACATATGGCGAACGTATAGGGTGGCCGCGCGCTCGATGCCAAGCCGCACCAGCAGGCTTGAACCCCTGTGGCCCAATTACCACATCCACCTAGCCGGATGCTCAGCAGAGGTCCGGTGACGGGCTTCAGGGATGTCCGCCGTGACGTCCCGTCGTCCGCCTTGTTGCTCAACATCGGAGGACAAGACTGATGCGTACCGCTTTCGACTTCGCGCCGTTCCGGCGCTCCACCGTCGGCTTCGACCGGCTGTTCGACATGCTCGAGAACAGCGCCCAAGGCGGCAATGGCGAGAATTATCCGCCGTTCGACCTGATCAAGCTCGACGACAATCGCTACCGCATCGAGATCGCCGTGGCCGGCTTCAAGCGGGGCGAGATCGACATCACCAGCCACCAGAACCAGCTGATCGTCCGCGGCCAGAAGGCTGAGGACAATGGCGCCAACTATGTCCACCGCGGCATCGCCACTCGCTCGTTCGAGCGGCGCTTCGCGCTGGCGGACCATATCCAGGTGACCGGCGCCGACCTCCACGACGGCATGCTCAGCCTCGACCTCGTCCGCGAGATCCCCGAGGCAATGAAGCCGAGGAAGATCGAGATCGGCGGAGCCGCCGGCCAGCCGGCCCCGGCCCAGCCCCAGACGATCGACGCCAAGGCCGAGCAGCGCGAGCCCGAGCCCGCTTAAGCCGGTCCAAGAGCCAGGAAATGGAAGGCCCCGGGAGCGAGTGCTTCCGGGGCCTTTCTCATCAACCGCGCGGGGACCCGCTCAGGCGGTGACGAGCTCGCCGTTCATCCGGATCGGCCGCCCGAAATTATAATAGTTGGGCGAGGTCTTCATCACCGTGCGGTGGACCTCCTCAAGGTCCGTCGGCGAACCGTCGCTGGCGATCCGCACGCGATAGTCGACCTCGGCGTAGCCGGGCGGCACCTCGTCGCTGAGCCCGAGGAAGCCGCGCAGGTCGAGCTCGCCGCGGGTGGCGATCTCGATCGAGTCGACGTGGATTCCCTTCAGGGAGCAGCCGGCGACATAGCCGACGGTCATGCAGGCGTTCAGCGCCGCCATCAGCAGCTCCTGCGGGTTGGGCGCCGAATCGCCGCCGAGCAGCTCGCAGGGTTCGTCGGCGACGATCCGGTGGGACCGCTCGATCCGCTCGCCGGCAAGGGTGAAGCCGCTGACCTCGGTTTCGGTGCGGGTCTGCCCTTTCCAGCGGGTGACGACGTCGAAGCCGACCTTCGCCTTGCCGGGGTCCTTCTGGATGGCGTCGACCACCTCGCCGAGCGCGGCGAGGTCGAGGCCGTTGACGGTCTGGTTTCTGACGGTGTCGAGCATCGTTCTTCTCCTTGGGTGCGGTGGGTTCACACGAACATCGGCGCAGCGTCGGCGACGCGGCGGGCGAGGGCGGGCGAGAGGGACTCGATTGTCTCGACGAAGCGCGGATGGACCATGCCGGAGCCGAGATAGGTCCAGCGCGCGGCCTGGTGCTGCTGTTGCAGCAGCGCGTCGCGATCGGCGACCGGGCGGCCGGTGACCGCTTCGAGCGCGTCGAGGTTGAACCCGGCCTGGGTGGCGAGCCCGGCGTCGAGGAAGCCGCCGATCGCGAAGAACTCGTCAAGCGCCGCGTCGAGCTGCGCCTCGCTTCGTCCCTCCGCCAGTGCCTCGACGATCAGCGTGTCGATCTTGGCGTGCTGCGCCTCCTCCATCCAGTGGTGGCGAAGCAGGCTCTTGAACAGGGGGTCGATCCCGCCGTCGTCGCGAATCGCGCCGAGGTAATGACCCTGCGTCATCCACTCGATCATCAGGATGACGAGGGCGACGGCGAGCGGGTCGTGGCGCAGGACCTCGGCACCGATCGCGTCGGCCGGACCGATCATCTGCGGCCGCACGGGGAAGCCGCGGACGAAGGCGGCATGGAAGCGCTTGAACAGCTGGATGTGCTTGGCTTCCTCCGAAGCGAAGTTGATGATCGCCCGGACCCGCCAGTCGTCCCCGCTCAGCACCGGGCGGGCATGGTCGAAGAGGAAAGGCAGGATGAACTCCTCGACCAGTCCGAACATGCAGAGATATTCGTGCGCCGCGATCTGGTTGAGCAGCCGTCGTCCGGCCGGGTCGAGCATGGCGAGACCGGCCGTGCGGGCGAGGCTGTCGGGCAGCATGGGTCGGCTGAAGTCCAGTTCCTGGTCTTCGCGAAGAACATCGTCGATCGCCCAGGCGGCCTTCAGTGACGAAGCGAGGGTGCGCTCGTAGGTGAAGTCGTGGAACATGGCGGCAGCTCCTTTGTCTGGCGCGAGGTCAGACCATCAGCGGGGCGATACTGACCGCGGCGCTGCTGACCCCCGACAGGATCAGGAAGACCAGTGTGACAATGGCGCGGACACGAAGCTTGTAGTGAAGGTCGTTCATGGTTCTTCTCCCTGGATCTTGGAGGCGAGCCATAGTCGTCGCGGAAGAGCTTGCTTCCGGTCTGCTGCTGCTCGTCTCGGTGCTTTTGCTGCGGAGGCTTTACGCCCGCCGGGGATTTGCCAAAATGACCCGCTTGCCGGATAAGTTGACCGGAACGCCGGAAGTGAGGGACTCTCGGTGGACGTGCTTGGCGACGTGCTCGGTTCGCTTCGGCTGACCGGCGGGGTCATCCTCGAGGGGCATGGCCGCGGTCGCTGGTGCGTATCCTCGCAGCTCCTCCCGGAGGACGTCTCCGCGCTGTTCCCGGGCGGCGGCCCGATGGTCGCCTATCATTATGTCGACCGTGGCCAGCTGTGGGCCGAGTGCGACGGGCATCGCCCGGTCACCGCGGGCGAGGGCTCGGTCATCCTCTGTCCGCGCAACCACCGCCACCGCCTGTTCACCGACCCCGCCCAGCCGGCGCGCGATTCGCACGAGTTCGTCAGCCTGACCGAAGGCTCGCTGGCGCGTTTCGCGGTCGGCGAGGGGGAGGAGAGCGCCGCCTTCTACTGCGGCTTCCTCGGGGTGGAGGCGGATCATCCGCTGCTCGACTGCCTGCCGCCGTTGATGGTGGTGAGCAGCCGCGACGGACAGAGCGGGGACTGGCTGCGCAGCAACCTGCGCTTCCTGAGCGAGACGAGGCCCCCGCCCGAGATGGTATCGCGGATCGCCGAGCTGCTGTTCGCCGATGCGGTGCGCAACTATGTCGGCGCGCTGCCGAAGGGTGCGCAGGGCTGGCTCGCCGGGCTGCGCGACCCGGCGGTGGCGCGGGCGCTCGCGATCATCCACGCGCGCTTCGCCGACGAACTCGACATCGAGCTGCTGGCCCGCGAGTCGGGCGTTTCGCGGAGCGTTCTCGGCGAGCGCTTCGTCAGCCTGCTCGGCGAGCCGCCGATGCGCTATTGCAGCCGGTGGCGGATGCGGGTCGCGGCGAAGCTGCTGCGCGAGGGGCGCGAGAACAGCGCGTCGATCGCCTACAGCGTCGGCTTCCAGAGCGAGGCCGCCTTCACCCGCGCCTTCAAGCGCGAATATGGCGAACCGCCGGCAACCTGGAAGAAGCGGCACGAGGAGCGCGAGCGTGCGGTCAGCGCGGCGCAGCGCCCGGCCGCGCTCCCCGAGCAGCAGGTCCGCTACTGCCACGCCCACGACGGCACTCGGCTCGCCTGGTCACGGGTCGGCAAGGGGCCGCCGCTGGTGAAGACCGCCAACTGGCTCAACCATATCGAGCAGGACTTCGCGAGCCCGCTGTGGCGGCACTGGCTGCACGAGCTGACCGCCGGCCACGCGCTGGTCCGCTATGACGAGCGCGCCAACGGCCTCTCCGACTGGGACACGCCGGAGATCAGCTTCGAGGCGTTCGTCGACGATCTCGAGAGCGTGGTCGACTGCGCCCGGCTCGAGCGCTTCGACCTGCTCGGGATCAGCCAGGGCGCGGCGGTCGCGGTGGCGTTCGCCGTGCGCCACCCGGAGCAGGTCCGGCGAATGGTCCTGTGCGGCGGCTATGCGCAGGGCTGGAAGAAGCGCGCCCAGCCCGAGGAGGTGGCGCGGCGCGAGGCGATGCTGACCCTGACCGAACTCGGCTGGGGCGCCGAGAACCCGGCTTACCGCCAGCTCTTCACCAGCCTCTACATCCCCGACGCCACGCTCGCCCAGCAGCACTGGTTCACCGACGTCCAGAAGTGGAGCGCCTCGGCCGAGAACGCGGTGCGGCTGCAGCGGGTCCTGTCGGAGATCGACGTCGCCGAACTGCTCCCCGCGGTGCGGGTCCCGACGCTGGTCCTCCACGCCCGCCACGACCAGGTGGTGCCCTATTCATGCGGCGAGCAGCTCGCCCGCAGCATTCCCGGGTCGACCTTCGTCCCGCTCGACAGCGGGAACCACATCCTGCTCGCCGACGAACCGGCGTGGAAGCTGTTCGTGCGCGAGACCCGCGCCTTCCTCGCCGACTGAGCGGGGCCTAGCGGACCCGCGGGCCGCCGAACGGGAGCGGCGGGGGCGGCCGGCGATCGCGGCGCGGCAGCTGGGCCTGGTAGGCGACTCCGCAATGGTCGACGCAATAGGGGAAGCCCGGGTTGGCCTGGTTGCCGCAGAAGTGGAAATCGGGCTCGCCGGGATGGCCGATCGGCCACTTGCAGATGCGGTCGTTGAGATCGAGCAGGCTGGTCTTGTCGGCGATCTCCGGGCTCGGCTTGGCCGGGACCAGCCGGCGCGGCGGCGCGGGCGGGATCGGCGCCTGCTGCTCGCCCGGGCCCTGGCGGATGAACCCGCCCGGGCCGACCGAGCGATACTGGACGTTGGGGTCCGGCGCCGACGGGCGCTGCGGGGTCTGCGGTACCGGGACCGGGCGGGTCACGCGCGCCGGCGGCGTGCCGGTCGGGGCATCGCCCGCGGCGAGCTCGGCCGCGTCGCGCGCGGCAGGAACGGGATCGCGCGGCGCGGCGGCGGGCGCGGGCCGGGCGCTCGCCGCGGCGGCGCCCTTCTCCTCGCCGGGCTTCACCGGGGAAGGACGCGCCTCCAGCCCCAGTCGGTGCGCCTTGCCGATGACGGCGTTGCGGCTGACCCCGCCAAGGTACTCGGCGATCTGGCTGGCGGTGGCGCCCTCGGCCCACATCGACTTCAGTCGCTCGATGCGCTCGTCGGTCCAGGACATGCGTGTAGGTCTTCCTTCAAAAATCCGTGGGCGGCCGACGCGACGGTTGCTTGCCCGGGCGTCAGCCGATAGGCGCTGCCAACGTGAACGACCAGCCTTCAGCGTCAAACTGGGTCCGGGCGGAGCCCGGCCAGCCTCGGCTCAACGGCGTCAATTGGGGTGGCCTGAAGACCCTCTATATCAAGGAGGTCCGCCGTTTCTTCAAGGTCCAGCTGCAGACGGTCTGGGCACCGGCGATCACGACCCTCCTTTACCTCGTCATCTTCACCGTCGCGTTGGGCCGATCGGGGCGGACGGTGCTCGGCCATCCCTTCGCCGACTTCATCGCGCCCGGGCTGATCGTCATGGCGATGATCCAGAACGCCTTCGCCAATTCCAGCTTCTCGCTGCTGGTCGGCAAGATCCAGGGCACGATCGTCGACTATCTGATGCCGCCACTCTCGACCGGCGAGCTGCTCGCCGGGCTGGTGTCCGCCTCGGTGACCCGCGGGTTCCTGGTCGGCGGCGCGCTGTGGCTGGTGATGCTCTTCTATCCCGGCGTCCATGTCGCGGTGCACCACCCGCTGGCGGCGCTGTGGTTCGGCCTGATGGGGACGCTGCTGCTGTCCTTCCTCGGGGTGCTGACCTCGATCTGGGCGGAGAAGTTCGACCATGCGGCGGCGGTCACCAACTTCGTGGTGGCGCCGCTCTCGCTCCTGTCCGGCACCTTCTACTCGGTCGAATCGCTGGCGCCGACCTTCCGCGCGATCAGCCACGCCAACCCCTTCTTCTACATCATCTCGGGCTTCCGCTACGGCTTCCTCGGAGAGGCCGATTCACCGGTCGTGCTTGGCGCCGTGGCGCTGCTCGTGGTGAACCTGCTGCTGTGGTGGCTGTGCTTCACGCTGCTCAGGCGCGGCTGGAAGATTAAGAGCTAGGCGGGAACCGCCGCCGCGGCCGGGCGGTTCGCCCGGTCATGACCCAGACCATCGACACCGCCGACCGGATCGCCGTCGGCCTCGCCGCGGGGCTCGTCGGGACCGCGCTTATGACCCTGTCGCAGAAGGCCGAGATGGCGCTCACCGGCCGCCCCGAATCGACCACCCCGGCGAAGGCGGTCGAGCAGGTCAGCGGCGTCGCGCTCAAGGACGAGACGGCGGAGAAGCGCGCCTCCGTCCCGGTCCACTGGGCCTATGGCACGGCGCTCGGCACCGCGCTTGCCGGGCTCGAGCCGCTGCCGACCGCGGCGCGGACACCCGCCTTCTTTGGGCTGGCCTGGGGCAGTGGCGCCGCGCTGCTCAGCCGGCTCAGGCTCGCCAAGCCGCCGGCCGACCAGGACGGGCGGGAGCTGGCGATCGACCTTGGCCATCACCTCGTCTACGCGACCGGCGCGAGCCTTGCCTATGCGCTCGGCACCCGCTGGCTGGCCCAACGCCGCGCGGCCGCCGCATGACGGCCGGTTAATGAAGTTGAACCGCGGCTAACGGGTCCGTTCAGCCTCGAAACAAACGAGCTCCCCTAGAAGCGACCCATCAACGCTCAAGGGAGAGCCGACATGAAGAAGTTCCTGATCGCCGCCGCTGTCGCCGCCTCGGCCCTCAGCGCGACGGCCCCGGCCGCGGCGCAGTGGTACCCGCAGCCGCAGCAGCCGGGCTATGGCTACAACAACTATGGCTACGGCAACGGGCGCGGCCTGATGCAGCGGGTCGAGCGCATCCGCTGGCAGATCCGCATGCTCGACCAGCGCGACCGGCTGTCGAACCGCGAGGCGGCCTATCTCGACAACGAGGCACGCGACCTGCTGCAGCGCATCCGCTACTCGGCCGGCGATGGCGTCAACCCGCGTGAGCGCCAGGCGCTCGAGTGGCGCGTCCAGCGGCTCGAGCAGCGCGTCCGCGCCGAGGCCAACGACGGCAACTGGCGCGCCGGCGGCTTCCGCGACCGTGATCGGGACGGCCGTCCCGACCGTTACGAGGACGACCGCGGCTACGACCATGACGGGCGCTGGGACCGCTAAGCGGCACCAGAGCTGACGAACGGAGGGGCGCTCCGGCTTTGCGGCCGGGGCGCCTTTTCCTGTGCGGGGCAGGCGCCTATAGGCCCGACAGGCGCGGCGGGGGCCGCGTCCGACATCTTCATTCCTTCAAGGAGCCCTCACATGGCCATCACCCCACTCATGCCCGTCTATCCGCGGTGCGAGGTGCGGCCGGTCCGAGGCGAAGGCGTCTACCTCTACGGGGAGAATGGCGAGCGCTATCTCGACTTCGCCAGCGGGATCGCGGTCAACCTGCTTGGTCACGGCCATCCCCATCTCACCCAGGCGATCCAGCGCCAGGCCGAGACCCTGATCCATGTCTCCAACCTCTACGGCAGCCCACAGGGCGAGGCGCTGGCGCAGCGGCTGGTCGACCTCACCTTCGCCGACACGGTCTTCTTCACCAACTCGGGCGCCGAGGCGGTCGAGTGCGCGATCAAAACCGCGCGCCGCTATCACTATGCCAAGGGCAACCCGCACAAATATGAGCTAATCAGCTTCAAGAACGCCTTCCACGGCCGGACGCTGGGGACGATCAGCGCGACCGATCAGCCCAAGATGCGCGACGGGTTCGAGCCGCTGCTCGAGGGCTTCACCGTGGTGCCGTTCGACGATCTCAACGCGGCCTGCGCGGCGATCACCGAGCGCACTGCCGGCTTCCTGCTCGAGCCGGTGCAGGGCGAAGGCGGGATTCGCCCGGCCAGCCCCGAGTTCATGAAGGGTCTGCGCGCGCTCGCCGACGAGCACGACCTGATGCTGGTGCTCGACGAGGTCCAGTGCGGCGTCGCCCGCACCGGCACGCTCTATGCGCACGAACAGTATGGCATCACCCCCGACATCATGGCGACCGCCAAGGGAATCGGCGGCGGCTTCCCGATGGGCGCCTGTCTCGCCACTGAGAAGGCGGCGGCGGGGATGACCTTCGGCACCCACGGCTCGACCTACGGCGGCAACCCGCTTGCGATGGCGGCGGGTCAGGCGGTGCTCGACATCGTCACCGACCCGGCCTTCCTCGCCCAAGTCACCGGCATGGGCGAACGTCTTCGCGCCGCGCTCGAGCAGATGATTCCCAACCACGACCAGCTGTTCGACAGCGTGCGCGGCCTGGGCCTGATGCTCGGCATCAAGATGCGCACCGACAGCCGCGACTTCGTCAATTACCTCCGCGGCAAGGGCATCCTGCTGGTCGCGGCCGGCGACAACGTCGTCCGCGTGCTTCCCCCGCTGATCATCGACGAGGCCAACATCCGCGAATTCGTCGACGCGCTGAGCGCGGCGGCGGCGGACTATGCGGTGCCGGCGGCGGCGTAGCCTGCCGGTCTCTGCGGAGCGGCCACCAACCCTCGGAACGACGCTGGTCTGAGACTATCTGCTCAGCGCCCGCGCTCCGAGCCCGACCACCAGCGCTGCCGCGCCGACGATCAGCGCATCCTCGATGAGGCCGGTCTTCGTCTGGCCGTGTTTCACCATCGTCTGCTTGCGCGCAAGCCAGGTCGGGAAGGAGGCGAGGACCGCGGCGGTCGCGCCCGCCCAGGCGCCGGTGCGCTTCTCCTCGGGCCGGGCGAGGCTGGCGCCGGCGATCGCGCCGGTGGCCAGGCGAGCCGCGAGCCCGGCCGGCACGATCCGGTCGGGCGCCGACTTCATCTTGTCCCCGTAGAGTTCGCCGAGCGCGAGCGCAGCGGTGCCGGCCGCCACCCAGGGGTTGGCAAGCCACTTCATCCGCCCTTCCTGCTCGGGCAGCCGTCCGGCGGCGCTGGCGAGGCTGACGGCGGCGAGCGGGGTCATCGAGCGGGCGCCGGCGGTGGCGCCGACGAGGGCGGAGGCGAGCATGGCAGGTCCTTCGGTCTGTTCACGCGATCAACGCGCCGGCCCCCGGCGCGGTCCCGTTCTTGTTCGCCACCGGACGGCTTCCTATCTCGCCCGCAATGACTTCCGACAATCTGACCCTCGACGTGGCGCTCAGCGTCGTCATTCCCGAGCGCCACGCCCGCGGCCGCGCGGCCCGGCTCGGCCCCGCGCTCGCCAGCATTCTCGCCAATCACAAATATCCGCCGGTCCTCGAGAAGCTGCTGGCCGAGGCGCTGGTGCTGACCGCGCTCCTCGGTTCGCTGCTCAAGGACCCGGGCGGGCAGCTCACCATTCAGGCCCAGACTGAGGGCGGCGCGATCGACCTGCTGGTCTGCGACTATCTCGGCGGCGAGCTGCGCGGCTATGTCCGCCATGACGCGGAGAAGATCGCCGATCTCGGCCCCAACGCCAGCCTCAAGAGCCTGTTCGGGCGCGGCTATCTCGCGATCACCTTCGACCAGCCGGCGACCGACGAGCGCTACCAAGGGATCGTCCCGCTGGAGGGCGACAGCCTGGCCGAGGCGGCGCAGAGCTATTTCAGCCAGTCCGAGCAGATCCCGAGCCTGATCCGGCTCGCCGTGCGCCGCGACGAGGCGGGCGAGTGGATTGGCGGCGGGCTCCTGTTCCAGCACCTCCCCGAGGGCGAGGAGGGTCGCGAGCGGCTCCACACGCGCCTCGACCATCCCGACTGGGATCATGTCGCGGCGCTCGCCGGGACGATCCGCCCGGAGGAGCTAACCGACCCCGCGCTGCCGCTCGACACGATCGTCTGGCGGCTGTTCCACGAGGAAGCCGAGGTGCGCACGCTTGCGCCTGTCGCGCTGTCGCGCGGCTGCCGCTGCGACCCCGACTATGTCCGTTCGGTGATCGCCCGCTTTCCGGCGGAGGACCGCGCAGAAATGGCCGACGAGAGCGGTCTCATCAAGGTCGATTGTGCCTTTTGCGCGACGAGCTTCCCGATCCACTTCGATCGCGCTGATCTGTGTTAAGCTGAGAGCAATGTTGCTCCGATTCGCCACGGCGCTCGCCGCCTTCGTCCTGACCGCGGGCGCGGTCCATGCCTTCCCCGGCGTGGAGGGCGGCGCATGGGAAGTCAGCCGCTCGGCAGCGGGCGGCAATGCGGCGCGGGTCTGCGTGCCCGACATCGCGGTGCTCGCCCAGTGGGAGCATCGCGGCCAGCCTTGTACCCGGGTGGTGATCAGCCGGACCCCGGCGGGCGAGGTCATTCATTACACCTGCCCGGGCGGCGGCTTCGGGCAGACCAAGGTGACGATGATCACCCCGCGCACGCTGCGGCTCGAGACCCAGGGGATCAGCGGCGGCCTGCCGTTCGCCTACACGCTGACCGCGCGCCGGGTCGGCGGCTGCTGAGATCCATTAAGGCTCTGTTTAACAAGCCTGTGCTAGCGCTTTCCTCGTGCTTCTCGTGGAGCACGTATTCCTCCCTTCGGGTAAGAGCCCGACACCTGGGCCGCTTCGACAGATTGCCGGGCGGCCCTCTCTTTTGAGTCGACGCCGCTTCGACTAAGGCGCGCCCGTCATGACAGAAGAACGCCACGCCGTGGTCCTCCTCTCGGGCGGACTGGACTCGATGGTTTGCGCCGCCCTCGCGCGCGAGCAGGGCTTCCGGGTGCTCGCGCTGACGGTCGACTACAACCAGCGGCACCGGGTCGAGCTGAACGCCGCGCGGCGGATCGCCGCCGACCTCGCCGACCGCCACATCGTCCTCCCGCTCGACCTGCGCGCGTTCGGCGGGTCCGCGCTGACCAGCGACGTGGCGGTCCCCAAGGATGGCGTCGGCGAGGGCATCCCGGTCACCTACGTCCCCGCGCGCAACACCATCTTTCTTAGCCTGGCGCTCGGCTGGGCCGAGGCGGCGGGCGCGCGCGACCTGTTCGTCGGGGTCAACGCGCTAGACTATTCCGGTTACCCCGACTGCCGGCCCGAGTTCATCGCCGCCTTCGAGCAGCTTGCTAACACCGCGACCAAGGCCGGGGCGGAAGGCGACCGCTTCACCGTTCACGCGCCGCTCCAGCACATGACCAAGGCCGACATTGCGCGCGAGGCCGCCCGGCTCGGGCTCGACGCGGGGCTGAGCCACAGCTGCTACGACCCGGCGCCGGACGGCGGCGCCTGCGGCCTGTGCGACGCCTGCCGGCTGCGCGCCAAGGGGTTCGAGGACGCCGACCTCCCCGATCCGACGCGCTACGCGGCGGCGCGATGAGCTACGCGGTCAAGGAAGCCTTTCTGACGCTGCAGGGCGAGGGGGCGCAGAGCGGAAGCCGCGCGGTGTTCCTCCGCTTCGCCGGCTGCAACCTGTGGAGCGGGCGCGAGGAAGACCGGGCCAGCGCGCAGTGCCGCTTCTGCGATACCGACTTCGTCGGCATGGACGGGGAGGGCGGCGGCCGCTTCGCCGATGCCGCGACGCTGGCCGACCATGTCGAGCGATTGTGGGGCCAGGGCGCCGAGCGGCGACTGGTGGTGATCACCGGCGGCGAGCCGATGCTGCAGCTGGATTCCGGGCTGGTCGAGGCGCTTCACGCGCGCGGCTTCCGGATCGCGATGGAGAGCAACGGAACGCTTCCGGCGGCGGCGGGGCTCGACTGGCTGTGCGTCAGCCCCAAGGCCGGAACGGAGGTCGTCCAGCGGGCCGGCGACGAGCTCAAGCTGGTCTGGCCGCAGCCAGGGATCGACCCTGAGGCGCTCGAGCGCTGGGACTTCGCGCATTTTCTCGTCCAGCCGATGGACGGGGCGGACCGGGCAGCGGCGCTGGACGCGGCGATCGCGCTGGTGATGGAGCGGCCGCGCTGGCGGCTCAGCCTCCAGGCGCACAAGGTGGTCGGACTGCCCTGACCCGGGCCGGCCGGCCGCCTACTGGGCGTTGCCGGGCGGGTTCGCCGGAGCGGCGGGCAGGGGCGCGAGCGTATCGGCGGGCGCGCTGCTGTTGCCGGCGCCGGCCGGGGCGGTCGCCGGGCTGCTGCGGCGCGGGGCCGGGCGATGCTCGTCGGTCGCGGCGGCGCGGCTGGCGGCGCGATTGGCGGAGGCGGCGCTGGCGGCCTGGGCGGCGTTGGCGGCCTGGTCGGCAGCGAGATTGGGGATGTCGTCGGGCGGCAGATCGGCCGCCATGTTCGCCGCGTCGGCATCGGCGGCGTCGATCGAGGTCATGTCGTTGGTCAGGCCGATGCTCGACACGGCGCTGTTGTCGTCGACGCTGACCGCGTTCGAGGTCTCGGCGTTGCGATGGCAGCCCGCCAGAAGGATCGCCGCCGCGCCCAAGGGCAGAACCGCCCGCATTCCCACTCTCCCGAACTTGCCCGAATGTGAAAGAGGCTGCCGGCCCTGCCGACAGCCTCCCGATCCGTCGACGCTCCCCGCGAGGGGGAGCGCCCACCGATTACATGGCGTTGTTAGTCGCCGTGTTCATCGTCGTCGTGGTGGTCGTGGTGTTCGACGCATTCATCGACGAGTTCATGTCGGTCGAGTTCATCGACATGTTGGCGTCGTTCGACATGGCGTTCATGTCGGTCGCGTTCATGTCGGTGGCGTTCATGTCGGTGGTGGTGGTGTTCATGTCGGTCGTCATGTTGGTGTCGACGTTCATGGTGTTGTTCGCGGCTTCGTTGCTGCTGCAAGCCGAAACCGCCAGGGCCGCACCAGCGACCAGGATAAGAGCACGCATTCAAGACTCCCTAGATAAATATGATCTGGCGTGGCTTAGCCGCGTCGCAAATCGGGCTGCACAATACTGACTCGTTTGCCGGCCCTCAAGCACCTTTGCTGGGCAGGCCTATTTTTCCCAGAAATTCGGGAAATTCTTGTTCCAGCGCTTCGTCCAACGCTTTCATTTTGGCTCTGTTCCCAAGCGCTTGCAGCGAGGTCACGCCAAAATCGGCGATCCCACACGGGACGATCCCGCCGAAATGGGAGAGATCCGGGGAAAGGTTGATGGCGAAGCCGTGGAGCGTGACCCACTTCTTCACCCGCACGCCGATCGCCCCGATCTTGGCCTCGGCCGACCCCTCGCCGGTCCAGATCCCGATCCGCCCGGGTTCCTGCCGGGCGGCGACCCCGAGCCGGCCGAGCGCGGCGATCATCCAACCCTCGAGCGCGGCGACGAAGGCGCGAACGTCGCGGCCGCGGCGGTCGAGGTCGAGCATCAGGTAGCCGACCCGCTGCCCGGGACCATGATAGGTGTAGCGCCCGCCGCGCCCGGCCACATGGACCGGGAAGCCCATCGGGTTGAACAGCTCGGCCGGGTCGGCGCTGGTGCCGGCGGTGAACAGGGGCGGGTGCTCGACCAGCCACACCAGCTCGCCCGCGGTCCCGGCCCGGATCGCCGCGGCGCGCTCCTCCATTCGGGCCAGCGCCGCCTCGTAGGCGGTGAGCCCGGGCGCGACTTCCCATTCGACGCCGGCGATCGTCCTCATCGCCCGCCGGCTTGGCGGATCGGCGCGCAGCGGGCAAGCCGATTGCCACTCGCCGCGCCGCTCCGCTACGGACGGCGGCGAAGCGAGGGGAAACAAGCATGCGTCCACTGTCCATTTCAGAAGCCTGGGCCGGCAGCATGGCCCGGCTGCGCAGCGACGGACGCCTCTACGGCGCGGTCGGGCTCGCCTTCTTCGCGCTCCCCGACCTCGTCTATTCGGTCGCCGGGGCGAGCTCGATGGCCAGCGCCCAGCGCGATCCCGGCTCCTTCGCCCTGCTCCTCCTCATGCTGCTGCTCGGGATGGTCGGGCAGCTCGCGCTCGCCCGCCTCGCGCTTGGCGGCGGCGCCAGCGTCGGGGAGGCGATCCGTCATGCCGCGCGGCGCATCCCCGCGCTGATCGGCGCCGGTTTCCTCGTCGCGCTGCCGCTGATGCTCCCGCTCGTCCCGATTCTCGCCACCCTCCAGGGCGTGACCCCCAACAGCGTCCCGAGCGGCGGGCAGACGCTCGCCGCCCTCGCGTTCCTCCTCTGGTCGGTGCTGGTGGTGTGGGTCGCGGCCCGGCTGATGCTGCTCAGCCCGGTCGTCACCAGCGAGCCGCTCGGGCCGCTGGCCGCGCTGCGGCGGACGCTGGCGCTCACCAAGGGGCGCGCGCTCCGTCTGTTCGGGCTGATCGTCGCCTTCCTGATCGTCGCCGCGGTCGCCAGCATCGCGATCAGCTCGGCGGTCGGCGTGGTCGTCGTGCTGGCGCTCGGCCGGCCCGAGCCCTGGTCGGTTTCCGCGCTGCTGCTGGCCTTGGTCGCGGCGCTGGTCCAGGCCGCGATCACCGTCCTATTCGTGCTGCTGATCGCGCGGATCTACGCGCAGCTCGCCGCGCCGGAGGTCGGGGTGCCGAGCAGCGGCACCTGAGGCGCGCAGTCCGACGGCAGGACCCCGGCGAGCCGCGGGTCGGCGAAGGTCTCGACCGCTCGGCGGACCGGCATGAAGCCGGCGCGACGATAGGCGGCGAGCGCCGCCGGATGGTCGAGCGAGCAGGTATGGACATGGACCCGCGCCACCCCGGGCCGCCACGCGTGCTCGACCGCCTCGGCGAGCAGCCAGCGCCCGTGGCCCCGCCCGGCGAGTTCGGGAACCAGCCCGACGAACGCAAGCTCGCAGCTTTCCGGTTCGCGAAAGTCGAGCTCGAGCAGCCCCGCCTCGCCCTCGTCTTCGGCCACCACCCGGAACAGCTCGACCGCGTCCGAGCCGAGGATCGCGCCGAGTTCACCCTCATCCATCACCAGCCGCGAGAACCAGAGCCAAGGGGCCCCGACGCGGCGGAACAGCCGGCGGTACTCGTCGCTCGTGGGCCGCACCCACCGCTCCAGCCGCAGCGGGGAGGATGGGACCGCGAGCACGGGCCGCGCACGCATCTCGAGATAGGTGACCACCGCGGCAAGCTGCTGATCGGCAAGCGGCTCCAGGCTCATCCCCTCACGCCCGCCGTTCCGGCCCGCACTCGCCGCGTCACGCCCATTTCGCCAGCGGCGGCAGGCTCATCAGGATCGCGTCGATGTTGCCGCCGGTCTTCAGCCCGAACAGCGTCCCGCGGTCGTAGAGGAGGTTGAACTCGACATAGCGGCCGCGGAAGCGGAGCAGCGCGTCCATCTCCTCCGCGGTGAACGGCTCGGCCATGCGTCGCCGGACGATCGCCGGAAACACGTCGAGGAACGCTTCGCCAACGTCGCGGGTGAAGGCGAAATGCTCCTCGAAGGTAGGGCCCTGGCCCGGTTCCGCGCACTCCAGCCGGTCGTAGAAGATCCCGCCGACCCCGCGCGCGACCTGGCGGTGGGGGATCCAGAAATACTCCTCCGCCCACTTGGCGAAGCGGTCGTAATAGGTCGGGTCGTGCGCGGCGCAGGCGGCGCGCAGCCGGGCGTGGAAGGCGTCGGTGTCCTCCTCCCGCGGCAGCGCCGGGTTGAGGTCCGCGCCGCCGCCGAACCAGCGCTTCGTCGTCGTCAGGAAGCGCGTGTTCATGTGCACCGCGGGGACGCGCGGGTTGGCCATGTGGGCGACGAGGCTGATTCCGGTGGCGAAGAAGCTCGGATCCTCCTCGGCGCCGGGGATGCTCTTGGCGAATTCCGGGCTGAAGCGGCCACCGACGGTCGAGACGTTGACCCCGACCTTCTCGAACACCTTGCCCGTCATCTGCCCGCGGACGCCGCCGCCGCCGCTCGAACCGTCTTCCTCGGTGCGGTCCCATGGGATGTACTGGAAGGCGGCGTCGGAGCCGGCCTCCCGCTCAATCGCCTCGAACGCGGCCGTGATCCGGTCGCGCAGGGACTCGAACCAGGCGCGGGCCTGCAGCTGCTGGTCGTCGAGCGGCTTCATGTCGGCAGTCCTCCGGTCTGGCGAAGTGCCTCGGCCAGCGCGATCGCGGCCGAGGTGGCGAGATTGAAGCTGCGCACCGCCGGGCGCAGCGGGATCCGCGCGGCGAGCGGGCAGGCGGCGCGGACCGCGTCGGGGACGCCCGCGCTCTCCTTGCCGAACAGCAGCACGTCGCCGGGCTCGAAGCGGGTGTCGAACAGCGAGGTGTCGGCCCGGGTCGTCAGCAGCACCAGCCGGGCAGGCGAGACCGCCCGGGCGAAGGCGGCGAACCCGGCGTGGCGGCGCACCTCGACATGATCGATATAGTCCATCGCCGTCCGGCGGACCCGCCGGTCGTCCCAAGCGAACCCCATCGGCTCGATCAGCTCGACCGGGCAGCCGAAGCAGGCGCCGAGCCGCAGCACGGCACCGACGTTGCCGGCGATCTCGGGTTCGAACAGGGCGAGGCGCATGGCCGGCCGTTACGGCGAACGCCTCGCCGCGGGCAAGGCACACATTCCCATTTGCAAGCTTGTAGCGAGGCGCTATCAGCCGCCCAATCCGCCGGAGAAGAAGGCTTCCCGGCGGTTCGTCATATGTGACTTCATCCGGGGCACACGCGACAAACGGATACAAGGGTGAGCATGGCCACGCTGGAACATGAAGCCAACGGTGAACCGATCATCGATGGCGACGGGGGTGAGGGCGGCGTCCGCCGCCGTGATTTTATCAATGTCGCGGCGCTGAGCTTCGCCGGCGTCGGCGCGGTCGCGGTGGCGCTCCCGCTGATCAGCCAGATGTCTCCGTCGGCCGACGTGCTGGCGCAGGCGTCCGTCGACGTCGACATCTCCAAGATCCTGCCGGGGCAGGCGATCAAGACCAGCTGGCGCAAGCAGCCGATCTTCGTTCGCAACCTGCAGCCGAAGGAGATTGCGGAGGCCAATGCGGTCCCGCTCAGCGAATTGCGCGATCCCGAGACGCTCGCGCAGCGGACCAAGCCCGGCCACACTAACTGGCTGATCACGCTGGGCGTCTGCACTCACCTCGGCTGCATCCCGCTCGGCACCGGCGAGGGCGAGAACCGCGGCGAGTTCGGCGGCTATTTCTGCCCCTGCCACGGCTCGCAGTACGACACCGCCGCCCGCATCCGCAAAGGCCCGGCCCCCAAGAACCTGGTCGTGCCGCCCTACGAATTCTCGTCGCCCACCGTGGTCAAGATCGGCTGAGGAAAGACTGACATGAGCTTCGCCTGGGCCAAGCCCTACGAACCCAAGACCGAGATCGGCCGCTGGTTCGATGACCGCCTCCCGCTCCCGCGCCTCGTCTACGGCGCGATCGGCGGCGGCTATCCGGTGCCGCGCAACCTCAACTATTTCTGGAACTTCGGCGTGCTCGCCGGGATGGCGCTGGCGATCCAGATCGTCACCGGCATCGTGCTGGCGATGCACTATTACAGCTATGCCGGCGGCGCGTTCGAGAGCGTCGAGCGGATCATGCGCGACGTCAATGGCGGCTGGTTCATCCGCTACGCGCACGCCAACGGCGCCAGCTTCTTCTTCGCGGTCATCTACATCCACATCTTCCGCGGGCTCTACTACGGCTCGTACAAGGCCCCGCGCGAGCTGGTGTGGATGCTCGGCGTGGTCATCTACCTGCTGATGATGGCCACCGGCTTCATGGGCTACGTCCTCCCCTGGGGGCAGATGAGCTACTGGGGCGCGCAGGTCATCACCGGCTTCTTCTCCGCCATTCCGGTGGTCGGCGAGTCGATCCGCGTCTGGCTGCTCGGCGGCTATGCGCCGGACCAGGCCGCGCTCTCGCGCTTCTTCTCGCTTCACTACCTTCTGCCGTTCGTGATCGCCGGCGTGGTCGTGCTGCACATCTGGGCGCTGCACATCCCGGGGTCGGGCAACCCGACCGGTGTCGATGTCAAGGACGAGAAGGACACGCTGCCCTTCCACCCCTTCTACACGGCCAAGGACGGCTTCGGGGTCGGGGTCGCGCTGCTCGTCTTCGCGACCGTGCTCTTCTACTTGCCCAATTATTTCGGCCACTCGGACAATTATATCGAGGCGAACCCGCTGGCGACCCCGGCGCATATCGTTCCCGAATGGTATTTCTGGCCCTTCTACGCGATCCTGAAGAGCTTCACCTTCGACTTCATCCTGCCGGCCAAGCTGTGGGGCGTGCTGGCGATGTTCAGCTCGATCCTGTTGCTCTTCTTCCTGACCTGGATCGACCGCTCGCCGGTCCGCTCGACCAGCTACCGTCCGGTCTACAAGCGCTTCTTCTGGCTGCTGGTGGTCGACGTGCTGGTGCTCGGCTGGATCGGCGGCTCGGCCCCGACCACCGCGCGGATCATCATCGGCCAGATCGCCGCCGCTTACTATTTTGCGCACTTCCTCATCATCCTGCCGCTCGTCTCCAAGTTCGAGAAGCCGCTGCCGCTGCCGACCTCGATCACGGCGTCGGTGCTGCACGGCGAGGAAGAAGAGAGCGCTCCGTACGGGCTCGCCAAGAGCGCGCCCGCGGCTGCCGAATAAGGGGGGACCGATGGTCCGCAAGATTGGATATCTCGTCGGCTTCGGCTTCGTCCTGGCCCTGCTCCTGTCGCTCTGGTCGAACGTCAAGGACGCCATCGCGAACCCGACCCCGGAGTCGGCGACCGAGCAGCTGCACAAGGAGCCGCGCCCGCTCAGCCTCGCTTCGGACGGTCCGTTCGGGCGGTTCGACCGGGCCCAGCTGCAGCGCGGCTTCCAGGTCTATTCGGAGGTCTGCTCGGCCTGCCACAGCCTGAAGTACGTCGCCTTCTACGATCTCGCGCAGCTCGGCTACACCCCGGCCGAGATCAAGAAGATCGCGTCCGACTGGAAGACCGAGGTCCCGACCGTCAATCCGGACACCGGCGAGGCCTCGACCCGCAAGGCGCTTGCGTCCGACCATTTCCCGTCGCCCTTCGCGAACGAGACGGCGGCGCGCGCGGCGAACAACAATGCACTTCCGCCTGACCTGTCGCTGATCACCAAGGCCCGCGAGGGCGGAGCGCCCTACGTCCACTCGCTGATCACCGGCTATGCGGCGCAGACCCCGGACCTGGTCCGCAAGTATCCGGAAGTGAAGACCCCAACCGGGCTCCACTACAATCCCTACTTCGCCAACCTCAACATCGCCATGCCGCCGCCGCTGACCAGCGACGGGCAGGTCGAGTATAAGGATGGCACCAAGCCGACCGTCGACCAAATGGCGAAGGACGTCTCGGCGTTCCTGGTGTGGACCGCGGAGCCCAAGCTCGAGAACCGTCACCGCGCCGGTCTCGCCGCGATCGTCTTCCTGCTGTTCGGCACCGTCTTCGCCTATTTCGCCTACCGGACCATCTGGGCCGAGGCGAAGCGCAAGGTGCAGGCCAAGGGTCCGCTGGACCCCGAGCATCGCGCGACGATGGACAAGCAGAAGGCCGAGCACGGCATCGCCGGCTGACCGGCGGCCCGTGACGGCTTGAAGGGGAGGGGCTCGCGGCGACGCGGGCCCCTTCTTCGTTGGAGAAGCGGATGAACGACGACCTGAAGGCGCTGGTGCGGACCATCCCGGATCACCCCCGCCCCGGCATCCTGTTCCGCGACGTCACCACCCTGCTGCTCGACCCGTGGGGGCTCAGGCAGAGCGTCGAGCGGATGGCGGCCTCGGTCCCCACGCGGCCCGACCTTGTCGCCGGGATCGAGGCGCGCGGCTTTACCCTCGGGGCGGCGCTCGCTGTGGCGCTCGGCTGCGGGCTGCTGCTCATCCGCAAGGACGGCAAGCTGCCGGGCGAGACGATCGCCGAAGACTATGCGCTCGAATATGGGACGGACCGGCTGGCGATGCACGTCGACGCCTGCGCGCCCGGCGCCCGGGTGCTGGTCGTCGACGACTTGCTGGCGACGGGCGGGACCGCGCTGGCGGCGGCCCGGCTGGTACGGCGGGCAGGCGCGGCAGTGGGCGGCGCCCGCTTCCTCATCGACCTGCCGGATCTCGGCGGCGGCGACCGGCTGCGCGCCGAGGGGATCGCCGTCGAGGCGCTGATGACCTTTCCCGGCCACTGACCAAGGGAGCCGTCGGAACGGCGCACTCCTCCCCTTCGTTCATACCGGGCAGGGGAGTGGGAGATTGTTCATGCGTAACCCGATCCTCGCCACGGGCGCCCTCGCCCTCGCCGCCGCCACGCTCGGTGGCTGTGCCTACGACAGCTATGGCTATGGCGGAGGCTTCGGCCTCGGCATCGGCGGTGGCGACTATTACGGCGCCGGCTACGACTATGCCCCGTACGGCTGGTACGGCGACTATTATTACCCCGGCGTCGGTGCCTACGTCTATGATCGCGGGCGCCACCGCCACGCCTGGAACGGCGACCAGCAGCGCTACTGGGGCGACCGTACCCAGCGCTGGCACCAGATGGGCCGTTCCCCCGTCACCGGGGAGAACTGGTCGGGCATGCGCGGCTATCACGGCCGCCGCCGCTAGCCCGGCTCACTCCGGCGCCGAGCGCCGCTTGATCAGGACGATGGAGGTGAAGCGAAGCACCTCCACCCCGTCCTGGTTGGTGACCGAGGTGGCGGTCCGGTAGCTGCCGAGGTCCGGCCGCGACCGCGACGCCGTCTTGTCGATGATCGTCCCCGCCACGGTGATCGTGTCGCCGGGATGGACCGGCTTCAGCCAGCGCAGCTCGTCGATCCCGGGCGAGCCCAGCGAGGCGACCGGATGCTCCTTCATCGCCCGCACCATGACCGCCATGGTCATCGCGCAGCTGTGCCAGCCGCTTGCCGCGAGCCGTCCGAAATGGGTCGCCGCCGCCGCCTCGTCGGACAAGTGGAAGGGCTGGGGATCATATTGGCGGGCGAACTCGAGCACCTCCTCCCGCGTCACCGCATAGGAGCCGAACACGCGGCGGGTGCCGGGCTCGAGGTCTTCGAAATAGATCATCCGCCGGTTCCTTCGTCGAACGAGCCTTGCCGTCCGTCCGCCGCCGTGCTCGCCTGCGCGCGGCATTTTCACAAGGGGGGATCCGATGGTTCGAATGTCGTTTCTGCTGGTCGCGTCGGCGGCTGGCCTTTCCTTCGCGGTGCCGGCGCTGGCGCAGAGCAGCGACGCCAGCCGGATCATCGACGAGGGGCTGAACCGCAGCCGGGTTATGCTGACCGCGAGCGAGCTGATGGATGGCATCGGCCCGCGGCTGACCGCCTCCTCCAACATCCGCAAGGCGGAGGACTGGGCGCTCGCCAAGTTCCAGGGCTACGGCCTCGCCAACGTCCATCGCGAGCCGTGGGAGTTCGGCCGCGGGTGGAGCTTCGACAATGCCAGCGCGACCATGGTCGCGCCGCGCCGGGTGCGGATGACGGTCATTCCGATCGCCTGGACTCCGGGGACCAACGGCGCGGCGCTCCGCGCGCCGATCATCGTCGCACCGATCAGCAAGGTCGAGCATTTCGCCGCCTGGCGCGGCAAGCTCGCGGGCAGGATCGTGCTGGTCAGCCTCCCCGGCAGCGCCGTGGCCGAGGACAAGAACCCCGTCTTCCAGCGCTTCTCCGACAAGGACATCGCGGAGGAGGACCGCTACGAGCTGCCGACCTACGATCCGGAGACGCTCGACCGGCGGATGAAGCGCTTCCAGTTCGCCAAGCAGCTCGACGAGTTCCTCCGCGGCGAGGGCGCGCTCGCCTGGGTCCGCAAGAGCTACCGCGACGGCGGGCTGGTGAGCGGGGAGGGCTACAGCTATCTCGCCGGCCAGTCGCCCTCGCTGCCCGGCTTCGAGTTGACCGCCGAGGATTACCGCCGGCTGGCGCGGCTGGCCAAGACGGGTCCGGCACCGACCGTCGAACTGATGAGCGACGCCCGCTTCGACGACACCAGCCGGATGGCCAACAACATCATCGCCGACCTGCCCGGAAGCGATCCGAAGGCCGGCTACGTCATGGCCGGCGCGCACTTCGATAGCTGGGTCGCTGGCGACGGCGCGGCCGACAACGGCGCTGGCAGCGCGGTCGTGCTGGAAGCGGCGCGGATCCTTCGCCAGCTCGGCGTCCGCCCGAAACGCACGATCCGTTTCGCGCTATGGGAAGGCGAGGAGCAGGGGCTCCTCGGCAGCCGCGCCTATATCGAGCAGCACCTCGCCTCGCGGCCGATCCCGGCGGGAATGGACGGGCTCACCGCCTACTTCACCTGGGGCACGCGCTTTCCCATCCAGAAGAAGCCCGGCTACGACCAGCTCAAGGCCTATTTCAACATGGACAATGGCTCGGGCAAGTTCCGCGGCATCTATGCCGAGAACAACTCGGCCGCGGCGCCGCTGCTGCGCGAGTGGATGGCGCCCTACAACGCGCTCGGCGCCGACCGCATCGTCGCCGGCAAGACCGGCGGGACCGACCATGTCTTCCTCCAGGCAATCGGCCTGCAGGGCTTCCAGTTCATCCAGGACCCGCTCGACTATGAAAGCCGGGTCCACCACTCCAACGTCGACACGCTCGACCATGTCCGCGGCGACGACATGCGGCAGGCGGCGGTGGTGATGGCGGGCATGCTGCTGGCCGCGGCGAACAACGACAAGGAACTCCCCCGCCCACCGCTTCCCACCCAGCCAACCGCCACCGACCCGTTCGCCTACGCGGACCCGGACAAGCTCTGATCAGACGTTGAACTTGAAGTGGAGGACGTCGCCGTCCTTCACTTCATACTCCTTGCCTTCCTGGCGGAGCTTGCCCGCGTCGCGCGCGCCGGCTTCGCCGCCGAGCGCGACATAGTCGTCGTAGGCGATCGTCTCGGCCCGGATGAAGCCGCGCTCGAAGTCGGAGTGGATGGCGCCGGCCGCCTGCGGCGCCTTCGAACCCTTCTCGACCGTCCAGGCCCGCGCTTCTTTGGGGCCGACGGTGAAGAAGGTGAGGAGATGGAGGAGGTCGTAGCCGGCGCGGATCACCCGGGCGAGGCCGGTTTCCTGCAGCCCCATTTCGGACAGGAACATCAGCCGCTCGTCCATGTCCATCGCGACGAGCTCGCTCTCGATCGCGGCGGACACCACGACCGCGTTGGCGTTCTCGGCCTTGGCCTTGTCGAACACGCGCTGCGACTGCTCGTTGCCGTTCGCCGCGTCCTCCTCGTTGACGTTGCAGACGTAGAGGACCGGCTTGGCGGTGATCAGCTGCGCCTGCGCGAACAGCCGCGCCTCTTCCTCGTCCTTGGGCTGGGTGAGGCGCGCGGGCTTGCCGTCGCGCAGCAGCTCGAGCGCCTGGCCGAGCACCGCGGCGGCGATCTTCGATTCCTTGTCGCCCTGCTGCCCGCGCTTGACGAGGTTGGGCACGCGGCGCTCGAGGCTCTCGAGGTCCGACAGCAGCAGCTCGGTCTCGACCACCTCGGCGTCGGCGATCGGGTCGATCCGGTTCTCGACATGCTGGATGTCGTCGTTCTCGAAGCAGCGCAGGACATGGACGATCGCGTCCACCTCGCGGATGTTGCCGAGGAACTGGTTGCCCAGGCCCTCGCCCTTGGACGCGCCACGGACCAAGCCGGCGATGTCGACGAAGGCGAGCTGGGTGGGGATGATCTTGGCCGACTTGGCGATCCCGGCAAGCTTGTCGAGCCGCGGGTCCGGCACCGCGACCTGCCCGACATTGGGCTCGATGGTGCAGAAGGGATAGTTGGCGGCCTGCGCCGCCTGCGTCTCGGTGAGCGCGTTGAAGAGCGTCGATTTGCCGACGTTCGGCAGGCCGACGATGCCGCAGCGGAAACCCATGTCTGGTCCTATGTTTTCGGGAGTTGCGGCGCCTTAGCGGCAGCGTGGCGCGATTGCCAGCGCGGGACGCCAGCGCCACAGCGGTGGAGGATGCCACCGTATCGGCGGCGCTTCCTAACTTGGCGGTGACGACTGTCGGTTAGGGCGGGGGCATGTCCAGCGTGCGTCCGCTTACCCTTGCCCGCCTCGGCATCGTCTATTTCCTGCTCGCCGCGCTGGCGGTCCGGCTGACCCGCTACGACGGGGGCGTCGCCTTCCTCTGGCTCGCCACCTCCTACCTCATCGCCGAGATGAGCGTCGTCAGCCGCCGCGCCTGGAGCCGCCAGCTGGCGGTGGCCGGGTTCGCCAGCCTGGCCGCGACCTCGCTGTGGGGGTTCGGCTGGAAGGCGGCACCGGTGATGGCCGCGGCTAACATGCTGGAGGCCTATGCCGCCGCCCATTGGCTCCGGCAACAGGTGCGCCAGTCGCCGCTCCACTCCCTCGCCTGGTTCGGCCGCTTCGCCTCTACCGTCGCGATCACCGCCCCGCTGGTCAGCGCGCCGATCGCGATGACGGTCGGTCTCGCGCTCGGCAACCCGCCGGTCGCGACCTTCGTCCACTGGTTCACCGGCCACGCGCTCGGCAACCTCACCTTCGCTCCCATCTTCATCCTCCTGCTGCAGGGCAAGTTCGCGCGGCTGCGGACGCACCGGAAGGGAAGGTCCGCGCGCGAGACCCTGCTGCTCCTCGGCCTGTCGCTGGCGACCACCACCGGCTGCTTCCTCCAGACCCGCTTTCCCCTGCTGTTCCTGCCGGTGCTGCCCTTGATCCTCATCACCTTCCGGCTCGGCCGCAGCGGCGCGGTGACCGCGACCATGATGCTCGCGCTGGTCGGCGGCGGGCTGACGCTGGCGGGCTATGGTCCGGTCCAGCTGATGACGAGCGGCACCGGGATGCGGCTGCAGTTCTTCCAATTTTATCTCGCCGCGACGGTGCTCACCATCTGGCCGGTCGCGGCCGACCTCCAGAACCGCTCGCGCCTCCACCGCGAGCTGAGGGTCAGCGAGGAACGCTACCGGCTGCTCGCCGATCATTCGACCGACATCCTGATGCACATCGATGCGGACGGCATCGTCCATTACGTCAGCCCGAGCATCTGGCAGCTCGGCGGCTACGCCCCGGAGGAGCTGGTCGGCTGCAACGCGCTTGCGGTGATCGCGCCCGAGTATCACGCGATGGCGATGGAGGAGCATCGGCTGACGCTGGCCCAGCCCAGCCTCACCCGCAGCTTCGAATATGAAGCGTTGACCCGCGCCGGGGAGCGGCGCTGGTTCGAGACCCGCAGCCGCGCCATCGTCGACGAGGACGGCCGCTCCGACGGCACGATGAACATCGTCCGCGATATCAGCAGCCGCAAGGAGACCGAGCGCTTCCTCGCCCGTGCCGCCAGCACCGATGCGCTGACCGGCCTGCCCAACCGCCGCGCCTTCCGCCTCGCGGTCGAGCGGCGGGCGATGATCGAGGAAAGCCAGGACTGCGTCGCGCTGCTCGACATCGACCATTTCAAGCGGGTCAACGATCGCTTCGGCCACGACGGCGGCGACGAGGTGCTCCGCCACTTCGCCGCGGTCGCCCGGCGGATGGTCCGCCAGCACGACTTCGTCGCACGGATGGGCGGGGAGGAGTTCGCGATCCTGTTTGCCGACACTTCGCTCGAACAGGCCATGCTGGTGTGCGAGCGGCTGCGTCAGGAGATCGCCGCGGCGACGATCGAGCTGGCCGGGGTGCCGCTGGCCATCACCGTCAGCGGGGGCGTCGCCGCGGTCGGCAGCGACGGGGTCGACGAAGCGCTGAAGATCGCCGACCTCGCGCTTTACGAAGCCAAGGAGTCCGGCCGCGACCGCATGTCGTTGGCGGCCTAGCCGGGGTTCAGGCGAAGTTGAAGCTGATGCTCAGCCGGTCCGCCTTGGCGCGTCCCGGCAGCACCTCGTGTCGGAGCCAGCTTTCCCACAGCAGGATCTGCCCGGCCACGGGGGCCAGCGTGACGAACGGCTGAAGCGGCTCGGGCGCGTCGGGCGAGCGCAGCGGCGCGGCCATCATCAGCGGCAGGCGCGGGTCCTCGAAGCGGATCGCGCCGCCGTCCGCCGGCACCTCGACGTAGAGCGTCCCCGACAGGATCGAGTGGGGGTGGATGTGGCCGCCATGGTGGCCGCCGCCCTTGAGCAGGTTGACCCATAGGCTGTCGAGGCGCGGCCTGACCGTCCAGCCGAGATCCTTGGCGAACCCCGCGGCATGGCGTTGCAGCTTGCGGGCGAGCTCGCCGATCACGGGATCGCGGCGCGGCAGGTCGTCGAGCGAGGCATAGCTCGTATAGCCCCGGTAATGATGCTCCCTGGCCCAGCGCTGGCCGGCGCGATCGTCCGCCGCGAGGCTGCGGATGCTGTGCGCCAGCTCGGCCAGCAGCGCGTCGTCGCCGAGCGCGCCCTCGTACAGCGGCGTCGCGAACAGCTGACGCATCAGGCGTCGGCGTCGTGCAGGCGGCGCGCGACCTCGCTCATGAAGCGGGCCTCGTCGCCATGGGCGAGCCACTCCGCCTCCGCCGCCATCGCGCCGAGCATGTCGGCCAGCGGGTCCATCTCGCGCTTGGCATAGTTGCCGAGCACGTGCGGGGTGACCTTGTCCTTGTGCCCGGGATGGCCGATGCCGACGCGGACCCGGCGGAAGTCGGGGCCGAGGTGCGCGTCGATCGACCGCAGCCCGTTGTGCCCGGCGAGCCCGCCGCCGATTCGGACCTTGACCTTGAATGGCGCGAGGTCGAGCTCGTCGTGGAACACGGTGAGGCTGTCGACCGGCAGCTTGTAGAAGCGCAGCGCCGCCTGAACGCTGTCGCCACTGTCGTTCATGAATGTCTGGGGCTTGAGCGCCAGCACCTTTTCGCGCCCGACCCGCCCCTCGGCGATCAGCCCGCGGAACTTCTTGGTCCAGGGGGAGAAGCGGTGCACCTCGGCGATCGCGTCGAGCGCCATGAAGCCGACGTTGTGGCGGTGCAGCGCATATTGGGTACCGGGATTCCCGAGGCCGACCCAGATCTGCATCAGTTCCCCTCCCGTCCGGAAGAGGGGCGGGGGGTGGGGGCGTCAGGAATTTCGCTCATGACTCCCCACCCCTCGCTCAGCATCGCCGAGGGACTCCCTCCCCGCGCGGGGGAGGGAACCGGCTTACTCGCCCTTCTCGTCGCCGGCGGTCGGGACGGCGCCGGCGGACGGCGTCTCGTTGTCGCCTTCCTCGCTCTTGAGGCCCGACGGGGCGACGAGCGTGGCGATGGTGAAGTCGCGGTCGGTGATCGCGCTCTCCGCACCGCGCGGCAGCTTGACCGCCGAGATGTGGATGCTGTCGCCGATCTCGAGGCCCGAGACGTCGATATGGATCTCGTCCGGGATCTCGGCCGCGTCGCAGTTGAGCTCCAGCTCGTGGCGAACGATGTTGAGCACGCCGCCGCGCTTCAGGCCCGGCGAGGCTTCCTCATTGTCGAACCGCACGGGGACCGCGACGGTCACCTTGCTGTGTTCGCCAATGCGCAGGAAGTCGACGTGGATCGGGCGGCTCGACACCGGGTGGAAGGTGACGTCCTTGGGGAGGGTGCGCGTGGCGCTCCCGCCGACATCGACCATCACGACCGAGTTCATGAAGTGGCCGGTCGAGAGCATCTTCGAGAGAAGCTTCTCCTCGACATGGACCGACACCGGCTCCTTCTTGTCGCCGTAGATCACGCAGGGCACCCGGCCGTCCCGACGCAGGGCCCGGGAGGCTCCCTTGCCAGCCCGGTCGCGCGTCTCAGCGGGCAGCGTCAGCTGTTCGCTCATCGCTCATGTTCCTTGATAAAGTTGGTTCAGCACCCGCCCACGCCTCCAGGGATGACCATGGGAAGGAGGCGCGCGCATAGCGAAGCACGCGCCAAATCGCAACCGGCACCCGGTTCAGCGGATCCGGGCGGCGCCGATCCCGCGCTGGGCGAGCTGGGCCTGGACGCTGTCCTTCCCCGCGAGATGGCCGCTGCCCACCGCGACGAACACCACGCCCGGCTGCTTCAGCCGCTCGGCGATCCACCCGGCCCAGCGCGCGTTGCGATCCGCGAACAGCGCCTTGTAGGTCTGCGGCGACTGCGCATCGATCGCCTGGAGCATCTGCGCGAAGCCCGCCGTGTCGCCCTCGTTCCAGCTGATCAGCAGGTGCGAGAGCAGCGCCGCGGCCTGCTGCTGCGGCGGTCCGGCGGCGATCCGCAGCGTTCCCGCGGGAGCCGCGCGAGCGGCGGCGACCGCGCCTACCGCCGGCGCCGCGGCCGGCTGCGAGAGGCGTAGGAAGAGGTTCGCCTGCCAGTGGAAGTCCTCGAGCCCGACCACCGGCTTGCGGTTCGCCTCGGCGATCCGGCGTAGCACCGCGTCGGCGCCGTCGCGGGTCGACAGGCCCATCTGCCGTCCCGCGCTCATCGTCTGGCGGGCGCCGGAGAGCAGGGCCTCCCGCCCGCCGGTCGCCGGCCGCACAAGGGTCGGCCCCTCGGTCGGCGTCATCAGCGCAGGCGGGACGATCGTTTCCAGCACCAGCTGGTCCGACCGGTCGAACGCGGCGCGGATCCGGCCGTCGAGCCAGCGGCTGCTCGGGTCGAGCGCGTGAAAGGTACCGAACAGGTAGATGGTAGTGTCGCGGTCGCCGACCACCCACAGCGCGGGATGAGGTGCCCGCGGCACCGCCGGCTCGGCCAGCGCCCGCCCGCCGTGAACCAGCGCGAGCAGCACCGCCGCGAGGCCTAGCAGGCCCTGGATCGCCCGGGCGCGAGACGCCCCGGGAAGAAGGTTGACCAACAGCATCGTGCACCCCCCGGCGCCTTCGCCTCGAACCGCCCGGACTGTCGGGTCCGGGCGACTCGCTGTCAAGCTGACAGAAGGGGTAAATAACTCACGTCGCCAATGATTTGGCGATGGTAGTACTACTGGAGACGGCGGACCTTGTAGCCGTCCTTCGCCAGCAGCGCGAGGACGCTGCTGCTGCCCGCCAGGTGGCCTGCGCCGACCGCGATCATGATCGTTCCCGGCTGCTGCATCCGGTTCTCGATCCACCGCGCCCAGTTGGCGTTGCGGCGCTTCAGCAGCACGTCCATCAGCGCCGGTGACGACTGCATGTCGGCGTTGAAGGCGCGGGCGATCGAGGCCGGGTCGCCCGAGGTCCAGGCGCCGAGCATCTTGTCGAACTCGCCCTTGACCGCGGCGGGCTGCTCGGTCGCGCTCTCGAGCAGGCTCCGCTGCGCCGCCTCGGGCAGCTGGTCGAAGAAGCCGAGCTGCTGCTCGTTGGTCTCCAGCTCGCCGATCGGCTTGCCGGCCGTGGTGAAGCTCGAGCGGAGCACCTGCTCGACGCCCTGCTCGCTCTTCAGGTCCATCGAGCGGAACTGGAGGCCGAGGAGGGTGAAGGCGGCGGCCCAAGTCTCCAGCCGGTTGTAGGCGGCGAGCGGAACACCCGACGACTGGACCGCGGCCTGCAGCCTGGTGCGCCGCGCCGGCGGAACCCGGTCGAGCAGCGGCGGCAGCCCGGCGCGAAGCCCGAGCTTGGCCATGATCGCCCCCATCTTCTGCGGGTTCTTCTCGTCGATGACCGTCTCGACCACCAGCTCCTGGCTGTCGGCGACCGCCTTGTCGAAGGTCGGGGTGCGCCAGTTCAGCCCCTCGGGCAGGAGGTGGATGGTGCCGAACAGGTAGATCTTGGTGTCGGCGTCGCTGACCTGCCACAGCGCCGGACGCGCGTCGCGGGCGGCGGCCGGCGCGGCGAGGCCGCCCAGCGTGGACGTCGCGATCCCCAGCGCGGCGAGCCCGCGTTTCCACCAGTTCAAAGCCACTGACCGATACTCCTTCGCAACGCTGGCCCGCTGTGCCGGCCGGCTCGGGATGAGCGGCTCGGTTGCGCCTTGCCCGCCCATCTAGGGCGGCAACCCTTGATGTCCAATGAAGGCGGTGCCAGACGCCGCGCGTGACAGAGCCACTTTCCTTCCAGGACCTGATCCTCACGCTCCACCGCTACTGGTCGGAGCGCGGCTGCCTCATCCTCCAGCCCTACGACATGGAAATGGGCGCCGGCACCTTCCATCCCGCGACCGTGCTGCGCGCGCTCGGGCCCGAGCCGTGGCAGGCCGCCTATGTCCAGCCGAGCCGCCGACCGACCGACGGCCGCTACGGGGAGAACCCCAACCGGCTCGGCCACTACTATCAGTACCAAGTCATCCTGAAGCCAAGCCCGCTCGACCTGCAGGAGCTCTACCTCGGCTCGCTCCGGGAGATCGGGATCGACCTCAGGGCGCACGACATCCGCTTCGTCGAGGACGACTGGGAAAGCCCGACGCTCGGTGCCTGGGGGCTCGGCTGGGAAGTCTGGTGCGACGGGATGGAAGTGACCCAGTTCACCTATTTCCAGCAGGTCGGCGGCTTCGACTGCAAGCCGGTGGCGGGCGAGATCACCTACGGGCTCGAGCGGCTGGCGATGTATATTCAGGGCGTCGACAACGTGTACGACCTCCGGTTTAACCGCGCGGGCGTGACCTACGGCGACGTCTTCCTCGACAATGAGCGGCAGATGTCGACCTGGAACTTCGAGGTGGCCAACACCGACGCGCTGTTCGACCTGTTCCGCAAGGCCGTGGCGGAGGCGGAGAATTGCCTCGGCCGCAGCGAGAAGCTGCCGATCCCGGCCTATGAGCAGGCGATCAAGGCGAGCCACATCTTCAACACGCTCCAGGCCCGCGGCGTGATCAGCGTCGCCGAGCGCCAGGCCTATATCGGCCGCGTCCGCGACCTCGCCAAGGGCGCCTGCGCCGCCTGGATGGAAACCAAGGGATATGCGGCATGAGCAGCGCCGACTTCCTGCTCGAGCTGCGCTCCGAGGAAATCCCGGCGCGGATGCAGGCGCGGGCACGCAACGATCTGGCGCGGCTGTTCGCGGAGGAACTGGCCAAGGGTGGCCTTGAAGCCGAGGCGATCGAGACCTTCGCGACGCCGCGGCGGCTGGCGCTGATCGCCCGCGCGCTGCCGCTCGCGACCGCCAGCGTGTCGGAAGAGATCAAGGGTCCGCGGACCGCCGCGCCCCCGCAGGCGCTCGAGGGCTTCCTGCGCAAGACGGGGCTCGGCCAGTCCGACCTCGAGGACCGCGGCGGCGTCTGGTTCGCCCGGATCGACAAGGCCGGGCGGCCGACCGCCGAGCTGCTCGCCGAGGCGGTCGCGCGGATCGTCCGGGACTTCCCCTGGCCCAAGTCGATGCGCTGGGGCGCGGCCTCGCAGAGCAGCGCTTCGCTGCGCTGGGTGCGGCCGCTGCAGGGGATCGTCGCCCTGCTCGGCGAGGCAATCGTGCCGGTCGCGATCGACGGGATCGAGGCGGGGGCCGCGACCGTCGGGCACCGCTTCCACCACCCGGGCGTCATCACCATCGGCTCGGCCGCCGACTATGCCGAGAAGCTCCGCGCCTGCCACGTCATTGTCGACCAGGACGAGCGCGCGCAGATCGTCCGCGACGGGGCCGCCGAGGCCGCGCGCGCCGCCGGGCTCGCGCTGGTCGAGGACGAGGGGCTGGTTGCCGAGAACGCCGGGCTGACCGAGTGGCCGGTGCCGCTGCTCGGCCGGTTCGACCCCGACTATCTCGACGTCCCGCGCGAGGTGATCGTCCTCACCATGCGGACCAACCAGAAGTATTTCGCCTGCACCGACGAGACGGGCGCGCTGGCGCCGGCCTTCGTCTGCACCGCCAACATCGCCGCGGCGGACGGCGGCGCGAAGATCGTCGAGGGCAACCGCCGCGTGCTCGCCTCGCGGCTGGCCGACGCCCGCTTCTTTTGGGAGCAGGACCTCAAGGTGCCGCTCGAGGAGCAGGCGGCGAAACTGTCGGGCATCGTCTTCCACGAGAAGCTCGGCACCGTCGCCGACAAGGTCGAGCGGGTCGCCAGGCTCGCCCGCTGGCTGGTGGAGGAGGGGATTGTAACCCTCTCCCCGGCGGGGAGAGGGCAGGGTGAGGGGGTTCCCTTTTCTTCGTCGAGTGCCTTACGCCCTCACCCCAACCCTCTCCCCGCCGGGGAGAGGGAGCAGCTTGCGGACCAAGCCGAGCGCGCCGCCCGCCTCGCCAAGGCCGACCTCGTCACCGGCATGGTCGGCGAGTTCCCCGAACTCCAGGGCGTGATCGGCGGCTATATCGCCGAGCTTCAGGGTGAGCCCCGCGCGGTATGGGAAGCCGTCCGCGACCACTACAAGCCGGTCGGCCAGGGCGACGAAGTCCCGACCGCCCCGGTGACGGTCGCGGTGAGCCTGGCGGACAAGCTGGACAGCCTCGTCGGCTTCTTCCAGTTCGACGAGAAGCCGACCGGCTCGAAGGACCCCTTTGCGCTTCGCCGCGCCGCGCTCGGGATCCTCAGCCTCATCATCAACAACGAGCTGCGCGTCTCGATGCGCGACCTGATCACGGCGGCCGCGCATTCCGGGGGCGCTAATGCAGGGCGCGAGCTGGCGACCTTCCTGATCGAGCGGCTGAAGGTTCAGCAGCGAGAGTCCGGCGTGCGGCACGACATGGTCGACGCGGTGGCGGCGGTGGAGACGGGCGGCGACAATGTCCGGATGGTGCGCCGCATCGCCGCGCTCCAGTCGTTCATCGACACGGGAGAAGGCACAAACCTCCTCGCCGGCTACAAGCGCGCGGCGAACATCCTCCGCAAGGAGAACTGGGACCTGCCGCGGGTGATGGCGACGCCGGGCGATCAGGCGATGCCGCAGACCGGCGAGGAGGACCCGCTGGTGCTGGTCGAGGAGCCGGCGATCGCCGAGGCGGTGCGCGAGATGGCGACCGGCTCGACCGCCCCGGCCAACGCTCCGGCCGAGGAACAGGCGCTGGTCGCCGCACTCGACGAGGCGGAACCGCGGGCCAAGGCGGCGGTGCAGGCGGAGGACTTCGGCGGCGCCATGGCCGCGCTCGCCTCGCTCCGCGCGCCGATCGACGCCTTCTTCGACAAGGTGACGGTCAACGATCCCGACGGCACGGTCCGCGCCCGTCGCCTCAATCTCCTCGCCCGCTTCCGCGACGCGGTCCAAGAGGTCGCCGACTTTTCCCGCATCGAGGGCTGAAGGCCTCCCCGCAGGTCGCTGTCCGCGGGGAGGAACAGGTGATCAGCGGCGCTCGTCGCGGTCCGGAACGCCATCATGGTCGTAGTCGCCGCGGGCGCGGTCGTCGGCACGGACGTCGCGATCGCGGGCGCGGAGGTCGGAGTCACGGGCGCGCAGGTCGGCGTCGGTCACCCCGCGGTCGCGCATCGCCGCGCCGCGCAAGCTGTCCTGCTCGCGCCACTCCTTCTCGCGCGCGTCGAACTCGGCGACCCGCTTCTGGTGGTCGGTCTCGAGCGCCTCGCGCCGCTCGACCTCGGTGCGGTAGCGGTGCTTCCACTTGCGGCCGCCGCCGGCGAACAGGAAGCCGCCGACCACCAGGCCGAGCAGGAAGACCAGGGCGATGATCACCCATTGGTCGGAGGTGAAGCTGGTCATGGTGGTCAAACCCCGGATTGTTTCGATCAGGGTCTAAGCGCAAATTGTCGCGGTTGAGTTCCTTGGACGCGGATCCGGGGCAGCCGCTGAAGGGCTGCCCCGTCCCCCGCCAACGGCCTCGTCAGCCGTTGATGAAGCTGTCCTTGATCGCGCAGGCCGCGGGCCCGAGGATCACCACGAACAGGGTCGGAAGGATGAACAGGATCAGCGGCACGGTCATGATCGCCGGCAGCCGCGCCGCCTTCTCCTCGGCGCGCATCATCCGCTCGTTGCGGAACTCGGCCGACAGCACGCGCAGCGCCGAGGCGAGCGGGGTGCCGTATTTCTCGGTCTGGATCATGGTCGTGACGACGCCGCGGACGGCCTCGAGATCGACGCGGGTCGCGAGATTCTCGAAGGCGAGGCGGCGCTCGGCGAGAAAGCCCAGCTCGATCGCGGTCAGGCCGAACTCGTCGCCCAGCTCCGGATAGGCCTTGCCGAGCTCGCGGCTGACCCGGCCGAAGGCGGCGTCGACGGTGAGGCCGGCCTCGGCGCAGATGACCAGCAGGTCGAGCGCGTCCGGCAGGCCCTTGCGGATCTTGTCGCTGCGCTTGGAAACCTTGTTCTTGAGCCAGATGTCGGGCGACTTGTAGCTGAGCACCAGCGTTCCGGCGACCAGCGCGTAGCGCTTGAACCAGCCCCAGGTCGGAAAGCTGTCGAAGACATAGACCGCCAGCACCACCGCGATGCCGAGCACCACCGGCAGGATGAAGCGGGCGAAGATGATGAAGAAGGCGAGGTCCTTGGTGCGGATGCCGGCCTGCATCAGGCGCACCTGAGTCTTCTTGATCTGGTCGTCCTGGAGCATCTTGAAGCTCGACAGGATCCCGCGGACCGTGTCGGCCGCCTGGTTCTTGTTGGTGAGCTTCTTGCGCTTGTTGGTCGAGGCGACGATGCCCGCCTTGAGCTGCTCGCGCCGCTCGTTGAGCGCTTTCACCCGGCGCGCCATCGGGTCCTTGACCGTGGTCGCGGCGTAGATGGCGGTGAGCACCGCGAAGGTGGCGACCGCCGACAGCAGGGTCGCGACCCAGATGACGTCGACGCCGAGGATGGTGGGATGCACAGGGTTCATGGTTCGCCGCCCGTCAGATCTCGAAGTTGACCATCTTGGCCATGATGAAGGCGCCGATGCTCATCCAGCACAGGCCGCCCAGACCGGCGACCATCAGCCGCTGATCGACGAAGAACTTGCCGATGTACCCCGGGTTGATCATCCACACGAGGGTGAAGACCACGAAGGGCAGCGCGCCGACGATGTAGGCCGAGGCCTTGGATTCCGAGCTCATCGCGCGGATCTTGAGGCGCATCTGGGCCCGCTTGCGGAGCACGTCGGCGAGGTTGGACAGGGTCTCGGCAAGGTTGCCGCCGGTCTCGCGCTGGATTGCCAGGGTGATGACGAAGAACTGGAACTCGGGGGTCGCCAGCCGGTCCGCGGTCTCCTGCAGCGCCGATTCCATCGTCCGGCCGATCTTCATCTTGTCGGCCACCGCGCGGAACTCGATCCCGACCGGTCCGCCGATCTCGGACGCGACGATCCCGAGCGTCTCGGTGATCGGCAGGCCCGAGCGGAGGCCGCGCACCATCAGCTCGATGGCGTCGGGGAAGTTGACGGTGAACTTGGCGATGCGCCGCTTGATCATCTTGCCGATGACGAGGTGGGGCAGGCCGAGCGCGACGAACAGGCCGAACATCACCGCCAGGATCAGCGGCGCGCCCTTGAACATCATCAGCACGATGACCGCGACGAGCAGCCCGATCGAGACCAGCGCGTAGCGGCCGAGGCTGATCTCGCGGCCGGTCATCTCCAGCCGCTTGCGGAGCAGGGCAGGCTTGGGGATGAGCGTCGAGGCATAGCCCTCGATCTTGCTCTGCCGCTTCTCCAGCAGCTTGCGGATCTGCGCTTGGGCGGCCCCGGCGATGACGTCGCCGTGACGCTCCTTGATGACGTCCATGCGCCGCTTGACGGCCTTGCCCGCCGACGGGCCCTTCAGGCCCATGAAGAGCATGGCGAGGGTGCCGAGAAGGCCCACCGCCAGGATGATCATCATCATCGCACTCAGTCTCCGTCAGCGTTCGGCCGGGCGGCGGTGCCGCCGGCCACTCGGGTCAGGCGGCCTTCGCCTCGATCGGCTTCTTGGCCAGCATGGTCTTCAGGCTGTCGACGAGGCTCTTGGCCCCCACTGCATTCTTGGGGTCGCCCGCCGCGCCGTCCTCGCTGGCATGGCTCAGCACCATGTTGAACAGGGTGAGGAAGGGCTGGGCGCCCTTGCCGCCGGCGATCTCCGCCATCGGCTTGCCGAGCTTGGCGGCCTGCGCCGCGACCTTGCCGTCGTCGGTGAAGACGATGTCCACCGGCCGCTCGATCGATTGTTCGAAGTCCTTGCGGCTGATCTCCAGCGCGCCGCCCGAGGGAACCCGGTTGGCGACCACGATCACCTTGGTCTGCGGGGCGTTGGACTTGAGCCAGGCGAGGATCCGGATCGTGTCGCGGGTCGCCGCCAGCGTCAGCTCCGACACCACCACCGCGACATGGGCGTCGTGGACGAGGTGGGGGAACTGGATCAGCATGTGGCGCGGCAGGTCGAGCACGGTCGACTCGAAGGCGTTGCGCATCTCTTCCTGCAGCTGGAAGAAGGCGGTGCCGTCGGTCATCAGCGGCTGGTTGATCGGCGCTTCCGCCGACAGCACGCTCAGCCGCTCGTTTGCGCGGACCATCGCCCGCTCGATGAACAGCCCATCGATGCGGCTCGGGTTCTCGATCGCGTCGGTCAGGCCGCGGCCCGGCTCGAGGTCGAGCGCCAGCGCGCCGGTCCCGAAGTGGACGTCGAGATCGAGCAGCGCGGTCGAGCGATGCGCCTTCTCGCCGAGCAGCCAGGCGAGGCTGGTTGCGACGGTCGAGGCACCGACTCCGCCGCGGACGCCGACCACCGTCGCCATGACGTGCGGCTTGTCGGCCTGGGATTCGCCACGCGGCCCGGACAGGATCGCCTGGGCATGGGCGAAGGTGTCGCGCAGATGGTCGACCGTGAACGGCTTGAGCAGATAGTCGTGGATGCCGCTCGCGATCAGGTCGCGGTAGAGGCGGACATCGTTGACCTGCCCGGCCGCGATCACGATCGTGCCCGGCTCGCACACCTCGGCGAGCGCGTTGATGTCGTTCAGCGGGTCGGCCGATTCCGACATGTCCACGAACAGGATGTTCGGCGACGCCGAGACCGACAGCGACTGGACCGCGTTGCGCAGCCCGCCCTTGTGAACCTTCTCCGGCGACCAGCCATGCTCGACCGCCACGGGGCGGAGCATGTCCGCGGTCGCGTCGTCGCAGACAAAGGCGGTGAACGGATCGCGCAGACCAGCGCGTGCATGGAACGGAGCGTTCATCTTAGTTGCCCTTGCTGTTGGTTTCTTTGAGATCGCCCGTCCCGGTCGGCTGCTTGCCGCGGTACATCTGGATCGCCTTGCTGGACGAGCGCGGGTCACTGACCGGGCCGCCCGAGCGGCCGTAGACCAGGTCGTTCGGGTCGGCGACCATCATCGCCAGCGCGCTGTTCACCCCGCAACCGAGCCCGGGCAGGCTGTGGTTGTTGGAATTGGCGTAGGTCGGGCCTTCCCACTTGGGGCAGCCCGGCACCGCGGCGGTGATCCGGCTGACGACCACGCGGGTCGCGCCCGGGGCGAGCGGTCCGCCGGCGGCGGGCAGGCCGCTGGCGAGCAGCAGGCCGTAGCGGCCGGCAACCTGCGCCACCTGGCCGCGGACCGTCTCCGCATTGGGTCCGCCGAGGTAGACGGTGTCGCCATAGCCGAGCCCCATCGACTGGAACCAGCCGTCGAGGCGGGCCGCCTCGGCGGGCGAGAGGAAGCCGTCGCCGGTAGCGAGGTCGAGCGCATAGTCCTGGCGGCTGACAACCGGCTGGTTGGCCGTCTCGACTCCGCGCTGCGGCTCGTCGTGCGGGACGTAGGTGCTGCACCCGGCGAGCGCCGAGGCGAGGACCAGGAGGGAGAGCTTGGACTGCATGGTGCTTTCCTTTCCGAGACGCCGGCGCATCAGAGCTTGAAACCGGGGGCAGCGGTGGCGCCGGTGACGGCGCTGCCGGTGGTCAGCGCCGGGCCGGGCAGGGTGCCGACCGGCGCCGGGCCCGAACGGCCGGTGTAGGTCTTGCCCTCGAACACGGTCTGAGCGTCGCTCGGGGCGCGGTAACCGTCGGTCGGCAGCGGCAGGCGGCCGGACACCGGCTTGACCAGGTAGGGGGTGATGACGATCACCAGCTCGGTCTCGTTGCGCTGGAAGTTGCTCGAGCGGAACAGCGTCCCGAGGATCGGCAGGTCACCGAGCAGCGGGGCCTTCTTGATCGAGTTGCCCGCGGTGTTCTGCAGCAGGCCGGCAATCATGAAGCTCTGGCCAGAGCCGAGCTCGACGGTAGTTTCCGCCCGGCGGGTGGTCAGCGCGGGAACGCTGAACCCGTTGAGCGTCAGCGCGCCGGCGCTCGACAGCTGCGAGACCTCGGGGCGGACCCGCATCGAGATCCGGCCGTCGTTGAGTACGACCGGGGTAAAGGCGAGGCCGACGCCATACTGCTTGTACTCGATCGAGATGGCGCCCTGGGCCTGGCTGACCGGGATCGGGAACTCGCCGCCGGCGAGGAAGCTCGCCGTCTCGCCCGACAGGGCGGTGAGGTTCGGCTCGGCGAGCGTCGTCGCCAGGCCGTCGTTCTGCGCGAGGTCGAGCGCGGCGGTCAGGTTGAGCCCGAACAGCTTGCCGGCGATCCCCAGCGTCGTTCCGCCCGGGATCGGGGTCACCTTGAACGGGCTGCCGCCCGGCGCGGTGGCCGCCCCGGTGGAACCCTGGCCAACGCCGAACAGGAAGCCGCCGGTCGAGTCGCTGCTCAGCAGGTTGATGCCGATCGACTTCAGCACCGAGCGGTTGACCTCGGCGAAGCGGACCTTGAGGTTGACCTGCAGCGGCGTCGCGGTGCGCAGCCGATTGACGGTCATGACCTTGAGGTTGGCGGTCGGGCTCGACACGTCCACGCCCGGGTTGAGCATGGCGCGGACCAGCTGGTCGGCCTGCGCGCTGTCTTCCGGCGAGGCGACCGTCCCCGACAGCACGGCCAGTTGGCCGACCGGGGTGACGGTAATGTTGCTGTCCGGCATGGCGGTGCGCAGCATGTCGTTGACCGACGAGATGTTCTGGCTGACCCGGACTCGGCTGGCGTAGACCACCGAGCCGTTGAGCGCGGTGGCGATCACCGTCGCCTCGCCGTCGCCCTTGCCGTAGAGGTTCAGCGACCGCGGCGAGTTGACGTAGACGTCGGCCACCGCCGGGTTCGAGGTCCACACGCTGCTGACCGAGGCCGGCAGGTTGATCATCTGCCCTTCGCCGATCGACAGGAAGACCTGGCTGGTCGGCTTGTAGGTGCCGACCGGCTGGGCGGCGCGGGCGGGAGCGGCGGCGGTGACGGCACCGGCGCCGAGGGCCAGGGCGACGAGCGCGGAGCTCAGGCGCGACCGGCGGTTGAACTTGTTACTGGTCATCTTAGCGACCCCCCACAGGAACCAGAGTGACGTCATTGCCGCGGGCGACGCGGACCACCGGGCCGGCGGAGACCGCCGGAGCGGAGCCGCCACCGTGTGCCCCGACCAGTGCCTGGCCGAGGCCCTTGCCGAAGCCGGCCATGGCATTGCTGATCTGAGCGACCTTGTCGGCCGGGCGGGCGGGCACGCTGCGGCGCTGGAAGCGCGAGACGTCGCCGCCCGTGGTGTAGGTGGTGCTGCCGTCGATCGGCTGGCTGGCGAGCGAGAGCAGCATCTGCTTCTCCTGCGCCGGGCTGGCCCCGGCCGGGACCTTGACCTGGCCGTCGGCGACGGCGCGCTCGAGGTCGGCACCATTGTCGGCGAGGCTGCGCAGCGCGAGGCTGAGCTGGCCCATCGACTGCGAGACCATGATCTTCTCGGCGATCCGCGGCGTCGCCTCAAGGGTGACGGTGGCGGACACGCGGACCTGGACCTTGCCCTCGGGATCCTTGCTGTCGATCCGCTGGTCGGTGGCGAGGACGCGCAGGTTGCGCAGGATCGTCTCGGACACCTTGAGCGAGGGACCGTCGCCACCCCCGGCGACGTCCTGGGTCAGCACCATGTCGACCCGGTCGCCCGGGAAGATGAAGCCGGCGACGCCGCTGGTCTGGCTGACCGAGACGGTGACGGCGCGCATGCCCGGGCCGAGCGCCGCGGCGAGGAAGCCGCGGTCCTTCGGGCCGACGAGGCTGCCGCGGGTGATCGGCTGGCCGGCGGAGATGGGGTTGCGCACCACGGTGCCGAGCAGCTTGGACGGATCGGCGTCCGGCTCGCCCTCGGTGTAGTAGGCGCCCTGCATCAGCTCCTTGGGCCAGGCCTGCCAGCTGAAGGCCTCCTGGTCGATGATGGTGCCGACGGGCAGGCCCTTCTTGGCCACGAGCACCTTGGGGCCGATCGGCACCGCCGGCGCGGCCACGGCCTGCTGGGCCCCGGCTCCGGTGAACATGTTCTTCGCCATCACGGCGGTGACCACCGCGACCAGCAGCGCTCCGACCAGCAGCGCGATCTTCTTAACGTCCATGGCGCAAACGCCTCCCCACGAGGTATCCCTCAGCTTCCGCAAACATCAGGCAAATTGGTTAAAAATGCGTTGGGCGAGAATCAGGAGGCCGCCGACCGCGATCGCCACCCCGTACGGGATCTCCGGCTTGCCCTCCTTGCCGCGGGCGCGATGCACCAGCAGCACGAGCAGGGTCAGCACCCCGCCCGCGATCGACATCAGGACAAGAAAGCGGATTGTTGCCGGAGGTGAAAACCACAGCGCGAGCGCGGCCGCGAGCTTAACGTCGCCGCCCCCCATCATCCCCGCGTAGAAGGCGAGCGCGAGCAGCACGAACACCCCGGCGGCGAAGGCGACCTGCCAGGCGATCTCGTGGAGCGGCAGTCCCGCCGCCCACCAGAACACCGGCGCTCCGAGTGCGACTCCGAGGTTCAGCCAGTTGGAGATGGTGAAGGTCCGGCAGTCGACCACCGCCGCGAACAGCAGGGTCGCGGCCAGCGCGAGGATCAGCAAATCGGTGAAGCCGATGTTCATCATGCCGCCAGGCCTAGACGGCCGGCCTTTAAGAACCGTAACCGGCGCGGATGGACCGGTTCGACGTCGTCATCGTGGGCGCGGGGATCGCCGGGGCGAGCCTCGCCGCGCGGCTCGCCGGGCGCTGCTCGGTGCTGCTGCTCGAGACCGAGGACCAGCCCGGCTACCACACCAGCGGTCGCTCGGCCGCCTTCTGGCAGGCGAGCTACGGCGGCGCCGCGATCCTCCCGCTGACGCTCGCCTCGCGCGCCCCGCTAGCTGCGGGCTGGCCGCTGGCGGAGGAGGAAACCGGCTGGCTGCGCCGGCGCGGCGCGCTCCACTTGGTCGGGGCCGGGGACGAGACCGCCGAGCTGGTCGCCGTCCTGCGCCTGGCTGATCCCGACTGGCACGAGGTCGATCGCGCACGCCTGGAAGCGGTGGCGCCCGGAATCGCGCCCCGCTTCGAGCGGGCCCTGGCGGAGCCCAGCACCACCGACATCGACACCGGCGGCCTGCTCGCCGCCTGCCTGGCGACGGTCCGCCGTCGCGCCGGCCGGATCGAGACCCGCGCCCAGCTCCGCTCGGCCCGCCGCGACGGCGAGGGGTGGCGAGTCGAAACGGCGTCGGGCAGCCTCGCCGCGGGCACCATCGTCAACGCCGCGGGGGCATGGGGCGACGCGGTGGCGCGCTGCTGCGGCGTGGCCCCGGTCGGACTCAGCCCGCGCCGGCGGACCGTGGTCCAGCTGCGGCTCGCCCGCACCGCGCTGCGCGACCTGCCGCTCCTCATCCACGAGGGGGCCGAGGGCTTCTACGTCAAGGGCGAGGCGGACAACCGGGTCTGGGTCAGCCCGCTCGACGAGACCGCGGACGAACCCTGCGACGCCGCTGCGCACGAGGAGGATGTGGCCATCGCCATCGACCGGTTCGAGCGCGCGCTCGGCTGGCCGATCGAGGCGGTGGAGCGCAAGTGGGCCGGGCTGCGGACCTTCTCCGGCCCCGGCTGGCCGGCGCCGATGGTCGGGCCGGATCCGGCCCACCCCGGCTTCGCTTGGGCGGTGGGGCTGGGCGGCTGGGGGTTCCAGACCGCGCCCGCGCTCTCGGCGATCGCCGCCGCCGCGCTGCTCCGAGAGCCGCTCCCGCCCTTGCCCGCGAACGGCCGGCCGGCCGACTACCTCTTCCGCCGCTCCTAGCGGAAGCTGTCGGCGGCGGCGCAGGCGAGCGCGTCGGCGCGCTCGTTCTCGGGGTGACCGCTGTGCCCCTTCACCCAGTGCCACTCGACCCGGTGCGGCGCGGCGGCGTCGCACAGCAGCTGCCACAGCTCGGCATTCTTCACCGGCTTCTTGTCGGCGGTCCGCCAGCCGTTCTTGCGCCAGCCGTGGATCCACTTGGTGATCCCGTCGCGCACATAGTTGCTGTCGGTATAGAGCGCGACGCGGCACGGCCGCTTGAGCGCGTTGAGACCGCTGATCGCCGCGAGCAGCTCCATCCGGTTGTTGGTGGTCAGCGGCTCGCCCCCCGACAGCTCCTTCTCGCGCTCGCCCATGCGGATGATCGCGCCCCACCCGCCGCGCCCGGGATTCCCCTTGCACGCCCCGTCGGTGTAGATTTCGACGCTCGGCAGGTCGGTCACGTCAGGCGACGAGCTCGCGCGGGAGCTTGAAGGTCATTCCCTCGGGCTCATGGTCCTGCTCAAGCGCGGTGACCTCGAACCGCTCCGACAGCATGTCCACCACTTCCCGCACCAGCACCTCGGGGGCGCTGGCGCCGGCGGTGAGGCCGACGGTGGAGGGGTTGCCGAGCCAGTCCCAGTCGATCTCGGTTGCGCGCTGGATGAGCCGGGCGGGGGCGCCCTCGCGCTCGGCGACCTCGACCAGCCGCAGCGAGTTGCTGCTGTTGGGCGCGCCGATCACCAGCACCCGCTCGCACCGCGCGGCGATCTGCTTGACCGCGGCCTGGCGATTGGTGGTCGCGTAGCAGATGTCCTCGCGCTTGGGCCCCTTGATCGACGGGAAGCGCCGCTCCAGCGCGGCGACGATCGCCGCCGTGTCGTCGACCGACAGGGTGGTCTGGGTGAGATAGGCGAGCCGCTCCGGGTCGGCCGGCACCAGCGCGGCCACGTCGTCGAGCGTCTCGACCAGCGTCATCGAGCCGGGCGGGACCTGGCCGAAGGTGCCGATCACCTCGGGATGGCCGCGGTGGCCGATGAACAGGATGTGCCGGTCGTCCTCGATCAGCCGCTCGGCCTGGCGGTGGACCTTGCTGACCAGCGGGCAGGTCGCGTCGAAATAGTCGAGCCCGCGGTCCTGCGCCTCGACCGGCACCACCTTTGGCACGCCGTGGGCGGAGAAGACCACCGGCACCCCGTCGGGCACCTCGTCCAGCTCCTCGACGAACACCGCGCCGAGGTCGCGCAAACGATCGACCACGAACTTGTTATGGACGATCTCGTGGCGGACGTAGACCGGCGCGCCGTAGCGCTCGAGCGCCAGCTCGACGATGCGGATCGCGCGGTCGACGCCGGCGCAGAAACCGCGCGGCGCGGCGATGAGGAGGGTCAGCGGGGGCTTGGGGGACATGGTCACGGCCATGTAAGCGATTGCTTGCAGGCTGGGTAGGCCCTTCCTATGGAGTGGGCCCTCATTGCCACCGCCAAGGAACCGGCGCCCGTGAAGATCCGCATTGCTGCCCTGATGACCCTCGCCCTGCTCGGCGCCTGCTCGCGTCGCGGCCAGATCGAGGACGGCGGCGTCTACGTGACCCGGTCGGCCTGCCCGCAGGTGGCGATTCCCGGCGCGACCGGCGACATCACGCTGTTCAACCCGGCTGGCACCACGGTCGCCTCGGCGATCGACGTCAGCGCCGCGATCACCAACCTGCGCGCCAACTGCACCCAGGACGCCAGCTTCGTGAACTCGACCGTCAGCTTCGACGTCGTCGCCACCCGCCGCGACCGCGCCGCCGCGCGCCAGGTCGTCCTGCCCTTCTACGACGTGGCGGTGCAGGGCGGGACCAACGTGGTCGCCAAGAAAGTCGGCGCGGTCGCGGTCGACTTTCCGGCCGGCTCGGCGCGCGGGCAGGGCCGCGGCCAGGCCAGCGTGCGCATCTCGCGCGCCGCCGCGACGCTTCCCGCCGACGTGGTTCGCCGCCTCACCGCCGAGCGCAAGCCGGGCCAGGAGTCGGCCGCGGTCGACCCGCTGACCAACCCGCAGACCCGCGCCGCGGTCGCCCGCGCGACCTTCGAGCATCTGATCGGCTTCGCGCTGACCCAGGACCAGCTGCGCTACAACGCGACCCGCTGATCGTCGTTGACTCGATGGGGCGGCCCGGCCAAGGCTCGCCTCGTCCTCCGGTCCTCGGGCCGGGGCGCGCAGCGGGAGAGTGCATGACGGTTCGCGAGGGCCGCCACGCCGCCGAAGGAGCAACCGCCCCCGGAATCTCTCAGGCACCAGGGACCGCGCGTCGCCGCAGGGACAGTCTGGAAAGTGTCCGCGCCGCCAGGCGGGGGCCGCCGAAGGGGTAAGCTCCGGTCCGCCGGAGTCAAAGCTCTCAGGTCGAAGCGACAGACGGGGGTCCGATCGGGGCGAAGCGCCTGCCCGGCGCCTTGCTTCGGGACTCGACGCTCTGGAGCTTTCGCGCGCATGGACCCCGATACCATCTCCACCCTCCCGCTCGACGACTGGCATCGCCGCCAGGGCGCCCGAATGGTCCCGTTCGCGGGCTATTCGATGCCGGTGCAATATGAAGGCATCATCGCCGAGCATCTCTGGACCCGCTCCTCGGCGGGGCTGTTCGACGTCAGCCACATGGGCCAGCTCGCGGTGCACGGCAGCGGCGTCGACCGCGCGCTCGAGGCCCTGCTGCCGGGCGACCTCCTCGGCCTCAAGGACGGGCGGCTGCGCTACTCGCTGCTGCTCGACGACAGCGGCGGGATCGTCGACGACCTGATGGCGACGCGCCGCGGCGACCATTTCTACGTCGTCGTCAACGGCGCCACCAAGGCGGCCGACATCGACTATCTGCGGCAGCGGCTCCCGGCCGGCATCGTCGTCGACCACATGAAGGAGCAGGCGCTGCTCGCGCTGCAGGGGCCGCGCGCCGCCGAGATGCTCGAGCCGCTCGCGCCCGGCGTCTCCGAGCTCGTCTTCATGCAGGGCGGCGCCTTCACCCTCGCCGGGCAGCGGGCGTGGATCAGCCGCTCGGGCTACACCGGCGAGGACGGGTTCGAGATCAGCGTCGCCGCCAGCGCCGCCGAGGCGGTCGCCGACACGCTGCTCGCCGGCGAGCTGGTCAAGCCGATCGGGCTCGGCGCGCGCGATTCGCTCCGGCTCGAGGCCGGGCTGCCGCTCTACGGCCACGACCTCGACCGCCAGACCACCCCGATCATGGCCGACCTTGGCTTCGCCGTCTCCAAGCGCCGCCGGGTCGACGGCGGGTTCGCCGGGGCGGCCCGGATCCTCGGCGAGATCGACCAGGGTCCGCTGCTCCGCCGGATCGGCTTCACGCTCGACGGGCGCCAGCCGGTGCGCGAGGGCGCGCGGGTGCTCGACGGCGAGGGCAGCGAAATCGGCAGGGTCACCAGCGGCGGCTTCTCGCCCTCGCTCGGGCAGCCGATCGGCATGGCCTATGTCGCGACCGCCGCGGCCGTGGCCGGCGGCCCGCTCACCCTCGAGCAGCGCGGCAAGCTGTTCACCGCGACGGCGGTCCCGATGCCGTTCGTCCCCCACCGCTATCACCGCAAGGGAAACTGAGATGAGCCTCTACTTCACCAAGGATCATGAGTGGATCGACGTGCAGGGCGACCTCGCCACCGTCGGCATCTCCGACCATGCCCAGCACGCGCTCGGCGACATCGTGTTCGCCGAGGCGCCGACCCCCGGCCGCCAGCTGAAAAAGGGCGAGGAGGCCGCGGTCGTCGAGTCGGTCAAGGCCGCGAGCGACGTCTACGCCCCGGTCAGCGGCGAGGTGATCGAGGCCAATGCGGCGCTCGGCGACGACCCCTCGATCGTCAACCAGCACCCGCAGAGCGAGGGCTGGTTCTTCAAGCTCCGCCTGTCCGACCCGTCCGAGCTCGACGGGCTGATGGACGAGGCCGCCTACACCGACTGGATCAAGACGCTTTGAGCGAGGCGCCCGCCTCGACCAGCCGCTGGGACGCGGCGGCCTATGCGGCGGCGGGCAGCTTCGTTCCGGCGCTCGGCGCCGCCGCGCTCGACCTCCTCGCGCCGCAGCCCGGCGAGCGGATCCTCGACGTCGGCTGCGGCGACGGGGTGCTGACCGAGCAGATCGCCTTCCGCGGCGCCGACGTGGTCGGGATCGACGCCGATCCTTCGATGGTCGCCGCGGCCAAGGAACGCGGCCTCGACGTCCGGCTCGGCAGCGCGGAGACGATGGCCTTCGCGCCCAACTTCGACGCCGCCTTCTCCAACGCCGCGCTGCACTGGATGCTGGCGCGCGAGCGGGTCGCCGCCAACATTCTCGCCGCGCTGAAGGGAGGCGGGCGGTTCGCCGGCGAGATGGGCGGGGAGGGCAATATCGCCCGGCTCCAGGCCGCGCTCGACGAGGAGATGATCGTCCGCGGCTATGCCCCGCCCATAGAGGCGCACAACTGGTACCCGAGCGTCGAGGAGTTCGCCGCCGTCTACGAGGCGGCCGGGTTCGCCGAGATCGACGCCCGGCTGATCGAGCGGCCGACCCCGGTCCCGGGCGGGATTGCAGCCTGGGTCCCGACCTTCCGCAAGGGCTGGCTCGACCGCGCCGGGGTCCCCGAGGACGAGCGCGCCGCGCTCGCCGAGGGGACGGCCGAGCGGTTCGGCAGCCATCCCGCCGACTATGTCCGACTTCGCTTCATCATGAGGAAGCCCCACTGATGCGTTACCTTCCGCTGCGCGACGAGGATCGCGCCGCCATGCTCGAGACGATCGGCGCGCCCGACGTCGAGGCGCTGTTCAGCGACGTGCCCGAGGAAGCCCGGCTGTCCGGCCCGATTGAGGGGCTGCCGCTGCACGCCTCGGAGATGGCCGTCGAACGGCACCTCGGCGCGCTCGCGCGGATGAACGTGCCGGCGGGCGAGGTGCCCTTCTTCCTCGGCTGCGGGGCGTACAAGCATCACGTCCCCGCCAGCGTCGACCACATCATCCAGCGCGGCGAGTTCCTGACCGCCTACACGCCTTACCAGCCGGAGATTGCTCAAGGGACCCTGCAGGTCCTGTTCGAGTTCCAGAGCCAGGTCGCCCGGCTGCTCGGCTGCGAGGTGGCGAACGCCTCGATGTACGACGGCTCGACCGCCTGCTGGGAAGCGATCGGCATGGCGCGGCGGATCACCCGCAAGACGCGGGCGCTGGTCTCGGCCGGGCTCCACCCGCACTATGTCTCGGTCTGCAAGACGATGGCGAAGTTCACCGGCGACACGCTGGAGACGGCGGTGCCGGCGCTCGCCGCCGACAGCGACCTCGCCGACCTCGCGAGCCGGATCGACGACCGGACCAGCTGCGTCGTCGTTCAATATCCCGACATCCTCGGCCGCATCGAGGATCTCCAGCCGCTCGCCGACGCGGCGCACGCCAAGGGGGCGCTGCTGGTGGCGGTGGTGACCGAGCCGGTGGCGCTCGGCGCCTGCCGCGCGCCGGGCGAGATGGGCGCGGACATCGTGGTCGGTGAGGGCCAGTCGATCGGCGTCGGGCTGCAGTTCGGCGGTCCCTATGTGGGGCTGTTCGCCACCCGCGAGAAATATGTCCGGCAGATGCCCGGGCGGCTCGCCGGCGAGACGGTCGACGCCGAGGGCAAGCGCGGCTTCGTGCTGACGCTCTCGACCCGCGAGCAGCATATCCGCCGCGAGAAGGCGACCAGCAACATCTGCACCAACTCGGGCCTCTGCGCGCTGGCGTTCAGCGTCCACATGACCTTGCTCGGCGAGAAGGGGCTGAAGCAGCTCGCGGCGATCAACCACGCCAGGGCGGTGGCGACGGCCGAGCGGCTGGCGGCGATCCCGGGGGTGGAGCTGGTCACCCCCGCCTTCTTCAACGAGTTCACGCTGAAGCTGCCGGTCGAGGCCCGCCCGGCGGTCCACGCGATGGTCGAGCGGCAGGTGCTCGGCGGCGTGTCGCTCGGGCGGCTCTACCCGGGCGAGGCGGCGCTCGCCAACGGGCTGGTGGTGGCGGTGACCGAGGTGGTGACCGACGCGGACATCGACGCGCTGGAAGCGGCGCTGAAGGAGGCAGTAGCGTGACGATCAATCCCTCCGGCTGGCGCCCCGCCGCCCCGAGCGACGCGATGGGCGACGCGCCCGTCACCACCACCGGCAACCGCGCGCTGATGCTCGAGGAGCCTTTGCTGTTCGAGATCGGCTCGACCGACCGGACCGGGGTCGACTTCGAGACCACCGCTCCGGCCGCCGCCGGCCTCGGCGCGCTCGCCCGCGGCGACATCGGCCTGCCGGGCCTCACCGAGCCCGAGGCGGTCCGCCACTACACCCGCCTGTCGCGGCAGAACTACGCGATCGACCTCGGTCTCTTCCCGCTCGGCTCGTGCACGATGAAGCACAACCCGCGCCTCAACGAGAAATTGGCGCGGCTGCCCGGCTTCGCCGACATCCACCCGCTCGCCCCGCGCGAGACGGTGCAGGGCGCGCTCCAGCTCATCAACGAGCTCGCCGTCTGGCTGATCAGGCTGACCGGCATGCACGGCGTGGCGATGACCCCCAAGGCCGGTGCCCATGGCGAGCTGTGCGGCCTCCTCTGCATCCGCGCCGCGCTCGAGGCGCGGGGCGATGCGCGGCAGGTCGTGCTGGTGCCCGAGAGCGCGCACGGGACCAATCCGGCGACCGCCGCCTTCTGCGGCTACCGGGTCGAGAACATCCCGGCGACCGAGGCCGGCCGGGTCGATCTCGAGGCACTCAAGGCCCGGCTCGGCCCCGACGTCGCCGCGGTGATGATCACCAACCCCAACACCTGCGGCCTGTTCGAACCGCAGATGCGCGAGATCAGCGATGCGGTCCACGCCGCCGGCGCCTTCGTCTATTGCGACGGGGCAAACTTCAACGCGATCGTCGGCAAGGTCCGCCCGGGCGACCTCGGCGTCGACGCGATGCACATCAACCTCCATAAGACCTTCTCCACCCCGCACGGCGGCGGCGGCCCGGGCTCCGGCCCGGTGGTCCTGTCGGAAGCGCTGAGCGCGTTCGCCCCGCTGCCCTACACGGCGCGCACCGCCGACGGCGTCGTTCACCTCGTCGAGGAGGAGGATGCCGAGCGTTTCTCGCAGGAGCATTTCGGCGGCCAGCTGCAGAGCTTCGGCCGGATGGTCGCCTTCCACGGCCAGATGGGCATGTTCACCCGCGCGCTGAGCTACATCCTCAGCCACGGCGCCGACGGCCTCCGCCAGGTCGCCGAGGACGCGGTGCTCAACGCCAACTACATCCTCCGCAGCCTCGAGGACGTGCTCGACGCGCCCTTCGCGAAGAGCGGCCCGTGCATGCACGAGGCGATCTTCTCCGACCGCGGCTTTGCCGGCGGCCTCAGCACGATCGATGTTGCCAAGGCGCTGATCGACGAAGGCTTCCACCCGATGACCATGTATTTCCCACTGGTCGTCCACGGCGCGATGCTGATCGAGCCGACCGAGACCGAGTCCAGGGCCAACCTCGACCAGTTCATCACCGCGCTCCGCTCGATCGCCGAGCGGGCTCGCGCCGGCGACGAGAGCCTCAAGGCCGCCCCGCGCTTCGCCCCGCGGCGCCGGCTTGACGAGACGCTCGCCGCGCGCAAGCCTGTGCTGGCGTGGGACGAGCCGGCGCCGGACGGGGCCGGTCTGCCGACGCCGTCGGAAGTGGGGGACCGGTAGGATGCACGGCAGCAGCGGAAGTTGGCTCCAGACGCTTCTGCCGCTGCTGATCATCGGCGTGGTCATGGCGCTCCGGCTCCGCTCTGCCGGGCGCGAGCGGCCGCTCAAGCTCGCCATGCTGTGGGTCGTCCCGCTGCTCTACGTCCTGCTGTGCGGGGTGGTGCTCGCCACCGCGCCGCCGGGCGGGATCGGCTGGCTGCTGTTCGCGGTCGCCCTGCTGATGGGCGGGCTGCTCGGCTGGCAGCGCGGCCGGATGATGGGGATCCGGGTCGACGAGGCGACCGGCACCGTGTGGCAGAAGAGCTCGCCCGCGGCCGTGTTCATGCTGATCGCGATCGTGGTCCTGCGCCGGGTCGCGATGCAGGCCTTCCCGGCCGATCCGCACGCCGGCGGCGCCGCGCTGATGGTGACCGACGCGCTGCTCGGCTTCGCGCTTGGGCTGCTCAGCCTGACCCGGCTCGAGATGGGGCTGCGCGCCCGCCGCCTTCTCGCCGAGCACGCGCGCCCCGCTTGAGCGGCGCCCAGTCGTCCCCTGCCGCCGCCCGCAACCGCGCGCCGATCGCCGCGGTGCTCGAGGGCTGGCTGCCCGAGCGCGGAACGGTGCTCGAGATCGCCAGCGGCACCGGCGAGCATGCGCTCTTCCTCGCCCGCCGCTTTTCCGCCATCGAGTGGCAGCCGAGCGACGCCAGCGATGCCGCGCTCGCCTCCATCGCCGCCTGGCGCACCGAGGAAGGGCTGCCCAACCTCCGGCCGCCGCTCCGCCTCGACGTACGCGACGACTGGCCGGTGCTCGACGCGGCGGCGGTGCTGTGCATCAACATGGTCCACATCAGCCCGTGGGCGGCGTCGTTGGCGCTGCTGGACGGGTCGGCGCGACTGCTGGCGAGCGGCGCGCCGCTGATCCTCTACGGTCCGTGGATCGTCGACGGGGAGGAGACGGCACCGGGCAACCTCGCGTTCGACGCCGACCTCAGGCGCCGCGACCCGGCCTGGGGGCTGCGGCGGACCGGGACCTTCCGCGAGGCGGCCGAGGAACGAGGCTTCGCCTTCGCGCAGATGCGCGACATGCCCGCGAACAACCGGATGCTGCTGTTCCGGAAGGTCTAGCGGGGCAGGTTCTGGCGGCGGAGGATGGCGACCCCGCCGAGCGCCCAGGCCGCGCCCAGCGACCAGCCGGCGATCACGTCCGACGGCCAGTGGACGCCGAGCAGCGGCCGGCTCATGCCCACCAGCACCGAGCCCAGCACCGCGAGCAGGACCGCCGGGCGCCGATGCCGCTCGGGAACGAGGATCATCGCCGCCATCAGCAGCGCCAGCATCGAGTTGCCCGAATGGCCGCTCGGGAAGCTGGTGCTGTGGACGATGACGGGGTGCGGATCGAGCGCGGGGCGGGCGCGGCCGACCAGCGCCTTGATCAGCTCGATCATCCCGCGCCCGCTGAGGATCACCGCGGCGAACACCAGCCCGCGGTGGTGACGGTCCTTCCACAGCAGCCAGGCGCCGCCGAGCAGCGCGATCCCGACCGTGGTCGGGCTGCTCCCGGCCATGGTCAGGCCGATGCCGACGTCCTCCAGCCACTCGTGCGCGAGCCGCTGCTTCATCAGCCAGCGCACCACCGCGACGTCGACCGGGTTGGACGGGCCGCCGACCAGCCAGGCGACGAGGATCAGGAGGAGCAGAAAGGCGGTGAGGAGAAGGGCGCTGCGCTTGGTCACGGTTTCTCGTTAAACGATGTTTTACGAAGGGGATGGCAGAAGTAGCGGATGGACCAGATCGGAAGCGTACAGAATCGACGATCGCGTCGGTCGAACGTGTTCATGACGGCGACGCTGGAATTCTCCGGCGCGTCGCTCGACGTCAAGCTGCGCAACCTCTCCGCGGAAGGCGCGCTGGTCGAGTCCGAGCATCTTCCCGTCGACGGCGCCGCGGTGGTGTTCCGGCGGCAGGAGCTGAGCGTGGCCGGGCGCGTCGCCTGGACCCGCGGCAAGCAGGCCGGCATCGCCTTCGATTCGAATCTCGCGCCGGAAGCGGTGCTGCGCCACATTCCCAGCCCCAAGCCGCGAGTGACGCCGGAGTTCCGGCGCCCGGGGCTCTCCTCGCGCCAGTTGACGAGCGAGGAGCGCAAGCTCGGCAGCGACTGGATGTGGCGGCCGGGGTTCGACCTTCCGGGGGAGTGAGCCGGGGACGGGCGCGCGCGCTCGTCATGGGTGCGCCGACGATCGTACCGCTGGGTGGAGACACGCCTCGGCTTTTCGCGCGCGGCGGCGACGCGGCCGCTCGCGACGTTCAAGACTGACGGGTAGTCGAGCGGACCGGCGCCGCGCTCAGGCGGCGCGGCTGCGGTTCTGCTGTTCCTGGAGCCAGCTGACCAGCACCGGCAGCGGCAGCAGCCGGTTGAAGGTGATCCCGGTGAAGCGTCCGTCGCGCCAGCGCACCGTCCCGGGCTGCGGCGGCAGGGTGCCCAGCGTCACCACCACCTCGGCATCGCGGCCGAGCGTGTCGGTCCCCTCGACCTTGACCCCGCCCTGCGAGATGTCGTGGACCCGCATCCGGTAGGTGGAGGCGCCCTCGCGGACCATCGCATAGGCGGTGATCTCGACCCGCGGCATGCGCGGGCGCGGCCCCTCGCTGCTGTTGGACAGCATCTCGATGACGTCGATCGGGCGGTCGAACTTCAGCCCCATCTGGGACTCGCGGACCCAGCCCACCTCGCCGACGATCGGCTGGCCGCTCTTCAGCTCGATGGTCAGGCGGGTTCCGACCGGCAGGTCGCAATAGGCGCGCACCATCATCCCGCCCGCGCTGATGTTCTTGATCAGGCACAGCTCGCGGCGGCCCTCGACGAGCATCGACCCGACGCGGAACAGCGTCATGTGGCGCTCGCCATCGCGCCGGTCCCGCGGCACCGGCGGCGCCGACTCGGACAGCGAATAGAGTGTCGTCTCCACCTGCATTTCGTCCACGCTTGCGCTCCACCAAGGGGCAGTCCGGCCCCAAGCTCCCTCCGACACGTGAATCCTGGCTAACATTCGAGGCTTACCAAGAAATTAGAGTCTGAGCCGGATCGGCGGCAATCCGCTCGGCGGCTGTTCGTCGAAAGCTCGTTCCGCCGCCGCCACCATCGGCGTAGCCTCGTGGTTCAGGAGGTGTTCGATGCGTCTCTTGCCCGCGCTTGCCCTGCTGCTCTCCGCCGCCGCTCCGGCCGAGCCGCCCGGGGTCACCCATTTCGACAGCGTCGCCGGGCCGCAGCCGGTCGACCCGGCGGCGGCGCCGGTGGACGTCAAGGGCCGCAGTGACCTGTTCGACCGGATGACGGTGCCAGTCCGAATCGACGGGCGCGGGCCCTATCGCTTCGCGATAGACACCGGGGCCGACCGGACCGCCATCTCGCGCGAGCTGGCGGGCGCGCTCCGGCTCCCGGCGGGCAGCGCGGCGCAGCTCCACAGCGTGACCGGCCAGAGCCTCGTCGAGACGGTGACGATCGGCCAGCTCAGCCTCGCCGAGCGGCCGGTCCGGATCGTCGACGCGCCGCTATTGTCCGGGGTCGACATGGGGGCGGACGGGCTGCTCGGGGTCGACAGCCTGCGCGCGCGCTCGGTGCTGTTCGACTTCCGCGCCAACCGGCTGACGATCACCCCGGCGCGGCAGCGGATCGAGGTCGGCGACGACGAGCATGTGGTGACGGTCACCGCGCGCGAGCGCCGCGGGCGGCTGATCCTGACCCAGGCGGTGGCGGACGGGGTGCCGGTGGCGGTGGTGATCGACACCGGGAGCCAGGTGACGATCGCCAACCCCGCGCTGCGCGACCGGCTGTTGCGGCGGCGGCGCCTGCTCGACCTCGGCCCGGTCGAGCTGGTCTCGGTCACCGGCGGGGTGCTGCAGGGCAGCTATTCCATGCTCGATATGCTCGATCTGGGCGATTTTACGCTCCAGAACATCCAAATAGCCATCACCAACGCCCACACGTTCAAGGCGCTGGGGCTGGAGCAGCGGCCGGCGCTGCTGCTGGGGATGAACGCCATGCGGGCGTTCGACCGGATGGCGATCGACTTCGCGGCGCGCAAGCTGCGGATCGTCCTGCCGCGGAGCGCCGAGACGCCCGGGCCGATGCTGGCGATGCGGGGCACACCGCCGATCCGGCCCTAGATCGACTCCGCCGCTCGGCTCGGTGGCCGCAAGGTGAAGCGGAGACCCTGCCGCGCGGATGGTAGCGGCCGGTGGGCGCGGCCGCCGAGCAGCGGCAGCACGACGGGAAGCCAGCGCTCCGCCGCCATTTCGACCATGATCGGCAGGAGGACGGCGAGGACCATTACCTGCGCGAGCACTGCCGCCGGCGGCCCGGGGAGCACTCGCGTGAATGCCGCAAGGACGAGCGCGTGATACAGATAGATGACCATCGATCGCCGGCCGATCCACGTGAGCCATGAGGATACCGGGGCCATGATGAGCAGCGACAGCAGCGCGCCGATCGAAGTGGCGGCACTGTCGATCTCGAGGCCCCGCAGCTGCGCCGAGCGGAGCAGACCAATCAGCAACAGGGCCGCGCCGGCGAGCAGCCTGGTCCTGGGCGGCGTCCCGTTGGCATCGATGAGTCCGAAGGCGAGGACGCCGGTCACGAAGTAGGGCAGGAAGTGGATGGCCTGACCGACCGAGAACAGCCGGATTGTGGACGTCCCGAATACCTCGCCGACCGCAACGGCGGCGATCAGCAGCAGGCATCCGGCGACCGAGTGCAGCAGGCGCTGCATTCCGCAGGCGAGCGCGAGGAAGATGAGGAACAGGGCCTCGACGAACCAGAGCTGGTAGCTGGGTTGCGCGATCGCCGCGACGAAATCGGGCGCCAGGTTCCCGAACGACCCATGGCCGAAGGTGGCGCGCAGCCCGAGCGTGAGCAACGTCACGAAGGCGAGCGGAACCAGCAGTCGTCTCGCCTTGCGCTGGAGGAAGCGCAGAGCCTGCCGTCCTTCAACGGGCCGGGCGGCATAGACATAGCCGGACAGGAAAATGAACAACGGCATGCGGAGGAAGATGGCGAACTCGTTCGCACGGGCAAGGCCGTCGAGCGCCATCGGTTTGGCCAGCCGGACCTCGGCCACCGCATGGAAGAGGATGAGCAGGACGCACGCGATCCCCCGCAGCGTGTCGACCCGCAGCGACGCGCGCGCGTCTGCATGGAGCACGTTGCTCCTGTTCTCGGCTGCTCCCGCAAAGGCTTCCGACGCCGAGAAGATATAAGGGTAAGTCACGCTTTATGCCAGCTACGGATACAGTCCGTGAAGGCCGTATCGAGTATTAGATGGTTACTCTCACCAGCACCGGACTACTTGTCCAGCTGCAGCAAAGAAAAACATCATCTGAAACCATAATGGATGCGACGAAATTAAGAATGTAGTAATGTCGTGAAGTGGACAGTTCGTCCGAGGATTTAGCCGTGATCGTCTTCGAAGCTTGCATAAACTGATAGCCAGCAAGCGCGGCGCGCATGGGGGCCTATATCTGGCCGTCCGGCAGCACGCGCTGCTGATCGACGATGTCCGGAGCGTGGTGAGCCGTGCTGGATTCGAACCAGCGACCTACTGATTAAAAGTCAGTTGCTCTACCGACTGAGCTAACGGCCCACACACCGGGAGTGCCCTAGCGGCGAGGGCGACGGCGGGCAAGGCGGTGCGCGAGGTGACGCGCGGTCAGGCCGCCGCGCAGCCGCCAGCCGGGCGCGATCGCCGCGAGTGGATCGAGCATGAAGGGTCGGGTCTCGAGCGCCTGGTGAGGAATGACGAGACGGCGGCTGGCGTGCCGTCCGCCGTCCCAGGCGAGCAGGTCGAGGTCGAGCACACGCGGGCCCCAGCGCCTGCCCGGCCGGCGCCCGAAGTCGCGCTCGATCGCCTTCAGCGCCGCCAGCATCGGCTCGGGCGCGAGCGCGCTCTCGACCAGGGCCACGGCGTTGGCGAAGTCACGGCCCGCGCCGCCGGCGGCCGGGTTGAGGATGATCGGGGAGGCATCGAACAGCGTGAACAGCCGGTCGAGTTCGGCAACCGCGGCGGCGACCACGCCGGGGGGGCGGCCATGCCGGCCGTGCGGACGATTCGAGCCGATTGCGACCGCGTAGAAGTGCTGCACCGACAAGCCGACCCATCAACCCCGTGCTGAACGAGGGGCTGCCTTTCCTGCGGCGCTGCTAGGCAAAGGACAGGGCTTCGACAAGCTTGGCTCGGCCGGTAAGAAAGGGCGTGGACAAGAGCTTCTCCTCCCCCGTTCCGCAGGCCGAGGCGCCGCGCGACTGCCCTTTGTGCCCGCGGCTGGTCCAGTTTCGTCACGAATGCCGGGCCGAGCATCCCGCCTGGTGGAACGCGCCGGTGCCCGCCTTTGGCGATTCCGCGGCCTGGCTGGCGGTGGTCGGGCTGGCGCCGGGCAAGCATGGCGCGAACCGGACCGGGCGACCGTTCACCGGCGACTTCGCGGGCGAGCTGCTATACGCGACGCTGTTGAAGTTCGGGCTCGCGGAGGGAGATTACGGCGCCGATCCCACCGACGATCTGCGGCTCACGGGCGCGGTGATCCTGAACGCGGTGAAATGCCTGCCGCCGCAGAACAAGACGCTTCCGGCGGAGGAGGCGAATTGCCGGCCCTTCCTGATGGAGGCGATCGCGGGATTGCCGAAGTTGAGCAGCTTCGTCGCGCTCGGCAAGGTGGCGCATGACACGCTGTGCCGGAGTTTTGGCGTGCCCCTCGCCAAGGCCAAGTTCGCGCATGGGGCGGAGCACGCGCTGCCGGGTGGCCTGACCCTCTTCGACAGCTATCATTGCAGCCGCTATAACCAGAACACCGGGCGGCTGAACGCGCCGATGTTCGAGGCGGTGTTCGCGAAGGCGCTGAGCCGATCGCGTGGCTGAGGAAATCCGCACCGCGCGGCTGCGGCTTCGTCGCGCCGTCCCCGAGGACGCCGAGCCGATGCACCGCATCATGCGGGACCCGGCCACGATGCGCTACTGGTCTAGCCTGCCGCACGAAAGCCTTCCCGTCACCCGCGAGTGGGTGGCCTCGATGATGGGCTCAGTCGGCGATCCGGCCAGCGACGACTTCATCGTCGAGCGGAATGGCGAGGTGATCGGCAAGCTTGGATGCCACCGCCTACCGGAAGTCGGGTTTCTTCTCGCTGCGGATTGCTGCGGTCAGGGCCTCGCGAGCGAGGGGTTGGCGGCCTTCATCGCGCACCGTCGGGCAAGCGATGGAACCGAGCTCACCGCCGACACCGATCCGCGCAACGGGCCATCGATGCGGCTGCTGCAGCGCCATGGCTTTGTCGAAACCGGCCGTGCGAGCCGGACCTGGCTGATCGGCACCGAGTGGTGCGACAGCATCTATTGGCGGTTGATGCTCTAGATGTCCTGCGTGAGCCGACCGTAGAGTTCCGGGCGGCGGTCGCGGAAGAAGCCGAAGGCGGCGCGGTGGCGCTTGGCCTGATCAAGGTCGAGGGTAGCGACGAGAACCCCGGTCTCGTTCGCGCTGAACTCTGCCTGGATGTCGCCGCGCTCGTCGCAGATGAAGCTGTGGCCATAGAAGCGCTGGCCATGCTCGGTGCCGATGCGGTTGGCGGCGACGACGGGCACGACGTTGCTGACTGCATGTCCGATCATCGCTCGCCGCCAGAGGCGCGAGGTGTCGAGGTCGGGGTCGTGCGGCTCGGTGCCGATCGCGGTCGGGTAGAAGAGGATGTCGGCGCCCATCAGCATCATCGTGCGGGCGACCTCCGGGTACCACTGGTCCCAGCAGACGCCGACACCGAGCGTCGTACGGTCCGGACCGTCCCACACCTTGAAGCCGGTATTGCCGGGTCGGAAGTAGAACTTCTCCTCGTAGCCCGGGCCGTCGGGGATGTGGCTCTTGCGGTAGTTGCCGACGATCGCCCCGTCCGGGCCGATCATGGCAAGGCTGTTGTAGTGGTGCGGCCCGTCCAGCTCGAAATAGCTGGTCGGAATCCAGATCTTCAGCTCCGCGGCGAGCGCCTGCATCGCGAGGACGCTGGGATGCTCGTGCGTCCGGCGCGCGGTCGCGAACAGGCCCTCGTCCTCGACCCGGCAGAAATAGGGTCCCTCGAACAGCTCGGGCGGAAGAACGACCTCCGCGCCCTTGCGCGCCGCCTCGCGGACAAGGTCGGACACGTTGCGGATGTTCTCGGACGTGTCCTCGCCGAAGGCGAGCTGGATGGCGGCGACGGTGATGCTGGTCATGAGCGCGATCTAGTGGCTGCCGGGGACGATTGCGAGCTAGGCGGGGATCTGCTGGCTGATGCAGTGGAAGCTGCCGCCACCGGTGAGGATATGGTCGGCGCGGAGGCCAACGGCCTCGCGGCCCGGGAACAGCGCTCCAATGGCGCGAACGGCCGCCTCGTCCTGTTCGCTCCCGTAGAGCGGAACAACCACCGCCGCGTTGCCGATGTAGAAGTTCATGTAGCTCGCCGGGACGGCCTCGCCGTCGACTTCGATCCGGCCGGGCGAGGGCAGGGCGACAAGCTGCACGCCGGCCGCGCGCAGCCTCGCCGCGGCGTCGGCATAGACAGCGGCGTTGGGGTCGTCGGCGGCGGAATCCGGAAGCGCCACCGTGCCGGGCGCCACGAAGCGGGCGAGGTTGTCGACATGGCCGTCGGTATGGTCGTTGGCGAGGCCCTCGCCGAGCCAGACCACGCGATCGAAGCCGAGGTCCTCGGCCAGCTTGCGCTCGACGTCGCGCCGGGACAGGCCCGGATTGCGGTTCTCGTTGAGCAGGCACTGCTCGGTGGTGACGGCCAGCCCGGTCCCGTCTCCGTCCACCGCGCCGCCCTCGAGGATCCAGCCTGCCTTGCTGTAGGGCAGCGCCGCGGAACGGGCGAGACGCTCGCCAATGCTGTCGTCGCCGGGGAGGTCGTACTTGCCGCCCCAGCCGTTGAAGCCGAAGCCGCGCGCCCGTCGCTTTCCGCCGCTGCCGAGCAGGATCGGCCCCGTGTCGCGCAGCCAGATGTCGCCGAACGGCTCGACGATGACCGTGGCGAAGGGCGCCAGGCGCCGCGCCGCGGCGGCGGCAGCCTCATCGGCCGCGACCAGCCTGACGTCTTCCCCCTGGCCGCCGGCATGGACGGCGGCGGCGAAGGCGGCGACCTCCGCCTGCGCCGGCGCGAGATCGTCAAGCCAGAGGTCGGCGGCGCTTGGAAAACCGATCCACACGGCTTCGTGCGGCGCCCATTCGGGCAGGGGAGCTTGGGTCATGGCGGAGGCGCCTAACAGCCGCGCCGGGGCGCGCCAAGCGGGTGACTTGCCAAGTCGTTCCACAAGCGCAAACATGGGCTTGCCGATTGGCAAAAGGGGGATCCTTGTTATGCGTTGCTTACACTTGTCGGCTGCTGCACTCGCACTGGTCAGCAGCTCTTCATTACTTGCGCAGGTCGCCGCGTCGGGTATTCGGCCACTCGCGGAAGATGCCCGTGCCTTCGGCAGCCGCGAAGAGGTCAAGGGCCTCGACATCTCGCCGGACGGGACAAAGGCGGTTTATGTCGCCCCGGCCAAGGACCGCTGGTCCGCCGTGATGGTGGTCGATCTCGCCAAGGCGGACAGCCACCCGATCGCCGTCAGCAACGCCAATCCGGAAACGCTGCGCTGGTGCCGGTTTGCCTCCGACACGCGGCTGGTCTGCCGGTTCACGGCGAACGTCAGCGTCAACGGCGTATTGGCGGGCTTCTCGCGACTGGTCGCGATGGATCTCGATGGCAAGAACGCGAAGGAGCTGGGCCAGCAGAACTCCTTCTACGATGCGGGGCTGCGTCAGGACGACGGGTCGATCCTCGACTGGCGGTCGGGCAGCGACGGCCAGGTCCTGATGCAGCGTTCCTACGTTCCGGAGGAGGGCAAGATCGGCACGCGCATGGTCCGGTCGCAGCAAGGCCTCGGCGTCGACCTGTTGGACACTCGGACCCTCAAGGTCACGACGATCGAGCAGCCCGCGACCGGCGTGGACGGCTACATGACCGATGGTGTGGGGCATGTCCGCCTCAAGTCGATGGTGGAGACGCGCGGCGACTCCGGCATGCTGACCGGTCGCTACAAATATTATTATCGCGCCGATGGCAGCCGCGACTGGAAGGTGCTGGCCGACTATGTCAGCGGCGACGATTACCAGCCGCTGGCGATCGATGCGGGCCTGAACACGATCTACGTGCTCAAGAAGCTCGACGGGCGGATGGCGCTGTACCGCACCAAGCTGGACGGCAGCCTCGCCACGGAGCTGGTGGCGTCCAATCCCAAGGTCGACATCGACAATGTCATCCGGGCGGGCCGCGGGCAGAAGGTCATCGGCTACACCTACGCCGAGTCCGAGCGTTCGGCGGTCTACTTCGACCCCGAGTTCAAGGCTCTGTCGGAAGCGCTCGGCAAGACCCTGCCGAACCTGCCGATGGTCGATTTCGCGGGCTCCAGCAGCGACGGCTCGCAGCTGCTCCTGTCGGCCGGCAGCGACAATGATCCGGGCCGCTTCTATGTCTTCAAGAAGAAGAGCCGAGAGCTCAACGAGCTGTTCGCCAGCCGCAGCGTGCTGGACGGCCGGCCACTTGCGCGGGTCAAGAGCGTGTCCTTTCCGGCGGCCGACGGGACGATGGTGCCGGCCTATCTCACCCTGCCGGTCGGCAAGCAGGCAGCCGACCTGCCCGCGGTCGTTCTGCCGCACGGTGGCCCGAGTGCTCGTGACGAGTGGGGCTTCGACTGGCTGCCGCAGTTCCTCGCCGCGCGCGGTTACGCCGTGATCCAGCCGAATTATCGCGGCTCGGCCGGTTTCGGCGATGCCTGGCTGATGAAGAACGGCTTCCAGAGCTGGCGGACCTCGATCGGCGACATCGATGCCGCGGCCCGCTACCTGGTCACGGCCAAGATCGCCGATCCCAAGCGGCTGGCGGTCGTCGGCTGGTCCTACGGGGGCTATGCCGCGCTCCAGTCGGCGGCGACCGAGCCGACGCTCTATCGCGCGGTGGCGGCGATTGCGCCGGTCACCGACCTTGCCGAGCTCAAGACCGACGCGGCGCAATATACCAACGCCAAGCTGGTGGAGCAGTTTGTCGGGACGGGTCCGCACATCGTCGACGGATCGCCGCTGCGCCACGCAGCCGCCATCAGCGTCCCGGTGCTGCTGGTCCATGGCGACCAGGACATCAATGTCGCGATCACGCAGAGCGACCGGATGAACGCCGCGCTGTCCGGCGCCGGCAAGAAGGTCCAGTATCTCCGCTACAAGGGGCTCGATCACCAGCTCGACGACAGCGTCGTGCGGATCGAGATGCTGACCAAGCTCGGCGAGCTGCTCGACAGCACCATCGGGCACTGACACGAAAAAGGGGGCGGCTCCCGCGAGCCGCCCCCTTCTTTGGCTTCAGCCTCTCAGCTTGATCAGCGCGAGTAGAACTCGACGACCAGGTTCGGCTCCATGCGGACGGGGTAGGGCACCTCGTCGAGCGTCGGAACGCGGTTGAAGCTGACCTTGGCGGCGCCGTCCGCGACGACATAATCGGGAACGTCGCGCTCGGCCAGGCTCTGCGCCTCGAGCACCAGCGCCATTTCCTGCGCCTTAGAGCCGAGCTCGATCAGGTCCCCGACGTTCACCCGGCGCGAGGCGATGTTGCACTTCACCCCGTTGACGCGGATGTGACCGTGGCTGACCAGCTGGCGCGCGGCCCAGATCGTCGGCGCGAACTTGGCGCGGTAGACGACCATGTCGAGCCGGCGCTCGAGCAGCCCGATGAGGTTCTGCGACGCGTCGCCCTTCATCTTGCTCGCCTCGAAGAAGGTCCGCTTGAACTGCTTCTCGGTGATGTCGCCGTAATAGCCCTTGAGCTTCTGCTTGGCCCGCAGCTGCAGGCCGAAGTCGCTCATCTTGCCCTTGCGGCGCTGGCCGTGCTGGCCGGGGCCGTACTCGCGGCGGTTGACCGGGCTCTTCGGACGACCGAAGACGTTCTCGCCCATCCGCCGATCAAGCTTGTACTTGGCGCTGCTGCGCTTAGACATGAATGCACTCCAATTGCGTTGTCAAACTGCCCGGAACCGCGCTGCTCCGACCACCAGGGATCAGACAGGGCCACCGCTTCACCGGACGTGCGGGGCCAATTGCGAAGGCGCGCCACTAGCCGCAGGGCTTGCTCAGGTCAAGGTTGCGCGGGCATGGGGCGCGCCATGACCGATGTGCTTTCCCCCGAAATCTGCCGAACCATGACCGAGGTCCGCGCCGGCGTCGACGACGTCGACCGGCAGATCGTCGCCCTGATCGCCCGCCGCTTCGGCTACATGGACGCGGCGGCGCGGATCAAGCTGGACCGCGGCGCCGTCCGCGACGAGGGCCGGAAGGCGGAGGTCAAGCACAGGGTGGACGCGGCGGCCGAGGCGGCTGGCATCGATCGGGCGCTGATGTCGCGCATCTACGAGGACCTGATCGAGACCAGCATCGCGTACGAACTGGCGGAGTACGACCGAACCCGCGCGGCCTAGCGCCGCCGCGGCTCGGCGATCGCGCGCAGCATCCCGCGAACGGCGTTGATCTCGCGACTCGACCAGCGCGCCTTGGTCAGGATCGTGCGGATCGTCTGCCTGGTCGCGACCGTCCGCTCGGGCGGGAAGAAATAATGGGCCGCCTCGAGATGATCTTCGAGCTGGCCGACCAGGCCGTCGAGGTCCTTCTGCGGGGCCGGCGCCTCCAGCTCCTTGGCGGGGGGCTGGGCCAGGTCGCTGCCGCGCGACCATTCGTAGGCGAGCAGGATCACCGCCTGCGCAAGGTTCAAGCTGCCGAACTCGGGGTTGATCGGCACCGTCACGATCGCGGTGGCGAGCGCGACGTCTTCGGTCGCCAGCCCCGAGCGCTCGGGCCCGAACAGGATGGCGGCGCGGCCGCGCAGGGAGCGGATAGCGGCGGCCATCTGCTCGGGGCCGACCACCGGCATCATCAGATCGCGGCGGCGGACCGTCGACGCATAAACGGCCGAGCAGTCGGCGACCGCGTCGGCGACGCTGTCGAAGACCTCCGCCCGCCCGAGCACCACGTCGGCGCCGCTCGCCGCCGGGCCGGCCTCCGGGTTGGGCCAGCCGTCGCGCGGGGCGACCAGCCGAAGCTCCGTCAGCCCGAAGTTGAGCATCGCTCGCGCGGCCTTGCCGATGTTCTGGCCAAGCTGCGGACGGACGAGGACGATGACGGGCTTCTCGCCCGTCACAGCAGCTTGTCCTGGTTCGGCGGAACGGTCTCCTTCTCGACCCGCTCGGCGATCTCGGCGAAGTCGCCCGGGTCGCTGAAGTCCTTGTAGATGCTCGCGAAGCGGATGTAGGCGACATGGTCGAGGCTCTTCAGCCCGGCCATGACCGCCTCGCCGATCTCCGCCGTCCGGACCTCGTCGCCGCGGGTCTCAAGCTGGCGCTGGACGCCCGAAACCAGCCGGTCGATCTTGTCGGCGCCGATGTCGCGCTTGCGGCAGGCATGGCCGATCGCCCGCTCCAGCTTGGCGCGATCGAACGGCTCGCGCTTGCCGTCCTTCTTGATGACGGTCAGTTCGCGCAGCTGGACCCGCTCGAAGGTGGTGAAGCGCGCGCCGCAACCCTCGCACTGACGGCGACGGCGGATCGCCGCCGCGTCTTCCGACGGGCGGCTGTCCTTCACCTGGCTATTCTCGTGGGCGCAGAAGGGGCAGCGCATCAGCTATAGATAGGGAAGCGCGCGCACAGGTCACGGACGCGGGCGTTCACGGCCTGCTCCACCGCGGCATTGCCCTCGAGGCCGCTGGCCTTGAGGCCGTCGAGCACGTCGGCGACCATGTCCGCGATCTGCGAGAATTCCTGTTCGCCGAAGCCGCGAGTGGTGCCGGCCGGCGAGCCGACGCGGATGCCGCTGGTCTGCACCGGCGGCAGCGGATCGAACGGAACGCCGTTCTTGTTGCAGGTGATGCCGGCACGCTCGAGGCTCTCGTCGGCGTCCTTGCCGGTGATCCCGAGCGGGCGAAGGTCGACCAGCGCGAGATGGGTGTCGGTCCCGCCCGCGACGAGATCGGCACCGCGCTCCTTCAGCCGGTTGGCAAGCGTGCGGGCGTTGCGGACCACCGCCTGCGCATAGGTCTTGAACTCGGGCTGCAGTGCCTCGCCGAAGGACACCGCCTTGGCCGCGATGACGTGCATCAGCGGACCGCCCTGAAGGCCGGGGAAGACGGCCGAGTTGATCTTCTTGGCGATGCCCTCGTCGTCGGTCAGCACCATGCCGCCGCGCGGGCCGCGGAGTGTCTTGTGGGTGGTGGTGGTGACGACGTGGGCGTGGCCGAACGGCGTTGGGTGCTCGCCCGCGGCGACGAGCCCGGCGAAGTGCGCCATGTCGACCATCAGCACGGCCCCGACGCTGTCCGCGATGGCGCGGAAGCGGGCGAAGTCGAGGTGACGCGGATAGGCCGAGCCACCGGCGATGATCAGCTTGGGCTGATGCTCGGCGGCGAGGCGCTCGACCTCGTCGAAATCGACGAGGTGATCGTCGTGGCGGACGCCGTACTGGACTGCGTTGAACCACTTGCCGGACTGGGCAGGCGGGGCGCCGTGGGTGAGGTGGCCGCCGGCGGCGAGGCTCATTCCGAGGATGGTGTCGCCGGGCTTGAGCAGCGCCATCATCACCGCGCCGTTGGCCTGCGCGCCCGAGTGCGGCTGGACGTTGGCGAAGCCGCAGCCGAACAGCTGCTTGGCGCGGTCGATCGCGAGCTGCTCCACCGCGTCGGAGGGCGCGCAGCCCTGATAGTAGCGGCGGCCCGGATAGCCTTCCGCATATTTGTTGGTGAGCACCGAGCCCTGCGCCTCCAGCACGGCCCTGGAGACGATGTTCTCCGACGCGATCAGCTCGATCTGGGTCTGCTCGCGGGTGAGTTCGCTGAGGACCGCCTCGGCGACCGCCCGGTCGGCGTCGGCGAGACTGCGGGTGAAGAAGCCGTCGGGCTGGACGTCGTTCAAGTTCGCGGCGGTGGCCATCAGTCGCTGTCCTGAAGCTGGTGGGAAAGGAGGTCGACGCGGCGCCGGTGGCGGCCGCCTTCGAAGCCGGTGTCGAGAAAGGCAAGCACGATCGCCTTCGCCATGTCGGACCCGATCAGCCGTGCGCCGAGGGCGATCGCATTGGCGTCGTTGTGCTGGCGGGCGAGGGTGGCGGAGAGGGGGTCGTCGACGCGGGCGCAGCGGCACGCGGGATGGCGGTTGGCGGCGATCGAGATCCCGATGCCCGACCCGCAGACCGCGATCCCGCGCTCGGCACGACCGGCGGCGAGCGCCTCGGCCAGCGCGAGCCCAAACCGCGGATAGTCGACGCTGTCGCCGCTGTGGGTGCCGAGGTCGATGGTCTCGTGGCCCGATTCGGCCAGCCAGCGCGCAAGCTCGTCCTTGAGCGGGTAGCCGGCATGGTCGGCAGAAAGGGCGATGCGCATGGGTGAGCCTCTAGCGCTGTCCGCGCCCGGACGCCACCGGGCGAGGGGGTGAATGTCTGTCCTCAGCCGGCCGCCGGACCGGGGCGGCGCTCCAGCTCGGCGATGCGGGTCTGCATCTCCTCGATCAGCCGCTGCATCCCGGTCTCGCGCTTGAAGCGGGCATGGCTGGTGCGCAGCGCGTCGGCGAGCGCCGGGAGAATGGCGCGGAGGCCTTCGAGCTGGGCCTTGTTGTAGCGGTTGCCGTCGGACCGCTTGCCGAGCAGCAGCCGGCCAACCTGGCCCACCGAGTCCTTCAGCGGCAGCGCCTGGCTCGTCTCCGCCGCCTCGTGGATCGCGGCGACCGGCTCCGCACCCTGGTCGGTGAGCAGCTCGAGCCGGGCGGCGCTGGGATGGACCGCCGCGTCGATCCGTTCGAGTACGCGGGCGCCGAGGACTTCGGGCGGTTCGACCAGCTTCCACTTGTCGAGATCGGCGGGGAGGTCGCGAAGCCGCTCCACCGCATCGCGGAAATGCTTCTGAGACCAGCGCAGCACCGCCGACTGGGTCGGCGAGAAGACCCCCGCCGCGACGATCGCGCCGAGTGTCGTCGCTCCGGTCTCGTGATGCTCGCCCATGATCGAGAAGATGATCAGCTTGGCGAGGTCGGCGCTGGCCGCCCAGACAACCCCGACGATCAGGGTCACCGCGGCATAGGCGGCGGAGCGGCCGATGACTTGGTCGGCCTCCCACAGGCGGAACTTGAGGAGGGCGACCAGCAGCCCGAGCGGCAGGAGCGCCATGCCGAGGCTGAACAGCGACACGACCACCATGGCCAGGAGCGGACTGTCGGCGGCGCCGCCGGCGGGGACGAAGGGGAGCAGCGAAAAGGCCGCTGCGAGCAGGACGAAGCCGGCCGCGAAGCCGAAGCAGGCCCATTTGATCTGCTGTCGCTCGATCCCCGGCGAGAGCCGGCGATAACGGCGGACCTGTCCCAGCAGCGCTCCGAGCAACGCGGCGATCCCGACCAGCGCCTGAAGGTTGCCGTCGACCTGCGGCAGGCTGAGGAAGATGCCGAGCGGCAGGCTGGTGACCAGGACGAAGCGGAAGAAGCGCGGGAAGAAGACGCCATCGGGGAAGCTGGTGAGCGCAATCAGCAGGAGGGTGAACCAGATCGCTCCCACCACGTCGTAGGCGAGCCAGTGGCCGAGCCCCATCCACATCAGGAGCGGCGGATCGATGCTCGCGGCGATCAGCGCGAACGAGAAGGCAAACAGCATCGCGACCGGGTCGCTTGGCCGCCGGAAGCCCAGCAGCAGCGAGCAGACGAGGAGCACGGTGCAGGCGGTGAGGCCGAGCAGGAGGCGAAGGGCGAACCGCTGTTCAGCGTCCGGCGAGCGAACGACGGGCTTGAACGGCACCACCAACGAGCGGACCTGCCCGTCCTCACCGCGAAAGCTGAGCTCGACCGGGCGCTGGGGAAGCGCTTGGACCAGCGGGGTAAGATCGTCGAGCAGGCGTGGCGAACGGACCGGGCGACCATCGACCCCGACCAGCTCGCCGGTCAGCTTCTGGTCTTGGCCATGGCGCTGCATCAGGAGGATGCGGCCGTCGGCGCTGTAATCATAGTCGATGCCGCGGGCGGCAAAGACCGGCGCGATCTGGCGGTGCTCGCGAAGAACGAACATGGTTCCGCTGATCACCGCGCCGACCGCGAAGAGCAGGGTGGCGAACCAGACGATCCGAAGCCCGAGCGTGGCTCCCCGCCCCAGGGGGCGCAATCGGATCGGAAGGCCGAGCGACGGACCTCCGGCTTGGTTCGCTGCCAACACGCCAACCCCCTCGACGCGACTCGGGGTTTCCCGAGCTTCCTAGCTACGAAAGAGAAAAGCGCGAAATTCAGCCTTAATCAAGCGGCTCAGGCGGCCTGCCGAAGCTCCAGCTCGAGCCGACCCCAGATCTCGGTCAGCGCGTCGGTCAGCTCGTCGAGCATCGCCTCGCTATGGGTCGGGCCGGGGGTAAAGCGCAGCCGCTCGGTCCCGCGCGGGACGGTGGGGTAGTTGATCGGCTGAACGTAGAAGCCATACTCGGCGAGCAGGATGTCGCTGATCCGCTTGGCCTTGACCGGGCAGCCGACCAGCAGCGGCACGATGTGGGTGACGCTCGGCATGACCGGCAGCCCCGCATCGGCAAGCTTGGCCTTGAGCGCCGCCGCCGAGGCCTGCTGACCGCGCCGCTCCTCGTCCGAAACCTTGAGGTGGCGGATCGAGGCGAGCGCGCCGGCGGCGAGCACCGGCGAAAGCGAGGTGGTGAAGATGAACCCCGGCGCATAGCTGCGGATGCAGTCGACGATGTTCTGGTCGGCGGCGATATAGCCACCCATCACGCCGAACGCCTTGCCGAGCGTACCCTCGATGATGGTCAGCCGCTGCGCGACCTCGTCCCGCTCGGAGATGCCGCCGCCGCGGGAGCCGTACATGCCGACGGCATGGACCTCGTCGAGGTAGGTCAACGCATGATAGCGGTCGGCGAGGTCGCAAATCTCCGCGATCGGCGCGATGTCGCCGTCCATCGAATAGACGCTCTCGAACGCGATCAGCTTGGGGGTCGCGGGGTCCTCGGCCGCCAGCAGCTCCTCGAGATGCTCGAGGTCGTTGTGGCGGAACACCCGCTTCTCGCAGCCGGAGTTCTTGATCCCGGCGATCATCGAGGCGTGGTTCAGTTCGTCCGAGAAGATGACGCAGCCGGGGAGGAGCTTGCCGAGCGTGGACAGCGCAGCCTCGTTCGAGACGTAGCCGCTGGTGAACAGCAGCGCGGCCTGCTTGCCATGAAGATCGGCGAGCTCGGCCTCGAGCTCGACATGATAATGGGTGTTGCCGCCGATGTTGCGGGTGCCGCCGGACCCGGCGCCGACTGTGTGCAGCGCCTCTTCCATCGCCGCGATCACGGCGGGGTGCTGGCCCATGCCGAGGTAATCGTTGGAGCACCAGACGGTGATTGGCTTGGGGCCATTGCCGCCGAAGCAGTGCGCGTTGGGGAACTGCCCGCGCGTGCGCAGGATGTCGATGAAGACGCGGTAGCGTCCCTCGTCGTGCAGCCGGTCGATCGCGGCCTTGAAGATGCGGTTGTAGTCCACCTGTGTCGCTCTCTCCGGCGCCCTTACTTCGGAGCAGGCCCTTTTGCCAATGAACTTATAGACGGAGGATCTGGGAAAGCCCGTAGTCCCTTAGTGCATTCCCAAGCGCCTGGACGGGTGAATGGCCGGTGAAGACGGCGACTCCGGGCGGCGCATCGTCGGGCCAGGGCTGCCCGCGGGTGAGATGGGCGATGCGCCGGGCGATCCCGGGGCCGCCATCGACGAAGTCAACGCCGGGCAGAGCAGCGGCGAGCTCGGCTCCCAGCAGCGGGAAGTGGGTGCAGGCGAGGACCACCGTGTCGAGGTTCGCCCCGGCGGCCGCCTGGAGCGGAGCGACCGCGGCAGCGATCTCCGCCGGGTCGACCTGCTTGCCGGCCAGCTTGGCTTCCGCCAGCCGGACCAGTTCGGGCGAGCCGTGGCGAACGATCCGGCAGTCGGTGGCGAACCGCTCGGCGAGGTCGTCGACATAGGGCTGGCGGACGGTCGCCTCGGTTCCGAGCACGGCGATGACCCGGCTCCGCGACCGCTCGGCGGCGGGCTTGATCGCGGGGACGGTGCCGACGACCGGAATGTCGAGCGCGGCGCGAACATGCTCGAGCGCGATGGTCGAAGCGGTGTTGCAGGCGATGACGGCGAGGCGCGGGTGGAAGCGTTCGACGAGGCGGCCGAGCAGGGCGGGAACACGCGCGGCGAGCTCGGCCTCCGACTTGGTGCCGTAGGGAAAGCCGGCGCTGTCTGCGGCGTAGACGATCGGCGCGGCCGGCAGCAGCGCGCGGGTGGGGGCAAGGACCGACAGGCCGCCCACGCCGGAATCGAAGAAGAGAAGCGGGGCGTTGGGGTCGGTCATGGCGGACGCGTGTAGCCGGGCCGGGGAGCGAGCAGAAGGTCCCGCTGGCATCGACGCTTCCCTCGTGAAAACACGGGGTGGGGCTTGCCGCATCCGGCGGCGATTGCACGGGAGCGGCAGTTTTCCTAACCAGCCGTCCATGACGGTGAGTGCGCTGCTTCCTTTCGCCATCGGCTATCTGCTGGGCGCGATCCCCTTCGGGCTGATCCTCACCGCGCTGGCGGGCAAGGGCGACATCCGTGCCATCGGCTCGGGCAACATCGGCGCCACCAACGTGCTTCGGACGGGATCGAAGGGGCTGGCGGCAGCGACACTGATCCTCGATGTCCTGAAGGGCGCGGCGGCGGTTCTTGTCGCACAGCGCTACTTTCCGGGGTACGAGATTGCGGCGGCGGCCGGCGCGCTGGTCGGCCATCTCTATTCGATGTGGCTCCGGTTCCAGGGCGGAAAGGGCGTTGCGACGCTGCTCGGGATCCTTATCCCGCTCCTACCGCTCGCCGCCATCGTCTACGCCGTGGTGTGGCTCGGGCTGCTGGTGACGCTCCGGATCAGCTCGGTCGCGGGCATGAGCGCCGCGGTGAGCGCCCCGATCGTCGCCTTGGTGACCGGCCGGATGGACCTTGTCCCGGCGCTCGCCGTGTTCGCCCTGCTGGTGATCTACAAGCATCGCGAGAATATCGCCCGGCTTCGCAACGGGACCGAGCCGCGCGTGGGGCGGAGCCGGGCGTGACGAGCGACCTCGTCGCCCGGCTGCGGCTGATCCGCACCCCGGGCGTCGGGCCGGTCACCGCGCGCCAGCTGCTCGCCCGCTTCGGCAGCCCCGAGCGCGCGATCGAGGCGCTGCCGGATCTTGCCAGGCGCGGCGGCGGTCGACCGGTGTTGGTGGCGAGCGCCGCACAGGCCGAACGCGAGCTAGGCGCCGTCGAGACGTTTGGTGGACGCTGGCTGGTGCTCGGGCAGGGGCTCTATCCGCGGCCGCTGGCGGAGCAGGAGGACGCGCCGCCGCTGCTCATCGCCCGCGGCAATCTCAACCTCATGGACCGGCCGCTGATCGCGATCGTCGGCGCCCGCAACGCCAGCGCGGCGGCGTGTCGCTTCGCCCGGGGGCTGGCGCACGAGCTGGGGCGCGAGGGAGCGACGGTGGTCTCGGGGCTGGCGCGCGGGATCGACACGGCGGCGCACGACGGGGCATTCGAGACCGGCACGGTCGGCGTGGTCGCGGGCGGGCTCGACGTCTTCTACCCGCCCGAGAACGAGGAACGGCAGCGCGCCATGTTCGAGAACGGTCTGGTGCTGGCCGAAATGCCGCTCGGGACCGAGCCGAGGGCGCGCCACTTTCCCTACCGCAATCGGATCATCGCCGGGATGAGTCTCGGCACCGTGGTGGTGGAGGCGGCGCCGCGCTCCGGCTCACTGATCACCGCGCGGATGGCGGCCGAGGCGGGGCGGGAGGTGATGGCGGTGCCGGGCTCGCCGCTCGATCCGCGCGCGCAGGGCTGCAACCAGCTGATCCGCGACGGCGCCACGCTGGTGCAGAATGCCCGCGACGTGCTGGAAAGCGTGCGCGGAATCGGCGGCATGGTCCGCTCGCCGGCGGACCGGTTCGACCACCGCCCCGAACCGCCGGCAGAGCCCGACGATGCCGACCGCCGCACCGTCGAGGAACTGCTCGGCCCCTCGCCGGTGCCGGTCGACGAGATCGTCCGGCAGAGCGGGCTGGCTCCGGGGGCAGTGCAGCTCGTCCTGCTCGAGCTGGATCTCGCCGGGCGCCTCGACCGGCACGCAGGCGGGAAGGTGAGTCTTGCCGGCTGACTCACCCTTCGCCCGGCGCATGTTCCGCGGCGCCGCGATCTACGGGTTGGTCGTGCTCCTGCCGATGTACGCGATGGTGCCGGCGGTCTCGCCCGAAACCTACCTGGGGTTCGTCGGCTGCGCGCTCGTGTTTCAGGCAGTCTTCTGGATCATCGGCGGCGATCCCCGGCGTTACCGGGCGCTGATGCTCCCGGCCGTCGCGGAGAAGCTGGTCTTCTCGGTTCCGGCGCTGGCGCTGGTCGCGATCGGCCGGGCCGCTCCGGTGATTGGCCTGTTCGCCGCGGTCGACCTGCTGCTTGGCGCAGGATTTCTCCTGGCACGCCAGCGAACCCCTTGACGCTGCCGAGCGGCGCTCCCGACAATCGCGCGTACGTACGTATAGGGAATGTGACGCTTGAAACTGGTTGTCGTCGAGTCGCCCGCCAAGGCGAAGACTATCGAGAAATATCTGGGACCCGGCCACCGCGTGCTGGCGAGCTACGGCCATATCCGCGACCTGCCGCCCAAGGACGGGTCGGTGAACCCCGACGAGGGCTTCGCGATGGACTGGGAGACCTACCCGGACAAGGCGAAGCAATTGAAGGCCATCGCCGACGAGGCGAAGAAGGCGGACGCGCTGATCCTCGCCACCGACCCTGACCGCGAGGGTGAGGCGATCAGCTGGCACGTCCAGGAGGTGCTGAAGAAGCGCAAGACGCTGCCCAAGCAGGTCGAGCGGGTGACCTTCAACGCGATCACCAAGTCGGCGGTGACCGAGGCGATGGGCAAGCCCAGACAGCTCGATGAGGACCTGATCGACGCCTACAAGGCGCGCCGCGCGCTCGACTATCTGGTCGGCTTCACCTTGTCGCCGATCCTCTGGCGAAAGCTCCCGGGCGCCAAGTCGGCGGGGCGGGTTCAGTCGGTCGCGCTCCGGCTGATCGTCGACCGCGAGCGCGAGATCGAGATTTTCAAGCCCCAGGAATACTGGACGGTCACGGCGCAGTTCGAGAAGGATGGCCAAGGCTTCACCGCCCGGCTGGCGCAGCTCGACGGCAGGAAGATCGACCGGCTGACGATCGGCGACCGGGGTTCTGCCGATGCCGCCAAGGCGGCGGTAGAGGCGGGGCGGTTCAGCGTCTCGAATGTCGAGACCAAGCCGATCGGCCGCAACCCGCCGCCCCCCTTCACCACCTCCACCCTGCAGCAGGAAGCGGCGCGCAAGCTCGGCTTCGCGGCGAGCCACACGATGCGGATCGCGCAGCAGCTCTACGAGGACGGGCTGATCACCTACATGCGGACCGACGGCGTGCAGATGGCCGACGAGGCGATCAGCGCGGCACGCAAGGCGGTCGCGAGCCGCTACGATGCCGGCTACCTGCCCGACAAGCCGCGCCATTATTCGACCAAGGCCAAGAATGCGCAGGAGGCCCACGAGGCGATCCGGCCGACCGACTTCTCGCGGGCCAAGGCGGGGTCAGGCGACCATGCCCGCTTGTACGAGCTGGTCTACAACCGCGCGCTGGCGAGCCAGATGGCGAGCGCCCGGCTCGAGCGGACGACGGTCGAGCTGAGCGACGGCGCTGGTCGCGCGGTGCTTCGGGCAACGGGCCAGGTGGTGCTCTTCCCCGGCTTCATGGCGCTCTATGAGGAAGGTCGCGACGAGAAGGACGACGAGGACGGCGGGCGGATGCCGCTGCTCCGCTCGGGCGACGCGCCGGCCAAGACAGGGGTCGAGGCGGTCCAGAGCTTCACCCAGCCGCTGCCGCGCTATTCCGAGGCGAGCCTGGTCAAGCGGCTGGAGGAGCTCGGCATCGGGCGCCCGTCGACCTATGCGGCGACTCTGCAGACGCTGAAGGACCGGGAATATGTCCGGCTCGAAAAGAACCGCTTCATCCCGGAGGAGAGCGGCCGGCTGGTTACCGCCTTCCTCGAACGCTTCTTCGAGCGCTACGTCAGCTACGACTACACCGCCGAGCTCGAAGAAGAGCTCGACGACGTGTCGGGCGGGCGGCTCGACTGGCAGAAGCTGCTCGAGGCCTTCTGGCGCGACTTCAAGCCCAAGGCGGGTGAGGTGATGGAGCAGAAGCCGTCGGAAGTGACGGCCGCGCTCGACGAGTTCCTCGCGCCCTGGCTGTTCCTCGACAAGGGCGACGGGTCGGACCCGCGCGCCTGCCCGATATGCGGCAACGGCCGGCTCGGCCTTCGCGGCGGCAAATTCGGCGCGTTCGTTGCCTGCTCCAACTATCCCGACTGCAAATATACGCGGAAGTTCGGGCAGGGCGGCGAGGACGCGGCTGCGGACACGGGGCCGCAGGAACTCGGCAACGGCATCTTGCTTAAGAGCGGGCGGTTCGGTCCCTATGTCGAGCAGGGCGAAAAGCGGGCGTCGATCCCCAAGGACGTGCCGCTGGCGGACCTTACGACCGAGTGGGCGGAGAAGCTGTTGTCGCTCCCGCGCGAGATCGGACCGCATCCGGAGACGGGCGAAACGATCAGCGCGTCGATTGGGCGCTACGGCCCCTATCTCGTCCATCAGGGCAAATATGCCCGGCTGGCGAGCACCGCCGAGGTATTCGAGACAGGCATGAACGCGGCGGTGGTGAAGCTCGCCGAGGCGGCGGCCGGCGGCGGCAAGGGCCGAGGCGCGAGCCGCGAGCCGCTGGCGGTGCTCGGCGCGCATCCGGAAACGGGCAAGGAGCTCAAGGTGATGGAGGGTCGGTTCGGCCCCTATGTCACCGACGGAACCACGCATGCGACCTTGCCGAAGACGGCTGATCCCAAAGCGGTGACGCTAGACGAGGCAGTGGCGCTGGTCGATGCGAAGGCGGCGAAGGGTCCGGTCAAGGGCAAGCGCAAGGCACCGGCCAAGAAGAAGGCGGCGGCGAAGAAGAAGTAACTCTTCTCGTCGTCAGCGCTGCGAGCCACACGCCCGGCAGCCCGGGTCCTTGCGCAGGGTCATCGCGCGCCAGTCACCGGTAAGTCCGTCGAACAGGTGGAGCTTGCCGGCGGGATCCTCGCCCACCCCGGCGAGCGTGCGGATCGCGAGCAGTGCGGCGAAGTTGCCCACCGTACCGGTGAGTGCGCCGAGCACGCCGAGTTCCGCGCAGCTGTCGCAATCGTCCGCATCGAACGCATCGCCGACGAAGCAGCGATAGCAGGGCTGGTCCGGCTCGTGCCCGCGCCAGAGGCCGACCTGACCCTGAAATTGGGCGGCCGCGGCGGAGAGCAGGGGGATGCCGAGCCCCACCGCGGAGTCGCTGACCGCCAGCCGGGTCATGAAATTGTCGGTACCGTCGAGGATGACGTCGTGGCCGGCCAGCAGCTCGGCGGCGTTGGCGGTGTCGATCCGCTGCTCGCAGGCTGTGATCGTGACGAACGGGTTTAGCGCTTCGACGAACGCGGCGGCGAGCGGCGCCTTGGGTTGGTCGACCTGGTCGCTGCGGTAGAGGGACTGGCGCTGGAGGTTGGACAGGCTGACCATATCGCCGTCGATGATCGTCAGCCGGCCCACGCCCGCGCCGGCCAGCGCGGGGATGACCGCCGACCCGATCCCGCCCGCGCCGACCGCGCAGACGCTCGCCGCCTTCAGCCGCGACTGACCTGCGCCGCCAAACTCGCGTAAAACGATCTGGCGCGCATAGCGGTCGAGTTCCTCGTCGGTGAAGGTCAGCGCCCGGTGCTCCCGAACCCGCCCTCGCCGCGGTGCGTGTCGTCGAGATCGGCGACCTCGGCGAAGCGCGCCTGGGTGACCGCGGCGGGAACCAGCTGGGCAATCCGCTCGCCACGGCGGACCGGGAAGGTCTCGGCGCCGTGATTGATCATGATTACCTTGAGCTCGCCCCGATAGTCGCTGTCGATCGTGCCCGGCGTGTTGGGGACGGTGACGCCATGCTTGAGCGCGAGGCCCGAGCGGGGGCGGACCTGCACCTCATAGCCTTCCGGGATGGCAAGGCGAAAGCCGGTCGCGACCGCATGACGCTGCCCGGGCGCCAGGTCGATGTCTTCCGCCGCGACCACGTCCATGCCGGCCGCGCCGGGGGTGGTGTAGGCGGGCAGGGGTAGGCCTTCGCCATGCGGCAGGCGGCAAAGCTGGATGTCGATCATGGCTGCCGTCGCTAGCCAAGCGGGAGAAGGGGGGCAACGGGGTTGCGATGCGGCGGAAGCACCCGCATGAGCGGCGCCATGGAGAATGGAATGAAACTGGGGCGCCTCAACCATGTCGGGGTCGCCACTCCGTCGATCGAGCGGAGCGTCGAGCGGTACCGCAGCCTGTTCGGCGCCGAGCCGCACGGGTCGGCGTTCGACCTGCCCGAGCAGGGCGTGAAGGTGTGCTTCGTCGACGCGCCGAACATGCAGGTGGAGCTGATCGAGCCACTCGGGCCGGAGTCGCCGATTGCGCGCTTCCTCGAGAAAAACCCCGAGGGCGGCCAGCATCATGTCTGCTTCGAGGTGGACGACATCGCGGCGGCGCGCCGCTGGTTCGAGGAGAAGGGCGCGCGCATCCTCGGCCCGACCCGCATCGGCGCGCACGGCACCCCGATCTTCTTCCTCCACCCGAAGGACATTGGCGGCGTGCTGACCGAGATCATGGAGTCGCCCAAGGCGGCGCATTGAGCTAGGCGCATAGGTATGACCATCGAGACGAACAGCGGCGAGGACAGCGGCGCTGCGCCCAAGCCGCGCGACCTGCCCGAGCCGTCCACTGCCCCGTCGCCCGAGGCCTGGCAGGCGCTGGCCGCCAGGGAGGTGAAGGGACGCGACCTCATCTGGCACACGCCGGAAGGCATCGACGTCAAGCCGCTCTACACGAGCGCGGACGTGGAAGGCTGGGACCCGGGCCTACCCGGCTTTGCACCGTTCACCCGCGGCGTGCGCGCGTCGATGTACGCCGGGCGGCCGTGGACCATCCGGCAATATGCGGGCTTCTCCACGGCGGAGGAAAGCAACGCCTTCTACCGCCGGAACCTGGCAGCGGGGCAGAAGGGGCTCTCCGTCGCCTTCGATCTCGCTACCCACCGCGGCTACGACAGCGACCATCCGCGCGTGACCGGCGACGTCGGCAAGGCGGGGGTGGCGATCGACACGATCGACGACATGAAAATCCTGTTCGACGGCATCCCGCTCGACGAGATGAGCGTCTCGATGACGATGAACGGCGCGGTGATCCCGATCCTCGCCTTCTTCATCGTCGCGGGCGAGGAGCAGGGCGTTCCTCAGGCGAAGCTCGACGGGACCATCCAGAACGACATCCTCAAGGAGTTCATGGTCCGCAACACCTACATCTATCCGCCCGACGCCTCGATGCGGATCGTCTCGGACATCATCGCCTACACGTCCGAGCACATGCCCAAGTTCAACTCGATCTCGATCTCCGGCTACCACATGCAGGAGGCGGGGGCGACGCAGGTGCAGGAGCTCGCCTTCACCATCGCGGACGGCAAGGAATATGCTAGGGCGGCGATCGCGTCGGGGCTCGACATCGACCGGTTCGCCGGTCGCCTGAGCTTCTTCTTCGCCATCGGCATGAACTTCTTCATGGAAGTGGCTAAGCTGCGCGCAGCGCGCACCCTGTGGCACCGGGTGATGAGCGAGCTCGGCGCCAAGGACGAGCGGTCGAAGATGCTTCGCACGCACTGCCAGACCAGCGGTGTTTCGCTGACCGAGCAGGACCCCTACAACAATGTCATCCGCACGACGATCGAGGCGATGGCGGCGATGCTCGGCGGGACCCAGAGCCTGCACACCAACGCGCTCGACGAGGCGATCGCGCTGCCGACGGACTTCTCCGCCCGCATCGCTCGCAACACGCAGATCGTGCTGCAGGAAGAGACCGGGATGACCAAGGTCGTCGATCCCCTGGGCGGCTCCTACTATGTCGAGGCGCTGACCAAGGATCTGGTCGATCGCGCGTGGGAGATCATCGAGCGGGTTGATGCCGAGGGCGGGATGGCGAACGCCGTCGGCGCCGGCTGGCCCAAGGCGATGATCGAGGAAGCCAGCGCGGCGCGTGCGGCGCGGGTCGACCGCGGCGAGGACGTGATCGTCGGGGTCAACAAGTACCGGCTCGCCGACTCCGACGAGATCGACATCCTCGAAGTCGACAACCACGCGGTTCGCGAGGCGCAGATCGCGCGCATCGAGCGGGTCCGTGCGGGCCGCGACGGGGCGGCGTGCCGGGCGGCGCTGGATGCGCTGCGAGAAGGCGCGGGGGGCAGCGCGAACCTGCTCGCGCTCGCCGTCGAGGCGGCGCGGCAGCGCGCCACGCTCGGCGAGATCTCGAGCGCGATGGAGGCGGCGTTCGGGCGCTACGACACGGTCCCGACACCCGTCGCCGGAGTTTATGGCAGCGCCTATGGCAACGACACGCGCTGGTCGGCGCTGACCGACGGCGTGTCGGCGATCGAGCGGCGCAAGGGCCGCAAGCCCCGCCTGTTTGTCGCCAAAATGGGTCAGGACGGCCATGATCGGGGTGCCAACCTCGTCAGCTCGGCCTTTGGCGACATGGGCTTCGAGGTGGTTGCCGGCCCCTTGTTCCAGACGCCCGCCGAAGCGGCCGAGACCGCGATCAAGGCGGACGTCGACGTGGTCGGCGCGTCGAGCCTCGCGGCCGGCCACAAAACGCTCATCCCCGAGCTGATCCAGCATTTGCGCGACGCGGGCCGGAGCGACATCAAGGTCGTCGCCGGCGGCGTCATCCCCGCGCAGGATTACCAGTTCCTCCGCGAGGCGGGTGTGCAGGGCATTTTCGGGCCCGGCACCAACCTCATCGACGCAGCGGGCGAGGTGCTCCAGCTGCTCGGCCATAACATGCCGCCGGTGGACGAGGCGGCGGAGTGAAGCGATCGTTGGCGATTTGGGCGATCGTTTACTCCCTTGGGTCAGCGGTATTGTGGTGGCTCGTCGGTCAACTGATGCCGATTGCCGTGCCAATGATGATGAATGACCATCCTGCGCTTCTCCGAGTGAGCCTGATTCTGCTTGCTCTGGTTGTTCTGTACGCGGTCGCTTCGATTGCATTTTTCCGCGCCTTGGCGCGCACTATGGAGCGTTGATGTTCTCCAAAATCCTCATCGCCAATCGCGGCGAAATCGCTTGCCGGGTGATCAAGACGGCGCGGCGCATGGGCATCAAGACGGTGGCGGTCTATTCCGACGCCGATGCGCGGGCGCCGTTCGTGAAGATGGCGGACGAGAGCGTTCGGCTCGGGCCGGCGCCGGCGTCTGAAAGCTATTTGAAGGCGGAGCTGATCATCGACGCCTGCAAGGCGACGGGCGCCGAGGCGGTGCACCCGGGCTATGGCTTCCTGTCCGAGCGGACCAGCTTTGCCGAGGCGCTCGCCGCCAACGGCATCGCCTTCATCGGCCCCCCGGCGAACGCGATCGCGGCGATGGGCGACAAGATCGAGTCCAAGAAGCTCGCCATGCAGGCGGGCGTCAACGTCGTCCCCGGGTTCGTCGGCGAGATCGAGGACACCGAGCTTGCGGTGCGGATCTCGAACGAGATCGGCTATCCGGTGATGATGAAGGCGTCGGCGGGCGGCGGCGGCAAGGGGATGCGGCTGGCCTATACCGAGAAGGACGTCCGCGAGGGGTTCGAGAGCGTCAAGCGCGAGGGGCTGAACAGCTTCGGCGACGACCGCGTCTTCATCGAGAAGTTCATCCTCGACCCGCGCCACATCGAGATCCAGATCCTCGGCGACCAGCAAGGGAATATCCTTTACCTCAACGAGCGCGAGTGCTCGATCCAGCGGCGCCACCAGAAGGTCGTCGAAGAGGCGCCGTCGCCGTTCGTCACCCCCGCCATGCGCAAGGCGATGGGCGAGCAGTGCGTCGCGCTGGCCCGAGCGGTCGCCTATTACAGCGCGGGCACGGTCGAGCTGATCGTGTCGGGCGCCGACCCGACGGGCGAGAGTTTCTACTTCTTGGAGATGAACACACGGCTCCAGGTCGAGCATCCGGTGACCGAGGCGATCACCGGGATCGACCTCGTCGAGCAGATGATCCGCGTCGCGGCGGGCGAGGCGCTGCCGTTCACGCAGGACGACATCAAGATCGACGGCTGGTCGATCGAGAACCGGGTCTATGCCGAGGACCCGTATCGCGGCTTCTTGCCCTCGACCGGGCGGCTGACCCGCTATCGCCCGCCGGTGAAGGGCTGGACCGACGACGGCGCCGAGAACGGCCGCCGCGGCGTGGCCGGGGTGCGCGTCGACGACGGCGTCTATGAGGGCGGCGAAGTCTCGATGTTCTACGATCCCATGATCGCCAAGCTGGTGACCTGGGGGAGGACCCGCGACGAGGCGGCGGACCGCCAGGTCGCGGCCTTGGACGCGTTCGAGATCGAGGGGCTCGGACACAACGTCGACTTCGTCTCGGCGATCATGCAGCACCCGCGCTTCCGCTCGGGCGAGCTGACCACCGGCTTCATCGCCGAGGAATATCCGGACGGCTTCCACGGCGCGCCGCTGGACGAGCAGCTGACGGGCGACCTGGCCGCCATCGCCGCGCTGATCGCCACCGCGCACGAGGTCCGGGCGGGGCAGGTCGACGGGCAGTTGGGCGGCCCGCTGACGCTCCGCCATGAGCATGTCGTGCGATTGGACGGTGGGGTCGAGCACCGGGTCCGCTTCAACATCGACCGGGTCAGCGTCGACGGCGGGCGCGAGGAGCAGCTCGACTGCGACTATATCCCCGGGCAGCGGCTGATCGAGGCGCGCATCGGCGACCGCACGCGGATCGTCAAGGTCGCGCGCGACAAGGCCAACTGGAAGCTCACGACCCGCGGCGCGCAGCACCGCGCGATCGTCCTTCCGCCGCACGTCGCCGAGCTGGCCCGGCACATGATCGAGAAGGTGCCGCCGGACCTGTCGAAGTTCCTGCTGGCGCCCATGCCCGGGTTGCTGACCCGGCTCGACGTGCAGGTCGGCGAGAAAGTGGAGGCCGGCCAGCCGATCGCGGTGATGGAGGCGATGAAGATGGAAAACATCCTTCGCGCCGAGAAGACGGGGACCGTCAAGGCGACCCCCGCCAGCGCCGGCGACAGCATGGCCGTCGACCAGGTGATCGTCGAGTTCGAGTAGCCTAGCGCAGCGCCTCGGCGACTCGCGCGACGAGGCGGCGCCCGACTTCTTCCTTCGGGAGGTGATCCCATTCCTCGTCGCCCCCGGCAGTGACGAGGTGGACCTGGTTGGTGCCGCCGCCCATCACGTCGCCCGACACGTCGTTGGCGACGATCCAGTCGGCGCCCTTCGCGTTTCGCTTGGCCTCGGCCTGGGCGAGCAGGTCCCCAGTCTCGGCCGCAAAGCCGACCAGCAGGCGCGGACGGAGTGGGTGGCGACCGAGCGTCGCCAGGATGTCGGGATTGGGCGCGAACTCGAGCCGTGGCGGACCGGCGCTCTTCTTCAGCTTGGTCGGTGAGGGCGCCACCTTCCAGTCGGCGACTGCGGCGACGAGGATCGCTGCGTCGGCCGGCAGGGCGGCATCGGCCGCAGCGAGCATCTGCTCGGCGGTCTCGACGTCGATGCGTGTCACCCCGCCGGGGGTCGGCAGGGACACCGGACCGGCCACCAGCGTGACCCGCGCGCCGGCCTGCGCGGCGGCGGCGGCGATCGCGAAGCCCTGCTTCCCCGAGGAGCGGTTGGCGATCACGCGCACGGGGTCGATCGGCTCGTGGGTGGGTCCCGCGGTGACGAGGATGTGCTTTCCGGCGAGCGGTCCCGCGGCTGGCTGTGGCACCAGCCCTTCGCCCGGCGCGGCTCCGGCCTGGAACTCGGGATGACCCGGCAGCGCCGGCGCTTCGAGCGGGAGCTGCGCCAGGATCGCTGCCGGCTCGGGCAAGCGCCCCGGCCCGTATTCGCCGCACGCCATCTCGCCCTCGTCCGGCTCGATCACCATGATCCCGCGCCCGCGCAGCGTGGCGACATTGGCCTGCGTCGCCGCGTGCTGCCACATGCGGACGTTCATCGCCGGGGCGGCGACCACCGGTTTGTCGGTCGCGAGGAGGAGGGTCGTGGCAAGGTCGTCGGCGATCCCCGCCGCCATCTTCGCCAGAAGGTCGGCCGTAGCCGGGCAGACGAGCACGAGATCGGCCGCCCGGCTGAGCTGGATGTGCCCCATCTCGGTCTCGTCCTTGAGGTCCCACAAGGAGGTATAGACCGGGCTCTCCGCCAGCGCGGCGAGGGTCATTGGGGTAACGAAATGGGCTCCCCCGGCGGTCAGCACCGGAGTCACGCTGTTGCCGGCCCTGCGAGCGAGCCGGATCAGCTCGCTGGCCTTGTAGGCGGCGATGCCGCCGCCGACGATGAGCAGGATGCGCGCCATGACGCGGAGGTGACTAGCGGGCGGCGCCGGTACTGGAAAGAGCGGCAGGCGCTTCCTAGGTCCGGCGGCCCTCGCAGGAGAATGACGGATGGCCGACGCCGACTACGTACCCCCGAAGGTCTGGACCTGGAATCAGCCAAGCGGTGGGCAGTTCGCCAGCATCAACCGGCCGGTCGCCGGGCAGACCCATGACAAGGACCTCTCGGTCGGCGAGCACCCGTTCCAGCTCTACTCGCTGGCGACGCCCAACGGGCAGAAGGTGACGATCCTGTTCGAGGAGTTGCTGGCAGCCGGCTTCGACCAGGCAGAGTATGACGCCTGGCTGATCAACATTCGTGATGGGGAGCAGTTCTCGAGCGGGTTCGTCGAGGCCAATCCGAACAGCAAGATACCGGTGCTGGTGGATCGATCCGGCGACGAGCCGGTGCGGGTGTTCGAGAGCGGCGCCATTCTTCTCTACCTCGCCGAGAAGTTCGCCGCCTTCCTGCCGGCAACCGGTCCCCGGCGGGCGGAGACGCTCAGCTGGCTGATGTGGCAGATGGGCTCCGCGCCCTTCCTCGGAGGCGGGTTCGGGCACTTCTTCGCCTACGCGCCGGTCAAGATCCAATACGCCATCGACCGCTACGCGATGGAGGCCAAGCGCCAGCTCGACGTCCTCGACCGGCAGCTCCGCGATCATGAGTATGTCGCGGGAGCGGAGTACAGCATCGCCGACATGGCGATCTGGCCCTGGTACGGGCAGGTCGCGCTGGGCAGGACCTACGAGGGTGCCGACACGTTCCTGTCGGTCCACGAATATGAGCATGTGCTGCGCTGGGCGAAGCAAATCGCGGATCGGCCGGCGGTGCGGCGCGGCCGGATCGTCAACCGGATCACGGGCGAGGGAGCGCAGCTGCGCGAGAGGCACAGCGCGGCGGATGTGGACAGCGCACTGCAGGAAGCTGCGGCACTCTCCTAGGATCCCTCCGTTTCGGACTCATTTACCTTTCGCGGCTAATCGGAGGTCTCCTTGTCGTCTGCGTGCCGCCAAGCCGAATCAGCCGGACACGAAAAATGACTCTGATCAGAAAGCCGCGGCCCGAGCCGCGCCTGAAGCGTGTCAGACTGGAGATGCCCGGAAACATCGTCCGCGGTGACGGGACCGCTTACATCGCGACGGTCCGCGACCTGTCCAGCAGCGGGTTCCGTATCGAGACGGATGCCCGCCTCGAACCGGGCGAATATATTGATCTGCAGGTAGGCCGGGAACGCGCATCGGCGCAGATCCGCTGGGTAATGGGCTTCGAGGCCGGCGGTCAGTTCGACAAGCCCGTCAACTTGACGGACTAGAAGAGCAGAGCCCCGGCCACGGTGCCGATCGCGCCGGCGAGAAGTGCGACCAGGAGCAGGCGCCACGCCGACTGCGGCTGCAGCACTTCCACCTCGGCCAGGGGCGGCGGCGGCGGCGCGGCCCCTGGCTTGGGGAAGTAGGCGTCGATCCGGTCGATGAGGTCGGGCAGCTTGCGCAGCGAGCGCGAGGTGGCGATGAGCCGGTCGGCGACATAGGCTTCGGGCCCCAACTCGCTGCGCATCCATTCACGCAGGAAGGGCTCGGCGGTTTCCCACATGTTGATGTCGGGATCGAGCGCGGTCGCCACGCCCTCGTTCATCACCATCGTCTTCTGCAATAGAAGCAGGTGCGGCTGGGTCTGCATGTCGAAGTCGCGGGTGATGGAGAAGAGTCCCTCGAGCATCCTTCCGACGCTGATCGACTTGACCGGAAGCCCGCGCATCGGTTCGCCAACGGCGCGGAGCGCGGTCGCAAACTCGTCGACATTGTGGTGCGAGGGGACGTACTGGGCTTCGAAGTGGATTTCGGCGACCCGGCGGTAATTGCCCGTGATCAGCCCATAGAGGATCTCGGCCAGCCACATCCGTGCCTGGCGGTTGATCCGGCCCATGATCCCGAAGTCGATCGCGGCAATCCGCCCGTCGCGCAGCGCGAAGAGATTGCCCTGGTGGAGGTCGGCATGAAAGAAGCCATCGACCACCGCCTGGCGAAGGAAGCCGCGAACGAGCGTGGCGGCGAGCTGCCTGACGTCATGTCCTTCCGCGATGAGCCGCTCGCGATTGGAGAGCTTGGTGCCGTCGAGCCACTCCAGGGTCATCACCCGGCGGGCGGTCCGCCGCCAGTCGATCTCGGGAATGTGGAAGCCGGGCTCGGCGACCATGTTCTCGGCGAGCTCCGAGGCGGAGGCCGCCTCGCGCTGGAGGTCGAGTTCGCGGTTCACCCACTGCCGGAAATAGGCGACGACCAGCCGCGGGCGGAGGCGGAGCGCCTCGTCGCCGCCATGGATTTCGACGTGCGCGGCGGCCCATTCGTAGGTTTCAAGGGCGCGGGCGAACTCCTCCTCGATCCCCGGGCGGAGCACCTTCACCGCGACGTCCTTGCCGTCGGTGGTCAGCGCGCGGTGGACCTGGGCGATCGAGGCGGCGCCGACCGGCTCCTCGTCGAACCGCGTGTAGAGGCTCTCCAGCGGCGCATCGAGCGCACTCTCGACCTGACGGCGGATCGCCGCAAACGGGGCGGGTGGGAGCGAGTCCTGCAGCTGGAGCAGGTTCTCGGCGGCCTCCGCTCCGACAAGGTCGGGGCGGGTGGCGAGCGCTTGGCCGAGCTTGATCGCCGCCGGCCCGATCGCCTTCATCGCGGCGGCGTAATCGGGACGCTCCGGCACCCGGGTGCCGATCTGCGCCACCTGGATCAGCCGGCGGACCGGAGTGGGGGTGAGCGGGTCGCGCTCGATGCCCCGCAACGCGCCGTGGCGGGCAAGAGTCCGCCCCCATTTCAGCAGCCGCCAGAGATGGGTGACCGCGGTGGTCAAATCTTCCACCCGCTCCAGATGCAGACCAGCCCGCCGAGCAACGGTTCGACGGCGGCCCGGACGAACCCCGCCTCGCCGATCATCTCGCGAAACCGCTCGGGCCGCGGGAAGCGGCGGATCGACTCGACGAGATATTGGTAGCTGTCGCGGTCGCCGGCCACCGCTTCGCCGACCCGCGGGATGACCTTGCTGGCATAGAGCTCATAGGCCTCGCCGAACCCCGGCCAATCGCTGGTTGAGAATTCGAGCACGAAGATGCGGCCGCCGCGGCGAAGCACCCGATGCGCCTCGCGAAGCGCGGCCGGAATGTCGGTCACGTTCCGGATCCCGAACGCGATGGTGTAGGCGTCGAAGCTCGCGTCGGCGAAGCTCAGCGTCTCGGCATTCTCGACCTGCCAGAGAAGATTGTCGATCCCGCGCTTCTCGGCCCGCTGCTGCCCGACTCCGAGCATGTCGGGGTTGATGTCGCTGACGGTGACCAGCGCACCCTTGGCGGCCATGCGGAAGGCGATGTCGCCAGTGCCGCCGGCCATGTCGAGGATCTGCTCGCCGCTGCGGGGCTTCACCCGGCGGACGAAGCGATCCTTCCACAGCCGGTGCATGCCACCCGACATGAGATCGTTCATGAGGTCGTAGCGCCGCGCGACCGAGGTGAACACCGCGCCGACCTTGCGGGTCTTTTCCTCGGGCGTGACCAGCTGGTCGCCGAAATTGACTTGGGGCTGCTCCATGGCTGGCGGCTCTAGCGGCGTCCGCCGCGGCTTGCCATAGCAAGGCCATGCCGGAGCTGCCCGAAGTCGAGACCACCGTGCGAGGACTGTCCCGCGTGCTGCAGGGGCGCCGGCTGACCCGGGTCGAGGCGCGGCGCGAGGACTTGCGACGTGCGTTCCCGCCCGACCTCCGGCAGCGTCTCACCGGAGCGCGGGTAACGGGGCTGCGGCGGCGGGCAAAGTACGGCCTGATCGACACCGACCGCGGCGACACGATGATCTTTCATCTCGGCATGTCGGGGCGATGGCGGATCGCCCCGAGAGAGCTCGAGACGCACGACCATCTGCTGCTGGCAACGGACGAGGGGCTGGACCTGGCGCTCAACGATCCGCGACGGTTCGGCTCCGTCGACCTGATGGCGACCGAGGAGGTGCCCGCCTGGCCGCCCTTCGTGGCGCTCGGCCCGGAACCCTTCGATCTCACCCCCGGGGAGTTGAAGCGCCGGCTTGACGGCCGAATTGCCTCGATCAAGCTGATGCTGCTCGACCAGGGGATCGTCGCGGGGCTCGGCAACATCTATGTTTGCGAGGCGCTGTTCCGCGCAGGGATCAGCCCGCTGCGCAAGGCCGGCAGCGTGTCGCTGGAGCGACTCCGCAGGCTGGTGCCCGCGATCAAGGCGGTGCTGGAGGAAGCGATCGCAGCTGGAGGATCGACCCTCCGCGACTATGCCCAGCCGGACGGCGAACTCGGCTATTTTTCCAAGCGGTTCGACGTGTACGATCGGGAGGGGCAGCCTTGTCCATGCGGGGGTACGGTCAAGCGGATCGTTCAGGGCGGGCGCTCGACCTGGTACTGCCCGCGCTGCCAGCGCTGAGGCTTGACCTTCGCCGCGCCCGTGCGTAGGGGAGCGCCGGACCGGTGCGAGCCCTGAGCCCGCGCCGCTTTTTCATTGCACCGCAGAACATTCGGGGATTTTTCGATGGCGAACACGCCGCAAGCCAAGAAGCGCATCCGTCGCAACGCCCGGCGCGCCGAGATCAACCACAGCCGCATTGGTCGGATCCGGACCTTCATCAAGGCCGTCGAGTCGGCGCTCGCTTCTGGCGACAAGGGTGCTGCCACCGACGCGCTGAAGAAGGCGCAGCCGGAACTGGCGCGCGGCGTGGCGCGCGGCGTGCTGCACAAGAACACGGCTTCGCGAAAGTTCTCGCGCCTGACCAAGCGCTTGTCGCAGATGGCCTGACGGTTCACCGTCCCGAGCTGAAACATAGGGCCGCCGGAGCAATCCGGCGGCCCTTTTGTTTCGGCGCCGTAAAAAGTCCAATCTTTCCCGCGATTCGCGGCCGATCCTCGCTCTACAAAGCGATAAAAACGTGAGAAAACATGGGGTTCGACGGCTTTCTCTGACAGTTGAGGTGTCAAGCCGGATTATTTCAGTCCGGTGAAAAAGATGGCTTGATGCAGCCCGGCCGACCTCGCACAAATGGCGGCTCCGGCAGTGATTCCACTGGGGGGACACAGTCCAGGAACGGCTTCTGACGGGCGACTCGCGGTCGCCCGTGTGCGTTGCCGCGTGCCGGAAGCAGTTGTTGTACGAGAGAGTTCGGGAGGCGATTTGCAGTGATGGGGGAGTGCGGATCGACGGCACCGGCCACCGACCAGGGGAGCATTGCCGCCCCGCTGGTCGCCGCGTGGGAGAATATCCGCGGGGGCCTGCGCCGTGACCTCGGCGTACGGACCTTCGACGGTTGGTTGAAGCCGGCCGAGCTCGGTGGCTTCGATCCGGAGTCCGGCTGCCTCGAGATCAGCATGCCCAGCCAGTTCATGGCCGATTGGGTCCGCTCCCACTTCGGCGACCGGCTCGAGCTGGCGTGGAAGACGACTCTGCCGATCGTCCGCGAGATCCGGGTGGTCACCTGCGACGGCGGGCCGCGCCCCGCGCCGCTGCTCATCCTCGAGGAAGAGCCGGAGCCGGTGGCCGTCAGCCCCGCCGCGGTCGCGGGCGCCAAGGCGAGTGCCGACGGCTATCCGCCGCCCAATTTTGATCCACGCTACAGCTTTCCCAACTTCGTCGTCGGCAAGGCGAACGAGGTCGCCTTCACCGCTGCGCGCACCTTGGCCGAGAGCGACAAGGTGGGGTTCAATCCGCTGTTCATCCATGGCGGCACCGGGCGCGGCAAGACGCACCTGCTGCACGCGATCGGCCAGACCTTCCTCGCCCGCAATCCGGGAGCGCGGGTGGTCTCGATGTCGGCCGAGAAGTTCATGGTCGAGTTCGTCCGCGCCATCCGCGAGAACGACACGATCGGCTTCAAGCATCGGCTGCGCTCGGCCGACCTGCTGCTGATCGACGACGTCCAGTTCATCGCCGGCAAGGAGTCGACGCAGGAAGAATTCTTCCACACGATGAACGAGATCATCACCGCCGGTCGGCGGCTGGCGATCACCTCGGACCGGGCGCCGCAGGACCTCGACGGTATCGCCCCGCGAATCCTGTCGCGCCTGAGCTGGGGGCTGGTCGCCGACGTCAACGCGGCCGATTACGAGCTGCGCTTCAACATCCTGCTGGCGAAGCTCGGCCAGCTGCCGGGCGTCACCATGCCGCAGCCGGTCATCGAGTTCCTGGCGCGGCGCCTGACCGGCTCGATCCGTGAGCTGGAGGGCGCGCTCAACCGCATCGCCGCCTATGCGATGATGACCGGGCGTGCGGTCGACATGGCGTTCGTCGAGGAGGTGCTGGCCAACGTGCTGCGCGCCAACCAGCGGCGGATCACGATCGAGGAGATCCAGACCAAGGTCGCCGAGCACTACAACATTCGCAAGGCGGAGATGACCTCGGCGCGCCGCGCGCGCGAGGTCGCCCGCCCGCGTCAGGTCGCGATGTACCTGTCCAAGCAGCTGACCCCCAAGTCGCTGCCGGACATCGGCCGCCGCTTCGGGGGGCGAGACCATACCACGGTGATCCACGCCGTTCGCCAGATCGAGAAGCTGCGCGCGAGCGATCCGGACATCGACGCCGCGGTGCGGATGCTGACCCGCCAACTCGAGGGTTGAGGGCGCCGGTCACGTCAGGCGAGACCACGAAAAAGCCCGCCGGATCGCTCCGGCGGGCTTTTTCATGTCAGGGCCGCTCGGTTCAGCGCGGACGGCGGCCGGGCGGTGGAACGGTGATGCGGACGGTTTCGCCGCTGCGGCCCGGGAAGCCGGTGAACATGGCCTGGACCAGGTTCGGGACGAGCACGGCGAGCTCGTCCGTGGTGGAGCGGGCCACCGCACGACCGTCGAACAGCGGCTGATTGGTCGTCCGGCTGCGGATCGCCATGTCGAGCTCCGAACGATATTCGATATAGCTCGTCACCCCGCGCCCGTACCAGAAGGGGTCGTTCCAGCCGTAGTAGAAGGGCGAGCGGAAGCCGCCATAGTAGCCGCCGAAGCGGCTGTAGAAGGGACGCCCGTAGAAGCCGCGGTAGAAGGGATCGTAGAAGGGATCCGGGAACGGATCGCTCTCGAGCCGCTGCGTGCCGCGGTCGACATGGTAGCCGACCTGGACGATCAGCTGCGCGGACTGCGGGTTGGCGGCCGGGGCGAACCCCTGGGCCGACAGGTTCTGGGCGACGAGCCCGGCATAGCGCTGGAACTCGAGCCCGTCGCGCGTGCCGCGGTCGGGCACCACGAAGAAGCTCTGACCGGCCGGGATCGGCAGGGCGTTGTAGCGGGTGACCTTGGCCGGGAGACCTTCGACACACCCGGAGAGACCGACGCCGGCGACCGATATCGCCAACGCGGCCGCGACTTTCTTGAAGCTAATCATGACGGAGCCTCGATGCGGAAAACGCTTGAACTTTCCGCATCATAGCACAGTTCCTTGTGAACCGTCGATGAAGCGAGCCGGCGCTGCGTCAGCCCGTCGTCAGAAATGCAGCCAAGACAAGGCGTAGGACAGCGCCACGAAGCCGGATTCGGCGATTACCGCGTCGACTACGATGCTGAGGACGGCCGCGACTCCGGCTGCAATGATCAGCATGCCGTCGCGATAGATGAGCGCGAGCCCGAACAGCGCGATCGCGGCGGCCGGGGCGATATGGAACAGGGGCACGGGGATCGCGGCGACCAGCGCCAGGAGGAAGCAGACGAGCCCCACGAGCCGAGTCGCCGAATGGCCCGAGAGACGCAGCAGGCGCGGGCGGAACAGCCGTTCGACCTTGCGTTCGAGCCAGCCCATCTTCTCGACCAGCCGGCCGATCTCATGCTTGGAGACCCCGCGACGGTTGAGCCAGCCGGGAAACCAGGGGGCGGCTCGCCCGACCACCATCTGGGCGGAGACGATCATCAGCGGGAGCGCGAAGAAGGCGCTGGTGCCCGGCGGCAGCGGCAGCATGTTGATTGCCGCAAACACCAGCAGGAGGCCGCCCCAGGCCCGCGCGTCGAGGCGGCGGGCCAGATCGGTGAAGGTCAGCCGGTCAGGCCCTTCGCTCGCGACGATTGCGGCCAGCTGCTCCGACAGGGCGAGCTCGGCGGTTTCGCCGGTGAGGTCTTCGTTGCTCATGCGTACGGGACTCAGAGGGTCAGCCCGACCGCGGCCTTGGCCCGGTCGAGGACGGGCGTTCCGATCGCGGCGGCGCGGGTCGCGCCGTCGGCGAGGATGCGGTCGAGTTCGGCGGGATCGCGGCGAAGCTCGCACAGCCGCTGCCTAAGCGGGGCGATCAATGCGATCAGCGCGTCGGCGAGCGCCGGCTTGAACGTGCCGAAGCCCTGACCGGCGAAGCGGGCGAGCACGGCCTCGCTGCTCTCGCCGGTAATCGCGGCGTAGATGCCGACGAGGTTTCGCGCCTCCGGCCGATCCGCGAGCAGCGCCGGGTCGTCGGGCAACGGCGCGGGATCGGTGCGGGCTTTACGGACTTTTTGGACGATGATCTCGTTTTCGTCGGTAAGATTGATCCGGCTCATGTCGGACGGATCGGACTTGGACATCTTGGCGGTGCCGTCGCGCAGGCTCATCACCCGCGCCGCGGTACCGCCGCCGATGAACGGCTCGGGCGCGATAAATAAGTCGGTCTGATAGTCGGTGTTGAACTTGATTGCGATGTCGCGGGTGAGCTCGATGTGCTGTTTCTGATCCTCGCCCACCGGCACATGAGTGGCGCGGTAGAGGAGGATGTCGGCGGCCTGAAGCACCGGATAGTCGAACAGCGCAACCGAGGCGGTCTCGCGGTTCTTGCCCGCCTTATCCTTCCACTGGGTCATGCGGTTGAGCCAGCCCATCCGTGCGGTCCCGTTGAGGATCCAGCAGAGTTCGGAATGCGCCGGCACTGCCGACTGGGCGAACAGGGTCGACTTCGCCGGGTCGATCCCGCTGGCGATCAGCGCCGCCGCCATCTCGCGAATGTTCGCGAGCCGGGTGGCCGGGTCCACGAAGTCGGACAGTGAATGAAGGTCGGCGAGGAAGAAGAGGCACTCGGCCTCGTCTTGCATCCGTACCCAGCGCAGGATGGCGCCGAGCAGATTGCCGAGGTGCAGCCCGCCCGTCGGCTGGATGCCGGAAAGGACGCGTCGTTCAGGGTTCATCGTCATGCCTCGCGAGCCCGGCGGCGGAGGAGAAGCTTGAGGTCGTTCGCCACAAAGGCGCCCGTTGCGAAGCAGGCGATCGCGTAGACCGCGGCGCCGCCCCCGACCAGCACCGCGAGCCCCAGGCCGCGGCGGAGGGTAGAGCCGGTCAGGTAAGGATCAACAGCCGGTGCCAGCCAGAACAGCGCCGCTCCCATCACCAGCGCCGCGACGGCAAGACGCGGCACGCGGCGACGGAGCTGGGCATCGCTGTGAAAGTGTCCGCGAGCGCGCAGGGTGCGGTAGAGCATCCAGACGTTGACGGTGGAGGAAAGAGCGGTCGCCAGCGGCGGCCCCACATGGCCGTAGCCAAAGCGGCCCAGAGTCGGGATCAGGACAAGATTGCCGACCAGATTGAGGCCGACGGACTGGATCGCGTAGCGCACCGGCGTCCGGGTATCGTGGCGGGCGTAGTAGCCGGGGGTCAGTACCTTCACCAGCACGTAGGATGGCAACCCCAGCGAGAAGGCCGACAGCGCCCAGCTGCACCGGCTGCTGTCGAGTGCGGTGAAGTGGCCATGCTGGAACAGGCCGCGGATGATCGGCTCGGACGCGAAGACGAAGGCGATCGTCGCGGGAAGGGTCAGAAATAACGCCAGTTCGATGCCGCGGTTCTGGGTGTCCATTGCCTCGGCTTCGCGCTGCTGGCTGAGCTGGCGCGAGACCGTCGGCAGGAGGATGGTGCCGAGCCCGATACCGATCAGGCCGAGCGGAAGCTGGTTCAATCGGTCGGCGTAATAGATGTAGGAGATCGACCCCGCGCCCAGCAGGCCGCCCGCCAGCGCGGTCGAGATGGCGAGATTGACCTGCACCGCGCCGGCGCCGATGGCAGCAGGGAGGATCAGCTTGAGCAGCTGGCGGAGGTCGTCGTCGATGCGCGGCCGGCGGATCGCCAGGCTGACCTTCGCCTGGCGGCAGGCGAGCATCAGCCAGCCGAGCTGGAGCACCCCGCCGACGGTGACCGATACCGCCTGCGCGCGGGCGGTCTGGTAGGCATCGTGGCCGTGAAAGAACCAGAGTGCGACGATCATCGCGATGTTGAGGAGGATCGGCGCTGCGGCGTTGACCCAGAAGCGGCTGAGCGAGTTGAGAATGCCGCCGAGCAGCGAGGCCAGGCTGATCAGCATCAGATAGGGGATGGTGATCCGCGACAGGGTCACGGCGAAGGCGAACTGTTGCGGGGTGGGATCCTTGAACCCGCCCGACAGGCCCCACGTGATCGGCCACGCCGCCACCATCATCACGACCGTGAAGAGGAGCAGCACCGGCAGCAGAACCGCGAGGGTCTGCTCCGCGAAGCGCAGGCCCGCCTGGAGATCGTCCGCCTCGCCGACCTTGCGGTTGAACATGGGAATGAACGCCGCGGAGAAGGCGCCCTCCGCGAACAGCGCGCGGAACATGTTCGGCAAGCGAAAGGCCACGAAGAAGGCGTCCGACGCGAAGCTCGCCCCGACATAGCTGGCCTGCAGCGTGTCGCGGACCAGCGCGAGCACCCGGCTGACCAGCGTCAGGCCGCCGATCGTGCCCGTCGCCTTGAGGAGGTTCATGGCGCCGAGCGCTTCCTGCTAGCCAGCGCTTACTGGACAGTGGGCGTGCCGTCGCCCTCGGTGCCGCCCGGCTGCTGCTGCGCAGCCTCGAGCTGCTGCATGTAGAGCGCGCCGAAGTCGATCGGGTCGAGCATCAGCGGCGGGAAGCCGCAGTCCTGGACCGCGGCGGCGACCACTTGACGGGCGAACGGGAAAAGCAGCCGCGGCGCCTCGGCGAGCAGGAATGGGGCGAGCGCCTCCTCCGGAACGTTGCGGAGCCCGAACAGCCCGGCATAGCTGAGGTCGACCATGAAGTGGACGCCGCTGGTGGAGCGCGCCGAGGCCTCGATCTTCAGCACGACCTCATGGACCTCGTCGGAGACGCGGTTGACCGACAGGTTGAACTGGACGTCGATCTGCGCCTGCTCGTTCCACTGGAAAACGGCCGGCGAGCTGGGGTTCTCGACCGAGAGATCCTTGATGTACTGCGCCAGCGTCGCCGCCTGCGGCGTTTCGCCTTCGGCACCGCCGTTGCTGGGAATCGAGTCCTGTTCGGCCATCGTCGTTCGTCGCCTTGGTCTGGAGTTTCAGTGCCTTGCCCACGCGATCTGAGCGCGTCGTGCAACTGGTCGGCGCGACTAGCAGCCGCTCCGGTGCGGCGCAATGGCGCGGAAAATGGACCCGGGGCTTTGAACGCACGTTGTGATTGCCTATGTTGAGCCAAGCTCGTGATCGGAACGGACATTGACTGCCATCGTCATTCTTGCCCTCGTTGCCATCTTCATCGGCCTGCGCCTTTATAGTGTGCTGGGCGAACGGACCGGCCATGAGCAGCAGCCGATCCTCAAGCCGGCCGAATCCGATGCCCGCATCGATGCTCGGGCTCCGAGTGCGGCGCCGGCTGCGCAGAGCAGCATCGATCCCGCCGACCTCGCGTATCTCCCGACGGCCGGGCCCGGTGTCCGCGCCATGCTGTCGGCCGACCCGAGCTTCGACGTTGCCCGCTTCCTTGAAGGAGCGCAGGCTGCCTACCGGATGATCCTCGAGGGGTTCTGGAAGGGCGATCTGTCAAGCGTCCGCGACCATGTCGACCCGCACGTTCTCGACACGTTCGAGCAGGCGATCGCCGATCGCCACGCCGCCGGTCATGTGATCGACAATCGCCTGGTAGCGATTGAGCAGGCGGTCATTGCCTCGGCGGAGCTGGCGAAGAGCGTCGCCACCGTCGCGGTGCGCTTCGAAGCTGACATCGCCGCTGTGACCCGTGACGCCGAGGGGCAGGTTATCGCCGGCAGCCTCAGCGACGCGGTCCAGACCCGCGACCTGTGGACCTTCCGCCGCGACACCGCTAGCCGCGACCCCAACTGGGTGCTGATCGAGACCGACGAAGACCAGTGAGGCTATCGTCCAGGGCGCTCGCCGCCGCGACCGCGTTGCTTCTCTCGGCCTGCGCCACGCGCCAGCCGCCTATCGTTGCTGTTCCCGTACCAACGCCTTCGCCAGCGCCCGCCCCGGCTCCACCGCCGCCTCCGCCACCAACTGCCCTGCAGCTCGGACTGACGGCTGCTGCGCCGATGACGGTCGACGAGGGGGTCGCCCAGCGCGCGCTCGTCGCCTTCCGGATCAGCTGTCCTTCGCTGATGCGGCGCAAGGACGGCAGCCTGCTCACTGCGACAATCGACTGGCAGCCTGTCTGCACGGCAGCCTCTACCGTTGTTCCCGGTGGGGCAGCGGCCTTCTTCCGCGACAATTTCGAATGGGACCGGCTCGGCGAGGGCAAACTGTTTGCGACCGGTTATTACGAGCCGGAGATAGCCGGCACTCGCGTCGCCCAAACCGGCTATGCCGTTCCGGTCTATCGCACACCGCCGGATCTGGTCCGCTGCACGCGTGCCGACGGGACGAGCGGGCGAGGGCGGCTTGATCCGGTGACCAGCCAGTGCCTGCCTTATTATACCCGCGCGGAAATCGAGGACGGAGTGCTCGCCAACAAGGGGCTGGAGCTCGGCTGGGCCGCGGACCCGGTCGACCTCTTCTTCGTCGAGATTCAGGGCTCCGGGCGGCTGGTCGACCCGGCCGGCAACGTTGTCCGGATCGGCTACGACAACCAGAACGGCCAGACTTACGTCGCGATCGGCAAGCTGCTCCGCGACCGCGGGATCCTGCCGCCGGGCGGCGCCAACATGGAGGCGATCAAGGCCTGGCTCCGCGCCAATCCGGACCAGGGTCGAGCCCTGATGCGCGAGAACCTCAGCTACATCTTCTTCAAGGAACTGACCGGCACCGGTCCGCTCGGGGCGCTCGGCGTTCCCGTGACCGCGCAGGCGACAGTTGCTGCCGACCCGCTCTACACGCCGCTCGGAGCACCCGTGTTCGTGCAGGCCGATCGTCCGGAAATCAACGGCCTGTGGGTGGCGCAGGACGTGGGCGGCGCAATCAAGGGTGCCAATCGCTTCGACACCTTCTGGGGCGCGGGTGCGGATGCGACCAGGATCGCTGGTGGCATGGCCGCCAAGGGGCAAGCGCTTCTCCTTCTTCCCAAAGGGTCGGCCGCAAAGGCGCTCGCCGCCCGTGCCGCGACCCCGCCGGCCGCGGCCAGTGCGCAAGCTCAACCCTGAGGAAGCCGAGCTGTGGGGGCGGGTGACAGCCAGCATCCGGCCGCTGCACCGCGATCGACCCGCGCCTTTACTCGAGCGGAATGCTGCGCCTGATACGCAGCCGAGGCCGCCCAAGCCGCTCATCCCCGACAAGGTCCGCAGCCCGCCGCCGCGTCCGACGACGCCTCCGCTTTCGCGAGTGCAACCGATCCAGGCGCAAACCCTCGACGGTCACTGGGATCGCCGACTGCGTTCCGGTACGGTGGTCCCGGACCAGGTTCTGGACCTCCACGGCCATAATCTCGACGGCGCATGGAGCGCGATCGACCGTACGCTCGAACATGCCATCGCGCGCGGCGACCGGGTGGTGCTGCTGGTGACTGGCCATGCCCGCAAGGGCGAGCCGCCGATCGCCCGCGGACGCATCCGCGCGGCGGTGCACGACTGGCTGGCAGCGTCCCGCCATGCTCCGAGCATCGCCGCGGTCCGCGACGCGCATCGCCGGCACGGCGGTGGGGGAAGCCTCTACCTCATCTTGCGGCGGGGCAGCTGAGTACGCATGCTTTGTTAACCCTTCCCATTTAGGGCTGCGCACCGGGCGCGGATCAGACCGCGGCAGGGAACCACGGCGGCGATGAAGGAAGGGTCAGCGCAGAAACTCTCCAACGCGCTGCTGTCGACAGCAGCGGGCGTGGCGAGCTTCGTCTTCTCGCTGAGCGTCTTCCTCTACATCACCGAATTCGACGAGAAGGTCGCGGCTTCGGTGGTCGCGGGCGTGTTCTGCCTGATGGTCAGCTATGTCGCGTCGGAGCGGCCCAACAGCGAGTCGGCACGCGCTCTGGCCGCGCTGGGCGACCGACTGATGGCGATCGAGGACGGCGACCTCGTCTCTCCCGCGCCGGCAATTGTCCAGCGCACCATGCCCCAGCTTGCCGGGGCGGTCGACACCCTCTTTGCCGAGGTCCGTTCGTCGATCGAGAACGCGCACGCGCTCGGCATGTATGACCCGGTGACCTCGCTGCCCAACCGCCTACACTTCCGGGCCGAGGCCGACCGGCTTCTGGCGGAAGCGCCGGCCGGGATGGCGTCGGCAATGCTGTTCGTCGACCTTGACCGCTTCAAGGCCGTCAACGACAGCCTGGGCCACGCTCGCGGCGACCAGCTGCTGGTGATGGTCGCCAATCGACTTCGGGTCGTGGTGACCGGCGAGAGCGACACCAACGGCCCACGTCCCTTGCTCGCGCGGCTGGCCGGGGACGAGTTTACCCTTTTCTTCCCGCAGCTCAGCGCCATCTCGGAAGTCGAGCGGCTGGCGAGACGCGCGGTGCTGGCGGTCGGCGAGCCGTTCGAGCTCAGCGGCCACAGCATTGACATCGGCGCCTCGATCGGAGTCGCCGTCGCGCCCGCGCATGGGAACAGCATCGAAGCGCTCATGCGCGCGGCGGACATCGCCATGTACCGCGCCAAGTCGCGCGGCGGCGGGCAGCACTGCCTGTTCAGCGAGGAACTGGCGGCCGAGCATCACCAGAAGGTCGAAACCGAGAAGGCTCTGACCGAGGCGGTTCAGCGCGGCGAGTTCCTGCTCGCGCTGCAGCCGCAGCTCAGCCTTGCGACGGGCGAGATCACGGGCGCTGAGGCACTTCTGCGCTGGAACCACCCGCGCGACGGAATGCGGCTGCCCTCCAGCTTCATCCCCGTCGCCGAGCAAACCGGGATCATCGCCGAGATCGGCGACTGGGTCATCGCCGAGTGCGCGTCGATGCTGTCGGCCTGGCGGGCGGAAGGTCAGGCGCGCCGGTTGGCGTTCAATATCAGCCCTCGCCAGCTCGACCGACAGGACTTCTTCCCGCGGCTGCGTGCCAGCTTCACCGAGAACGGCGTGCCGCTATCGATGGTCGAACTGGAGTTCACCGAGAGCGCCGCGATGGAGGTCCGGGAGGACGTTCTCGACGAGATCGCCGGGCTGCGCGCCGAGGGCGCGACCATCGCCATCGACGATTTCGGCACCGGCTACTCCAACATCGCCCGGCTGCGCTCGATGCCGCTCGACCGGGTCAAGCTCGACCCGTCATTGATCGCCGATATCGAGAGCAGCGAGCAGGCGCGGGTAGTGGTCCAAGCAGTCGTCGAACTGATCAAGGGCGTCGGGTGCGAGATTGTTGCGGAGGCCGTTGAGACGGTCGCCCAGGCGGACCTCCTGCGCGCGATGGGCGTGCACACGGTCCAGGGCTTCGTCTTCGCCCAGCCGATGTTCGAGGAGGAATTCCTCGCCTGGACCAGCAACAGCGAGCGCGGTGCCCGCTCCGTCGGCTGAGCGGCGGAGGCGGGCACCGGCGGTCGAAAGCGCCCGCTACCAGACCTTCACGCGCTTGTCGAGCGCGAGATAGAGCTTCTGCCCCGGCTGGACGTTGAAAGCGGCGTACCAGGGATCGAGGTTGCGGACCGTCTGGACCCGCCACGGGCCCGGCGCATGGACATCGGTGGCGACCCGCGCGCGCAGCGCCGCGTCGCGCAGCTTGCCGCTGTGCGATTGCCCATAGGCGAGGAAGAAGCGCTGGTCGCCGGTCATGCCGTCGATCACCGGCGAGGGCTTGCCGTTGAGCGACGCCTTCCAGGCGTCGTAGGCGGCGGCGAGCCCGGCGACGTCGGCGATGTTCTCGCCCAGCTCCTGCTCCCCGTTGAGCTTCAGCCCGGGAAGCGCCTGATAGGCGCTGTACTGCGCCGCCAGCGCAGCGCCGGCCTGCTTGAAGTGGGCGAGGTCGGCCGGGGTCCACCAGTTGCGCAGCCGCCCGGTGCTGTCGAAGGTCGCGCCGAGATTGTCGAAGCTGTGACTGATCTCGTGGCCGATCACCGAGCCGATCGCGCCATAGTTGGCGGCGCTGTCGGCCCTGGGATCGTAAAAGCCCTGGTCGAGGATCGCGGCCGGGAAGTTCAGCGCGTTCTGCAGCGGCAGGTTCACCGCGTTGACCGTCTGCGGCGTCATCCACCACTCGTTCTTGTCGACCGGACGGCCGATCTTGGCGAGCTGGGTCTGGTAGTTGGCCAGCCGGGCGCGATCGAGATTGCCGTAGGCGTCGCCGGTCTGGACGGTGAGGTTGCCGTAGTCGCGCCACTTGTCCGGATAGCCGATGCCGACCGCCATGGTGGCGACCTTCTTCTTCGCCTCGTCCTTTGTCGCGGGCGCCATCCAGCTCAGCGCGTCGATCCGCTTCACCAGCGCCGCCTTGATGTTCCGGACCATGCTGTCGATGTCCGCCTTCGACGAGGCGGGGAAGAACTTGTCGGCATAAAGCTTGCCGACCGCGTCCCCGAGCGCGGCGTTGGTCATCGCGAGCGCCCGCTTGTCGCGGCTGCGCTGCTGCGGCTGGCCGTTCACCGTGGTGCCGTAGAAGGCGAAGTGCGCGTCGTCGAACGCCTTGGGCAGCACGTCGGTCATCTGGTTGGCGCGGTGGAACGCCAGCCAGTCTTTCCAGACCTCGAGCGGCTGCGAGTTCACCAGCGCAGCCAGCTTGGTCACGGAGCCCGGTTGCCAGACGATGAAGTCCTGCTGGCTGCCAAGCCCGGCGGCGCCGAACAGCCGGCCCCAGTCGAGGCCCGGCGCCTTACGGTCGAAGTCGGCGCGCTTCCACGGGTTGTTGGCCTTGAAGCTGTCCTGGCTGTCCTGCAGCGATTCATGCGCCTGCGCGATCATGTTCTCGAGCGCGACCACCTTCTGCGCGCGCGCCTCCGCGTTGGGCAGGCCGGAGAGCGTCATGATCTTCGCGACATAGGGTGCGTAGGCGGAACGGATTTTGGCCATGTTGCCGTCGGACGAGAGGTAATAGTCGCGGTCGGGCAGCCCGATCCCGCCCTGCATGACGTAGGGGACCGACTTCGAGGGGTCCTCGAACGCCTGGGTGACGAAGATCCCGAACAGGTTCTCGGTATGGAAGTTGGTGTTGTTGATGGGGTCGGCGTCGGCACGCAGCGTTCCGCCGATCGCCTGCGCCAGCGCGCCCTTGTCGGCGATCGCCTCGATCCGGTCGATGTCCGTCTTGAGCGGCGCGACGCCCTTCTGCTCGATCGCATTGGTATCGAGATAGGCGTTGTAGAAGTTGGCGATCCGCGCCTCGTTGCTGCCCGCGGCGGGGTTGGCCTTGGCGAGCCCCTGGATAAGCTCGGCGCCGCGCTTCTCGGCGGTGTCGTTGACGACCGAGAAGCTGGAGATGTTCGACTTGTCCTGCGGGATCTCGGTGTTCTTCTGCCAGGTCCCGTTGGCATATTCGTTGAAGTCGTCGCCGGGCCTGGTGCCCTTGTCCAACCATGCCGTATTGACGCCGGACTGGCTGCCCGCCTGCTTCTGCTCGGCGGCGGACTGGTTGTTGGTCTGGCTGTAGCTGCAGGCGCCCAGCGCGAGGGCGGATGCGGCGAGCAGAAGGACGGTACGGTTCATCGGCAACTCTTCCCAGAAGTTCAGGCCTGCTTTGCAAGCGGGGCCGCAGCGGCTACGCGACCTTTTTTCGACGAACGGACAAGCAAGCAGGCATGAGCGCGCCGCGACTGGACAGTAAAATTCCGCCCGACAGCGAACAGTTCCGAGCCCGCTCGGTGCACAATCGGGAACTGGTCGACAAGCTCCGCGCCGATGTTGCCGAGGCCGCGCTGGGCGGGACCGCGAAGAGCCGGGAGCGGCATGTCGCGCGCGGCAAGCTGCTGCCGCGCGACCGGGTCGAACGGCTGCTCGACCCGGGTTCGCCCTTTCTCGAGATTGGCCAGCTCGCGGCGTGCGACCTGTACGACGGCGAGGTGCCCGGAGCGGGGCTGATCGCGGGCATCGGCCGGGTTACGGGACGGCAGGCGATGATCGTCTGCAACGACGCCACTGTGAAGGGCGGGACCTACTACCCGCTGACGGTCAAGAAGCACCTCCGGGCGCAGGAGATCGCGCAGGAGAACCGGCTCCCCTGCATCTACCTCGTCGACAGCGGGGGTGCTAACCTGCCGCACCAGGCCGAGGTATTTCCCGACCGCGACCATTTCGGCCGGATCTTCTTCAACCAGGCCAACATGAGCGCGCTCGGCATTCCGCAGATCGCCTGCGTGATGGGCAGCTGCACCGCCGGCGGCGCCTATGTCCCGGCGATGAGCGACGAGACGGTGATCGTCCGCAACCAGGGCACGATCTTTCTCGCCGGGCCGCCGCTGGTGAAGGCGGCGACCGGCGAGGTGATCAGCGCCGAGGACCTGGGCGGGGGCGATCTCCATGCGCGCAAGTCGGGCGTCGCGGACCATCTCGCCGAGCATGACGAGCATGCGCTGACGATCGTCCGCGACATCATGTCGACGCTGCCCGAGCAGCAGCCGGCGCTGCCGTCGCGCGAGCCGCGGCCGCCGGCGTTCGACCCGGAGGAACTCTACGGCATCATCCCCGAGGACGTGCGCGCGCCCTACGACGTTCACGAGGTGATCGCGCGGATCGTCGACGGTTCCGAGTTCCACGAGTTCAAGCCGCTCTACGGCACCACCCTGGTGTGCGGCTTCGCGCATATCTGGGGCATGCCGGTGGCGATCCTCGCCAACAACGGCGTCCTGTTCAGCGAGAGCGCGGTCAAGGGCGCGCACTTCATCGAGCTCGCCTGCCAGCGCCGCGTGCCGCTGCTGTTCCTGCAGAACATCAGCGGCTTCATGGTCGGCGGCAAGTTCGAGTCCGAGGGCATCGCCAAACATGGCGCCAAGCTGGTCACCGCGGTGGCGACCGCGCAGGTGCCGAAGGTCACGGTGCTGATCGGCGGCAGCTTCGGGGCGGGTAACTACGGGATGGCCGGGCGCGCCTACAGCCCGCGCTTTCTGTTCAGCTGGCCCAATTCGCGCATCAGCGTGATGGGCGGCGAGCAGGCCGCAAGCGTGCTGGCGACGGTCCACCGTGATGCCGAGAGCTGGACGGCGGAACAGGCCGAGGCGTTCAAGCAGCCGATCCGCGAAGACTACGAGGCGCAGGGCAATCCCTGGCACGCCACCGCGCGGCTGTGGGACGACGGGATCATCGACCCGGCGCAGACCCGTGACGTGCTGGGCCTCGCCTTCGCCGCCTGCCTCAACGCCCCGATCGCCGAACGCGCCCAGTTCGGCCTGTTCAGGATGTAAGCCGATGATCAAGTCGCTCCTCATCGCCAATCGCGGCGAGATCGCCTGCCGGGTCATTCGCACCGCGCGCGAACTCGGGATCCGGACGGTCGCGGTCTATTCCGACGCGGACGCGGGCGCGCTGCACGTCCGGCAGGCCGACGAGGCGGTGCACATCGGTGCCTCGCCGGCGCGCGAGTCCTATCTCGTCGGCGAGAAGATCATCGCGGCGGCCAAGGCGACCCGCGCGCAGGCGATCCATCCCGGCTACGGCTTCCTGTCGGAGAACGCCGACTTCGCGCAGGCGGTGCTCGACGCCGGGCTGGTGTGGGTCGGGCCGAAGCCGGACTCGATCCGCGCGATGGGCTTGAAGGACGCCGCCAAGAAGCTGATGCAGCAGGCCGGAGTGCCGACCACGCCCGGCTATCTCGGCGAGGACCAGTCGCCGGCGCGGTTGCAGCAGGAAGCGGATGCGATCGGCTATCCCGTGCTGATCAAGGCGGTCGCCGGCGGCGGCGGCAAGGGGATGCGCAAGGTCGACCGGCCGGAGGACTTCGCGGACGCGCTGGAGAGTTGCCGGCGCGAGGCCGCCTCGTCGTTCGGCAACGACCAGGTGCTGCTCGAGAAATACATCCTCTCGCCGCGGCACATCGAGGTGCAGGTGTTCGGCGATGCGCACGGCCATGTCGTCCACCTGTTCGAGCGGGACTGCTCGCTGCAGCGGCGGCACCAGAAGGTGATCGAGGAGGCGCCCGCGCCGGGCATGGACGAGGAGACCCGGGCGGCGGTGTGCGGCGCGGCGGTGCGGGCGGCGCAGGCGGTGAACTACGAGGGCGCGGGGACGATCGAGTTCATCGCCGATGCGTCCGAGGGGCTGCGCGCCGACCGCATCTGGTTCATGGAGATGAACACCCGGCTGCAGGTCGAGCATCCGGTTACGGAGGAGATCACCGGGCAGGACCTGGTCGAGTGGCAGCTGCGGGTCGCGAGCGGCGAGCCGCTGCCGCTCGCGCAGGACGAGCTGGCGATCGACGGCCACGCGATCGAGGCGCGGCTCTATGCCGAGGATCCGGCGCGCGGTTTTCTTCCGAGCGTGGGCCGGCTCGAGCATTTCGACCTGGGCGAGGCGGAGCGGATCGAGACCGGGGTGGAGGAGGGCGACACCATCTCGCCTTTCTACGACCCGATGATCGCCAAGCTGATCGCCTGGGGCGAGGACCGCGACGAGGCGATCGACCGGCTGGCTGAAGTGCTCGACGGGGTCGAGGTCTGGCCGGTCCGGACCAACGCCGGCTTCCTCAGCCATGCGCTGCTCGACGAGGACTTCATCGACGGCATCCTCGATACGGGGTTCATCGAGAGGAAGCTGGCGCGGCTGGTGCCGGAGGTCGAGCCGGGTCCCGAGGTGCTGAGCGGGGCGGCGATGGTCGCGCTAGCGCAGGACGAGGGCGACGAGCGCGCGGTCGGGTTGGCCGGGTTCCGGCTCAACGCCGAGCCGCGCCTGTCGGTGGCGCTCGGGCGCGAGGGCCACTTCGTCGAGGCGCGCCCGGCGGGCGGGCCGACCGACGTGTCGGGCTTCCGCGACGGCGAGCGGGTAGTGGTGTTCCGCGAGGGGCAGGCGTTCGAGTTCATGCTGGCCGACCGCGGCTCGGTCGAGGGCGGGACGGCGTCGGGAACGGTGGTCGCGCCGATGCCGGGCAAGGTCACCAGCGTCGAGGTGACGGCCGGAACGCGGGTCGCCAAGGGACAGCGGCTGCTCACGCTCGAGGCGATGAAGATGGAGCATGGGCTGGTGGCGCCGGTCGACGGAACGGTGACGGAGCTGAATGCCGAGGCGGGTCAGCAGGTTGCGGTCGATGCCGTGCTGGCGCGGGTTGAGCCGGACGCGGCAAGCGCATAGGGCGGCTCGCGAACTCCCGCTCTCCCTGGGGCGCGGCAAGCTAGGCGGAGCGCTTGATGGCTGACCAGTATGACGTGATCGTTCTCGGCTCCGGGCCGGGGGGCTATGTGGCGGCGATCCGCTGCGCCCAGCTCGGTCTCAAGACCGCGATCGTCGAGCGCGAGAACCTCGGCGGAATCTGCCTCAACTGGGGCTGCATTCCGACCAAGGCGCTGCTCCGCTCGGCCGAGGTGCTCCACTACATGGAGCACGCCGACGCCTATGGGCTGGTCGCCGCCGGGGAAGCGAAGGCGGACCTTGGGAAGGTCGTGGCGCGCAGCCGGGCGGTCGCCAAGCAGCTCAACCAGGGCGTCACGCACCTGATGAAGAAGAACAAGATCGCGGTGCACATGGGGACGGGGGCCCTGACCGCGAAGGACCGGATCAAGGTGACCGGCGCTGACGGCAAGGCGACCGAGCTCGCCGCCAAGCACATCATCGTCGCCACCGGGGCCCGGGCACGCGACCTGCCGTTCGCCAAGGCCGATGGCGAGCGGATCTGGACCTACCGTCACGCGATGACCCCCAAGGCCATGCCGACCGAGCTGCTGGTGATCGGCTCGGGCGCGATCGGGATCGAGTTCGCCAGCTTCTACAACGACATGGGCGCCAAGGTGACGGTCGTCGAGATGGTCGACCGGATCGTCCCCGTCGAGGATGCCGAGATCAGCGACGCGCTTGCCAAGTCGCTGACCAAGCAGGGCATCACCATCCACGCCGGCGCCGGGGTCGAGAGCCTCAAGAGCGACGGGCAGGGGATCGCGGCGACGATCAAGATGAAGGACGGCAAGTCGGCCGAGCACCGCTTCAGCCATTGCATCGTCGCGGTCGGGATCGTTCCCAACACCGAGAACATCGGGCTCGACACGCTCGGCGTCGCGATGGACCGCGGGTTCGTCAAGATCGATGCCATGTGCCGCACCAACGTTCCGGGCATCTGGGCGATCGGCGACATCGGTCCGCCGCCCTGGCTGGCGCACAAGGCGAGCCACGAGGGGATCATCGCCGCGGAGGCGATCGCCCAGGCGCTCGGCAACAAGGACGTCCATCCGCATGCGATGGACGTGACCAACATCCCGGGTTGCACCTACTGCCACCCGCAGGTCGCCAGCGTCGGCCTGACCGAGGCCAAGGCGAAGGAAGCCGGGCACGAGGTGAGGGTCGGCAAGTTCCCCTTCATCGGCAACGGCAAGGCCATCGCGCTGGGCGAGGTCGAGGGCTTCGTGAAGACGGTGTTCGACGCCAAGACGGGCGAGCTGCTGGGCGCGCACATGATCGGCGCCGAGGTCACCGAGCTGATCCAGGGCTACACGGTCGGCAAGACCGCCGAGCTGGTCGAGCAGGACTTCCAGGAAACGATCTTCCCGCACCCGACCCTGTCCGAGGCGATGCACGAGAGCGTGCTCGCGGCTTATGGCAAGGTGATCCATATCTGAGCCGCGGTGGCGGCGCTGGCCCTGGCCGGCGCTGCTCGCGCTGCTGCTCGGAGCGCAGGTGCTGGCGCTCGCCGCGCCGGGCTTTGCGCAGTACGACACGGTCGCCCAGTACCAGCAGGTCCTGAGCGGGGAGTGGGACGACTGGCATCCGCCGGCGATGGTCGCGCTGTGGAGCCTCGTCCGGCACTGGGGCCCCGGGGCGGCGCCGCTCTTCTTCGTCCAATTCGGGCTCTATGCCGTCGGCGTGGCGCTGTGGTGCGCGGCACTGTGGGCGGGCGAGCGGCGCGCCGCGGCGTGGCTGATGCTGCTGCTCGGCTTCTCCCCGCTGCTGCTCGGGTGGCAGCTGGTGGTGCTCAAGGACGCGCAGATGCTCGGCGCGCTGGTGGCCGCATCGGGGCTGGTCGGCTGGCACCGCCTGCGGAGCAGGCGCCTGCCGTTCTGGGCCGTGCTGATCGCCATGCTCCTGGTGGGCTATGCGACGCTGGTCCGGAGCAACGCCGTGTTCGCCGCCGTGCCGCTCGCCGTCCTGCTGCTGCCGCTCGAGCGCTGGTGGGTGCGGCTGGCGCTGATCGCTGGCGGCTCGCTGCTGGTGATCGGGATCACCCCGACGATCAACGGGCGGATCTTCCATGCCGAACCGACCGGGGTGGCGAACAGCCTTCCCGTCTACTCGCTCGCGGCGATCGCCGATCGAACGCCGGCGAGCGCGGTCAGCCTGTTCAGCCCCGAGGAGCGGCAGGTCATCGCGGCGAAGCATTGCGTGAAGAGCTTCTTCTGGGATTCGCTGGGCGAGCCGGAGATGTGCGGCGGCGTGGTCGAGCGAGTACAGGACCTGCCGACCGCCACACTTTACGCAGCCTTGGCGGCGGCGATCGTGCGCCATCCGCTCGCCTACGCGGAGCACCGGCTGTCGCACTGGAACATGAGCGAGCGCTGGCTCGTGCCGCCCGGACTGATCCTCGCCACCCCGCCGGACACCAGCGAGCCGAACGAGGTCGGCCTCGCGACGCCGGGCGCCGCGGCGCAATGGTTCCAGCTCGGCCCCGCTCGGGTCGAGGCGGGAACCCCGCTCGGCTGGCCGATCGTCTGGACGCTGGTCGCGCTGCTCCTGCTGCCGGTCGTCTGGCGGGGGCGGACCGCCGCGGAGCGGCTCGCCCTGGCGCTGGCCGGGTCGGCGCTGGGCCTGGAGGCGAGCTTCCTGCTGGTCAGCATCTCGTCGGACCTCCGTTACCATCTCTGGCCGATGTTCGCGGCGGCGCTGGCGCTGCTGCTCGCCGCGCCGGGCATTCGGCGCGGGCAGTGGCTCGGCGGCGCGGCGGCGGTGCTGCTGCTGGTCGGGGCCGGGCTTGCGAGCCGGTGGAGCCTGCCGCGGGCGCCCGACAGCTATCATTCGGAACTGACGTCGCCACGCGCCTAAGCGGCTTCCGTGGTGGCCGGGGGGTCGCTATCGAGCGGCGATGATCAACGCCCTTACCGGCGCCGCCCTGGCGCTGCTTGCCGCCGCGCCGGCCACCGCCGCCACCATCGTCACCGCCGATCGCTACCTCGACGTGGCGAGCGGCCGCTACGTCGAGCATCCCGCGATCACGATCGGCGACGACGGACGAATCAGCGCGATCGGGGATGCCCGTTCGCTGACGCCGACGCCCGGCGTGCGGCGCCTCGACCTGCCCGGGCGGACGCTGCTGCCCGGTCTCATCGACATGCATGTCCATCTCGACGCCGATGCGCGGATCAGCGGCTACAAGGGCCTCGATTACACCGACAGCTTCTGGCAGGCGGTCGGCGTCGCCAACGCCCGCAAGATGCTGCAGGCCGGCTTCACCACCGTGCGCAACGTCGGCTCGCAGAACTATGACGACGTCGGGCTGAAGCAGGCGGTCGAGGGCGGCTATATCGAGGGGCCGCGGATCGTGCCCGCGACCTACGCGCTGGGGTCCACCGGCGGCCATTGCGACGGCAGCGAGGGCCTTCCGCCGAGCTTTTCGGCGGTGCCGACGCCGTCCGTGGCCGACAGTCCGGAGGGCTACCGCAAGCTGGTCCGCACGGTGCATAAATATGGCGCCGAGGTGATCAAGATCTGCGCGACCGGCGGGGTCCTCTCGCGCACCGACGCGCCCGGTGCCCAGCAGATGAGCTACGAGGAGATGAAGGCGGTCACCGACGAGGCGCACATGCTGGGCCTCAGGGTCGCCGCCCATGCGCACGGGACGGCGGGCATCAACGATGCGCTGCGCGCCGGTGTTGACACGATCGAGCATGCCAGCCTCGCCGACGAGGAGAGCTTCCGCCTCGCCAAGCAGAAGGGCAGCTGGTTCTCGATGGACATCTACGACGACGACTACATCCTTGCGGAGGGCGCCAAGAACGGCGTGCACGAGGAGTCGCTGGGGAAGGAGCGGGCGATCGGCCGCCGCCAGCGCGAGACCTTCCGGGCGGCGGTCCGGGCCGGGGTCAAGCAGATCTTCGGCACCGACAATGGCGCCGTGTTCCCCGCGGGGCAGAACGGGCTCCAGTTCGCGAAGATGGTGGAGTGGGGAATGACCCCGCTGCAGGCGATCCAGGCGGCGACGCTGAATGCCGGCGAGGCGCTGAACCGGCCGGGCGACGTCGGGTCGATCGCGGTTGGGCGCTATGGCGATCTCGTCGCGGTCGCCGGCGACCCGCTGCGCGACATCCGGCTGCTCGAGCACCCGGCGGTGGTGATCAAGGGCGGCCGTCCGGTCGGGGCCGGCCAGTGAGCGGCGGTGGGGGCGGACACCAGAGCAACCGGACGCTGTGGATCGCGCTCGCCGCGAACATGGGGATCGCGGTCAGCAAGTTCGGGGCGGCCGCCTTCACCGGCTCCTCGGCGATGCTGACCGAGGGCGTCCATTCGGTGGTGGACAGTTCGAACCAGCTGCTGCTGCTGTGGGGCCGCAAGGCGGCGCGGCGGCCAGCCGACCAGTTCCACCCCTTCGGCTACGGCCGCGAGCTCTATTTCTGGAGCTTCGTGGTGGCGGTGCTGGTGTTCGCGCTCGGCGCGGGCGTGTCGGTCTACGAGGGCATTATCCACATCCTCGAGCCCGAGGAGGCGGTCTCGCCCTACGTGGCGTACGCGGTGCTGGGGATTGCCTTCCTGCTCGAGGGCGGCTCGACCCTCGAGGCGTTCAAGGAGTTCCGCACTTCGAAGGGCAAGCTGAGCTGGGTCCAGGCAATCCGCCGCTCCAAGGACCCGCCGACCTTCATCGTCCTGCTCGAGAATGGCGCGGCGATGGCCGGCATCCTCGTCGCGGCCGTGGGACTGGCGCTCAGCCAGGTGACCGACAACCCCTTCTTCGACGGCGCGGCCTCGGTCGTGATCGGCGGCATCCTGGGGTTCACCGCCTTCGTTCTCGCCTATGAATCGAAGGCGCTGCTGATCGGCGAGGCGGCCGATCCCGACATCATCGCCGGTCTTCGCACGCTGGTCGGCGGCAAGTCCGGCGTGACCGCGGTCGGCGAGGTGCTGACGGTGCACAGCTCGCCCGACCAGATCACCGCGATGATCTCGGTCGACTTCGACGACGAGCAGAGCGCGCGGGACGTCGAGCGGCTGGTGTGGACGATCGAGCGCGAGGCTGCCGAGCGCTTTCCGCTGGTCCGCCGCCTGTTCATCCGCCCGCGCGGCAGCCCGCCGGGGCTGGAGGTCGAGCCGAACGGATCGGTAGCCGAACCGAACTGAACCAAGCGGCGCTTTCCGGGTTGTCGGGGCATACAGGAGGACTTCATGCCCGACACGCTCGACCGCGATCAGATCCACGCCGACTTCAAGCAGGCGGTCAACATGACCGCCGGCGAGCTCGACAAGTGGCTGGCGACACCCGAGAGCAAGGAGGTCGGCTGGAAGGGCGAGGATGGCCAGGGCGCGGGCGAGAGCATCGGCCACAAGAGCGGCAAGCACATCGTCGACATCCTCCACAAGAAGAAGGCCGACCTCGACGAGGCGGACTACGAACATATGCGCAAGGTGGTCGGCTATGTGCATCGGCACATGGCGCAGAAGCCTGCGCATCCCGAGGATTCGCGCTGGGCCTATAGCCTCAAGAACTGGGGCCATGATCCGGCGAAGAAAGGCTGAGCGGCGATGAAGGGCTATCACGACAACATCGAGACGCTGACCACCGGCAACGACGATTTCCGTCGCGTGCTCTACACCGGCGAGCATCTCCAGCTGGTGCTGATGACGCTCCAGCCGGGCGAGGAGATCGGCGCCGAGGTGCACGACGACCGCGACCAGTTCTTCCGCTTCGAGCAAGGCGCGGGGACGGTCGACATCGACGACAACAGCTACGCGGTCGAGGACGGGAGCGGCGTGATCGTGCCGGCGGGCGCGCGGCACAATGTGCGCAACACCGGCTCCGAGCCGCTCCGGCTCTACACGCTTTACGGTCCGCCCGAGCACAAGGACCAGGTCGTGCAATCGACCAAGGCAGAGGCCGACCGCCGCCACCACGACGAGGAATGGGACGGCGGGACGACCGAGCGGCGAGTCTCGGAACAGGTCTGAGCCTCGCCATCCGAGATCGCTTCCGGCCCTTCGATGCCTCCTGGATCCGAATTTGGCTGAGTGCTGGTACGGCCTGTCGGCCGGCGTTGACCTTCGGCGGCGAGGCCTGTAAGGCGCCGCTCGTCTCGCGAGGACCTGGACGACTCCGTGCGTCCCGGAGCCGCGGACAAGAGCTGAACATTGCTCCCATCGGCACGACGGAAGGGCAGCCGCCAGGCTGACCCCTTTTTCGCGCATTTGGGAGCAAAGTAACCGCCGGGCTTGCCGGCAACGAAAAGGTGAAGGGCTTCATGCCGACGATCAACCAGCTGATCCGCAAGGGTCGCGAACCGCAGAAGGCCAAGTCGAAGGTCCCTGCGATGGAGCAGAACCCGCAGAAGCGCGGCGTCTGCACCCGCGTCTACACGACGACTCCGAAGAAGCCGAACTCGGCGCTGCGCAAGGTGGCCAAGGTGCGCCTGACCAACCAGCGCGAGGTCATCAGCTACATCCCGGGCGAGGGGCACAACCTCCAGGAGCACTCGGTGGTGCTGATCCGTGGCGGCCGTGTGCGCGACCTTCCGGGCGTCCGCTACCACGTGCTTCGCGGAGTGCTCGACACCCAGGGTGTCAAGGACCGCCGCCAGAGCCGTTCGAAGTACGGCGCCAAGCGTCCCAAATAAGCTGATCGTCGGCCGCACCGCGATCAGACGCCGGTGCGCCGCTCATTGAAGGAACACGCCCATGTCCCGTCGTCGTCGCCCAGAGAAGCGCGAGATCCTGCCCGATCCGAAGTTCGGGGATATCGTCCTGTCGAAGTTCATGAATTCGGTTATGCTCGACGGCAAGAAGTCGGTCGCCGAGAGCATCGTCTACGGCGCCCTCGAGAATGTCGAGACCCGCCTCAAGAAGGATCCGCTGGCGGTCTTCCACGATGCGCTCAACAATGTGAAGCCGGGCATTGAGGTCCGCAGCCGCCGCGTCGGCGGTGCGACCTACCAGGTCCCCGTCGAGGTCCGGATCGAGCGGGCGCAGGCGCTCGCCATCCGCTGGCTGATCGGCGCCGCCCGCGCCCGCAGCGAGAAGACCATGGCCGGCCGCCTTTCGGGCGAGCTGATGGACGCCTCGCAGAACCGCGGCAACGCGGTGAAGAAGCGCGAGGACACCCATCGCATGGCCGAGGCGAACCGCGCCTTCAGCCACTACCGCTGGTAAAATTTCGACCTATATCGTGGGGGTTGCGGCCCGGCCGCTCCCCACATTGCTAAGGAACTGACGATCATGGCCCGCAGCCATCCGCTCGAGCGCTATCGCAACATCGGCATCATGGCGCACATCGACGCCGGGAAGACGACGACGACCGAGCGCATCCTCTACTACACCGGCAAGTCCTACAAGATCGGCGAGGTCCACGAGGGCACCGCGACCATGGACTGGATGGAGCAGGAGCAGGAGCGCGGGATCACGATCACCTCGGCGGCGACCACCTGCGTGTGGCGGGCCAACGAGGGCAAGGGCGAAGAGCACCGGATCAACATCATCGACACGCCGGGCCACGTCGACTTCACCATCGAGGTCGAGCGCAGCCTTCGCGTGCTCGACGGCGCGGTCGCCTGCTTCGACGGCGTTGCCGGCGTCGAGCCGCAGTCGGAGACCGTGTGGCGGCAGGCCGACAAGTACGGCGTTCCGCGGATGTGCTTCGTCAACAAGCTGGACCGCACCGGCGCCAACTTCGAGTTCTGCGTCCAGTCGATCATCGATCGTCTCGGCGCCCGTCCGGCCGTCCTGTATCTCCCGATCGGCATCGAGGGCGGCTTCAAGGGCCTCGTCGACCTGGTCGAGAACCGCGCCATCATCTGGCTCGAGGAGAGCCTGGGCGCGAAGTTCGAATATCAGGAGATCCCCGAGGACCTGGCCGACAAGGCCGCCGAGGCGCGCATGAACCTCATCGAGCTTGCCGTCGAGCAGGACGATGCGGCCATGGAAGCCTATCTCGACGGGACCGAGCCCGACACCGCGACGCTCAAGCAGCTGATCCGCAAGGGCACGCTGAACATGGCGTTCGTGCCGGTGGTCTGCGGCTCGGCGTTCAAGAACAAGGGCGTCCAGCCGCTGCTCGACGCGGTGGTCGACTATCTGCCGAGCCCGCTCGACGTTCCGGCCATCAAGGGCATCCTGCCCAACGGCGACGAGGACACCCGCGCCTCGGACGACAATGCGCCCTTCTCGGCGCTGGCGTTCAAGATCATGAACGATCCCTTCGTCGGGACGCTGACCTTCGCGCGCATCTACTCGGGCAAGCTCGAGACCGCGTCGCAGGTCACCAACAGCGTCAAGGACAAGAAGGAGAAGGTCGGCCGCATGCTGCTGATGCATGCGAACGAGCGCGAGGACATCCAGATCGCCTATGCTGGCGATATCGTCGCTCTGGCGGGCCTGAAGGACACCACCACCGGCGACACGCTGTGCGCGATCAACGCTCCGATCATCCTCGAGCGGATGGAGTTCCCGGAGCCGGTGATCGAGCTGAGCGTCGAGCCCAAGACCAAGGCCGACCAGGAGAAGATGGGCGTCGCGCTCAACCGCCTGGCGCGCGAGGACCCGTCGTTCCGCGTCTCGTCGGACCATGAGTCGGGCCAGACCATCATCAAGGGGATGGGCGAGCTCCACCTCGAGATCCTGGTCGATCGCATGAAGCGCGAGTTCAAGGTCGAGGCCAACGTCGGCGCCCCGCAGGTCGCCTACCGTGAGTATCTCGGCAAGCCGGTCGAGCTGACCTACACCCACAAGAAGCAGTCGGGCGGCTCGGGCCAGTTCGGCGAGGTGAAGGTCAAGGTCGTCCCCGGCGAGCGCGGCTCGGGCTTCCAGTTCTTCGACGAGATCAAGGGCGGCAATATTCCCAAGGAATATATTCCCTCGGTCGAGAAGGGCATGCGCGAGACGGCGGAGACCGGATCGCTGATCGGCTTCCCGATCATCGACTTCGAGGTCCACCTGATCGACGGCAAGTACCACGACGTCGACTCCTCGGCGCTGGCGTTCGAGATCTGCGCGCGTGGCGCGATGCGCGAAGCGGCCCAGAAGGCCGGCATCAAGCTGCTTGAGCCGATCATGAAGGTCGAGGTGGTCACCCCCGAGGATTATCTCGGCGACGTGATCGGCGACTTGAACTCGCGGCGTGGCCAGATCCAGGGCACCGACACAAGGGGCAATGCCCAGGCGGTCGAGGCCCAGGTCCCGCTGGCGAACATGTTCGGCTATGTGAACCAGCTCCGCTCGTTCACCCAGGGCCGGGCGCAGTACACGATGCAGTTCTCGCACTATGACGAAGTTCCGCAGAACGTCGCGGACGAGGTAAAGGCGAAGCTGGCGTAACCTGATTTTTGACGCTAAGGGCGCGCTCGCATTGGGCGGGGCGCCCCCAATAGAACACCCAGGAGCGTATAATGGCGAAGGCGAAATTCGAGCGGAACAAGCCGCACTGCAACATCGGCACCATCGGTCACGTCGATCACGGCAAGACCTCGCTGACGGCTGCGATCACCAAGGTTCTTTCGAAGCACGGCGGCGGTGTCGCGGTCGACTTCGCGAACATCGACAAGGCGCCGGAAGAGCGCGAGCGCGGCATCACCATCTCGACCGCGCACGTCGAGTATGAGACCCAGAAGCGCCACTATGCGCACGTCGACTGCCCGGGCCACGCCGACTATGTGAAGAACATGATCACCGGCGCGGCGCAGATGGACGGCGCGATCCTGGTGGTCTCGGCCGCCGACGGCCCGATGCCGCAGACCAAGGAGCACATCCTGCTCGCGGCTCAGGTCGGCGTCCCGACCATGGTGGTCTTCCTCAACAAGGTCGACCAGGTCGATGATCCCGAGCTGCTCGAGCTGGTCGAGCTGGAAATCCGCGAGGAGCTTTCCAAGCGCGGGTTCGACGGCGACAACATTCCGATCGTCGCCGGTTCGGCGCTGGCCGTCCTCGAGGACCGCGACGCCAACATCGGCGAGGAAGCGATCCTCAAGCTGATGGATGCGGTCGACGAGTGGATCCCGCAGCCGGAGCGTCCGCTGGACAAGCCGTTCCTGATGCCGATCGAGGACGTGTTCTCGATCTCGGGCCGCGGCACCGTCGTCACGGGCCGCGTCGAGACCGGCATCTGCAAGGTCGGCGACGATGTCGAGATCGTCGGCATCAAGGACACCAAGAAGACCGTCGTCACCGGCGTCGAGATGTTCCGCAAGCTCCTCGACCAGGGCCAGGCCGGCGACAACATCGGCGCGCTGATCCGCGGCGTCGGCCGTGAAGAGGTCGAGCGTGGCCAGGTGCTCTGCAAGCCGGGCTCGATCACCCCGCACACCGACTTTCAGGCGGAAGTCTATGTCCTTTCGAAGGACGAGGGTGGCCGTCACACGCCGTTCTTCGCCAACTATCGTCCGCAGTTCTACTTCCGGACCACGGACGTCACCGGCGAAGTCCAGCTCCCCGAGGGCACCGAGATGGTCATGCCGGGCGACAATGTGTCGCTGGGCGTGAAGCTGATCGCCCCGATCGCGATGGACCAGGGCCTGCGCTTCGCGATCCGCGAAGGCGGCCGGACCGTCGGCGCGGGCGTCGTCGGCACCATCACCAAGTAAGCTCCGGCGCCTTCGGCGCTGGACAAGAAAAGGGCCCGGTACTCGCAAGAGTGCCGGGCCTTTTTGTTGGCCGTGATTAGGCTGTTGAGGGCGAGCGCCGCCCTTTGCTGCCGCTGCAAGGGATCACGCACGGGAGATCGGACGTTCGTTCAGGCGGGCTGCACAAACCGCGCACGATCCGCTCCGCACGTTTCCCCGAGCTTGTGCCCGCGGTCGCACCGCTCTTGTCAGCTAAATCTGAAGCAAGCCTGGTCAGTTGCGCGGCAGTCGGCTGAGATCGAAGCCCTGGCCGAAATCGTAGACCTGCACTGGCCCGAGATCGACGACCTGCTTGGCACCGGCGAGGTGAACGGTGGCCTGGACGCCATTCGCCGCGAAAGCTTGCGGCGCCTTGCCGCTGGCAAAGAAGACCTTCCATTGATTGGTTAGCATGGCTTTCTCGCCTGCGATGGCAGGGTAGGGGGCTGTTGCGCCCGTCGCGCCCACCAGCGAAATCTCGAGGGTCTCGCCATCCTTGAGCTCGGGCGCGCGCAAGTAGACCGCAACCAGAATAGCGTCACCCGCTGCCACGGGTTTGGGCACGAGCGACGTGGCACCCGAATCCCAGGCGTTGGTACCGCGGCGCGCGATGGTTGCGCGAATGGCCGGGTAGCCCTTCGGCCCGTCCGTCTCGAGCCTCTTGGTGCTCTGATTTGGGCCATAAACGTTCCAGCTTGTTCCTGGAACGTTGATCAGCTTCTGGTTGAGGCCACTCGGCGCTGGAGAAGAGGGTGCGGTGTTTTGCGCCAGCGTTGGAGCGGAGAAGGTGACCGCCATAGCCGCCAGTATGTGCCTGAACATGCATCCTCCTTCGCTCGCTTCCAGCACCGGCAAGCTGTCACAGACCACAAGTTCGTTCCACAACTTCTTGGCAGCTCGCGAAAATCCCTCTTTCGCGTGCTCCACGGCCAACCTTCTCATCTGCCCTCCGCTTGACTCCTTGGAGCGAACCGCAAGAGCCAAGGGAGCGCCTTCTTTCCGGCCGTCGCCGACCTTGTCACCGTCTCTCCGTCACCCGAGGGGTTGATCCCATGGCTCGTCCTCTGTAGAGGCGCCTCCACCGGCGGGGATTCGTCACCGCCACCAAGTTTCAGCTTTGGGGTCGTCCGCCGTCGGGAAACCGGGTCAAGCGGGTGCGGCCTCATGTTTTCTTGGGCGGGTGACCGCCCAGCGGCTCTTTGCAATCGGTAGTGGAACTCATGGAAACGCAGAATATCCGGATTCGCCTGAAAGCCTTCGATCACCGCGTGCTCGATCAGGCCACCGGGGACATCGCCGACACCGCTCGGCGCACCGGAGCGATGATCCGTGGGCCCATCCCGCTCCCGACCCGCATCGAGAAGTTCACCGTCAACCGCTCGCCCCACGTCGACAAGAAGTCGCGCGAGCAGTTCGAGGTGCGCACCTACAAGCGGCTGCTCGATATCGTGCAGCCGACCCCGCAGACGGTCGATGCGCTGATGAAGCTCGATCTCGCCGCGGGTGTAGACGTGGAGATCAAACTGGCCTAAGGGCCAGCGCGCGGCGGTTGACTCGCTCCTCGAGCGATCCTGCCAGCGCAATAACATTGGGATACCGCGGCAGCTCTCCGGAGCCGCCGGCCTGCGTCCCCCGCATCCTCTTCCCACTGACGGGAAGGGGAACTGGCCCAGGCGGGGCGACGCATCGACTTTGTGGGCTGCACGCCCGGGGAAGGGAAACCGACCTCGGGCCTCTGGTAGGAGCAATTGGTCATGCGCACTGGCGTGATCGCGAAGAAGATGGGGATGACCCGCCTGTTCCAGGCGGACGGCCGGCACGTGCCGGTGACGGTTCTCCAGCTCGATGAAGTTCAGGTGGTCGGCAAGCGCGAAGCCGCCAACGACGGCTACAACGCCGTCATCCTCGGCGCCGGTTCGGCCAAGGCGAAGAACGTCGCCAAGCCGCAGCGCGAGGCGTTCGGCAAGGCGTCGGTGGAGCCCAAGGCCCGCGTCGCCGAGTTCCGCGTCGCCGACGACGCGCTGCTCGACGTGGGCGGCTACATCTCGGCCGACCATTTCGTCGCCGGCCAGTATGTCGACATTTCGGGCGTGACCCAGGGCAAGGGCTTTGCCGGCGCGATGAAGCGCTGGGGCTTCGGTGGTCTGCGCGCCACCCACGGCGTCTCGGTGTCGCACCGCTCGCACGGCTCGACCGGCAACCGCCAGGATCCGGGCCGCGTGTTCAAGAACAAGAAGATGGCCGGCCACATGGGCGCCCGCGAACGCACCCAGCAGAACCTGCTGATCGTGCGCACCGACGCGGCCCGCGGCCTGCTGTTCGTCAAGGGCTCGGTCCCGGGCTCGAAGGGCGCCTGGCTGGCGGTCGCCGACGCGGTCAAGCTGCCGCGCCACGAGGAGGCGCCGTACCCGGCGTCGCTGGTCGCCAACATCGAGGCGATCCCGGTCGAGGAGACCCCGGCGTTCGTCGAGGAAGCCGCGGTGGAGGCGATCCCGGCGCTCCCGAGCGACGAGGAAGTGGCGCAGATCGCCGCCGAGCAGGATGCTGGCGCGGCTGCTGCCGAGAACAATGATGCCGGTTCGGACGCCGCTGGCGCCGACGAGAGCAAGGAAGGCTAAGCGATGAAGGTCCAGGTACAGACCCTCGACGCGCAGGCTGGCGGCGATGTCGAGCTCAACGATGCCGTGTTCGGCGTCGAGCCGCGCGCCGACATCCTTCACCGCGTCGTCACGTGGCAGCTCGTCAACCGCCGCGCCCCGGCCCGTGCGGCCCGCGAGCGGTCCGACGTCGCCCGCACCGGCAAGAAGTTCGGTCGCCAGAAGGGCGGTGGCACGGCTCGTCACGGCGACCGTCGCGCCCCGATCTTCATCGGCGGCGGCAAGGCCCATGGTCCCCGCGCCCGGGTGTTCGAGGCGAGCCTCAACAAGAAGGTCCGCGCGCTTGGCCTCAAGATGGCGCTGTCGTCGAAGGCCAAGGACGGGACGCTGATCGTCCTCGACAACCTCGACGTCGCCGAGGGCAAGACCAAGACGCTGCGCGAGCAGCTCGGCAAGCTCGGGCTCGGCAAGACCGCGCTGGTGATTGACGGTGACGCGCTCAACGTCAGCTTCGCCCGCGCCTCGTCGAACCTCGGCCATGTCAACCTGCTGCCCGCGGTCGGCGCCAATGTGTACGACATCATGCGCCACGAGACGCTGGTCCTGACCCGCGCCGCGATCGAGAAGCTGGAGGCCCGCTTCAATGGCTAAGAACCCCACCCAGGCGGCGGTCGACAACCGCCACTACGACGTCATCCTGGCGCCGCACATCACCGAGAAGTCGACGATGCTGTCGGAGCATAATGCGGTGGTGTTCAAGGTCGCCGGCAAGGCTTCCAAGCCGGAGATCAAGGCCGCGGTCGAGGCGCTGTTCGGCGTGACCGTGACCGGCGTCAACACCATCGTCCAGAAGGGCAAGACCAAGCGCTGGAAGGGCACGCCCTACAGCCGCTCGGACGCCAAGAAGGCGATCGTCACGCTGGCCGAAGGCCAGACGATCGACATCACGAGCGGGATCTAACCAGCCATGGCACTCAAAGCATATAAGCCGACGAGCCCGGCCCGGCGTGGCCTGATCCTCGTCGACAAGTCGGCGCTCTGGAAGGGCAAGCCGGTCAAGGCGCTGACCGAAGGCAAGCGCAAGACGGGCGGCCGCAACAACAAGGGGCATGTGACCAGCCGCGGCATCGCGGGCGGTCACAAGCAGAAGTACCGGATCATCGACTTCAAGCGTCGGACCTGGGACGTGACCGCGACGGTCGAGCGGATCGAGTATGACCCGAACCGTTCGGCGTTCATCGCGCTGGTGACCTACGAGGGCGGCGAGCAGGCCTACATCCTCGCTCCGCAGCGCCTCGCGCCGGGCGACAAGGTCGTCGCCGGCAAGAAGGTCGACGTGAAGCCGGGCAACGCGATGGAGATCGGGCAGATGCCGGTCGGCACCATCGTCCACAACGTCGAAATGAAGCCGGGCAAGGGCGGCCAGATCGCCCGCGCCGCCGGGACCTACGTCCAGGTCGTCGGCCGCGACAAGGGGATGGTCATCGTCCGCCTGAACTCGGGCGAGCAGCGTTACGTCCGTTCCGACTGCATGGCGACCGTGGGTGCGGTGTCGAACCCCGACAACGGCAACCAGACGCTGGCCAAGGCCGGACGCAGCCGCTGGCTCGGCCGTCGCCCGCTGACCCGCGGCGTCGCCAAGAACCCGGTCGACCACCCGCACGGCGGTGGTGAGGGCCGGACCTCGGGCGGCCGTCACCCGGTCACCCCGTGGGGCAAGCCGACCAAGGGTGCCCGCACCCGTCACAACAAGGCGACCGACAAGTTCATCATCCGGTCGCGCCACGCGAAGAAGAAGGGCTAATCGACCATGGCTCGTTCCATCTGGAAAGGTCCGTTCGTCGAGCTGTCGCTCCTGAAGAAGGCGGAAGCCGCTCAGGACAAGGGTGGCCGCGCGCCGATCAAGACCTGGTCGCGTCGCTCGACGATCCTTCCGCAGTTCGTCGGTCTGACGTTCAACGTCTACAACGGCCGCAAGTTCGTGCCGGTCTCGGTCAACGAGGACATGGTCGGCATGAAGCTCGGCGAGTTCGCGCCCACGCGCTACTTCCCGGGTCACGCCGCCGACAAGAAGGGCAAGCGCTGATGAGCAAGCCAGCATCCCCCCGCAAGGTCGGCGACAAGGAAGCGCTCGCCGTCGGCACCACGATCCGTGGTTCGGCCCGCAAGCTGAACCTGGTCGCCGGGCTGATCCGCGGCCGTCGTGTCGAGGAAGCGCTCAACATCCTGAAGTTCAGCCCCAAGGGGATGAGCGAGGATGTCTACAAGGTGCTCGCGTCGGCCGTCGCCAATGCCGAGAACAACCACAACCTCGACGTCGACGCCCTCGTCGTCTCGGAAGCCAGCGTCGGCAAGTCGATCAGCATGAAGCGGTTCGCCACCCGCGCGCGTGGCCGTTCGAGCCGGATCGTCAAGCCGTTCAGCCGAATCCGCGTCGTCGTGCGCGAGCAGGAAGAAGCCTAATGGGTCAGAAGTCGTCCCCCGTCGGCCTCCGGCTGCAGATCAACCGCACCTGGGACAGCCGCTGGTTCGCGGAAGGCCAGGATTACGGCCGTCTGCTGCTCGAGGATCTCAAGATCCGCAACTTCATCATCAAGACGCTGCCCCAGGCGGCGATCTCCAAGGTGGTGATCGAGCGCCCGGCCAAGCTGTGCCGCGTGTCAATCTATGCCGCGCGCCCCGGCGTGATCATCGGCAAGAAGGGCTCGGACATCGAGAAGCTGAAGAAGCAGCTGTCGAAGATGACCGGTTCGGAAGTCAGCCTCAACATCGTCGAGATCCGCAAGCCGGAAGTCGACGCGCGCCTCGTCGCGCAGGGTGTCGCCGACCAGCTCGAGCGCCGTGTCGCGTTCCGCCGCGCCATGAAGCGGGCGGTCCAGTCGGCCCTGCGCCTCGGCGCGGAAGGCATCCGGATCACCTGCGCGGGCCGGCTCGGCGGGGCTGAAATCGCCCGTACCGAGTGGTACCGCGAGGGTCGCGTTCCGCTGCACACGCTGCGCGGCAACGTCGATTATGCCGAGGCGCAGGCCCACACCGCCTACGGCGTGTGCGGCGTCAAGGTCTGGGTCTTCAAGGGCGAGATCCTCGGCCATGACCCGATGAGCCAGGACCGGCTGATGATGGAAGCGCAGACTTCCGGCGTCCGCCCGGCCCGCGACGACGACCGGCGCCGGTAAGGAAACAGGACCATGCTGCAACCCAAGCGCACCAAATTCCGCAAGGCCTTCAAGGGCCGCATCCATGGCAACGCCAAGGGTGGCACGGAGCTCAACTTCGGCGCCTTCGGCCTCAAGGCCATGGAGCCGGAGCGGATCACCGCGCGCCAAATCGAGGCGGCCCGCCGTGCCATCACCCGGCACATCAAGCGTCAGGGCCGGCTTTGGATCCGGATCTTCCCGGACCTGCCGGTCTCGTCCAAGCCCGCCGAAGTTCGCATGGGCTCGGGCAAGGGCGCGCCCGAATATTGGGTCGCCCGGGTCAAGCCCGGCCGCATCCTGTTCGAGCTCGACGGCGTCCCGGGCCCGATCGCCAAGACGGCGTTCGAGCGCGCGGCCGAGAAGCTGCCCATCAAGGTCAAGGTGGTCGCCCGCCTTGGCGAAACCCTGATCGAGGCTGAGTGATCATGGCCAAGCGTGAAGACCTGACCGTCAAGAGCGACGACCAGCTCCAGCAGCAGCTCGGCGAGCTGAAGCGCGAGCAGTTCAACCTGCGCTTCCAGGCGGCGACCAACCAGCTCGAGAAAGCGAGCCGGGTCAAGGAAGTCCGCCGGACGATCGCCCGCATCAAGACGCTGCAGAACCAGCGCACCCGCGGCGCCGCTTCGGCGCAGGGTTGAGGAGTTAAGACATGCCCAAGCGCGTCCTGACCGGCACCGTGGTGTCCGACAAGGGTGACAAGACCGTGGTGGTCCGCGTCGAGCGGCGGGTGAAGCACCCGCTGTACGGCAAGATCATCAAGCTGTCGAAGAAGTATCATGCCCATGACGAAGGCAATGCCTATCGCCAGGGCGAGCAGGTGCGCATCGAGGAATGCGCGCCGATGTCCAAGCTCAAGACCTGGAAGGTCATCGAGCGGGTGACTGCGGCGAAGGCGGCGGATCTCGCCCCCGAAGTCGCGGACGCTTGAACCGCACAGCAAAGGGATAGGGTGAACCCATGATCCAGATGCAGTCCAACCTGGACGTCGCCGACAACAGCGGCGCCAAGCGCGTCCAGTGCATCAAGGTGCTCGGCGGCTCCAAGCGGCGCGTCGCCGGGGTTGGCGACATCATCGTCGTCAGCGTCAAGGAAGCGGCCCCGCGCGGCCGCGTGAAGAAGGGCGACGTTCACCGCGCGGTGATCGTCCGCACCGCCAAGGACATCCGCCGTCCCGACGGTTCGGTGATCCGCTTCGACTCCAACGCGGCGGTCCTGGTCAACAAGAACGAGGAGCCGATCGGCACCCGCATCTTCGGCCCGGTCGTCCGTGAGCTTCGTGCGCGCAAGCACATGAAGATCATCAGTCTTGCGCCGGAGGTGCTGTAATGGCCGCGCTCAAGATCAAGAAGGGCGACAAGGTCGTCGTCCTGTCCGGCAAGGACAAGGGCCGGACCGGCGAGGTGCTGAAGGCGATGCCGAAGGACCAGAAGGTCCTGGTGTCGGGCATCAACGTCGCGGTTCGTCACCGCAAGCCGACCCAGGCGGCCCCGCAGGGCGGCCTGGAGCGCAAGGAAGCGCCGCTTCACGTGTCGAAGGTCGCGATCGCCGACCCGTCGACCGGCAAGCCGACCCGCGTCCGCTTCGAGGTGCAGGACGGCAAGAAGGTCCGCATCGCGGCCAAGTCCGGGGAGAAGATCGATGGCTGAGGACCGGTACGTCCCGCGCCTGAAGAAGGATTATGACGAGCGCATCGCCCAGGCGATGATCGAGAAGTTCGGCTACAAGAACCGTCTTGAGGTGCCGAAGCTCGAGAAGATCGTCATCAACATGGGCGTCGGCGAGGCGACCCAGGACAAGAAGAAGGTGGAGGCCGCCGCGGCCGAGATGGAGAAGATCTCGGGCCAGAAGCCGGTCGTCACCAAGGCGAAGAAGTCGATCGCGCAGTTCAAGCTGCGCGAGGGCATGCCGATCGGCTGCAAGGTCACGCTTCGCCGCGAGCGCATGTACGAGTTCCTGGACCGGCTGGTCACGATCGCGCTCCCGCGCGTCCGCGACTTCCGCGGCCTGAACCCGAAGTCGTTCGACGGCCGTGGCAACTATGCCATGGGCCTGAAGGAACAGATCGTCTTCCCCGAGATCAATTATGATCAGATCGACAAGGTCCGGGGCATGGACATCATCGTCACCACGACGGCGAGGACGGACGAGGAAGCGCGCGAGCTGCTGCGCCTCTTCAATTTCCCGTTCCCTGCTGCCGATGAACAGAAGCAGGCCGCCTGAGCGGCCGTAGAGGAAGAACTTAAGTCATGGCGAAACTGAGTTCGATCAACAAGAACGAGCGTCGCAGGAAGCTCGTGGCGAAAACCGCCGCGAAATATGCGAAGCTGAAGGACAAGGCGAACGACGAGTCCCTCGACGAGACCGAGCGGCTGATCGCGCGTCTCAAGATGGCCGAGCTGCCGCGCAACGGCAATCCGACCCGGATCCGCAACCGTTGCGAGCTGACGGGCCGTTCGCGCGCTTATTACCGCAAGTTCCGCCTGTCGCGGATCATGCTCCGGGAGCTGGCCAACAAGGGCCTGATCCCCGGTGTCACCAAGTCGAGCTGGTAAGGGTCACGAAATATGGCGATGACCGATCCCCTGGGTGACATGCTCACCCGCATCCGCAACGGCCAGCAGGCGCGCAAGGATTCGATCCTGACGCCGGCGTCGAAGCTGCGCGTGCGCGTCCTCGACGTGCTGCAGCGCGAAGGCTATATCCGCGGCTATTCCGAGGAGCAGGTGGCTGGCCACGACGGCCTGCGCATCGAGCTCAAATATTTCGAGGGCGAGCCGGCGATCCGTCACCTGGCCCGCGTCTCGAAGCCCGGTCGGCGGGTCTATTCGGGCGCGAGCGAGCTGCCGCGCGTCCGCAACGGCCTTGGCATGACCATCGTCTCGACGCCTCGTGGCGTTCTCTCCGACGCGGAAGCGCGCGAGCAGAACGTCGGCGGCGAGGTGCTGGCGGAGGTGTTCTAAGATGTCCCGTATCGGCAAGAAGCCCGTTTCCGTTCCCAGCGGCGTGACCGCCAACCTGGAGGGCTCGACCCTCACGGTGAAGGGACCCAAGGGCACCCTCTCGATGAGCGTGATGGACGAGCTCGTCCGCACCAGCGTCGAGGACGGTCAGATCAGCGTTCAACCGCTCACCGATAGCCAGCGCGCCCGGGCGGCGTGGGGGATGCAGCGCACCAACGTGCTGAACCTCGTCACCGGCGTGACCGAGGGCTTCACCAAGGTGCTCGAGATCACCGGTGTCGGCTACCGCGCCGCGGCCCAGGGCAAGAACCTGCGCCTGCAGCTCGGCTACAGCCACGACGTCAACTACGCGATCCCCGAGGGCATCGAGGTCAAGACTCCCGACGCGAACACCGTCGAGATCAGCGGCATCGACAAGCAGAAGGTCGGTCAGGTCGCGGCCGAGATCCGCCGCTGGCGCAAGCCGGAGCCCTACAAGGGCAAGGGCATCAAGTATCGCGGCGAGTTCATCTTCCGCAAAGAAGGCAAGAAGAAGTAAGCCATGGCGAAACTCTCTCTCTTCGATCGCCGCCGGCGTCGCGTCCGCACCGCGCTTCGCGCCCGGGCCGGCAGCAAGCCGCGTCTCTCGGTTCACCGTTCGGGCCGTCACATCTACGCCCAGGTCATCGACGATGCCGCCGGGCGGACGATCGCCTCGGCCTCGTCGCTGGACAAGGACCTCAAGGCCGCGACCGGCGCGACCCGCGACGCGGCCGCCAGCGTCGGCAAGACGCTTGCCGAGCGGGCCAAGGCCGCCGGCGTCTCCTCGGTCGTGTTCGACCGCGGCGGCTTCCTTTTCCATGGCCGGGTCAAGGCCCTCGCCGACGCCGCGCGCGAAGGCGGACTGGAGTTTTAAGTAATGGCTGACGAGAACCAGACCCAGGACGTCGCCCCCGAGGCGACCGCCGGTGCCGAGGCCGCTCCCGCGCCGACCGAGGGCCGTGGCCCGCGTGGCGGTCGCGGTGGCCGCGGCGGCGGACGCGACGGCGGCCGTGGCGGTCGTGACGGTGGCCGTGGCCGCCGCGACGATCGCCGCCCGCGCGAGGACGATGGCGAGGAGCTGATCGAGAAGCTCGTGCACATCAACCGCGTCTCCAAGACCGTGAAGGGCGGCAAGCGCTTCGGCTTCGCCGCGCTGGTCGTGGTGGGCGACGGCAAGGGCCGCGCCGGCTTCGGCCACGGCAAGGCCCGCGAGGTGCCGGAGGCGATCAGCAAGGCGACCGCCGCCGCCAAGAAGGCGATGATCCGCGTTCCGCTGCGCGACGGCCGCACCCTGCACCATGACGGGCGTGGCCACTTCGGCGCCGGCCGCGTGACGGTCCGCACCGCTCCGGCGGGTACCGGCATCATCGCCGGCGGTCCGATGCGCGCCATCTTCGAGAGCCTCGGGGTGGCCGACGTGGTGACCAAGTCGGTCGGCACGTCCAACCCCTACAACATGATCCGCGCGACCTTCGAGGCGCTCAAGGACCAGACCAGCCCGCGCTCCGTGGCCCAGCGCCGCGGTAAGAAGGTCGCCGACCTGCTCGGCCGGGGTGGGATGAGCCAGGCCGAGGCGGAAGCGACCGCCGACGCGGTCACGGAGTAAATTCCATGGCGACCATCAAGATCACTCAGACCGGATCGCCGATCCGGCGCCACAAGACCCAGCGCGCGACCCTGGTCGGCCTGGGCCTGAACAAGATGCACCGCACCGTCGAGGTGGAGGAGACCCCCGAGGTCGCCGGCCAGCTTCGCAAGGTGGCGCATCTGGTGAGCGTCGAGCGGAACGCCTAACTGGTCATCCTCGCGCAAGCGAGGATCCCGCTTCCTTTCTTCCGGCGGGCCGACAAAGGGAAGAAGCTGGGTCCCCGCTTCCGCGGGGATGACGGCTGGGGCGATATTCGCTTCAGCTTCTGCGCGACAAAAGCGAAAGCGAGTGCACGACATGAAACTGACTGATCTCCGCGACAATCCTGGTGCCCGCAAGAGCCGCGTCCGCGTCGGCCGCGGCATCGGCTCGGGCCTCGGCAAGACCGCCGGGCGCGGCCAGAAGGGCCAGAAGAGCCGCTCGGGCGTCTCCGTGTGGGGCTTCGAAGGCGGCCAGATGCCGCTCCACATGCGGCTGCCGAAGCGCGGCTTCAACAACATCTTCGCCAAGGACCATGCCGAGGTGAACCTCGGTGCGATCCAGAAGGCCGTCGACGCCGGCAAGCTCGCCACCGACGGGACGATCGACCATGCCGCGCTCAAGGCGGCCGGCCTCGCCCGTGGCGGCAAGGACGGCGTCCGCCTGCTCGGCAAGGGCGAGTTCTCCGCCAAGCTGGCGTTCAAGGTCGCCGGCGCGTCGAAGGGCGCCCGCGAGGCGGTCGAGAAGGCCGGCGGCTCGGTCGAGCTGATCGAGCGCAAGGATCCGGCCGAGCTGGCCGCCGCCAAGAAGGGCAGCGCCAAGGCCGCCCGCGCGGCCAAGTAGGGACGAGCCGCCGCCCCTGGCTGCGCCAAGCAGCCGGGGCGGCGCTTCCCATCAGCCGCAGCACGACTATATGGAAGCGCGGGGGGTCTGATCGGGCCCTGCTTGCAGCTTTCCTTGGGACCATCGAATGGCATCCGCAGCCGAACAACTCGCGTCGAACATCAGCTGGGCAAGCTTCGCCAAGGCGACCGACCTCAAGAAGCGCCTGTGGTTCACGATCGGCGCGCTGATCTTGTTCCGGCTGCTTTCCTTCATTCCCATCCCGGGTATCGACCCGCGGGCGATGGCGGCGCTGTACCAGACCCAGTCGGGCGGCATTCTCGACGTCTTCAACACCTTCTCGGGCGGCGCGCTGGAGCGCATGTCGATCGTCGCGCTCGGCGTGATGCCCTACATCACCGCGTCGATCGTGGTGCAGCTCGGCGCGACCATCTACGGGCCGTGGACGGCGCTCAAGAAGGAAGGCGAGGTCGGGCGCAAGAAGCTCAACCAGTACACTCGCTACCTCACCGTCCTGCTGACGATGGTGCAGGGCTACTTCATCGCCGCGGGGCTCGAGAGCCTCGGCGCGAACCAGGGCATCGCCGCCGTCGTCGAGCCGGGCCTCCTGTTCCGCATCGCGGCTACCGTCAGCCTCGTCGGCGGCACTCTGTTCCTGATGTGGATCGGCGAACAGATTACCAGCCGCGGGATCGGCAACGGCGTCTCGCTGATCATCATGGCCGGCATCGTCGCGCGCCTGCCGCAGGCGATCGCCCAGCTGCTCGAGGGTGGCCGGTCGGGCACGATGAACCCGCTGCTGGTCATCGCGATCATCGTCCTGACCTTCGGCCTCATCTACTTCATCTGCTTCATGGAGCGGGCGCAGCGCCGGGTGCTGATCCAGTATCCCAAGCGCCAGACCGCGCGCGGGATGATGCAGCAGGACCGCAGCCACCTGCCGATCAAGCTCAACACCGCCGGCGTGATCCCGCCGATCTTCGCCTCGTCGCTGCTGCTGATGCCGCTGACCGTGCTGCAGATGGCCGGCGCGCGGACCCAGGCGAACAGTGCCGCGGGCGACTGGCTGATCACCTTCAGCACCTATCTCCAGCACGGCTCGCCGCTCTACCTGGCGCTCTATGCCTTCGGGATCGTCTTCTTCTGCTTCTTCTACACCGCGGTGCAGTTCAATTCGGAAGAAACGGCAGAGAACCTCAAGAAGCATGGCGGGTTCATTCCCGGGGTGCGCCCGGGCAAGGCCACGGAGGAATATTTCGACCGGCTGCTCAACCGGATCACGGTGATCGGCTCGGCCTATCTAGTGGTGATTTGCCTCATTCCCGAAATCCTCTCGGCGCAGGCGGGCCTCAACTTCCGGCTTGGCGGAACGAGCCTCCTCATCGTTGTCAATGTGACCATGGATACGGTGAGCCAGATCCAGAGCCACTTGATCGCGCATCAATATGGCGATTTGATCAAGAAGGCGAAGCTGAAGGGCGGACGCCGCCGCGGATAGGAACAAGGGTGAGGGGGCGTCGACGGTGAACATCATCCTCTTGGGGCCGCCGGGTGCGGGTAAGGGCACCCAGGCTCAGCGGCTGGTTTCCGAGCGCGGGATGGTCCAGCTCTCGACCGGCGACATGCTCCGCGAGGCGGTCGCCGCCGGAACCCCGGTGGGGCTCCAGGCGAAGGCAATCATGGCCGCCGGCGAGCTGGTCAGCGACGCGATCGTGTCCGCGCTGATCGGCGAACGGCTGGACAGCAGCGCGGGACGTGGCGCGATCTTCGACGGCTTTCCCCGTACCCAGCCTCAGGCCGAGGCGCTCGAGATCCTGCTCGGCGAACGTGGCCGCGCGCTCGACAGCGTGATCGAACTCGACGTCGACGAGGACGCGCTGGTCGAGCGGATCACCGGCCGCTTCAGCTGCGCGGAATGCGGCACCGGCTATCACGACCGCTTCAAGCAGCCCAAAGTCGAAGGCACCTGCGACGTTTGCGGCAGTCACGAGTTCAAGCGGCGTCCGGATGACAATGAGGCGACGGTGCGGACTCGCATGGCCGAGTACCGCGCCAAGACCGCGCCGATCCTTCCCTTCTACGAGGCGCGGGGCCTTGTCCGCCGAGTCGATGGCATGGCCAGCGTCGAAGAGGTCGCGGGCCAGATCGACGCCATTCTGGACGGCGCGGCCGACTGACGGCATCCTGCACCGCTCGAGGGGAGTGGTGCGATGCGAACGATGCTTCTGGCCGTCCTGACGCTTGGGGCCGCCGTCCCGGCGCCCGCCGCGGTCCTGACCGCCGACGATCATGGTTTCGAGGTTGAGCAGTCGGTGGCGCTGGTCGTCCCGCCGGCCCAGGCCTTCGCCGCCTTCGCCAGCCTGCCGGCCTGGTGGGACCCCAGGCACAGCTACGGCGGAAAGGCCGAGAACCTCAGCCTGGACCTTCGGCCGGGCGGCTGCTTCTGCGAGCGGCTGCCGGGTGGCGGCGGGGTCGAACATCTGCGGGTCACCGCGTGGAAGCCGGGGGACGAGGCGGTGCTGACGGGCGCGCTCGGGCCGCTGCTCAAGGAGGCGGTCAGCGGCGTGATGGACGTGCGGGTCGAGGAGATCGCGGGCGGCTCGCGGCTGACGATCAACTATCGCGCGGCGGGCTTTGCGCGCGGCGGTGCGGACAAGCTGGCGCCGGCGGTCGACGGGATGCTGGCAGGGCAGCTCAAGCGGCTCCGTGCCTATGCGGCGAACCGTCCGCGCAGCTAGGCGCGCTCGAGCGTGACGAAGGCGAACGGCAGGCGCGGCCCGTCGGCGGCATGCTCCTCGCGGGCGGTCTCCCGCCAGCCGCCGCCGTCCCGCGGATCCGGCATGAGGGTGTCCCCGTCGACCTCGGCTTGGACCTCGGTCAGCTCGATGCGCCCGGCGAGCGGCAGGAACAGACGGAAGATCTCCGCCCCGCCGATGATGCTGACCGGCTCATCGCCCGCCGCCCGCAGGGCTTCCTCGGGCGAGTGGACGACCTCGGCGCCGGGCGCGTTCCAGCCTCCATCGCGGGTCAGGACCAGGTGACGGCGCCCGGGCAGCAGCCCCGGCAGGCTCTCGAACGTCCGGCGCCCCATCACCATGGCGGTGTTCATCGTCAGCGCCTTGAAGCGCCGGAGGTCGGCGGGAAGGTGCCAGGGGAGCTGACCGTCGCGCCCGATCACGCCGTTGGCGGCGCGGGCGACGATCAGGGTGACGAGACGGCTCATGCCCGCCTCTTCGCGGCTGGGAAGCGCGCGCGCAAGCGGCTAGGAACAGGGTCATGACAGCGGCCCAGCAGCAACTGATCGAGCGCCTCCGGGGCGAGCTCGGCCCCGGCGGAGTGATTGACGACCCGGCCGACATCGCGCCGTGGCTGACCGACTGGCGCGGCCGCTATCATGGCGCGTCTCCGGTCCTGCTGGCGCCTGGCAGCACCGCGGAGGTGCAGGCCGTGGTGCGAGGTGCAGCCGCGCTCGGCGTGCCGCTGGTTCCGCAGGGCGGCAACAGCGGGATGGTGGGGGGCGCTACTCCGCCCGCCGACGGCAGCGCGCTACTGGTGTCGCTGCGACGGCTGAACCGGGTGCGCGCGATCGACCGCTCGGCCCGGCTGATGGTCGCGGAGGCCGGCTGTATCCTCCAGAACGTCCATGAGGCGGCGCTCGAACAGGGGCTGCGCTTTCCGCTGACGCTCGGCGGCAAGGGCAGCGCGACGATCGGGGGGCTGGTCTCGACCAACGCGGGCGGCACGCAGGTGCTGAAGTTCGGGACGATGCGCAGCCTCGTGCTGGGGATCGAGGCGGTGCTGCCCGACGGAACCCTGCACGACGGACTGACCCCGCTCAAGAAGGACAATCGCGGGCCGAGCTTCGACCAGCTGCTGTGCGGCGCGGAAGGGACGCTGGGGATCGTCACCGCGGCGACGCTCCGGCTCTATCCGGCGGTGGCGGAACGGGCGGTCGCATGGATCGGGGTCGCCGATCCCTTCCGGGCGCTGGAGCTGCTGCGCATGATGCAGGTGCGAACCGACCGGGTGGAAGGGTTCGAGATCGTCCCCGCCGACACGCTCGGGCACGTGCTGGAGCATATTCCCGGGACCCGCGCGCCGCTCGCCGCGGCGCACCGCTGGAACGTGCTGGTCGAGGCGACGGTCGACGGTCCGGGCGACAGTCCGGCGGCGCTGCTCGAGGCGCTGCTCGGCGAGGGGCTCGAGCGCGGGCTGGTCGAGGATGCGGTGCTCGCGGGGAGCGAGGCGCAGGCGGAGGCCTTCTGGAAGCTGCGCGATAGCATCTCGGAGGCCGAGCGGGCGACCGGGCCGGCCGCGCAGCACGACATCAGCGTGCCCGTCGACGACATGCCGCGCTTCCTGGTCGAGGGCGCGGCCGAGGTTGAGCGCGCCTTCCCCGGCGTCGAGGCTTCCGGGTTCGGGCACCTGGGTGACGGCAACATCCATTTCCACGTGCGCGCCGCCGCCCGGCAGGGGCCCGACTGGTACGAGCGCGAGGCGCCGGCGGTGAGCCGGCTCGTCCACGATCTGGTGACCGCGGCCGGCGGCTCCATTTCGGCCGAGCACGGGATCGGGCAGATGAAGCGTGACGAGCTGGCGCGCCTTTCGCCCGGGCGCGTCGCCGCGCTGCGGGCGCTCAAGGCCGGGCTCGACCCGCAGGGCCTGTTCAACCCGGGGAAGCTGGTCCGCTAGCTATTTAGCCTGGGCGAGCTACCTGCACGCTGCGTCCGGGCGCTGGTCGCTGGCGGAGAAGCGGCGGTCGGTCCCGGGCTCGGCCTGGTTCCCGGAGACCGGGCGAGCACCGCTCGACCCCGCGCTCGCCGCCTGGCTGCGGGCGGGCGTGAAAAGCTTGCGGCGGGCGCATCCGACGGCGCCGCTGGTGGTTTTCTGCCGGGCGGATTGCTGGATGAGCTGGAATGCCGCGAAGCGGCTGCGCGCGTGGGGGTTCGGCGATGTTCGCTGGTACCCGGCGGGCAGCGACGGGTGGGCGGAGATGGGGCGGCCGCTCGTCGCGGTGCGGCCCTATGGGGAAGGGAAGAATTGATGTTGCCGCTGCTGCTGCTCGCCGGGGTCGAGGCCGAGCCGATCATCGTCACCGGGCGCGGTCTCCCACCGGGCGAGACCGCGGGTGCGGCGAGCGTCAGCATCGACCGCGAGCGGATCCGCCAGTCGGCCAGTGGACGGCTCGAGGACGTGCTGCGCGATGTCGCCGGAGTGCAGAGCTTCCGCCGCTCGGACAGCCGCTCGAGCCATGCGACCAACCAGTCGATCACGCTGCGTGGGCTGGGCGGCAACGCCTCCGCCCGCGCGCTGCTGCTGCTCGATGGCGTCCCCCAGGGCGACCCCTTCGGCGGCTGGATCAGCTTCCCCGCCTACGCGACGGACCGCATCGGGCAGGTTCGGGTCACGCGCGGCGGGGGAAGCGGCTACTACGGGCCAGGGGCGCTCGCCGGAACGGTCGAACTCGAGAGCGCGACCCCCAGCGAGAGCAAACCGTTCGTCGGCTCGGTCGCCTATGGCAGCCGCGACAGCCTCGATGTCCGGGGCAGCGCGTTGCTGACGGGCGGGAGCTCCGCGCTGACCATGTCGGGCGCCTTCGCACGCGGCGATGGATTTGTTCCGATCACAAGCTCGACCCGCGGTCCGGTCGATCGTGCCGCACCCTACAAGCAGGCGAGCGGCGCCGCCCGTTACGTCCAGCAGCTGGGCCAAACCGAGGCGCAGCTCAACGTTTCGGGCTTCTACGACCAGCGCGATCGCGGCGTTCCCTTCACCGAGAACCGGGGCAAGGGCATCGATACTTCGCTCCGGCTGGTCGGCAAGGGCGGCACCCGCTGGTCGGTGCTCGGCTATGCGCAGTTCCGCAACTTCGCTTCGCAGTTCAGCAGCATCAACGCCGCGCGAACCACCAGCACCGAGACGCTCGACCAGTACAGCGTGCCCTCGCGCGGGTTCGGCTTTCGTGGCGAGATCGCGCCGGTGTCAGGGCCGTTCGACCTCCGCGTCGGGACCGACGGGCGGTTCGTCCGCGGCGACACCAAGGAACTCTACCAGTTCGTCGCCGGCGCTCCCACCCGCCGCCGCGACGCCGGCGGACGGTCGAGCACCGTCGGCGCCTTCGCCGTGGCGACACTCACCCACGAACCGGCAAGCGTCAGCGCCAGTGGGCGGCTCGACCGCTGGGCGATCAGCGACGGTTTTTTCTTTCAACAGACCTTGGCCGGCGCGACGCTCACCAACACCGACTTTCCCGATCGGCACGGTTGGCAGGGGAGCGGACGGCTGGCGGGCGAGGCCCGGGTCGCGCCGCCACTCAAGCTGCGTGCGGCGGCCTATCGCGGCTGGCGGCTGCCGACCCTCAACGAGCTTTACCGTCCGTTCCGCGCCGGTGCCGACGCGACCGCGCCTAACCCGGATCTGCGGCCCGAGACCATGTGGGGCGGGGAGGTAGGAACCGACCTCGACCTTCCGGCCGGGTGGCGGGCGGCCCTGACTGGCTACGTCGCCAGGCTTCACGGCGCGATCGCCAACGTCACGCTGGGCAGGGGGCCCGGGACCTTTCCGATCGTCGGCTTCGTCGCTGCGGGGGGTGCGTACCGCCAGCGGCAGAACCTCGACGCGATCCGCTCGCGTGGCCTCGAGGCGGACCTGAGCGGCCGGCTGGCCGGGCTGGACGCGCGCTTGTCCTACGCCTTCGTCGATGCGCGGGTCGATGCGTCCGGGCCTGCCGCGGTGCTGGATGGGCTGCGTCCGGCGCAGACACCGAAACACCAGCTTTCCGCGACGCTCGGCTGGACCGGACCGAGCGGCTGGTCGGTGTCGGGGACCGGGCGAGTGCTGTCGGCGCAGTTCGACGATGACCTGAACGTGCGGCGACTGCATCCGGCGTTAACGCTGGACAGCTATGCCGCGCTGCCGCTCGGCCGGCATCTCGCCGTCGAGCTGCGGGGCGAGAACCTGTTCAACCGGACGGTCGAGACCGCCCGCGGCGCCGATGGATCGATCGAGCGGGCGCTGCCGCGCACGCTGTGGCTGGGGCTGCGGCTGCGGTGAACGCTCGTTATACCAGGACGGCCGCTTGGCTGCACTGGATCATCGGCGCGCTGATCATCGCCAACCTCGTCATCGCGTTTAGCGACGGAAGGGTCGGCACGATCCGCGCGCACAAGGCGATCGGGATCACGGTGCTGGTACTGAGCCTGGTTCGGCTCGGCTGGCGGCTCACCCACCGACCGCCACCGTTCCCGGACGACGTCACTCCCGCCGAGCGAGTGTTGGCCACGGGCGTGCACGCGATCTTCTATGCGCTGATGATCATCGTGCCGCTGGCCGGCTGGCTGTTCGTTTCCAACGCCCGGGAGCTAAGGCCGCTGAGCTGGTTCGGGCTGTTCCCGATTCCCTACCTCAAGCTTTCACCCGTTATCTATGCGCTGGCGAGGTATGTGCTTGAATGGCTGGGGATAGGCTTTGCGGTCCTGATCGCCGGGCATGTCGCCGCCGCTCTCAGGCATCAGCGGATCGGTCGCGACCGGCTGCTGGCGCGGATGAACCCCGTCTAGTCGCGGACGATGGTGCCGCCCTTCACGACCAGTCGCACCCGCCGCAGCGCGCTCATGTCGGCGGCGGGATCGCCGCTGACGGCGACGAGGTCGGCGAGCAGGCCGGGGCGGAGGCTGCCGCGGTCGGTCATCCGGAAGTAAGCAGCGTTGCCCGCGGTGGCGGCGTGGAGCACGGCGAGGGGGGCCATGCCGCTGCGCGCCATCAATTCCATCTCGAGCACGTTCTGGCCGTGCGGGAAGACACCAACGTCGCCGCCCATGCACATCGGCACGCCAGCCTGGAGCGCGAGCCGAAAGGCCCGACGGTTCTCCGCGACGGACTCGGGCGCGGGTTCCTGCCCGCTCCAGTGATTGAAGTAACGCGCCACCGACTCGCTCGCCGCCAGCGTTGGGCACAGCGCGATCCGTCGGGCGGCCATGGCGCGGAAGATCTCAGCGGTACCCCCATAGCCATGCTCGACCGTGTCGACCCCTGCCGCGATCGCCCGCTTCATGCCCTCGGCGGTCGCGGCATGAACCGCGACCTGCAGCCCGGCATCATGCGCGGTGCGGACTGCGGCGGTCATCTCGTCGAGCGACAGGGTCGGGCGGCTCGGCTCGCCCTTGCGGTAATGATAGTCGGCGTAGAGCTTGATGAAGTCCGCGCCTCCGGCGATCTGGTCGCGTACCGCGCGGACGATCTCGTCGACGCCGCTGACCTCCTGCGCGCCCTGCGGGATCGGCACGCCGGGCTCATAGCCCTTGGGGCCGTAGGCGCCGCGAGCGACGATGGCCTTGGTCGCGACCATTAGCCGGGGGCCGGGCACGATCCCTTCCTTGATCGCCTCCTCGAGCCCGACATCGGCGAACCCCGCGCCTTCGGTCCCGAGATCCCGAAGCGAGGTAAAGCCGGCGTCGAGCGTGGTCTTCGCCTGTGCCACCGCGCGCGCGGTGCGCAGCGCCAGCGGCTCATGGAGGACCTGATCGTCCCACAGCCGCTCGTTATAGGGGTGGAGGAAGAGGTGGGCATGGCCCTCGATCATGCCCGGCATCAGCGTGGCGCCGGCAAGATCGACCACGCGTGCACCAGCCGGGGCAGCGAGAGCCGGACCTGCCGCCGCGATCCGGTCACCCTGAACCAGCACCTGCCATCCCGGATGCATGGCACTGCCGTCGAACACCCGATCGGGACGGAGAATCAATGTGTCGGCGGTGGCGGGACCGGCAACGGAGAGGCTGGCTGCGAGCAGGGCGAGAAGGCGGCGCATGATGTGGAGGCTAGCCGCAGCGGGGCCAGGTGGACAATGGCGCGCGACCCTTCTGCTCACGCCATGCTGCCGTTCGCACTCGACCGGCTGGGCAGTTCGGGATGGAAGGGGGCGCTGGTTGACTGTTCGACCGGCGCTTGCGAGGCGCGGACCTGCAAAGGAAAAGGGCGCCCCGCGCGGTGCGGGACGCCCTTTCCTGTTCGAGAAGACCGAAGCCCTTAGCGCTTCGAGAACTGGAAGCTGCGGCGAGCCTTGGCGCGGCCGTACTTCTTGCGCTCAACGACGCGCGGGTCGCGGGTCAGGAATCCGGCGCGCTTGACGGTCGTGCGGAGCGCCGGCTCGTAGCGGCTGAGGGCCTGGGCGATGCCGTGCAGCACCGCGCCGGCCTGGCCCGACAGGCCGCCGCCCTTGACGGTGGCGATCACGTCATACTGGCCCTGCCGCTCGGACAGGTCGAACGGCTGGTTGATGACGAGGCGCAGCGTGGCGCGCGCGAAGTAGATCGACTGGTCGCGGCCGTTGACCTCGATCTTGCCCGAGCCCGGCTTGAGCCAGACACGCGCGACGGCGTCCTTGCGCCGGCCCGTCGCATAGGCACGGCCGTACTTGTCGAGCTGCTGCTCGCGAAGCGGAGCTTCGGGCTGGATGTTGACCGGCGTCGGGGCTTCTTCCGGCGCGACGTCGGCGGCGGGAGCCTCGGCGGCGGCAGCGGCCGGAGCCGGAGCCGGGGTCGCGGCCTGCTGCTGCGTCAGCGCGGCGAGATCGGACAGGGACTGGCGATTGTCGCTCATTATGCGCCCACCTTGTTCTTGCGGTTCATCGACGCAACGTCGAGGTTCTGCGGGTTCTGGCCGGCATGCGGATGCTCGGTCCCGTTGTAGAGGTGCAGCGAACGCATCTGCTGGCGCCCGAGCGGACCGCGCGGGATCATCCGCTCGACCGCCTTCTCCAGCACGCGCTCGGGGAAACGACCCTCGAGCACCTTGGCCGCGGTCACTTCCTTCAGGCCGCCGGCATAACCGGTGTGCTTGTAGTAGAGCTTCTGCGACGCCTTGCGGCCGGTGAAGCGCACCTTGTCGGCGTTGATGACGACGACATGGTCGCCGCAGTCGACGTGCGGGGTGAAGCTCGGCTTGTGCTTGCCGCGCAGGATGTTGGCGATGATCGTGGCGACACGCCCGACGACCAGCCCGTCGGCATCGATCAGATGCCAGTTCTTCTCGACCTCGGCCGGCTTGGCCGGCTTGGTGGTCTTCAACAGCGCCTTCATGGAGCCTGTGACCTTCTGCTAAACGAAAGAGACGCCGCCCAGCGGGCAGCGCCTGTGGCCGCGCTAATCGCGGGAGGGGGCGGGAAAGTCAAGCAAAAGCGGGGCGTTCACGGCAGGTAAAATGATACCGTAAAGAATTTTCCAAGCTTTTCCGGCGGTCTGCAGCGCTGTATTATGGACTCGTGGGCGTTCGGACCGGTCGGCGAGGAGGTTCGCATGGACTTCGACGCGGTAATGCTGCTGGCGATTGTCGCGAGCTTCTTCCTGTTCATGGGGATCGAGGCTGTCGCACCGTCCGGGCGGTCGATGCCGGTGATCCGTCACTGGCGCTGGGTCGGGATGGCGGCGTTCGCGCTGAGCCTGGCCGGGTTCGTCGGCATCCCCTTGCTGGTCGTGCCGCTCCTCCCGCCGATGGCGGTCGTCAACCTGTCGGGCTGGGGGAGCGTCGCCTTCCTCCCGCTATGGTTGCTGACGACGCTCATCAACTACGGTTTTCACCGCTTCATGCATTATTTCGACTGGGCGTGGCGGGCCGGGCACCAGTTCCATCATTCGGCCGCCCGTCTCGACATCGCCTCGGCGATGATGTTCCACCCGGTCGACACGCTGATGCAGGGGGTGCTCGGCGGGCTCCTTGCCGCAGGGCTGCTCCACGCCACCCCGCATGCGGCGGCCTGGGCGGGGCTGTTCGGCTTCTGGGCGAGCCTCTACCAGCATCTCGACGTCCGGACGCCGGCCTGGACGGCGCTGCTGTGGCAGCGGCCCGAGGCCCACATGCTGCACCACGAGCGGGACGTCCATGCCCGCAACTACAGCGATTTTCCGGCCTGGGATCGGCTGTTCGGTACCTATGCAGCGCCCGAGGAACGGACGATTCCGCTCGGCTTCGCGCCGGGTCGGGGACGACGCTGGGTCGCGATGCTGGCGATGCGCGACGTCAACCGCGAGGCCGACGAGAAGGCGCGGATCAGCCTGTAGTGCTGTCCGTCACCCAGTCGGCGTAGGTGGAGAGCAGCTTTTCCACCGGCCAGACGGTGATCGCCGGTACCGCATAGCTGTGAAGCCCGGCGATGGTCGTCATCAGCCGGTCGGAGAGGTCGGCGCTGGTCTTGAGGATCGCCGGCACTTCCTGCGCCGTCTCGATCGCGCCATTCCAGCGGTAGATGCTTCGGCAGGGCGGGAGGATGTTGATGCAGGCGGCAAGCCGCTGCTCGATGACCGTCCGTCCGATCCGCTCTGCTTCCTCGGCGCTGGCGAAGACGCAGTAGACCGAGACGACGGTCACGCTGCGGCGGCGGCGGCGGAACGGCGCTGCTCGCCCAGGCGGTGCGCTGCCATCAGGGTCGTCGCGAGCAGCACTACGGCGGTCGCCTGGTGAAGCGCCGCGACCTCGATCTTCACGCCGGTGAGCAGGGTGGCGATGCCGAGGAGGATCTGCAGCCCGACGGCGGCGTGGATGAGGATAGACTCGCGGCGGCCGCCGGCCCGCTTCACGGCGCGGGCGAGCAGGATCACGAAGCCGAGCACCACGAACGCCCACCAGCGGTGGACGAACTGGACGGTGATGGGGTTGTCGACGAAGTTGCGCAGCGCTGGCCGCATCCACTCCGCTGCTGTCGGGTAGAGCTGGTCGCCCATGAGCGGCCAGGTGTTGAAGGCGTAGCCGGCGTCGAGGCCCGCGACATAGGCGCCGAACATCAGCTGCACCGCGAGCGCCGCCAGGGTCCAGATGCCGAGAGTCGGAACGCTGATCCGTCGGCTGGCCGGCCCGAGCAGATCAAGCGCGGTCCACAGAGTGGCGGAAAAGATCAGCAACGCGGTGAGGAGATGGATGGCGAGCCGAACATGGCTGACGTCGGTCCGGTCTACGAGACCGCTCGACACCATCCACCAGCCGATTGCCCCCTGCAGTCCTCCGAGCGCGAGAATGACGACGAGCCGCGGCCCGTAGCCGGGCGGGATCTGCCGCTTCACCGCGAACCAGAGGAGCGGCAGGGCGAAGGCCACGCCGATCAGCCGACCGAGCAGGCGGTGAACATATTCCCAGAAGAAGATGTGCTTGAACTCGCCCAGCGTCATTCCGCGGTTGATCTGCTGATATTCCGGGATCTGCTGATAATGACGGAACTCGTCCGTCCACTGCGCCTCGTTAAGCGGCGGCAGGGTTCCGCTGATCGGCTCCCAGCGGGTGATCGACAGGCCGCTTTCGGTCAGCCGGGTGATCCCGCCGACGACGACCATCAGGAAGATCATCGCGGCGACAACCAGCAGCCAGTTCGCGACCGCGCGCGGGCGGGCCCGGCTGACCTGGGACTCGGGGAAGGCGGAGGCGCGAGCGGCGGCGGCGGTGGTGGGCGTCATGGGCAGCGCGCCTATGCGCCTCCCGTCCGCGCGCTTCAAGCAGCGGCGTGCGGGAGCCTGGCCGAACGCAGCGGCCGATCGGTCTTCGATCGGGGCGCGATTGTCACCTTTCAGCAACGATGTGATGTTGTAACTTCGGGCGGGTGTCTTTATATCATCGACCGTCATGACCAACGCCCATGTCCATCGCTCGCACCGGTTCGACCGGCTGGCGATCGGCCTGTCCGGCCTGTGCCTGGTCCACTGCCTTGGAACCGCCGTTCTGCTGGCGACTCTCTCGTCGTTCGGCGGGATGCTCGGCGCGCCGTGGATCCACGAGGTGGGGCTGAGCTGCGCGATGGTGCTCGGCGCCATCGCGTTGCTCCGCGGCATCGAGGAACATGGCTTCATGATGCCGAGCGCGGTGGGCGGCCTCGGGCTCGGGGTGATGGCGGGAGCGCTGACGCTTCCGCACGACGGCGGCGAGGCGCTCTACACGATGGTAGGCGTTGCCATCCTGGCGCTTGGGCACGATCTTAATCGGCGCGGCACCGTTCATCCCTTCTGAGGCGCTCGGCGGAAGGCCGGCGCTCTCGAGGGATCAGGAGCCGCAGCAACGGGAGTGGCAATGGCGGGTCACCATCACGAGCTGCACGAAGGAGATTCGCTCAAGGACGCCGCGCGCGAACAGCTGATCGAGCATGGCGAGCAATGGACCAAGATGCGCGAAGCGGTCTTCGAGGCACTCGCCGGCTTCAAGCGACCCGCGTCGGCCTACGACGTGGCGGAGGCGGTATCCAAGGCCGAGGGTCGGCGAGTCGCGGCGAACAGCGTCTACCGGATCCTCGACCTGTTCGTCGGTGCCAACCTCGCGACCCGCGTCGAGAGCGCCAATGCCTATATCGCGAACCAGCACCCGGGCTGCGTCCACGACTGCATCTTCCTGATCTGCGACGGGTGCGGGACGACCACCCACATCGACAATGACCGCCTTTCCTCCGGAGTTCGCGAGGCGGCCGAAAATGAGGGCTTCGCGCCAAGCCGCCCCATCATCGAAGTCCATGGCAAATGCGGAGAATGCGCTTAGGTTTTGCCATGGAACGGAAGGGCGTATAGGGCCGGAGGGATGTCCGATCGTCCCCAGACGCCCCTGCTCGACACCGTCCAGTACCCGGAAGACATCCGCAAGCTCGAGAAGGACCAGCTGCCGCAGCTGTGCGAGGAGCTGCGCCGCGAGGTGATCTCCGCCGTTTCGGTGACTGGGGGGCACCTTGGCGCCGGGCTCGGCGTGGTCGAGCTGACCGTCGCCATCCACTATGTCTTCGACACGCCGACCGACCGCCTGATCTGGGACGTCGGCCACCAGTGCTACCCGCACAAGATCGTGACCGGCCGGCGCGACCGGATCCGCACGCTTCGGCAGGGCGGGGGGCTGAGCGGCTTCACCAAGCGGAGCGAGAGCGAATATGATCCGTTCGGCGCGGCGCATAGCTCTACCAGCATTTCCGCCGCGGTCGGGTTTGCCACCGCCAACCGGCTGGCGAACCGACCGGGCCACGCGATCGCGGTGATTGGCGACGGCGCGATGACCGCCGGCATGGCGTACGAGGCGATGAACAACGCGGAAGCGGCCGGCAACCGGCTGGTCGTGATCCTCAATGACAACGACATGTCGATCGCCCCGCCGGTCGGATCCCTGCGCAATTCGCTGGCGCGGCTGGTTTCGTCGAACAAATATCTGACGCCGCGGCGGCTGGCGCAGAAGCTTGCCCGGGTGATGCCGCGCCCGCTCCATCGCACCGCGCGCCGGGTGGAGGAATATGCGCGGGGCCTCGTCACTGGCGGGACGCTCTTCGAAGAGCTCGGCTTCTATTATGTCGGCCCGGTCGATGGGCACGACGTGATCAGCCTGGTCGAGATCCTGGAGAATGTTCGGGATGCCGACGAGGGGCCGATGCTGGTCCATGCCGTAACCCAGAAGGGTAAGGGCTACGCCCCGGCCGAGAGCAGCGCCGACAAATACCACGGCGTCGTCAAGTTCGACGTCGTGTCGGGCCAGCAGGACAAGGGCCCGACCGGCGGGCCGCCGAGCTACACCGCGGTGTTCGCCGATGCGTTGCTCCACGAGGCGCAGCGCGACGACAAGGTGGTGGCGATCACCGCGGCGATGCCGTCGGGAACGGGGCTCGACAAGTTCCAGAAGGCCTTTCCGGACCGCACTTTCGACGTCGGCATCGCCGAGCAGCATGCGGTGACCTTCGCGGCCGGGATGGCGGCGCAGGGCTACAGGCCGTTCTGCGCCATCTACTCGACCTTCCTCCAGCGCGCTTATGACCAGGTCGTCCACGACGTTGCGATCCAGAACCTGCCCGTCCGCTTCGCAATGGATCGTGCGGGGCTGGTCGGCGCCGACGGTGCGACCCACGCGGGCAGCTTCGACCTCGCCTACCTCGGCACCCTGCCCAACTTCGTGGTGATGGCCGCCGCCGACGAGGTCGAGCTGACTCACATGGTTCACACCATGGCGATGCACGACAGCGGGCCGATCGCGGTCCGCTACCCACGCGGCAACGGGCGCGGGCTGGTGATGCCGGCCGAGCCCCAGCGGCTCGAGATCGGCAAGGGGCGGATCGTCCGCGAAGGGCGGCAGGTCGCCATCCTTTCGCTCGGCACCCGCCTCGAGGAGGCGGAGAAGGCCGCCGACCAGCTCGCCACCATGGGTCTATCCGCGACGATCGCCGATATGCGATTTGCCAAGCCGATCGACACCGACCTGGTTCGCCGGCTGCTCACCACCCACGAGGTGGCAGTGACGATCGAGGAAGCCGCGATTGGCGGCTTCGGTGCGCACGTCCTGACCTTCGCCAGCGACGAGGGGCTGATCGATGCCGGGCTCAAGCTCCGAACCCTCCGCCTTCCGGATCGCTACCAGGATCAGGACAAGCCCGAGAAGCAGTATGAGGAAGCCGGGCTGACCGCCAAGGACATCGTCGAGACAGTGCTCAAGGCTCTTCGGCGCAACGACCTCCACGCGGAGCACGGGGTGCTGGCCTGACGAAGCAGCGGGTCGATCAGCTGCTCGTCGCTCGCGGACTGGCCGAGTCCCGCGCTCGCGCGCAGGCCCTGATCATGGCGGGGGCGGTCTTCTCCGCGGAGCGAAAACTTGCAAAGGCCGGTGAGACGCTGGCCGGGGACGCGCCCCTCGAGGTGCGCGGGCGCGACCACCCCTGGGTATCGCGGGGTGGGATCAAGCTCGATCATGGGCTGGCTTACTTCGGCTTCGATGTCAGTGGGGCGATTGCGCTCGATGTCGGCAGTTCGACCGGCGGCTTCACGGACGTTCTGCTCAGCCGCGGCGCGACGAAGGTCTATGCGGTCGACGTCGGCACCAACCAGCTTGCCTGGAAGCTGCGGAGCGATCCCCGGGTGATCGTTCACGAGCAGACCAACGCCCGCCATCTCACCTCCGACATCATCCCCGAGCTGGTCGACATTGTCGTCTGCGATGCGAGCTTCATCAGCCTTGCCAAGGTCCTCGATGCCGCGCTCGACCTCGCGCGGCCCAGCGCGCGGCTTGTGGCCCTGGTCAAGCCGCAGTTCGAGGCGGGCCGGGCCGAGGTCGGCAAGGGTGGGGTCGTCCGCGATCCCGCCATCCACCAGCGGGTGTGCGACGCGGCAGCGGCGTGGATCACGGGTCGCGGCTGGCACGTTGAAGGCGTAACGACCAGTCCGATCACGGGGCCGGAGGGCAATGTCGAGTTCCTGCTCGGCGCCACAAAGGAGGGAAGCTGATGGCTACAGTTCCTGGGTCCCGTCCGCTGCTCCGGACCGCGCTCGTTACGGTTCCGGCGATCGTCGTGCTGGGCTTTCTCAGCGGCTGGCTGTCGAACAGCGGCTTCGGCAATGGCTGGTACGAGCCACTGGTGAAGCCGAGTTTCCAGCCGCCTGCGATCGCCTTTCCGATCGTATGGACGACCCTCTACGTGCTGATGGGGATCAGCCTTGCCATCGTGCTCACCTTGCCGCCGTCGGCGGAGCGCCGCCGCGGGCTTGCCCTGTTTGCGGCGCAACTGGTGCTCAACCTCGCCTGGTCGCCGATCTTCTTCGGGGCGGGCGCGATCGACTGGGGGCTGCTGGTCATCCTCGCGATGGACGTTCTGGTCACCGCCACGATCGTCAGCTTCGTTCGGCTTCGCCCACTGGCGGGACTGCTTCTCCTGCCGTATCTGGCCTGGTTGTGCCTGGCGACCGCGCTCAATCACGAGACCGGCCGCCTCAATCCCGGTGCCGACAGGGCGCCGCTGGGCCTGACGGGAGCTTGAGATGCAATCGCAGAACCGCCTCTTCGATGATTTCGTGAAGATGATGAACGGCGCGGCGGGCACGCTCGCCGGGGTCGGCCGCGAGGCGCAGGAGGGCATGCGCGAGCGGATGCGCGAGTTCATGGGCGGCATGGACTTCGTCTCGCGCGACGAGTTCGAGGCGGTCAAGGCGATGGCGGCCGCCGCGCGCGACGAGGTCGAAGCGCTGAAGGCCGAGGTCGCGGCGCTGCGGAGCCAGGCTGCAATGGGTAAGGCGCCGGGTGCGGCAAAGACGGCGGCTGCCTTCGCGGCGGATGCACCCAGGAAGAGCCGCGGCGCCAAGCCGTCGGCCGGTCTCGAGACCCCGGAAGAGTGACAGCGGCTTGAGCGAGGAAGACGGCGAGCGCGACGACGGCGCTCCGATCGAGGCTCTCGAAGCCTATTTCGAGGCACGCGGCTGGGCCTGCGAGCGCTCGGGCGAGGGGGAAATCATTGCCTCCGCGCCGGGCAGCTGGGCACAATATGAGCTGCGCGGTGTGTGGCGGCCCGACGATCAGGTGCTGCAGTTCCTGGCCTTCCCCGACATCAAGGTCGCAGCCGACAAGCGCGGCCCGATCTACGAGGCGGTCGGGCTGATCAACGAGCAGCTGTGGATCGGCCACTTCGAGATGTGGTCGGGATCCGGGCTGATCGTGTTCCGGCACGCGGTCCTGATCGACAATGGCGAGGGCGAGGGACTGACGCTGGAACAGGCCGAGGCGATCGCCGAAGCGGCGCTCGAGGAGTGCGAGCGCTTCTATCCGGTGTTCCAGTTCGTCCTGTGGGGCGGGAAGACCCCGGCCGAGGCGATCTCCGCCGCGCTGATCGATACGCACGGCGAGGCCTGAACTGGTGGACGGCGCATTGTGGCTGGTCGGCTGCGGGAACATGGCCGGAGCGATGGTCGAAGGCTGGCGCAAGGCCGGGTTCGACTTTGCCTCCACGATAGTTGTTCGGCCGAGCGGGATCCCCGTTGCCGGTATCCGCACCATAACCGAGCTTCCGCTTGGCGAACCGCCGGCCATCTGCCTGCTTGGGGTCAAGCCACAGAAGCTGGACGAGGTCGCCCCCAGGCTCTTGCCAAGCATCGCCCCCGCCACCGTGCTGGTGTCGATGCTGGCCGGGGTCGAGGTGGCGAGCCTTCGCGACCGTTTCCCGCAAGCCCGGGCGATTGTGCGTGTGTTGCCCAACCTTCCCGTCTCAGAACGGCGCGGCGTGCTGCCGCTGTTCGCGGACGGCGACCCCGGAGTCCGTGACGAGCTGCTCGCCTGGTTCGGGCTGCTCGGCCATGCCTTCTGGTGCGACGAGGAGCGGGAGCTGGCGGCGGTCGGCTCGGTCGCCGGCGCCGGTCCCGCCTATGTGGCACGGTTCGTGGCCGCGCTGGCCGCCGCGGGTGAGGAGCGGGGGCTGGCCCCGGATTGCGCCGCGCGGGTGGCGCTGGAGACGGTGCTTGGCACCGCCTTGATGGCAGAGGCGGGGCAGGAAGACATGGTCTCGGTTGCCCGCCGGGTCGCCAGCCCCAAGGGCACGACCGAGGCGGGCCTCGCCGTGCTCGACCAGAATCGCGCGCTCGACCGGCTGGTCGCCGCGACCATCGCCGCGGCCGCCCACCGGGGCGAGGAGCTGGCGGCGCTCGCCCGCCGCGATTGATTCAGCCCGGCCGCTGCCCTAGGCGCGCAGGCCAGAGAAGGATGTAGAATGCCCGCGACTTTCGACGACCGTGACGGATTTATCTGGTTCGACGGCAAGCTGGTGCCGTGGCGCGAAGCGAACGTCCATGTGCTGACCCACGGCCTTCATTACGCCGGCGCGGTGTTCGAGGGGCAGCGCGCCTACGGCGGCACGATCTTCCGCTTGCGCGACCACAGCGAACGGCTGAAGCGCAGCGCCGAACTGCTCGGCTACCAGATCCCGTGGAGCGTCGAGGAAATCGACGCCGCCTGCAACGAGGTCGTGTCGGCAAACGGCCTCACCGACGCCTATGTCCGGCCGATCGCCTGGCGGGGATCGGAGCAGATGGGGGTCACCGCCGGCAACTTCCCGCCGCACCTCGCCATCGCGGCGTGGAACTGGGGAAAATATTTCGACGAGGACAAGGCCGCCAAGGGCCTCCGCCTGGATATCGCGCCCTACCGCCGACCCGCCCCCTACACGGCGCCGGTGCACAGCAAGGCTTCGGGCCTGTACATGATCTGCACCTACTCGCGGCAGATCGCCGAGCAGCGCGGCTATGACGACGCGCTGATGTTCGACTGGCGCGGGCAGGTCGCGGAATCGACCGGCGCCAACGTCTTCTTCGTAAAGGACGGCGCGCTGCACACCCCGACCCCCGATTGTTTTCTCGACGGCATCACCCGGCGCACCGTGATCGATCTGGCTCAGCGGCGCGGGCTTGCGGTCAACGAGCGGGCGATCTGGCCGGAGGAGATGGAAAGCTTCGAGCAATGTTTCCTGACCGGCAGTGCGGCCGAGGTGACGTTCGTCCAGTCAGTCGGGCCCTATTCGTTCGAGATCGGCGATCTCTCGCGTCAGCTCGCCCGCGACTACGACGACCTGGTGAACGGCCGGCTTCCCAACGCGTGATCGCTCGCCGGCCTCGCGGTCGGTTTCAATCCTTCTTAATTCATGCTCACTATCGCGCTGGTGTTCCGCATTTTCCTGCGGCGCACGAGTGAGGACGAGTGATCTTCGAGGCGTTCAGGCGGCGGCAGGATGAAGCGGCGGAGATTGCGTCCACCGAGTCGCTGCGCTCCCTGCTGTCCTTTGCCGAGCCAGTCGACGAGCCCTCGCGAATCGTCCGTAAGGCGCAGATCGACGCCCTGATCCGCCTCGTTCCGGCGACCATCGTCTGCCACTTTGCCGTCGCCGCGGTGATCTGCACCGGCTTCTACACCGAGGTCCCCGGCTGGCAGCTTGCGCTGTGGCTCGGCTTCAGCTTCATCCTGTGCGGCTCGCGCGCGGTTCGGGCCTTTCGCCTTCGGCACAATCTCGATTATGCCCGGCGCCGCCCGACCAGCATGCGGGCGATCTGCGTCATCGTCGCCATGCTCGCGGCAACCTGGGCCGTACCCCTGTGGTGGAACGACCTAATGGGGCCGCATGACCGGCTGCTGCTGGGCGTTGTCTACGTTGCGCTGACCTGCGCCGGGACGGTCACGCTCGGCACCGTCGCGCCGGCTGCGATCACCTATGTGGTCCTGCTCACCGCCTGCGAGGTGCTGGCTGGGTTCTGCCTCGGCAGCATGCCCTATGTCGTGCTCAGCACGCTGTTCGGGGCCATCATGATCTGGTCGGTGCTGAACGGAGCGCGTCGCTTCAACGCCAACGTTCGCTCGCACCTTGAGCTGCAGGAGCAGAGCGAGCTGATCGCTCTGCTGCGCGAATTCGAGGCGAGCGGGTCCGACTGGCTGTGGGAACTCGATGAGAAGCTCCACGTCACCTACATGTCGACCGCCATGGCGGAGGCGATCGGCATTCCGCATGCCGAGCTGATCGGTCGGCCGGCCAGCCTCGTCCTCGATCCCGACGGCGAGGTGGCCAAGCTGTCGACCGGCATGCGCGCGATGTTCGCTCATGTCTCCGACCGGACCCCATTCAAGGACCTTGCCGTTCCAGCTCTGAAAGGCCGCCGCTGGTGGTCGCTGTCGGGCAAGCCGCTGATCGACAGCCGTGGCCGCTTCCTCGGCTGGCGTGGTGTCGGCTCGGATATCACCGACCTTCGGTTGAGCGGCAGCGACGCGGTTCGCGCCGCGCGGCGCGACCCGATGACCGGAATTGCCAACCGGCTGCTCGTCCGCGAGCAGCTGGAGGAGGCGCTGCTGCGGCGGCTGGCCGGCGAAGCGGGATGCACGCTGATGCTGGTCGATCTCGACCGCTTCAAGCTGGTCAACGACACGCTTGGCCACGCGGTCGGCGACCAGCTGCTGTGCGAGGTCGCGAGACGGCTCGAGCGGGTTGCGGGAAGCGGCAGCTGCGTCGGCCGGCTGGGCGGCGACGAGTTCGCCATCATCTGGACCGGCCCGCAGGACCATCCGGCGCTGTCCGGATTGGCCGAGCGGATCATCGCCGAGATCAGCCGGACCTTCCAGATCGGGGCGGCATCGCTGCACGTCGGCTGCACCGTCGGGATCGCGATCGGCGGCGGCGACGGGATCAGCGAGGAGACGCTGATGCGCAGCGCCGACCTGGCGCTCTACAGCGCCAAGGAAGAAGGCCGCGGTGGCTATGCCTTCTATGCCAACTTCATGCTCGAGCGCGCCGAGGGCGACCGGCTGCTGGAGAACGATGTGCGCGACGCGCTCAACAGCGATGCGCTGAGCCTCGCCTACCAACCGATCGTCGATGCGCGCTCGGGCGCGATCGTAGGTCGCGAGGCGCTTCTGCGCTGGAACCACCCGCAGCGCGGCGCCATCCCGCCCGACCTGTTCATTCCCGTGATCGAAGACGCAGGCCTCATTCACCAGATCGGCGACTGGGTGCTCCGCGAGGCCTGCACCGAGGCGGCGACCTGGTCCGACGAAGCCAGGGTCGCGGTCAACATCTCCGCCGCGCAGCTCGGCGGCGCCGGACTCGCCAAGACGGTGTTCGGCGCGCTGGCCAGTTCGGGGCTTGCCCCGGGCCGGCTCGAACTGGAGGTCACCGAGAGCATCTTCATGGGCGACGACCTGTCGACGCTGGGCAGTCTCGAAGCGCTCCGCTCGCTCGGCGTCGGGCTCGTGCTCGACGACTTCGGTAAGGGTTACTCGAGCTTCGGCTATCTCAGCCGGGCGCGTTTCTCCAAGATCAAGATCGACCAGAGCTTCGTGCGCGCCGCGGCGGCGGGCGAGCGCGAGGGACGCGCGATCCTCGATGGCATCCTGGCGCTCGCTCGCGGTCTGGGAATGGCGACCACGGCGGAAGGTATCGAGACGGAGGCCGAGGCCGAGGTCATGCGCGAGCTCGGCTGCCACCAGTTGCAGGGCTATTATTTCGGGCGCCCGCGTCCTGCCGAGGCCGTCGCGAAGGAAGAACGGCGCGCGGTCCGCCGCCGCGCCTGACCCGTTAACTCAGATGCCAGCGTACCACTGATAGCCGGCGACATCCTCCCAATAGCCGCCCTTGCCGCGCCCGATCCGGCTCAGACGGTCAACCGCTTCCACCCGCATCACATATTTGGCCTGCTTGTAGCCAAGCTGCCGCTCCACCCGCAGTCGCAGCGGCGCGCCGTGCCCGACCTCCAGCGGCCGCCCGTTCATTCCCCAGGCGAGGATCGTCTGCGGGTGGAAGGCGTCGATCAGGTCGATGCTTTCGTAATAGGGTGTGCCGCCAAAATCGTCGGCGCAGTGGAAAACGATGTATCGGGCTTCGCTGCGTAGGCCGGCGGCCTTGAGCAGAAGGGCGAGCGGAACGCCGGTCCACTGGCCGATCGCGCTCCACCCCTCAACGCAGTCGTGCCGCGTGATCTGGGTCCGCGCAGGTAACCCGCGGATCTGCTCGAGCGAGAGGGCGAGGGGACGCGTGACCAGCCCGTCCACCACCAGGCTCCAGTTGGCGAAGTTGCCCGCTAGGAGCTGCGCATAGGCGGGGGAGGCGGGCATGCTGTTGCCGTTGGTTCGGAACACCGGGCTCATCTCGGCCGCCGAGAACTCGGGAGCGAGCGCGTCGCGCGGGATGATCAGGCGCTGCACGCGTGAAGTCAGGCCCTCGCCGGCGTCGAGGAACCCTTGGAAGGGCTTGGACTGGCTCAGCCGATCGCAGCCGCCGAGCAGCAGTCCGCCCGCACCGAGCAGCAGGCCGCGACGATCGAGGCTCATCGCTGGTCCTCCGGCAGCTTGTAGCGACCGGTAATCATTGACCTCACCTCGTTGATCGGCCCGGCGAGCAGCACCATCAGCAGATGGACCACAATGAAGCCGAGGATCGCCATGGCCACGATGAAATGGAGTGACCGTGCCGACTGGCGGCCGCCGAGAAGGGTCAGCAGCCATGGCCAGCCCGCATCCATTCCCGGCGACATGGCCAGTCCGGTCAGCACCATCAGCGGCAGGAACACGAAGATCAGCGCGACATAGCTGAGCTTCTGCAGCACATTGTAGTCGCGCGCCGCGGCGCCGGTCGGGAAGCGGAGGCGCGCGTGCTGCTTGACGTCGTGCCACAGGTTGGCGGGCCGCAGCTCGCTTCCGGTCAGTCGGAGGTCGCGGCGGAAATGGCCATTGGCGAAGCTGAACAGCCAGAAGGCGAGCCCCGGGATCACCAGCAGCCAGGCGAAGGCGAAATGCCAGCGACGACCCCCGGCGAGGTCGTAGACGCCCGGCGCCGCAGCCCAGTCGGGGAAGGCATAGGTCCGTTCCTGCCCATCGAACCCACGCGAGCGGCCGAGCAGGCCAGTGGTGTCGAGCTTGACCCTGCCGACCCGCAGATAGCCGCTGGTCCGGGTGGCGCCGATCTCGAGCCACGGATGGTCGGCGTTGGCGCCTGCGGCACCCCAGTAGAGCCGTGGATGGGCGTTGAAGATCATCAGCCCGCTGCCCAGCATGAAGGTGATCGCAACCGCGTTGATCCAGTGCCAGAGCCGGGTCGACAGGCGGTGGCGGTAGACGGTGTCCCCACCCTTCAGTGGCTCCGCGGGCGGAGCGGACCCGGACAGTTCTGCTGCGGAAGTCGCCACCTTGATCCTCGTCGTCGTTGCCCGGCTACGCCACAGCTACGGACCCGACGTCCTGGCGGTTGCGAGCGCGCCCGTGGTTCACCACCATGATCTCTCCGGCCGGTGCACGCCAGCCCTTTCCACCGCCCGAACGGTCGCTATAAGCCGCCGCGCTGCTGGGGCGTCGCCAAGTGGTAAGGCACCGGTTTTTGGTACCGGCATTCGCAGGTTCGAATCCTGCCGCCCCAGCCAGATTTTTCGTACCCGCGGACGCAATGCGTCGCGTGCGGCTAGGTCGCGCCAAGATCCGCGTTCTTTCAATCGGTTGCCGAAGGCTCGAAAAGCGTTTCTTTTCAAAGCCGCCGGTTGCCCGGCTCCAGTGGTCTGCTACGCGGGACGGCAGGCGAAGTAGGGAGCGGGCATGGCGATGGGTTGGAAGCTGGCGACGATCATGCTGTTCGCGGCGGCGGGAACGGCGGAAGCCAAGCAGTATGAGCTCCCCGTCACGCCGACGACGGTCGCCTGGGGCCATTACGACGCCTCCGCGGCGCCCGTTCTCACGGTCCAGTCGGGCGACACGGTGGTGGTACACACCTTGCTGACCAACAGCCCGAAGGGCCTGGAGGGAGCGGGGCTGCCGGCCGACCAGGTTGAGCCGTCGCTGCGGGCCGTGTTCGATGCCGTGCCCGCGTCGGCACGCGGGCCGGGCGGGCACATCCTCACCGGACCGATCGCCATTGCTGGAGCCCAGCCGGGGGACACGCTGGAGATCCGGATCCTCAAGATCGATCTCGCCATCCCTTATGCCTATAATGCGTTCGGGCCGACGACAGGCTTTCTCCCCGACGACTTTCCATACCGCCGGATCAAGATCGTTCCCCTCGATCGGCGTCGCATGACGGGGTCGGTCGCACCGGGGGTGGAGGTGCCGCTGCACCCCTTCTTCGGGTCGATCGGGGTGGCACCGCCGGCTCCGTTCGGCCGCTATGACTCGACCGCACCCGCAATCCACGGCGGCAATATGGACAATCGCCTGCTGGTCGCGGGCACAACCCTGTTCCTGCCCGTCCACGCGCCAGGCGCCCTGCTTGAGGTGGGCGATGGGCACGCGGCGCAGGGAAACGGCGAGGTGGACATCACGGCGCTCGAGACTTCCCTGGTGGGCACGTTCGAGCTCGTGCTTCACAAGAAGGGTGCTGGAGCCGCCGCCGAGGCCGCCTATCCGCGCGCGGAAACGCCCGATGCCTTTGTGGCGATGGGCTACGACGAGGATCTTTCCAACGCCGCTCGCAAGGCGGTGCGCAACATGATCGGCTTCCTCGTCGCCGCGAAGGGGATGAGCCGCGACGATGCCTATATGCTGGTGAGCACAGCCGGCGACGTGGAAGTGACCGAGCTCGTCGACCGCAACAAGGGCGTGCACGTGGTGCTGCCCAAGCGGGTGTTCACCAGGCGCTGACCGGCGGTTCCGCGCGGCCGCAGCGACGTCGCCGCGCGCCAAACCGGCCGAGTTACGCTCGCATCGTCACCATGACGACGCCATGGGCGGGCACGGTGGCGAGGTAGCGACCGCTGATCTGACCTTGGTCCCGGTGCGTCCACAAGTCGCGGACCCGCAGCCGCAGCGACGCCGGATAGCCGAGCATCGACCAGTCCGCAGCAATGGGGACGCTGGCCTCGCTCCGGTTCCACAGCAGCACCGCACGGCCCCCGTCCGCAAGCGGCTTCATCCAGACCTCGCGATCGCCATCCTTCCAGACGCGGTGACCCTGGATGCCCGCAGCATCCTGGTCCACCGCGATGACGTCGCGATTGAGCAGGATCTCGCGGGTCGACGGGGTCATCCTCGCGACGTCGTTGCCGGCGATGAGCGGCGCCGCCATCATCGCCCAGAGCGAGAAGTGCGAGCGATATTCTGCGTCGCTCATTCCGCCATTGCCGACCTCCAGCATGTCGGGATCGTTCCAGTGCCCGGGACCGGCATAGGGCCACAGGGGTTCGTTCAGGTCGGCGATCGCCGCCACGCCCAAGCTATAGTCGTGCTTGCCGGTCCACTTGTCGGTGATGTCGCTGGTGGTGCGCCACAGATTGCCGATCCGGCTCGCCCAAAGCCAGGGCTTGGCCGTGCCCCACTCGCACATGGACAGGAGAATGGGGCGGCCGCTGCCCTTCAGCGCGTCGGCCATGAGCGCATAAGCCTCCTCGGCGTTGCGGGGACCGGTCGAGCACCAGTCATATTTGAGGTAGTCGACACCCCAGCGGGCGTACTGGAGCGCGTCCTGATATTCATGCCCCTGGCTGCCCGGCCGCCCGCCGCAGGTCTTGGCTCCCGCGTCGGAATAGATGCCAAACTGAAGCCCGCGGGCATGGACATAGTCGGAGAGGGCCCTGATCCCGGACGGGAACCGGACCGGGTCGGCCGTGATGAACCCGTTCGCGTCCCGTGGCCCATGCCAGCAGTCGTCGATCACGACATAGCGGTAGCCGGCTTCCCTCATCCCGTTGGTGGCCATGGCGTCGGCGGTGTCGCGGATCACCGTCTCGTTCACGTTGCAACCGAACTTGTTCCAGCTGTTCCACCCCATCGGCGGCGTCGCGGCGAGACCGTTGCCAAAGCGTTGCGAACCCTGGTCGGGTGCGACAACCTCCTGCGCCGCCGCTGCCGGGATGCAGGGGAGGGTCGCGACGAGGCTTGCAAAGAGGAGGAGAAGCGCTGCAGCGCTTTGGCGGATCAGCGCGAGCGTCTTCATCGATATCCCTTCTGAGACGAACAGATGGCGGAGGCAATGCGCGACCTGCAAGCGCGATGATGGATCGCCGCTGAGCGCTCGGCCGTGATCCTCGTGTCGATCAGCCGGCTCAGGCGACCGGGGGCAGCCGCCCGAGGTGCTTCTCGAGCGTGATCGGGTAGTCGCGCACCCGAACGCCGGTCGCATTGTAGACGGCATTGGCAATCGCCGCGCCCACCCCGCACAGGCCGAGCTCGCCGACACCCTTGGCCTTCATCGGGTTGGCAAGGTCGTCCGCTTCCTCAAGGAACAGCACGTCCTGATGGGGAACGTCGGCATGGACCGGGACTTCGTACCCCGCGAGATCGTGATTGACGAAGAAGCCGAACCGCGGATCGACCGCCAGCTCTTCCATCAGCGCCGCCCCGAGACCCATCGTCATGGCACCGATCACTTGGCTTCGAGCCGAGACCGGATTGAGGATGCGGCCCGCGGCACAGACCGCCAGCATACGGCGGACCCGGGTCACGCCAGTAAAGGAGTCCACGCCCACTTCAACGAAGTGCGCGCCGAAGGTCGACAGCTGGTGCGTCTTGCCGAGCTCGCCGAAGTCGATCTTGTCCTCGGCCACTAAGTCACCTTGCGCCGCCGCCTGGCGGAGGTCGAGCGAGTGACTGCCGCCCCGCACCTTGCCGCCAGCGAAGACGGCCGTCGCAGGGTCGAGCCCCAGCCGACCGGCCACGGCCTCGCGCAGCTTGACACAGGCGGCGTAGACGCCGGCGGTCGCGTTGGCTGCTCCGAACTGACCGCCCGACCCTGCCGAGACCGGGAAGTCGGAGTCGCCGAGGCGAACGGCGACTGCGTCGATCGGGACGCCCATCATCTCCGCTGCCGTCTGCGCGATGATGGTGTAGCTGCCGGTGCCGATATCGGTCATGTCGGTCTCGACCGTGACCCGGCCGTCGCGACCGAGCCTCACGCGCGCTCCAGACGCCATGTTGATGTGGTTGCGGAAGGCGGCGGCCACACCCATCCCGACCAGCCAGCGGCCGTCCCGCACGTGGCTCGGCCGGGGATTGCGCCGGTTCCAGCCAAAGCGCCCGGCACCCTCGCGCAGGCAGCGGACCAGCTGACGCTCGGAAAAGCGGCGTTCGGGTTTGGCAGGATCCACCTGAGTGTCATTGCGAGCCCGGAAGTCGATCGGGTTCATCCCAAGCTTCTCGGCCATCTCGTCCATGGCGATCTCGAGCGCCATCAACCCGGGCGCCTCGCCCGGTGCCCGCATCGCATTGCCTTCGGGAAGGTCGAGTACTGCGAGCCGCATGGCAACCATCCGGTTGGCCCCGGCGTACAGCAGCTCGGTCTGGTTGACGGCCGTTTCCGGCCCGCCTCCGGGCTGATCGCCGGAGCCGCTCTCGTGCCCGATGGCGACGAGGGTACCGTCGTGATTGGCCCCGAGCCGAATCCGCTGGCGAGTGGCCGGCCGATGCGTGGTGTTGTTGGCCATCATCGGCCGCGGCAAGGCGAGCTTGACCGGCCGCTTCGCCGCCTTGGCGCCGAGCGCCGCCAGCACCACGTCGGCCCGAAGGAACAGCTTGCCGCCAAACCCGCCGCCCACGTAGGGCGACACCAGCCGGACCTTGTCCTTCGGGATGCCGAGCGTCTTCGCAAGATCACCCCGGCCCCAGTCGATCATCTGGTTGGAAGTCCAGACGGTCAGCCGGTCACCGTTCCACTCGGCGATGGTGGCGTGGGGCTCCATCATCGCGTGGCTGTGGTCGGGAGTGCTGTAGGTGGCGTCGAGCTGGACCGGAGCGGCGGCGAACGCCTCCTCGAACTTGCCGACCCGCTTGACCGGGGGCGCCGCGCTGCCTTCGCCGCTCGATCCGCCCGTGAGCGGCGCGTGCTTCAATTCCTCGTCGAGATCGAAGCGGCCTTTGGCCCGGCTGTACTTGACCCGAACCAGCGCAGCCGCGGCGCGCGCCTGCTCGAAGCTCTCCGCTACGACGACCGCGATCGCCTGGTGGTAGTGGTGGACCTCGCTCCCACCGAACAGCTTCGCCGTGTTGAACTTGCCCTTGTCGAGCTTGCCGGCGTCGGGGGAGGTGACGATCGTAATCACGCCCGGCGCGCGCCGCGCCTCTGCCGTGTCGATCGACGCGATCTGCCCCCTGCCGATTGCCGCGCCAACCGGATAGCCGTAGGCCATCCGCTCGAAACCCTGGTGCTCGTAGGCGTAGGGGGCGCGGCCACTGGTCTTGAGCGGACCGTCGATCCGGCTGTGGGCACGCCCGACCACCGACATCCGGTCGATCGGATTGCTGCCCGCGGGCGTGTCGAACTTCATGAGTGCCTCGCTTGGCTGATCACCGCGGCAAGCGTGCGCTCGGCCAGCGGCAGCTTGAACGCATTGTGGGTCGTCGGGCGAGCGCCGGCGAGCAGACTTGCGGTCACCGCCTTTGCGCCCTGCGGCAGCGCCGCCTCGGCGGCCTCGACGCGCCACGGCTTGTGCGCCACGCCACCCAGCGCCACCCGGCCCCGGCCGTCGCGCCCGATCACCGCCGCCACCGAGACCACGGCGAAGGCGTAGGAGGCGCGGTCGCGCACCTTTTCGTAGAAGTGTCGGCCCCCGATCGGCTTGGGCAAAGTCACCGCGGTGATCAGTTCGCCCGGCTGCAGCACGGTCTCGACCTGCGGCGTTTCGCCCGGCAGCCGGTGGAACTCGGCGATCGGGATCGAGCGGGCAGCGCCATCGGATCGAACGGTTTCCACCGCGGCATCCAGCACCCGCATCGCCACCGCCATGTCTGAGGGGTGGGTCGCGATGCATTGATCGCTGGAACCGATCACTGCCAGCTGGCGCGAGTAGCCGCCGATCGCCGCGCAGCCCGAGCCTGGACGGCGCTTGTTGCACGGCATGTTGGGATCGTAGAAATAGGGACAGCGAGTGCGCTGCATGAGGTTGCCGGCGGTCGTCGCCTTGTTGCGCAGCTGGCCCGAAGCGCCTGCGACGATTGCCTTCGTGAGCACCTGATAGTCACTTCGCACGCGGCGGTCGGCGGCGAGATCGGTGTTGGTGACCAGCGCGCCGATCCGCAGCCCGCCCTCGCGGGTTTCCTCAATCCTGTCGAGGCGGAGATCCTGCACGTCGACGAGATGGGTCGGCGTCTCGATCTCGAGCTTCATCAGGTCGAGCAGGTTAGTGCCGCCGGCGAGGAACTTGGCACCGGGCCGCTCGGCGACAATCCGGGCGGCCTGAACCGGGTCGCTCGCGCGCTCGTAGGTGAAGGCCCTCATCCCTGATTCCCCGCGACCTCGGCCATCGCTTCGGCAATGTTCGAATAGGCGCCACAGCGACAGATGTTGCCGCTCATCCGTTCTCGCAGCTCCAAGTTGCTCATTCGCGGCCTGTCCGCCGGGTCGGCCTGAACATGGCTGGGTATTCCGCGGCGGATCTCGTCGAGCACCGCCACCGCCGAGCAGATCTGCCCCGGCGTGCAATAACCGCACTGGTACCCGTCATGCTTCACGAACGCGGCCTGCATCGGGTGCAGCCGTTCGGGCGACCCCAGCCCCTCGATGGTGGTCACCTTGTCGCCCTGATGCTGGACGGCGAGGCTGAGGCAGCTGTTGATCCGCTGACCATTGACCAGGACGGTGCAGGCCCCGCACTGCCCATGATCGCAGCCCTTCTTGGTGCCGGTCAGGTGCAGATGCTCGCGCAGTGTATCGAGCAGCGTAGTCCGGGTGTCGAGCTGCAGCTGTCTTGGCTGTCCATTGACCTCGATGGTGACCGGGACGAGCGATGGAACAGCCGCCGATGCCGGGCGTGGCTGCGCAATGGCTTCCATGCTAGGCGTTGCTATCACGGCCGCGGAAGCGGCCCCGCTGACCAGCACGCCTCGCCGAGTGACGGGCAGGCGATCCGTTTCTTCCATTGACTCCATTCCCTCGCAAAGGTCGCGCTTCAAGATTTTGCACCTGGAAGACCCCGCTGACGTGGCGCGCTAGCTCGGTTGGTAACTCTCAGTGGGGCGAAACTATCCGGACCAAAGCTGCTCGAAAACGAATTCTCCTGGTCTCCGCGACGGGAGTCGGCATCGTTTGCTCAGGTGTCGTTGTGCTTGGATTGGCGACAACGTCCCAGCATCAGGCCCTGCTCCAGCCGGTGGCACAGCTCGGCGTAGAAGTCGGACAGAAAGCCATAGTCGTCGCCGTCGCTGGCTATGGCGAACTTGTCGCGAATAGTGTGCGCGACGGTCGCCACCGCGGCCGGCTGCTCGCCGCGGAGCACCTGCTCCAGCCGCTGCAGTTCGTAGATGCCATAGGCAGCGAGCGCCGCTTCAGGGAATTGGCGGCGATGCCCGCGTGGCTCTCCCACAAGGTCGGAGGAGAGCGCTTCGCGACGCGCTTCGACCACCCAGGTACCCGCGACCAGGTCACCGACGCGCAGCCGGTCGCGGTTGAACAGCGGGAAGAAGAGGAAGATGCCGCTCCACCCCAGCGCGAAGATGGTGAGAAAGCTGTCGGCGAGCCCCTCGCTGGCCTGCGCGGCGAGGAAGGAGAGGGGGAGGAAGATCTCGATCTCGCGCATCGCGTTGCGGGCGACGACGGCGGCTCCGGTCAGACGGTCGCCGTCGCGGGCCACGACCCGCAATCCGGTCAGCCGCTTGCCCGGGGTTGCGCCGCGGCGGCCCATCTCGAACAGCACGAACCAGAAGTTCCGGAGGAGGAAGAAGCCGATCAGCCAGAGGATCATGAGGAACTGGTCGAGCTGCTTCACGCGCAGGTAGAGCAGGAACAAGGTAACCGCGACCAGCAGCGCGACCATCAGCAGCGCGTCGACCATGAAGGCGCCGGCGCGCGCGCCCGCGGTTCCGAGCGACAGCTGAAGATCAACCCCTTCCGGCGTGACGAAATGGCGGCGCATCGATCCGACGCTGCGACGGGCGGCAACGGCGTTCATCGTGCCTCGTCCACGGTCCGGCGAGGCAGGAAGAAATAGAGCAGCCAACCCGCCAGGGCGACTGCCCCGACCAGCAGGCGGAGCCCGTCGTCGGTGATCGTCTGCCGTCCGACCCCCTCGAGGATCCCGGCGACGCTCAGCATCAGCACCGCGCCGAGCATCGCGGTTGCCGCCGTCCGGCCTGCCGCGACCAGCGCCTCCATCCGCTGCGCGGCGCCGGGGAAGGCGAGCGCCAGCCCGATGCGGATGCCGGCAGCCCCGGCGACACAGATGGCGAGCAGCTCGGTCGTGCCGTGGATCAGCAGCCAGCCGGCGAGGTTGTGGGCGAGCCCGTGCGCGGCGAAGACCGCGAAAATCGCGCCGAGCATCAGCCCGTTGTAGGTGATCAGCAGCACCGACGGGACGGCGAAGGCGAAGCCTAGCGCGAAGGCGAAGATGGCGATCTGGGCATTGTGGGTGAAGAGGAAGGTAGCGAAGACCATCAGCCCGTCGCGCTCGTTGCCGTAGAGGGTGCCGCGCAGGAAGGCGGTCGAGGCGGCTGGATCGCGCCCGGCAGCCATGCCCTGCGGGATGATCCCGTAAAACCAGTCCGGATCGCCGCGCACCAGCAGGAAGGCGGCGAGCGCGGACGCGGCGGTCAGCACGGCGCAGAACAGCAGCTCGCGCCACAGGGCCTGAATCGCCAGCGGCCAGCCCCGCGCGAAAAAGCGGAGGACCTGCCGCCCGGGCGAAGTCTGCACTCCGTAGATCTGGAAATAGGCGCGGGTGCTGAGCTGCTCGAGATAGGTCAGCAGCGAGCGGTCGAGCGAGGTGTCCCGCGCCACCGACAGGGAGGACAGGGTCGAGCGGTAGAGCCGCGGAAGATCGAGCAGGTCGTCGTCGCTGAGCGAACGGAGCGACTTGCGCTCGAGGCGGGTGACGAGCTGGTCGAGCCGCTCCCAGTCGGCCGAATGCTCGGCGCGAAAGCGGGTGGCGTTCACGAGCGGGCCGCTCACAGCCGGTCCCTCCGCTTGATCTCGAGATAGGCCTCCGCAATCGCGGGCGCGACTCGCTCGTGGTCGGCCTCGAGCACCTCGACGCCGAGGCGGCGGAGCTCGGCAATGACCTCCTGGCGGTCGCGGATCAGCTCGGCGGCGGTGATCGCCCGGGTGACATCGTCGGCGCTGTCGGGCCGAGCCTCGACGAACGCCTCCAGCTCCTCGTCGCGGAGCACCACGACGAGCAGGAGATGGGTCCGGATCAGCAGTCGGACGGTGGCGAGCAGGAAGCGCGCCGAGACGCGATCGGTGAACTCGGTGAAGAGGATCACCAGCGAGCGGCGCGACAGGCGCGCGTTGAGGTCGGTCAGCGCGAACGTGTAGTTGGTCTCGTCGACGCCATAGTCGATCGAGGCGGTGAGGCGCTGGACCTCGGCGAAGGCGCCGGCGCCCGAGACGAGGCCGCTGGCGACCCGCGGGCGGCTGTCGAAGGCGTTGATCGCGACCCGGTCGCCGAGGCGCAAAGCGAGCCAGGCGGTGAGCAGGATCCCGGCGATCATCCGGTCCAGACGCGGCAGCCCGGCGACCGGTTCCGACATCTGGCGGCCGCAGTCGAGCGCGAAGACGATCTGGTTGTTCTTCTCGCCATGATAGTGGCGGGCGAGCAGCCGGGTCGCGCGCGCGCTGCTCTTCCAGTCGATCGCACGCCGGTCCATCCCGGGGCGGAATTCTACGAGCGCGTCGAAGTCGCTGCCCTCGCCGCGGGTGAATTGCCGCATCGTCCCGTCGACCGCATAGCGTTCGAACAGGGTCGCCCCGAGCCGCTGGGTGGGGCGGAGGTCGGGAAGAATGGGGAAGGGCTGGTCGACCGCCTGCTCGTGCTGGCGCCAGACCAGCCCCAGCGGCCCCTGCCAGCGCAGCCACAGCCGCTCGATCCTGGCGGTGCCGCGGCGGAGCATGGCGAGCGGGAGGCGCACGCTCGCTGCGCCGGCGGCAAGTCCGACCTCCGATCGGTCGCTACCCAGCGGCTCGACCACCGGCGAGTGGGCCAGCGCGAGTTGCGCAACGTCGGCGCGGGCGCCGAGCCGAAGGTCGACTGTCGCGTCTCGGGTCTCGCCGACATAGGCGCTGCCCGGAAGCTCGAGCGCCACCGCGAGCGGGCCCCGGCTCTTGAGGGCGTCGAGCCCGACTAACAGCACGATGACGAGCGGCCACACCAGCGCCATCGCCCAGCGGCCGCTCGACCACGCCGCGACGGCGAGCGCCAGCAGCGCGCCGAGCGCCATCAGCACGACCGCGCGGCGGGTCGGGTAGATCAACGCGGCGCCTCGATCCCGTCGATGATCGAGAGCACCACGTCCTCGACCCGACGGCCGTTGATCTCGGCCGAGGGCGAGAGGAGGATGCGGTGGCGCAGCACGGCGGGGGCGAGCGCCTTCACGTCGTCGGGAATGACGAAGTCGCGGCCGTCGAGCGCGGCGCGGGCGCGGGCGGCGCCGGCGAGCATCGCCCCGGCGCGCGGGCTGGCGCCCGACTGGAGGTCGGCGACCTCGCGCGTCCCGCGGATCAGCGCGGCGATATAGTCGACGATCTCCTCCACCAGGCGAATGCGGTCGACCGCTCCGACCGCGGTGCGGATGGAGTCGGCGCTGGCGACCGCTTCGACTCCCCAGCTTCCGGGCTCCATCGCGTTGGGCCGAGCGCTGTGGCTGGCGATGATCCGCCGCTCCTCGGCTGGGCTCGGATAGTCGACCAGCTGCTTGAACAGGAAGCGGTCGAGCTGCGCCTCGGGGAGCGGATAGACGCCCTGCTGCTCGATCGGGTTCTGGGTCGCCACGACGAGGAAGTTGTCGCCGAGCGGGAAGCTCTTCCCGTCGATCGTGACCTGCCGCTCCTGCATCGCCTCGAGCAGCGCGGCCTGAGTCTTGGGCGGGGTGCGGTTGATCTCGTCGGCGAGCAGCAGGTCGGTGAAGATGGCGCCGCGGGTCAGCGTGAAGCTGGACGTCTGGAAGTTGAACAGGTTGGCGCCGAGAATGTCGCTGGGCATCAGGTCGGGGGTGAACTGAATCCGCCCGAAACCGAGACCGACCGCGGCGGCGAAGCTCTGCGCGAGGAGGGTCTTGGCGGTGCCCGGCGGGCCTTCGAGCAGCATGTGGCCGCGCGACAGCATCGCGACCAGCATCAGGTGGACCGTCTGGTCCTGCCCGACGACGGCCTTGGCGACCTGCCCGCGGATCGCGTCGCCAAGCGCCTTCACCTCGTCAATCGTCACTCACGCGTCTCCTCGATCCATCGGGTCATCTGTTGGGCCGCGGCGACCAGCTCGCCGCGGGTGCGGGCTCCCGCGACATTCGCCGCGAGCGCCGAGAAGGGGCGCTCGGGGCGGAGGCGGTCGAGTGCGGCGTCGGTCTCCGCGGCGCTGGTGGACGGCGGAAGGCGGTACAAAGCCGCCGCGCGGTTCCGCGCCACCTCGGCGTAGCGGCCGCCGAGCCGCGTCTCGCGCCGCGCCTTGCGGACCAGCGCGGCGCTGTTCTCGACCAGCGCGGCCTTGCCGAAGGCGATCGCCCGGCGCGGCACGAGCGGCGCACCGAAGCGGGTCAGCGCCTGCCAGCCGGCGAGCAGAAGCGCTGCCGCGAGGCACAGGGTGACAGCAAGGAAGGGCGGGTCGAAGGCGAGCCGGAGCGGGCTCCGCGAGTGGCCGAGGCCATTGGTGGTGACGTCGAACAGGATGCTCCTGGCGCCGCTGCTGTTGAGGTCGTCGAGCATCGTCAGCGCGCCCAGCGCCTGCTGGCGATCCGCCATCGCCACATTGTCGAGGAGGTCGGGGTCGGACAGCAGGAACAGGTTTCGCGTGCCGATCTGGCCGAGCACGGTCGCTCCCCGGCTGTCGACGATGACAGGGGTGACGTGCGCGCCCGCGATGCTCTGCATGATCGGCGGCTCGCGCAGCAACGCGGCCGACGGGACCAGGGGAGAGCGGTTTTGCAGCGGGGCATGAGCGGTCTTCCGCCGCGAGACTCGGATGCGGATCGCGGGCTCGAGCACGTTCTCGAGGAGCATCGGTGGCATCAGGCCGCTCGCCGACACCCAGCCGGCGGGTCGCTCGCGCTTCTCGGTCTGCCACTTGGGAAGGACGATCAAGGTCGCGCGGGCCCCGCGCGCCGCAAGCACCTTGCCGAGGTCGGTCGAGCCGCTCGGCGGAGTGATCACCGCCAGGTCGTCGCTGGTCCCGAGCTCCTCCTCGCTGCGATAGATCCGCGGGTTGCGGCCGGTAAGTTCGGCGAGGCGGACGAGACCGCTGAAGCCGATCGCGGCGTTCGACAGCGCGTGGCCGCCGCCGTTCCTGCCCGAGCGGAGGTCGGGGGCGTAGGCGCCGAGTAGCAGCGTAGCGACGAACGCCAGCACGCCGACGCCCGTCAGCAGCAGGAGCAGCGAGCGGCGGAACGGGTCAGGCGCGCTCGATGCACTCATCGCGACCAGCTCGAGGCAAGCGCGAAGGCGCTGTAGGCGGCGCGCGCTTCGGACCATTCTCCGCCGTCGACCGCGCGGCCGCCGAACAGGCTGCGCTCGACGGTCGACGCGATGCCGGAGAAGAGCACGCGTGCCCGCTCCGGCAGCAGGACCGAGGCGGCGAGCTCGCGGCCGGTGAGGGCGGGGCGGGCGAGCTGCGGCCGGCGTCGCGCGATGTCGTCGACAGAGCGCAGCAACAGGCAGTGGATGGCCTCGGCGAACCGGCCCTGCGCGGCGAGCGCGTCGGCCTCGTCGAGCCAGGCGCGGACCGGCGCGGCGTCGGGCTGCCAGTCGAGGTCGGCCGCCTCGCCCGCGGGAAGCGGGGGCTGGCGGTGCCACGGCCACCGCCACTCGCCGCTGCGCGCCCGCTGGACGACCAGGTAGAGGATCAGCGCGGCGCCCGCGACCAGCAGCGTGACCAGGATGATGCGGGCGTAGGCGGCGTCGGGGAGATGGCTGAACAGCCAGCCAAAGAAACGGCCGATGGGGCGCAAAGCGGCCTCGACCCATCGCCCGAGCGTCTCGACCCAGGCTGGTGGCTTGGGCTTCGGCGCGGCGGGGGAGAGGCTGAACTGGATCGAGGGATCGGCGTGAAGCTGCCGCCACGCCGCGTCGAACGATGGCGCGCGCGCCGTCGACCCGGCTCCGTTGTCGAGATCCCCCATTAAACTGAAGCATGAAACGTCGTCAGCACGGGCGCAAGCGCAATAAGGCTGGACAGCTCGTTCGCCCCGCCGCAACCTGTCTCCGGTCAATGGGGGACAAGCAAGATGGCGACTGCGTATCAGGCCGTGTCGGGCGAGGTGTCGATTGGCCGCGTCTTCTCGCGCGCGTTCGGGTTCATCGGGCGCAACCCGGCGCTGGCGCTCGTCACCGCCTTCCTGTTCAGCGCGCTTCCGGTCGGGCTTGGGCAACTGCTCAACTTCGGTGCGATCCAGCCGGGCCTGTCGCGACCCATGGCGGCGGGGCTGGGCACGCTGCAGCTGCTTTCCTTCCTGCTGATCGCCGTGTTCAACGCGCTGTCGCAGGCGACGATGACCCGCGCGCTGGTGGTCGAGCATGAGGGGCGCGGGCCGTCGCTGGGCGAAAGCCTGTCGGCGGGGCTGCGCTACGCGCTGCCGGTCGTCGGCTTCACGATCCTCTGGTACATCGGCATCTTTCTCGGCACCCTGCTGCTGATCGTGCCCGGCCTGATCCTGCTGACCATGTGGGCCGTCGCGGTTTCAGCATTGGTCGAGGAGCGGACCGGCGTGATCGGAGCGTTTGGCCGCAGCCGCGAGCTGACCAAGGGATCGCGCTGGAAGGTCTTCGGCCTGCTCGCCGCCATCCTGGTTGTCTTCTATCTTTCGCTGGCACTGGTAGGTTTCGCCGCTCGCCTGACCGGGTCGCCGGGTCAGTTCACCCAGCGTTTGCCGCTGCTGATGTTCGTCTGGAGCGTCGTTTCGACCGGCATCTTCAACCTGCTCTGGTCGACCATCCAGCCCTCGCTGTTCATCGAGCTTCGCGACGCGCGCGAAGGCGGCGGCGCCGGCGAACTGCACCAGGTCTTCGCCTGATCTCGGGCAATCCCTCGCGTTCGGCTCACGTCTGGTTACTCCGCAATCGAACCGGAAATCGTTGCCGAAGCGTTGCAGGACAGGACCGTTGTGACGGGGGCGGCGGCGTCCGAGAGCCCGCCCTACACGCGTGAGACCCAGCTGAAGGGCAGGGTGGGCGATGCCTCCGGGGCCTGAACTGATATAGCGGTCGGACCGAATCGATCCGAGCCTTGTTTCGGGTCTAGCGACGCGATCAGGGAAGCGGAGAATCGATGCCCCCCACTATCCTCGGGGCTCCGGATGTGAAGCTCACGTCCCGACAGCTGCAGTGCCTTGAAGGCTTCTGGCGCCGCAAGACGGCGAAGGAGATCGGTCGGCAGCTCGGGATCACCCACTACGCGGTGGAAAAGCATCTGCTGGCTGTTCGCCAGCAGCTCGGTGTTACCTCGTCCGCGGCGGCGGCGGCCCTCGTTTTCGGCGGTCCCCAAGGAACTACGGTCGAGCCGTACTATGGCGGCGCAGAGCTACCGCAAGGGCGCGAAAGCTCGGAGATCGAGAGCGCGCTGGACGGCGGACGATCCGCTGCCGGCGCGGCTATCGACCAGCCGCCGCCGATCAACACGCTCGGGGCGGGGATGACCTTGCTGGCGATCCTGGCCGTCGCGGTCGGATCGATCCTGTCTTTGGCCGCTCTCGTCGGAGCGGCTCAGGGCGCCAACCAGCTTTGGAAAACCTTTGGCCAATAGTCTCCGTCTCGGCGTACGCCCCATTGTTAGGAGACCCCAGTGCTTAATCAACGTCATGCCGCGGCGCAGGCCGTCGCCCGCGAGCTCATCCCGGCGGAGCGGGACCTGGATGCCGCCATCGTGCACAGCGCGAAACTTGCTATCGCAGTGGTCGAAGGTCGCAAGGCAGCGAAGCTTCCGCTCGCGACGGGGCAGGAGGCGCTGACCCTGATCGCCGGCGCGACTGCGCAGCTGGTCGCCGCCCGCAAGCAGATGATCGAAGCGCACCACGCGTTCCGCGAGACCCAGATCGAGATCGGGCTCGGTGCCTTCAGCTATGGGGACATCTGGGAATGCCCGCCCTCGTCCGAGCACGAGGCTGCGCCGCTCTCGATCGTCGCTTGATCACTGGGGCGACGGAAAGGCGAAGAACGGGGGTTCAGCTTGCTTCACATCATCGCCTTTCTCGTCGCCCTGGGATTCTGTTCCATCTACGCCTTTTCGGCGGGCGCCGGGCCGGAACGGGTGGCCATTGTCGCGCAGCTCGGCGCCTTGCTGATGTCCTTCTCGGCCGGCTTCGTGCGGATCTCCGGCGGATTTAGCAGCCTGCCGGCGGGGCTTGCAGTCGCCGACCTTGCGCTCGGCGCGGCGCTCGTCGTCCTGGCGCTCTGGGCCAATCGTTTCTGGCCGATCGCGCTGGCCGGCCTGCAGGTCGCGACGATCCTCGCCCACATCGCCAAGTCGATCTTCCCGCCGCTTCCGGCGGCCGGTTACGCGATCCTGGTCACCGTCTGGGCTTGGCCGATGCTGGCGGTCACCGCCGTCGGCATCATGAACCACCGCCGGCGCGTGCTGCTGCACGGCGCCGAGCGCGACTGGAAAGACAGCTGGAGATGACGATGGTCGCGGAACCGGCCGTCCGGCAGAAGAACCCGAATGGCGGTTAAAACGTCCTCGGCCGACCGTGACCGCCTGATCGATTTCGCGCGCGCGGTGATCGCGCATCGCAGCGTGCGCCAGCGGCACTTCCCCCTCAACATGCTGGGCGAGACCGCGTGGGAGGCCCTTCTAGCCATCTACGTCCATGACCCGGTCGGCCCGATGGACCTGCCTGAGCTTGCCGCCAGCCTTTCCAGTTCGTCGGCATCGCTCACGCGCTGGCTCGACTATCTGGAAGCCGAAGGGCTGATCGAGCTTCTGCCGTCGGGTAGAGGCGAGACGAGGCAGCTCCGCCTCAGCGCCAGCGGTCTCGAGCGTACGGAAGCTTGCCTTGGGGAAATGTTGCGCAGCTGGTCCGTTTAATGCATTATTACCGGATCGTGCCGGCAGGCGGACGCGGGGAGCCGCTTGTATGCATCTATCAGGTCCAGGCGAGCGCGCGCGACTGCATTCCATCGGCCAGATCCAGCATCATGTCGAAGCGGCCATTGCGATCATGGACGCGTTGGAACCCGGTTCCGCCTTTGCCGCGGCCTGCCAAGATGCACTGGATCGCCTTCTGGAAAGCACTGCGGCCTCCCGTCATTTGCCACACTAAGGACTCTTGAGTCCGGGCGATCGACGTCGCAGGTCGATCCGGACCTAGTCGTCCGCGCGCGGTGTCGCGCCGGGGCGCATGATGGTCCAGCCGGCCAGGCGATGGCCCTTGCTGGCGGCCGCGGCAATGCTGTCCCCGCTCAGCCGCGCGGAGAGATAAGCGGCGTTGAAGGCGTCGCCCGCGCCGCTCGTGTCGACCGGATGGAGCACCGCGGCGGGCGCCACCGTCTCGCCCGAAGGAAGGCGGCACCCGGCACTGCCGAGCTTGACGATCGTCTCCGCGCAACCCAGCCCGGCCCAGTGTTCCGCAACTTCCGCCGGATCGCGCCAGCCCGACAACGCGGTCTCGTCGTCCAGCGTGGGGAGCCCGATGTTGGCGAGCGCAACCGCCTGGTTGCGGGCCTCGCGCGCCGATGCCCGATCGCGCCAGAGGCTCGGCCGGTAATTTCCGTCGAAGGCGACCCTGCCGCCATGCTCCCGCACCCGGCGGACAAGGTCGAACAGCCGCTCTCGGCCGGCGCGCGGCAGGATCGCCAGCGTGATCAGCGAGAAGAACAGCAGCGCAGAGCGCTCGGCCATGGCAAGCTGAGCCTCGCTCGCGAGCTCGAACATGGCCTGGGCTGCGCTGTTGCCGCGCCAGTAGGTGAAGCTCCGCTCTCCCTCAACGTCGGTGGTGATCGCATATAGTCCGGCGCGACGCGTCGGATGGGTCAGCACCAGCTCACCAAGCACGCCCTCCGCCAGCCACGCCTGCCGCAACGCGGCGCTGAACGGATCGAGGCCGAGCGCCGTGAGGAACTGGACCGAGTGCCCGGCCCGCGCGAGGTGAATCGCGGTGTTGAGCGTGTCGCCGCCATAGCCCAACTGACAGTCGCCGAGCGGCGCCACAGCGCTGGCGGCGGAGAGCTCCAGCATTCCCTCGCCGCAGCACAGGATGGTCGCCATGGGCCTATTTCGTCCGGTGGTCGAGCCATCCGCCGTCGGCGAGCCAGTCCGCCAGCCGGTCCGGCCAATGAAGGATGGAGATGCGGTTGGACTCGTCGAGATTGAAAGCGTGGTCGGAGTCCGCATACATGTGGAGTTCCGCTGACACGTGCGCCTTGCGCAGCTGCTCGTAGAGCGCGACCGAGGGCGGTCCGCAGCAGGCATCGAGGGAACCGGCGACGATGAAGGCGGGGGGTGCATGGGCGACGTCGTTCGCGGGCTGTCCGAGCGGGCCGGGGAACACCAGCACCTGGAAGTCGGGCTTGCCGTTCAGCCGGTCGAGCGCGTCGCGCACCGGGCGACCCTTCGGCTCTGCATTGTCGGCGACCAGCGTGACCAGCTCGCCCCCCGCGGAAAAGCCCATCAGCCCGACCCGGGCGGGGTCGATCCCGTAGTCGGCGGCATGCGCGCGGACCCAGCGGACAGCGCGCCGCGTATCGTCGGCCGCATCTCCCTCGATCGAGGTATGGGATCCCGGCTCGCGCGCCAGCCGGTACTTGAGGACGAAGGCGGACACCCCCATGCGGTTGAGAGCAGTGGCGACCTTCACCCCCTCGTTGGTCCAGACCAGGAACTGGTGCGCGCCTCCCGGCAGGATAATCACCGCCGCCCCGCTGTTGTGCTTTGCGCTTGCCGGGAAGGCCAGCAGCGAAGGGTTTTGGATGTTGCGGACCCAATAGTCGCGCGCGATCTCGGGTTCGTTCCGCCGCGCCTCGGAGCCGGACGCACCGTTCGGCCATAAAGGTATGGCGGTATAGCTCGGCGGTGGGACCGGCGCCGGGTCGGCGGCCCAGGCCGCAGCCGGTGCGAGCAGGGCCATGATCAGGCCGATGAACATGCGCATCTTCTTCTCTCCTGCGGGCGGGGGCGATGATTTCACGATGTTACGACCTCAAGGCGATTGCGCCGCGGCGCGGCGGGCCACAAGGTGCGCTCGCCCGACCGCAACGGGCGAGCAGGGAGTGAATGCCGTTGTTCGATCGTCGCACGGTTCTGGCCGGCAGCCTTGCCCTCTTCTCCATGGGTGCTGCGCGGGCTGCGGGCACGCCCACCGAGCTCCGCCTGCGGCGCTTGTCGCCGGCACTCGACAAGATGGTGGCGCCCGGGGCGCAGCCGCAGGTCATCGCTACCGGCATTAAATGGGCGGAAGGGCCGCTGTGGGTACCGGCCGGCGGTTTCCTGCTCTTTTCCGACCCGCCAGCGAACCGGGTCCGGCGATGGCGCCCCGGTCACGGCGCGACCATCTTTCTCGAACCCTCGGGCGCTGCCGGAACTGATCCCAAGCTGGTGCGGGAGCCCGGGGCCAACGGCCTGGCGCTCGACCGGCATGGACGGCTGCTGATCGCCGACAGCGGCGGCCGCAGCATCGATCGCTTCGATCTCGGCAGTCGGCGCCGAGTGGCGCTCGCCGACCGCTACGCCGGCAAGCGCTTCAACAGCCCCAATGACCTGCATGTCGCGCGCGACGGGTCGATCTACTTCACCGATCCGCCCTACGGTCTGGCCGGCGGAGATTCGTCCTCGCTCAAGGAGCAGCCGGTCAATGGTGTCTATCGCTGGCGTCCCGACGGCGAGGTGGCGCTGCTCGACGGGAGCCTGACCCGTCCGAACGGCATCGCGCTGTCGCCCGACGAAAGGCGGCTCTACGTTTCCGTGTCCGACGAGGCCGCACCGCGGATCATGGTCTACGACCTCGATGCGCGCGGCCATCCGCGCGGGTCGCGGGTGCTGCTCGATGCCAAGGCGATGGCTGGCACGGGTGCGCCCGGTCTGCCCGATGGGATGAAAGTCGCGCGCGACGGGACACTGGTCTGTTCGGTGCCGGGCGGGATGATGTTCATGACCCCCGAGGCGGAGCCGCTCGGGTTGGTCGAGACCGGCGGTCCGATCGCCAACTGCGCGTTCGGCGAACGGGGCCGTGCCCTGTTCATGACCGCCAACGATCGCGTCCTGCACCTGCCGCTGCGAGCCGGTTGGCAAGGCTGAGGTCAGCGCGTCGGCAGCTTGGTGCCGAGCAGCACCAGCCGCCGGCCGCTGATCTCGAAGCCGTGCGGAACTCCGGCCGGGATCAGCATCACGTCGCCGCGCCGGAGTGGACGGCGGGTGCCACCGACGATCCGGTCGCCTTCGACCAGGTCGGGACGGGTCGTGCTGGCATTCTCCAGCGTTCCACCCGACACCAGTGTCCCTTCGCCGTCGATCACCGTCGCATATTCCGCCTCCGCCGGGTGCACCGCAGGGCGGCCTGGGTGTTTCCAGATTTCGAGGGCGGCCACACGGTTGCCGTCGCGGACCACCGGCTGCCAGGCGAAGCCCTGGCCTGGCTTCATTGCCCGGTCCATCGCCGCCACCTGCGCGGCGATCGCGGCGGAGGAGGCGAAGGCGGTCGGGTCACTCGCCGCGCCCTGCGCCAGCGCGGTACCGGAGCAGGCCAGCGCCAACCAGCGGAGCGCGCGGGTCATGACCGGCCGTCCAGCCGAAGCGTCCGGCCCTCGCGCGCCGAGCGGTAGATCGCCTCCACGATCCGCATGTCGCGAAGTCCCTCGTCGCCGGAGACGATCGCCTCGCGCCCGGTGCGGACGCAGTCGGCAAAATGGTCGAGCTGGCCCGCGAACTGCGTCTTCGCCGGGCCGGGCGCCGGCATGATCTCGCGCTCGCGCCCGTCCTTCCCAACCCACATGTGGTTGCCGTCGTAGCGGGTCGCCGGCTCCAGCTCGACCCGTCCGGCGTCGCCCATCAGCAGGATATGGTTCTGATTGGCGCTGTACATCGACTGGCAGCTGGCGATCGCGCCGGAGGGAAACTCGAGCGTCCAGTCGATGATGTCCTCGACCTCGGTGAAGCGCGGGTCGCGGCGGTCGGTAGACTCGCGCGCGGTGACCGCAATCGGCTCCTCGCCGGTCATGTAGCGCGCCGCCTGCAGGCTGTAGATACCCATGTCCATCAGCGAGCCGCCGCCGGACAGCGCCCGCTTCAGCCGCCACCTGGAAGGGTCGCGCTGGACGAAGCCATGTTCCGAACGCACGTAGCGGACCTTGCCCGCGGCGCCGGTCCGCGCCAGCCGCATCGCTTCCAGATTATAGGGCTCGAAGTGGCAGCGATAGCCGATCATCAGCTTGCGGTTGGCCGCCCTGCACGCAGCGATCATCGCCTCGCATTCGGCGACCGACACGGCCATCGGCTTCTCGCACATGACGTGCTTGCCGGCGCGGGCGGCACGGATCGTGTATTCCGCGTGCATCGAGTTGGGCAGGCAGACATAGACGATGTCGACGTCGGGATTGTCCCGGATCCGGTCGAAGTCGGCATAGGAGTAGATGGAGCGGTTCGGCAGTCCGTGCTCCGCCGCGACCCGCTTGGCCTTGGCGGGATCGCCGCTCACCACCGCCGCCAGACGGCTGTGCGTGCAGTTGGCGAACTGCGGGATAATGACCCCGAGACCGTAGGAGCCGAGGCCGACGATCGCATAGCCGAGCGGCCGGTCGCCCGGCCCGCGGCCAATGGCCTTGCTGGCGACGGCGAGGCCGATTGCCGAAGTGATCAGGTCGCGCCGGGCCAACGTCATCATCCCCTCCCTGGTGTTGGCGGTAACGAACGGCGCCGCCATTGTTGCCGCGGCGCGGCCGACGGGTCAGGCGCGGCGCGCGTCCTCGCTCCACATGCTGGCGGCCATTGCCACCTGCGTCCGGTTGCGGACGTTGAGCTTGCGCATGAGCGCGGTCATGTGCGCCTTTACGGTCGACTCGGCGATCCCGAGCTCGAATGCGATCTGCTTGTTGAGCAGGCCCGAGTGGACCCCGTGCAGAACCTTGAGCTGGGTCGGCGTCAGCGCCGGAGCATTCCCGTGCCCGGCGACCGAGGTCGTCCGCTCCCAACCGCTTCCCGATGTCCCGAAGTGCGCGTTCATCGACCATCTCCTCCAAGTGGCGGACTGCTGATCTGACGTCAGGTCCTGAAGACGCCCGCCTGATCGCAGTAGAAGATATTTGTTGGACAGGTTCAAGCCCATTTGTGACAAGGCTCGGAAAGTTTCAGAGAGAGCGGGAGCGGGGAAGGGGTGAAAACCTGTCCAACAGAAACGCGCCGAGTCTGGCGTGAGAGCCGTGCTCGCGGGCGCGGCCCTTGCGCAGCATCGGCGCCGCGTCCATGCTTCGCCGGCGCGGTCGGGGGCCTGAGATGACGCACCTACGGTTGGCCGATCGGGCCTATGCGGGCATCGTCCAGTTCATCAACGACGAGCAGGCCGATGTGGGCGATCGGCTGCCGTCCGAGTCGCGGCTGGCGGAAATGCTCGGCGTGTCGCGCACGGTGGTCCGCGAGGCGCTCGCGCGGCTGTCGTCTGACGGCATCACTGAAGCGCGGCGCGGCGCGGGCTCGTTCGTCAAGCGGCGCCCGTCCGACCGGCTCGCCGCCTATCTGCCGCTGGCGCAGATGCCGACCACCATGGGCAGCTACGAGGTTCGGCTGGTGCTCGAGGCCGAAGCCGCGCGGCTCGCCGCGGCGCGCCGCTCGCCCGAAGCGATGGCGCTGATCGAGCAGGCGCTCGAGCAGCTCCGGGCCGCGCTCCTGTCGAACGCGCCGGCGCACGAGGAGGATATGGAGTTTCACCGCGCGGTGGCGGAGGCGACTGCGAACGAGGCGTTCATCGCCGCCTTCGACGCGTTGCAGCCCGGCGTCGACCAGATCATGCGCGCCGGGGTCGCCATCTCGCGTTCGCGCCCGCCCGAGTTCATCAACGCGATGATGCGCGAGCATGAGATGATCGTCGACGCGATCCGGGCGCAGGATCCGGACGGCGCCGCGCTGGCGATGCGCTGGCACCTGTCCGAGGGTCGCAAGCGGCTGCTGCCGTGATCAGCCGGCGGACTGGACGCTCCCCATCCAGCCGAGAATCTGCGTGCACAGGGCGTCGGGCCGGACGTTGCTGAGGAGGATGGTCGCCGGCTCGTCCGCGGCCGGCCGCTCGAGCACCGCAAACTGGCTGTCCAGCAGCGACACCGGCATGAACTCGTGCGACCGCGCGGTCAGCCGCTGCAGGATCTCCTCGCGGCTGTTGTCGAGCATGACGAAGCGCGTGGTGCCAGGGATCGCCGAGCGCAGCCGGTCGCGATAGGCGCGGCGCAGCGCGGAGCAGGCGATCACCACCCGTCCGTCGTCGGCGATCGCCTGACCGGCGGCGGCGGCGATCCGGTCCAGCCACGGCCAGCGGTCCTCGTCGCTGAGCGGGACGCCGCCCTGCATCTTGGCGATCGCCGCCGGGTCGTGGAAACTGTCGCCTTCGAGGAAGCGGCAATCCAGCGCCCGCGCGGCGAGCGATCCGACGGTCGACTTGCCCGAGCCGCTGACGCCCATCACGATCAAGGCGGTGCGGCCGGCGCCGGGTCGACGAAGACTGTGTTGCAATGTGGATTCCCGCCCTGCGACCGACTGCCGCTCGACCGGCTCATACCGGGCGGCGCGAGCGGCGAATACTACGACCATCGTCGGGAGGTGACCGGGCGGCAGGTGCGCTCTAACCGCTCGGAAGGAGGGGAGCGCGGCTCCCCGGTCCGCATGGGAGAAGGCGATGCGCGCGGTGGTAGTGGCGACGGGCTTGCTGATCGTCGGCAGCCGGGCCGAGGCGGGCGTTTCCTTCTATCCGGTCGCCCCGGACGAGCCGCAGGCGATCGTCGTCAAGGGTGTCGGCGACGGCCGCGCCGACGACAGCGCCGCGCTCCAGGCCGCGCTCGATGCCGCGCCGAACAAGGCCGGGCACGGGATCGTCTATCTTCCTTCCGGCCGCTACCGGCTGACGCGAACGATCGTCGTGCCGCCGGGCGTCCGGCTGTACGGAGTCGGCCCGACCCGGCCGGTGCTCTACCTCGCGCCAGCGACGCCCGGGTTCCAGACTGGCGTCTCAACCATGGTCGTGTTCGGCGGGGGCGACCAGTACCAGGTCGGCAAGGTGCCGGTGCCGGTGCCGACCGTCGTTCCGCGCGACCGCATCGTGCGCGACGCCAATTCCGGCACATTCTACTCGTCGATGAGCAATGTCGACGTGCTGATCGGCCGAGGCAATCCGGCGGCGGCGGCGATCCGCTTCCGCATGGCCCAGCACGCCTTCCTCAGCCACATGGACTTCGATCTCGGGACCGCCTTCGCCGGCGTCTACCAGGCCGGCAACGTGATGAAGGATGTCCACTTCCGCGGCGGGCGCTACGGGATCGTCACCGAGAAGACCTCGCCCGCCTGGCAGTTCACGCTGATCGATTCCAGTTTCGACGGTCAGCGCAGCGCCGCGATCCGCGAGCATGAGGCGGACCTGACGCTGGTGAACGTGGCGATCCGCCGAACCCCCGTCGGGATCGACATCGACCGCGGCTACAGCGATTCGCTGTGGGGCAAGAACGTCCGGTTTGAGGACGTGTCGCGGGCGGGGGTGGTGATCTCGCAAGAGAACCGCGTCTTCACGCAGATCGGCTTCGACCAGGCGAGCGCCGTCCGCACGCCCGTGTTCGCGCGCTTCCGCGACAGCGGGCGGACGGTCGCGGGCAAGGGCCGGTCCTACGCGGTCCGCTCGTTCAGCTACGGGCTCCACGTCCCCGCGCTGGGGCGAATGGGCGAGTATCGCACACTCGCCGACATCGTGCCTGCGGCGGCGCCCGCGCCGGCGAGCCCCGCGGTTCGCGCGACGCCGCCGGTCAGCGAGTGGGTGAACGTCCGGACGCTCGGCGCGAAGGGTGATTTCGTCGCCGATGACACCGCCGCGCTGCAGCGTGCGATCGACACCCACCGCGTGCTCTACTTTCCCGCCGGCTTCTACAAGGTGACCGCCACGCTGCGGCTGCAACCCGACACGGTGCTGATCGGCATGCACCCGGCGCTGGCGCAGCTGGTCATTCCCGACGAGAACCCGGCCCATTCCGGCGCGGGATCGGTGGTCCCGATCCTCGAGACGCCGCGCGGCGGCGACAACATCCTGTCGGGGATCGGCCTGTTCACCGGCCGGGTCAACCAGCGCGCCTCGGCGCTGCTGTGGCGCTCGGGCGCGAACAGCCTGGTCGAGGACGTGAAGATCATGGGCGGGGGCGGGACCCCGACCGCCGATGCCAAGCCGCTCGGCTCGCTCCAGGCGCGCTCGGGCGATCCGGTCGCCGACGGCCGGATGGACGCGCAATATCCGAGCATCTGGGTGACCGACGGCGGCGGCGGCACCTTCACCGACGTGTGGAGCCCCAACACCTTCGCCTCCGCCGGCTTCGCGATCACCGACACCAGCACGCCGGGGCATCTCTACGAGGTGTCGGTCGAGCATCATGCGCGCAACGAGTTCGTGCTCGACAATGTGCAGAACTGGGAGTTCCTCGCGCCGCAGACCGAGCAGGAGGTCGCCGACGGCCCCGACGCGGTGTCGTTCGAGATCCGCAACTCGCGCAACCTGCTGCTTGCCAACTACCATGCCTATCGCGTGACCCGCAGCTACCACCCGGCGCCGATGGCGGTGAAGCTCTTTCACTCCACCGACCTGCGCTTCCGCAACGTCCATGTGAACGCCGAGAGCGGCTACGCCTCGTGCGACGACGAGGGCTGCGGGACCTTCCTGCGCGCGAGCAAATATCCGTTCGAGAATGTCATCGACGACCAGACCAGCGGCGCCAAGCTGCGCGAGCGGGAGTTCGCCGCGCTCGACGTCACCGCCGCGCCGCCGCCGGCGGAGCCGCCGTCGGGGACGCCCGAGCCGCGCCGGCTGGCGGGCGACTTCTTCTCCATCTCGGGGGCGGCGGTCAGTGCCGACGGAACCCTCTACTTCATCGACCGCCGCTTCCAGCGCATCTACAAATGGACAGAGATGCGCGGGCTCGAGATGGTGCGCGACCATTCGCTCGACCCGGTGAACCTGGCCGTTGACCGGTCTGGCCACCTGCTGGTCCTGTCGTCGCTCGGCGCCAAGGGGGCGGTCTATTCCTTCGATCCCAACGGTCCCCGCACCGACTATCAGCTGATCCGCCCGACCCCCGCCGGCGCGGCTCCAGGATCGCGCACGTTGCTGCCGGTGAACTGGTGGGTGAACGGCGAATTCCGGGACCAGCTCGACCAGCGCAGCTACGCGTTCACCACCATGGCCCAACTGTTCGCGGCGGAGGCGGGCACGCCCAAGGCGATGCACTATGTCTCGCCCGACGGGAGCATCGCGCTGCCGGCCTTCCGCGTCTGGCAGCAGGGCCCGACCGACCATGTCGGCTGGCGCTGGTCGGACGCGCTCAACGCCAACGGCTTCGTCAGCGGGGCGGTCGGCGACCGGGTCTATGTCACCAACGGCTCGGAGAACCTGACCTACAGCGGCAGGATCGCGGCCGGAGGCACGCTCGGCGACTTGCGGCCCTTCGCCGATCGCGGCGGCGAAAGTGTCGCGGCGGGCCCCGACGGACGGGTCTATGTCGCGAACGGGCAGGTGTTCGTCTACGACGCGAGCGGGCGGAGCAGCGGGCGCATCGACGTTCCCGAGCGGCCCACGCAGCTGATCTTCGGCGGGGCGGACGGGCGCACCCTGTTCATCCTCACCCACCACACGCTGTACGCCGCCCGGACCTGACCAGCCCGCGACTTTGGTCGTGGGTGTCGCGGTTGGGGCGATGCACTATCCCGGCGGAAGGGGCCAATCCGACCGGACTGGCCAGTTCATATTTCAGGGGGCTGCAAATATGCCGATCACCGCACCGCATCGTCGCCGCGCCATGCTGGCGAGCGCCAGCATCCTTGCCGTCGCCGCGATCTCCGCTCCGGCGTCCGCGCAGACGATCACCCCGCAGGGCAGCGCAACGGTGCCCGTGACGACTCAGTCGGCCGATCCGGCAGCGCCGCCGCAGCTGGTCGCGCCGGCCGCGCCGACCCGTCCCACGTCTTCGGACGAGATTATCGTTACGGGTTCGCGCATCCAGACCAGCGGCTTCACCGCGCCGACCCCGAGCACGATCATCGGCCAGGACCAGATCCTGAAGAACGCCCAGCCGAACATCTTCAACACGATTGCGCAGCTGCCCTCGTTGCAGGGATCGACCGGCGTCGCCACCGGTACCTTCAGCACCTCGAGCGGCCAGCAGGGGCTGAGCTCCTTCTCCCTGCGCGGGCTCGGCACGATCCGTACGCTGACCCTGCTCGACGGTCAGCGGGTCGTCGGCGCGAACGTGACCGGCGTTCCCGACATCAGCATGTTTCCGCAGCTGCTGATCAAGCGCGTGGACATCGTCAACGGCGGTGCGTCGGCGTCCTACGGTTCCGACGCGGTCGGCGGCGTGGTCAACTTCATCACCGATACCCGCTTCGTCGGCCTGCGCGGCAACGTCCAGGGCGGGATCACCAACTACGGCGACGACAAGCAGGGGCTGGCGCAGCTCGCCTGGGGCGGCGCCTTCGCGCACGATCGGCTGCACGTCATCCTCAGCGGCGAATATGACGACGAGCAGGGAGTCGGCGCCGGCGACTTCGGGATCGACCTGGCGAAGAGCCGCGACTGGCACCGTGCGACCACGCTGGTCAACACTGGCATCACCAACAACGGGTTGCCGCAGTATCTCTACCGCGATTACGCGCAGCCGTTCCAGTACGCGAAATACGGGTTGATCAGCGCCGGCCCGCTGCAGGGCATCGCGTTCGACGCCAACGGCGTCCCGTTCAACTTCCAGTATGGCTCGAACGGCGTTCCCCAGCGCAACAACAACAGCGGCAACGTCACCGGCTGCTTCGTCGGCTTCTGCGTCGGCGGCGACTTGTCGGGCGCGGTCGGCTCGGGCGCGTCACTCAAGTCAGCGCTGAAGCGGGCCGACGGCTACTCGCGCATCGGCTTCGACTTCGCGCCCGACAACGAGATCTACCTGACGACCAACATTGCGCAGGTGAAGACCAGCAACCAGCCCAATCCGGGCGCAGCGAAGACCGGGCTCACCATCCAGTGCGCCAACCCGTTCGTGCCGCTATCGATCAAGCAGCAGTGCGCAACCGCGGGGATCACCAGCTTCCAGTTCGGAACCAGCAACGCCGAGCTGCCGAACATCAAGGTCCACACGGACCGCCGCCAATATCGCTTCGTCGGCGGTCTCAAGGGCAAGCTGGGATCGGGACCGAGCAACTGGCGCTACGACGCCTATTACGAGCATGGGCTCAACATCACCGACATCAATGTCGACAACATCACGCTGACCCCCCGCTTCAACGCCGCGATCCAGGCGATCAATCTCAACGGCCAGATCGTCTGCGCCAACGCGGCGGCGCGCGCGTCGGGCTGCGTTCCGCTCAACCTGTTCGCCGGGAACGCGCTGCCGAGCGCCGCGACGCTGGCCTATATCGCGCCCGAAGCCGGACCGTTCCAGCACACCAAGCAGACGCAGGACGTGGCCTCGATCGCCTTCTCGGGCGAGCCGCTGAAGCTGTGGGCGGGACCGCTCTCGCTGGCCTTCGGCGCGGAGTGGCGGCGCGAGTTCTACCGGGTCAACGCCGACCCCTATGGCGCGGGCGTCACCACCATCAGCCCGAACGACAGCGACTATCCCGCCGACCCGCTGCTGAACACGGTCAACGGCAGCAACTGGTACGCCGGCAACTACAAGAACGGACGCGGCCGCTACACCGTGTACGAAGGCTTCGCCGAGATGAACCTGCCGCTGTGGGACAATCAGGCGATCGGCCGGGCCAATTTCAACGCCGCCGCCCGGCGCACCCACTACAGCACGTCGGGCACAATCTGGGCGTGGAAGCTGGGCGGTACCTGGCAGACACCCTGGTCGGGGATCCGCTTCCGCGGCGTCACCTCGCGCGACATCCGCGCGCCGAACCTGTCAGAACTGTTCGCGGCGCCGGTGACGACGACCGTCCCCAACTTCACCGACCCGTTTACCAACACCCAGGTTTCAATCATCCAGAGCACGATCGGCAACTCGGCGCTGCGGCCCGAGACGGCGCGCGATACCGAGCTGGGCGTGGTGCTGTCACGGCCGGCCTGGCTGCCCGGCTTCAGCGTCTCGGTCGACTATTACCACATCAAGCTGAAGGACGTGATCTCGAGCCTGTCGGCGCAGCAGATCGTCAATCTCTGCTTCGCCGGCGACCCGACTACCTGCGGCGCCTTCAACCTGCACAACACAACGGGGCCGAACTTCGTCAACGTTCAATCCTTCAACCTGGCTTCGTGGGTCACCAGCGGGCTGAACATCGAGGCGAGCTATCAGTGGAACCGGCCGCTCGGGCTGCCCGGCAACTTCACCGTCCGCGCGCTCGGGACCCATATCTACAAGTTCATCGTCAACGCGGGCATCCCCAACACCATTCCGAACGACCAAGCCGGCGTGAACACCGGCGCGACGCCGGACTGGAAGTGGCTGGCGATCCAGAGCTACACGACCGACAAGTTCAGCCTGACCGCGCAGGAGCGCTGGTTCAGCGATGGCGTGTTCGGCCACCAGTATGTCGTCTGCCAGACGGGCTGCCCGGTTTCGACGGTGAACAATCCCACCATCGACTTCAACAAGATGAAGGGTGCCTTCTACCTGGACGTCGGCGGCTCCTATAACCTCAACCGCAACTTCACCGCCTTCTTCAAGGTCGACAATGTGTTCGATCATGACCCGGCGCCGGCGCCCCAGACCAACACCGGGCTGGACGTGAACCCGGCGCTCTACGACACGCTCGGCCGGATCTACCGCGTCGGTCTGCGCTTCAATTTCTGACCGCGTGACGTAAGGACAGGAGGCGGGGTGACGGGAAGGGTGAGCGTGGGTCGAGTGGCAGGAAGCATCGCCGTCGCGGTCCTCGCCGCTGGAACCCTGTGCGTGCAGGCTGGGCCAGCCCTAGCCTCGCCGTCGGTGCTGACCAGCCTTCCGGACGACCCCCGCGCAGTGCGAGTGGCCGGGGTGGGCAACGGGGTCGCGGACGACAGCGGAGCGATCCAGCAGGCGATCGACCAGGCGGCGAGCCGGGGCGGGGGCGGGATCGTGTTCCTCCCGGCCGGCCGCTACCGGATCAGCCGGACGATCCTGCTGTGGCCCGGCGTCCGGCTGCTCGGCATCGGCAAGCGGCGGCCGACGCTGGTCCTCGGCGACCATACGCCCGGCTTCCAGCAGGGGATCGCCAACATGGTGATCTTCGCCGGCGCGCGTCCCGGGAGCGAAACCAGTCCGCGTCGCCCTGTCCCGTTCCCGCCGCCCGGCAGTGTTCCGTTCGACAAGGATCTTGCCGACGCCAATCCCGGCACCTTCTACTCGGCGCTCAGCAACATCGATTTCCGCATCGGGGCGGGGAACCCGGCGGCGGCGGCGATCCGCTTCCACTCGGCCCAACATAGCTTCGTCAGCCACGCCGACTTCGATCTCGGCTCGGGGTTTGCCGGCCTCTATCAGGTCGGCAATGCGGGCGAGGACCTCCATTTCCGCGGCGGCCGCTACGGCATCGTCACCGAGAAGCCCTCGCCGGCGTGGGGCTTCGCGCTGGTCGACTCCAGCTTCGAGGGGCAGCGTGACGCGGCGATCCGCGAGCATGAGGCGGGGCTGACCCTGCTCAACGTCAGCTTCCGCGACACGCCGGTCGGGATCGAGGTCGATCGCGGCTACGGCGACTGGCTGTTCGGCAAGGGCGTCCGCTTCGACCGGGTCGCCTCGGCCGGAGTGGTCATCTCCAACGAGAAGAATGTCTACACCCAGGTCGGCTTCGAGGATGTCGTCGCCACCGGCACGCCCAACTTCGTCCGCTATCGCGACAGCGGGAGGGTCGAAGCGGCCCCGGCCCGCACCTATCGGGTGGCCTCGTTCAGCTACGGCCTGACCCTTCCGTCGCCGACGGGAGAGGGCGAGTACAAGAGCCTGTTCCGTGCCGAGCCAATGGCGAGCCGGCCGCGTCCTGTCGCCCCCGTTCTCCGCCCGCTCCCGCCACCCTCGACCTGGGCGAACGTCCGTACGCTTGGGGCCAAGGGCGACGACCGGACCGATGACCGTGCCGCGATCCAGGCGGCCATCGACGCCCACCGCGTGGTCTATTTCCCCGCCGGCTTCTACCGGGTCAGCGATACGCTGCGGCTGCGCCATGACAGCGTCCTCATCGGGCTCCATCCCGGCCTCACCCAGATCCTGCTGCCCGAGCATGCGCCTGCCTTCCAGGGTCTCGGCACCCCGCGCCCGCTGCTGCAGTCGGCGAAAGGCGGCGACGCGATCGTCAGCGGGCTTGGGCTCGCCACTGGCGGCACCAATCCGCGCGCGACCGGCCTCTACTGGATGGCGGGGGAACGGTCCCAGATCAGCGACGTCAAGTTCCAAGGCGGGCACGGCACCGACCTGTTCGACGGAACCCGCTTCAATCCCTACGACGCGACCGCCAGCGGGGATCCCGACCCGGCCAAGCGCTGGGGCGGGCAATATGCCAGCCTGTGGGTGACCAACGGAGGCGGCGGCACCATCTTCAACGTCTGGAGCCCCAACACCTACGCCGACCCGGGCATCTACGTTTCCGACACCAGCACGCCCGGGCGCATCATCCAGGCCTCGGTCGAACATCATGTCCGCACCGAGTTCGCCTTCAACCGGGCCGCGAACTGGGAGCTGTTCACCCCGCAGACCGAGGAGGAGGCGGGCGAGGGGCTCGACACCGTCGGGCTGTCGATCCGAGACTCCCGCAACCTGCTGATCGCCAATTACCACGGCTATCGGGTGACCCGCACCCGCCAGCCTGCGCCGGCCGCGGTGGTCGTCGCCAACTCGACCGACATCCGCTTTCGCAACATGCATGTGAACGGGGAGAGCGGGGTCGGCACCTGCGATCCGGTGGGCTGCTTCACCTTCCTTCGCCTGACTCGGTTCCCGTCCGAGAATGCGATCCGCGACCTCACCCGCGGAATCGACGTGCGCGAGCGTGAGTTCGCGGTCCTCGACCTGACGGGCGAGCCGGCGCCCGTCCAGCCGCCGGCGGTGACAACCGCCCGTATCGACAAGCTGGCCGACGGCTTCTTCTCGATCGGCGGTGCGGTCGCCGCACCCGATGGCACCCTCTACTTCGCCGACCGGCACCGCCAGAAGATCTATGCCTGGTCCGAGGCGCGCCGGCTGGAGATCGTCCGCGACCAGCCGCTCGACCCGCTCAACCTCGCGATGGACCGCAGCGGCAACCTCCTTGTCCAGGCCGTGAGCGGGCGACAGGGCTCGGTCTACAGCTTCCGCCCGGGCAGCCCCGACAGCGAACTCACCCCGATCCCCGCTACGCCCGCGGTGCCGCACCCGGGCGCGGTCGTCGCGCTGCCGGCGAACTGGTGGGCGAATGGAGAATTCAGAGACCAGCTCGATCCCGCCACTAACCGGTATCCGACGCTGGCCGAGCTGTTCGCGCGTGAGCTCGCGACGCCGACCGAGCGCGAATATGTCTCGCCCGACGGCTCGGTGGTAATCCCCGCCTTCCGGGTAGTCGAGCAGGGGCCGCCCGATTACCGGGCGATGCGCTTCTCGCACGCGCTCGACAGCTACGGCTTCGTCGCTGCGATGCCTGGCGCCGAGGTGCTGGTGACCAGCGGGGCGGAGAACCGGACCTATGCCGGCCGGGTCGGGCCCAAGGGAACGATCACCGACCTTCGGCCGATCGCCAATCGGGGCGGCGAAAGCGTCGTCGCCGGGCCCGATGGCCGCATCTACGTCGCCAACGGGCAGATCTACATGTTCAGCCGTGACGGGCAGCCGCTCGGCCGGATCGACCTTCCCGAACGGCCGCTGCAGCTGATCTTCGGCGGCAGCGGCAACCGCACACTGTACGCCCTCTCGCATCGCTCGCTCTACGCGGTGCGCCTGCCATGAGCAGCGCCGCGGGCGAGAGCGCCGGGACCCGGCAGGAGGGCACAAGCGTGGACGATCTCGAACGGCCGACGATCCGGCAGATCTCGGCCCGGCTGATGCCGCTGCTCGGGCTCATCTACATGGTCGCCTACATCGACCGGCAGAACGTCAGCTACGCCAAGCTGCAGATGGTCGGCGACCTCGGGCTGAGCGAAGCGGCGTACGGCCTCGGCGCATCGCTCTTCTTCATCGGCTATTTCCTGTTCGAGGTGCCGAGCAACCTGCTGCTGGAGCGGGTCGGCGCGCGACTGTGGTTCGCTCGGATCATGGCGAGCTGGGGCGTCGCCACCGTCCTGCTCGGCTTCACCTCCAGCCCGACCATGTTCTACCTGCTCCGCCTCCTTCTCGGGCTCGCCGAGGCCGGCTTCTTCCCCGGCGTCCTCTACGTCCTGACCTTGTGGTTCCCGCACGCCTACCGCGGCCGGGCGGTGGGCTCGTTCATGCTGGCGAGCGCGGTCGCCAATGCGGTTGGGGCGGCGATCGGCGGGGTGCTGCTCGACTTCGACGGGACCCTGCACCTGCGCGGCTGGCAGTGGGTTTTCCTCGCCACCGGCATCCCGGCGGTGCTGCTCGCGCCCGTGGTCCTGCTGCTCCTGCCGAGCCGGCCCGACCAGGCCCGCTGGCTCGGCGCAGAACAGAAGCGATGGCTCGCCGACACACTGGCGCGCGAGCATCCGGAGGCGTCCGAGCGCGAGGGCAATCCGGTGCGCGCGCTGGCCGATCCGCGTGTCCTCCTGCTTTGCGTTGCCTACATCGGCTTCCCACTCGCGGCCTATGGGCTCAGCTATTGGCTGCCGACGATCGTCAAGGGGTTTGGCGTATCGAACACCGCCAACGGCTTCATCAACGTCATTCCCTGGACGCTTGTCGGGCTCGCGCTGTGGTGGGTGCCGCGGCACGGCGCCCGCTTCGAGGACCAGCGCTGGCACATCGCCGGGCCGGCCTTCGTCGGCGCGCTGGCGCTGCTACTCAGCGTGCTGGTGAAGGGGCCGGTGCTGCAGTTCGCCATGCTGTGCATCGCCGCGCCGGCGATCTTCTCCGGCCAGCCGGTGTTCTGGACCCTGCCGCCGCGCTTCCTCAGCGGGGCGCGGGCGGCGGCGGGGTTCGCGGCCATCAACTCGGTCGGCAATCTCGGCGGCTTCGTCGCGCAGACGGTGGTGCCGAAGATCCACGACCAGACCGGCAGCAATCTGGCGCCGATGCTGTTCCTCGCCGCCTGCCTGGCGGCGGCAGGGGTGATGGTCCTACTGGTCGAGCGCCGGCTCCCGCGCGCCGCGGCGTGACGGGCCAGTTCCACCGCTGATCGAAGATCCGGGCGGTCTGCTGCTTAGGTTAGGGCAGGCCGCGGCGGAAAGCTTAGGCCTTCAGCCATGACCGGTCGCGACCCCCGCCTTCTCTCCCTCCGAGCCTTCGGGCCAACGTCGAGCTCGCCGTCACCCACGCCACCCCCGACCAGGCCGCCGTCCTCTGCCAGTGGCAGCCGCAGCTGTGTCAGTGGGAACAGTCCACCATTCCCCCCGCCGACCGGTCGCTCGCCGGTTTCTTTGAACCGGCGGCCAAAGGTGAGGAAAGGTAGGAGCGGGAAGAGACGGCAATGGCTGCTGTGCAAAAACAATGGAACTTCACGACACGCGGTTAAAATTAATGCTCCATAACGCCGCTTACCTGCAAATAAAACGCGAGGCACAGAGCGGCGCAATCTTGCTCAAGAAGGCCTGTTAGCTCACTCATCTTCCGCAGGATGCGCTCAGATTTGGCGATGTTCCCGGCGCCCGCTACAGCAAGCCATGCCTCATGCTCTAAATCTGTGGTTGTTCGCGTTTTCAGCGCTTGTTTCGATTGCCTTGGCCTATCTTGCCGCTGGCACGCTGGTCCGCCGCGGCTTTCCTCTGCCCGAACCCTCTTCGCGCCTCGGCCGGATCGACGGATTGCGCGGGCTGCTCGCAATGAGCGTCGTCATCCATCATTTCTTTCTGTGGATGCAAATCCAGTATTTTGCGGCACCCTGGGAAGCACCATCGATTGCACTTCTGAACCAACTTGGCGCTGGCGCGGTCGGGCTCTTCTTTATGACCACTGGGTTCGTCTTCTACCCTCGGGTTCTGAACGGCTTCCGTGACACGTCCTGGATCACCGTGCTGGTCAGCCGTGCCTTCCGCATTCTTCCGCTCGTCATCGTGTCGACCGTTGCCGCGGCCGTGATCAGCTTCCTGTTCCTAGGCGGGAGCCACGACATCGGCGATTATGGCGGGCAGATGCTCCTCTGGGTGGCGACCTGGGGTGAGCCGAACCTCGGCGGTCTCGCCGACAGCGGCCGGATCAACGCCTATGTCCTTTGGTCGCTCAAATATGAGTGGGCCTTCTATCTTTTCGTGCTGCCGCTATCGGCCGTTGCGATGGATATTGCCCGCGCGCTCCGCTTCCCAAGTTGGACGGTACCCGCGGGATTGCTGGTCGCAACAGCCGGTTTCCGCCTAGTCGATCAGGTCGAAAAGCATGCCACCTTCCTACCCCTGTTCGCGGTCGGCATGCTGGCGTTCGAGGCCAGCCGATCGCCAGCCTTGCGCCGCATCCTGACCGCTCGCCCGGTCGGAATAGCCGCCACTATCGGGCTGGTTGTCGGCGCGTTGACCACGCCGCTACCCTATTATGCCTCGCTGCCGCTCTTCAGCTTCTTCTTCGTCTGCGTCGCGTGCGGCAACCGCCTGTTCACGACACTGGGAAAGCCGAACTGGCTGGTGCTCGGGGAGTGCTCGTTCGGGATCTACCTCCTTCACGGAATCGTGCTCTTCGCCATCTTCACCGCAGGCCAACCGCTTGTGCCAAGCATATCTGCCGACGCGTTCCTGGTGGCCATGCCGCTCGCCTCCGTGATCATCGCTCCGCTGACGGCAGCCTGTTTCGTCGGCATCGAGAAGCCGATGATCGCGACCGGCAAGCGGATCGCTAGGGAGCTCACCCAGCAACGCGGGCTGCCCCCGGCGGAGCTGGAGGTCGCGCCCTAGTTGTTTTCCGGCGCGACCGCGGATCACTCTCGAACCTGGCGATCGTCGGTCGACTGATGAAGGGGAGGCCCTAACGCACGTCGCCGAGCAGCGAGACCGGCCCGATCAGTCCAGAGGGTCGCAGCGGAGCGTCGGCGCGGTAGGTCGGCATGGCGGTCCAGCTGATCTTGCGCGTGACGCCCGGCTGCGCGTCGCCGATCAGCCGGTTGACCCACAGGTTGGCGACCCGGATCGACAGTCGGTTGGTGCCGGGCCGCACCGCCTTGCCGATGTCGATCTGCCACGGCGCATGCCAGGCGCTTCCGACCAGCCGGCCATTCACGGTCACCTCCGCGATGTCGCAGACTCGGCCGAGATCGAGCAACAGGGGACGCCCGGGCCGCACCCCGCGCGGAACGGTGAAGCTTCGGCTGTAGGTCGCGATGCCCGAGAAATACTTCACGCCGGGGTCAGCCTGTTCGTTGAGCCGGCCGAGCGCGGCAAGGCGGAGCTGCGCGGCCGCGCCGCGGCCCGGCTGGAAGGCGACCGACCAGCCGTCCGAGAGCGTCGCGAGCGTGACTCGGCGCGGCGTCGGCACGGTGCGCGAGGGCGCGGCGGCGGGCTTGCGGAAGACGATGAAGACGCTGTCCTCCGGCGCCAGCGTGAGCGGAACCAGCGTCACCCCCTGCTCGACCCGGTAGCTCGCGGGCTCGCTGGTGCCGGTGTCGGCGCGCCAGATCTCCGGCGCCTTGCCGGTCACCCGAAATCGCGCGGCGAGCGTCTCGGCACGGCCCAGCCGGTTGCTGACGAAATAGGCGTCGCCGTCGGCGAGCTTGCGGTGGACGAAGAGTAGCCGGCTGTCGGGGGCGCCCCCGGGGACGAAGTCGGGCTGAACGCCGATGCCGGCGAGCGCCTGCTCGACGTCGCTCGAGGCAACCACCCGGCCAGCGCCGACACGGGTCACCGGCTGGCCGCTCCATAGCCGGCGGACCAGCGCGGCGTAGCGGGCGGGGTCGTCGCCGAGACCGGGAGAGGAGGTGGGCGCGAGGCCGACCACCGTGGCGCCCTGCTCCGCCAGCGCGGCGAGCTTCTCCAGCATGGCCAGGGTCATGCGTGGGCTCGACCCGCCAAGATAGAGCAGCCGGTAGCGCGCGCCGCCGGTCGATACCAGCTCGCCGTTCTCGACCCGCAGATGGTTCATCACCGCGTCGGCGCCGGCGAAATCATAGGCGTAGCGGGTCGGCGCGTCGGCCACCGGCTGGTCGCCGTAAAGCGCGGTGAGCGGCGCCTCCTCCCCGTAGAAGTACGCGACGTCGGCAACGTTGCGGCCCTGCTGCAGCAGGAAGCTGCTGCGCGCCATGTAGTCGACCCATGGCCTGGCGAGCTCGGCCCAGCTCTCGTGTCGGTTGAAATATTGGCCGAAGATGAACAGCGAAAGCCCGGGGACCTTGTCGTCGACCGGCTGGTGCACCGAGGTGTGGATCACCGGGCGGTTGACCCCGGTGGCGAACTCGAGGTCGATGAACTTGCGCAGGTCGTGCGGCGCAAAGTTCCACGGCTGGAGTGCCGCGGTCATCGATTCGGCTGCAACTAGGTTTTGGCCGTAGAGATGCGCCACCGACGCCGCGCCCTTCATGTCGGCGATGTGCGACGGGTTCGGACCGGCCCTGCCGTAGGTCCATAGCGCCGACATCGGCACGTCGGTGTGGCTGCGCATCGCCATGTCGTCGCCAAGCGACGGGCGATGGTCCTCGAGCGCCTCGCCATAGAGTTTCAGCCCGTTGGCATGCGCGACCTCGGCGACGGTCGCATAATGCGACGAGGTCATCAGGTCGGCGAGCGTCCGGCGATAATCGTAGAGGAACCGGTCGCTGGCGGCGCGCGAGCCGACGATCGTCCCGGTCAGCGCCGGCAGCCAGGGCGTCGGGTCGTAGCCGCGCAGGCGACGGAAGTCGGCGAGCATCGCCGGGGTCCAGTTCGCCGCGCCAACCTCGATCGAATCGTTGAGCATGGCGCGCACGCCCCGGGCGCCGAGCAGCCCCGGTCCCGCCGCGTCGCGGTACATGGCGAGATAATGGTCGAGGTAGCGGCGAACCGCGGCGCGATCGAACTTGTCGACCTCAAGCCCGGTGGCCTCGGCCGGCGCGGGATGGTTGGTGGTGCCGAGCAGCGAGGAGCCAAGCCGGACGATCCGCCAGCGCCCCGCGGGCGGGGTCCAGTCGAGCGTGCCGTCGGGGCGCAGCCGCTCGCTGACGTCGATCACCGAGCGCGGGTCGAAGCCCGGCTCGTCCGCGACGCCCCGGCTGAGCGCGTAATAGTCGGGGACGATCGCGAACCCGGCCTTGCGCTCATACTGGTCGACCCGGGCCTCGCCGGAGAGGTGGAGCTGGCCGACGCTGACGCCCTTGTCGCCGGCGGGCCCGAACATCGGCGGGAGCGCGGCGAAGTCGACCCCGGGCGCGGGCTCGCCCATGTTGGCCGAGCCGCCCTGGACCGGCGCCATCAGCACCCGGAAGTAGCGCGCGGAGACCGGCGCGAAGCTGACCGTGGTCGGCACCTCGGTGACCGCGATGTCGGCGACCGCACGCCAGCTGCGACCGTCGTCGCTCGCCTCCAACCGCGGCGACACCGAGGGCGCCGCGAACATCGTCTTGGCGCCCGGGAGGAACAGGGTCGCCGAGCGGATGGTGCGCGGCGCGCCATAGTCGAGCGTCACCGCGCCGCCCTTGGCGACCGTCAGGCCGCGCTCGGCCGGCGTTGCGCCGAGGATCGACGGATCGCCGCCGCCGACGAGGGCCGGTGCTCGCTCGTCCACCGCGACGCCGGCGAGGGGGAAGGCGAGCACCCGGACATCGGCATAATGGGTCGGCGGGACGAACGGCTTGTCGCCGCCGAGCGCCGTTAGCGGGTCGCCGAACGGCAGCGCCTGGAAGGCGCCGGTGACGCTCGGCGGGGCGGGCAGGCGGCCGACCGGGCGACCGCCCGCGACAACCGTCTCGCTCCATACCAGCTTCTTCAGCCCGTCCGCCGCCGGGACCCATGGGCCGCCCGTCTCCGACCAGCCCGGCGAGGATGCGATCGCCAGCTCGAGCCCGTTCGCCTCGGCCTGCTGCGCGGCGAAGCGGAACGCGTCCTTCCAGTCGTCGTGCATGTAGACCAGCCGCTTGGGCACGACCTGCGGCGTGGCGAGATTGACGTCGAAATTCTGCAGCCCGCCGATCCCGACGCGCTTCATCCACGCCATGTCCTTGGCGATCCCGTCCTTGCTGATGTTGCCGTTCATCCAGTGCCACCAGACCCGCGGCCGGGCGCTTTGCGGCGGGTTGGCGAAGCCCGCGGCGAGATCGTCGGCGAGCGCCGGGACGGAGGCGGAGGCGAGCAGCAGCGCGGCGGTCAGTCGGGCAAGGATCGGCTTCATGGACGGTTCCCAGGGGAGAGGGGAGATCAGGCGGCAGCCGGAGCGGCGGGTCGGGACAGCGGGTCGCCCCGCTCGGCGTCGATCTGCTCGAGCGACTTGCCCTCGTTGCGCGGCGCCCAGATCGTCCCGACGACCCCGCTGACGACGAGGAAGCCGGTCAGGATCCATGCCAGCTCGGTGAAGTTGCTGGCGGCGAGCGAGGGAACGGCGAGGCTCCACAGCCCGAGCCCGATCCGCACCAGCGCGAAGCAGAGCCCTTGCGCTGTCGAGCGTATCGCGGTCGGGAACATCTCGGCGCTCCACAGCTGGAAGAAGCTCTGCGCTCCGAATCCGCCTGCGATCCCCATGATCAGGATGTGGGCGATGACGATCGGCAGGGTGAACCCGAAGACGGCGAGCAGCGCCATGCCGGCGACGTGCATGACCGCGGAGATGGCGAACAAGGTGCGCTGGTTCACCCGGTCGCTCAAGGTCATGAAGATGGCGAGGATCGAGACCATGCCGATCGCGAAGTAGCCCGCCGGGACCACCGTCGCGGCCCACGCCGGGAGATGGTTCTGCTCGATGAGGTAGGGGGTGAAGAAGCCGTTGTAGCCGGCCCACAGGTTCCACATCCCGTACATGGTGACGAGGTAGAGGACCGAGGCGAGGTGGCGCGGCGTCAGCACCGCTGCCCAACCCGGGAAGCGGCCCTGCTGCTTCTCCTCGGCGACCGTCTCTTCCCAGCGCGAGCTTTCCTGCATCCGCGAGCGGAGGAAGGTCAGCGCCACCGCCAGCACGGCGAGGTGGATGAACAGCCAGCGCACGCCCGAGATGCCGAACGGCTTGAGGAAATAGGCGGCGACCAGCACCGCGACCGGGCCCAGGTACCAGAGGATCTGCGCCACCCCGCTATGCGCGCCGCGCTGGTCGTCGGGGGCCTGCTCGGCAATCAGCGACCAACTCGCGGGAATGTCGGCCCCGACCGCCAACCCGACCAGCAGGAAGCCGGCGATGATCATCCACGCGCTCGCCGCGAAGATCAGGAACAGCATGCCGAAGGCGTAGAACAGCATGTCGTACTGGTAGATCTTCTTGCGCCCGAACAGGTCGCACAGCCGGCCGCCGATCAGCGCCCCGACCCCCGCCGAGATGGCATTGGCGGAAAAGGCGCCGATCAGGCCGATGAAGCTGTCGGAGAGCTGGTATTGCTCCTTCCACAAAGCGAGCGCGACCGAGCCGGAGACGATACTCCCCGCGTCGATGTAGTTGGCGAGCCCGGCGAGGATCGTGTTCCGCCAGCTGCCTTCCGATTGTCCGCTCACTCTTCTCTCCTCACGCGATGATGGAGCGGTCGATCTGCTCGACCCTTGTCACTCCGGTCAGGGCCATGGCGACCCGCATTTCCGCCTCGATCAGCTTTAGCATCCGTCGCACGCCCGCCTCGCCCGCGGTGGCAAGCGCGTAGACCCAGGGGCGACCGATCAGCACGCCGCTGGCGCCGAGCGCGAGCATGCGCACCACGTCGAGGCCCGAGCGCACGCCGCCATCGGCGAGGATGGTCAGCTCGTCACCGACCGCATCGGCGATGGACGGGAGCGCGCGGGCGCTCGACAGCGCGCCGTCGAGCTGGCGGCCGCCATGGTTCGAGACCACGATCCCGTTCGCGCCGTTGGCGACCGCCTCGCGCGCGTCGTCGGGGTCGAGGATGCCCTTGACGACCAGCGGCCCCTCCCATTCGGCGCGGATCAGCTCGATGTCCTTCCAGGTGGCGGAGGCATCGAAGTTGGTCCGCATCCACTCGAAGAAGTCGCCGATTGCCTTGCGGCCTTTCAGCAGCGGGGCGACGTTGCCGAGCGTGTGCGGGCGGCCGTGAACGCCGACGTCCCACGCCCAGCCGGGATGCGCGAGCGCCTGTCCGATCCGCTGCACGGCACCGCCGAATCCGGGGTTGTTGAGCCCCGAGCGGGCGTCGCGGTAGCGCGAGCCGGGGACCGGCAGGTCGACCGTGAACAGCAGGGTGCGGCAGCCCGCTTCGCGGGCCTGGGCGAGCATGGCGCGGACGAAGCCGCGGTCCTTGACCATGTAGAGCTGGAACCAGAAGGGCTTGCTCGCCGCCGCGGCAACCTCGCCGATTCCGCACGCGCCGACGGTCGAGAGCGAGAAGGGGATCCCCGCCGCTTCGGCGGCGCGCACCGCCTGGGTCTCGCCGCGCCGTGCGTTCATGCCGGCGAGACCAACCGGTGCAAGGGCCACCGGCATCGCGAGCCGGTCGCCGAACAGCGTCGTCGAGAGATCGATCGCGGAGACGTCGCGCAGCACCCGCTGGCGCAGCGCCACGCGCTCGAGGTCGGCGACGTTCCGCGCCAGCGTCACCTCGGCGTAGGAGCCGCCGTCGATATAGTCGAACAGGAAGCGCGGGAGGCGGCGGCGGGCGAGTTCGCGATAGTCGGCGACGGAGGCGGCGGTCATGCGGCCTCTTCTAGCTGCTCGGCCGCGGCGAGCCAGCGCGAGCGGTAGGCGGTAAGGTCGAGCTCGAGCGGCTCGACCCGGCGCAGCGAACTTTGCGGCTGGAGCGAGGGATCGAGCAGCCGAAGCGCGCCGAAGCTTACGTCGTTGTGCGCGTTGGCGACATAGACGGCGAGGTCGGGGCGGAGCGTCGCCAGCGCGCGCACGAAGACCTCGGCTTCGGCGAACCGGCCCTCGACCAGGATCCGCTCGCGCGTGCCGATCAGCCCGAGCGCAACCTCGGCGACCAGCGCGGCATAGAGGCTGACCGCGGCGCGCCGTTCGGCCTGGTCGGCCGGCATGCCGACCCAGCGCCCGCGCGCGTTGGGGAAGGGGCCGACGCCGCCGGCGAAGGTCGGCAGCACCATCGCCCCGCTCGCCAGCACCGAGGGCAGCGCGGCGACGAGGCTCGGCTGGTCGGGCCGGATGTCGATCCGCCGGGTGTCGATCCCGGTCAGCGTCTCGATCTCCCGCCCGCCCATGAAGCGTGCACTCGGCACCGGGCGGCCGAAGGCGTCGACGTTGACCAGGCAGTCGCGTGCCTCGGGCAGCGCTGCGATGTCCACCTGAGTTCCCGGGGCCGGAGTGCGCATCGCGACGAACCAGGTGCCGGTCGACAGCACGGTGGACTCCCGCTCTGCGATCTCGGGGAAGGCCCTGGCCGCAACCAGCGCGGCGTTGCTGTCGTGGAGACCGGCATGGACCTGCAGGTCGGCGGTGAGCCCCAAGCGCCGGGCGAGCTCGGGCCGCAGCGGACCCAGCACCTCGCCGGCGCGGCGGAGCGGGGGCAGCCGCCCGGCCCAGCCGCGGCGGACCGCGAGCTCGCTCGCCCGCTCCTCGACCGGGTGCCAGAGATCGCTGTGGCAGCCGAGGCTGGTTACCTCGGACGCGGCCACGCCCGACAGCAGCCAGGCCCAATATTGCGGCCAGAGAAGGATCTGCGCTCCCTCCAGCACGCCCGGCTGCCGCGCCTCGAGATGGTGGAGCTGGGCACCGAGGTTGAGCCCGTGGGGGAGCGCGGGCGAGCCGGTCCGCTCGAACCCGTCGCGGTCCCGATCATAGGCGCGGCGCTCGTCCGCGGGGACCGGCTCCTCATAGTCGAGCGGGGGCAGCAGCAGCCGGCCGTCGCGGACGATCGCCGCCGCGGCGCCGTGGGCGACGGGCAGGATGTGTCCGATATCCGGCGCGAGGCGGGCGAAGGCGGCGAGCGTTTCGAGCAGCCATTCCTCGATCCCGCCGGCGTCCAGCGCCTCGAAGCCGAGCCCCGCGACGCGCGCGTTGGGGCGGGTCTCGCGGGCGAGCAGGTTGCCGCCGGCGCTCCACAGCGTCAGCTTGGACATCGTCTTTCCGACGTCGAGGACGATGCTGCTCCTCACCTCTCCACCTGCTTGTTTATGATTGGTTCTTAGCGAAGATGATTGTGTTTTGCCAAGTCCGAAACTATGAGGTCGGGAAATTCGATATCAGCCCGAGAGTGATCGTCATGAGCGAAGTCCTCGATCGTCCCGTCGCCACCGCCGCCGCTATCCCCTTCGTCGTGCCCGCCAATCGCTGGAGCGACTCGGACGCGGCGGGCAAGTCCGAGCCCGAGCTTCTGCTCTACCGCTCGAACCTGCTCGGCTCCGATCTCACAGTCACCAACTTCGGCGGCGGCAACACCTCGGCCAAGGTGGCCGAGACGGACCCGCTGAGCGGCGAGCCGGTCACCGTGCTGTGGGTCAAAGGCTCGGGCGGCGACATCGGCTCCATGGCGCTCGACGGATTCGCCACCGTCTACCTCGACAAGCTGCTCGGCCTTGAGAAGCTCTACCGCAGCCTCGAGCATGAGGACGAGATGGTCGGCTATTTGCCGCACACCACCTTCAACCTGAACAGCCGAGCCGCCTCGATCGACACCCCGCTGCACGGCTATCTGCCGTTCGCGCACATCGACCATGTCCACCCCGACGCGCTAATCGCGCTGGCGGCCTCGAGCGGCGGCGAGCAGGCGACGCGCGAGATCTGGGGCGGCGCGGTGGGCTGGCTCCCGTGGCAGCGCCCGGGCTTCGACCTCGGGCTCAAGCTGCGCGACCATGTCGCCGCCAACCCGGGCCTGCGCGGGGTCATGCTCGCCGGCCACGGCATCATCTGCTGGGGCGACAGCGCCAGGGCCTGCTACGAAAACACGATCGAGCTGATCGCCGACGCCGCGCGCTTCCTTAACGCTCATCTCGCCAGAGGTCCCGCGTTCGGCGGCCAGGTCCATGCCCCGCTCGCCGCCGACGAGCGACGCGCCGCCGCCGCCCGACTGATGCCCCGGCTGCGCGGCCACATGCCCGGCGCTCGCTCGAAGGTTGGCCATTTTGCCGACGACGCCGAGACGCTCGAGTTCGTCGGGAGCGCCGACTTCGAGCGGCTGGCGGCGATCGGCACCAGCTGCCCCGACCATTTCCTCCGCACCAAGATTGCGCCGCTGACGCTTGATCCGACGCGGCTCGACGACGACGCCTATCTCGCCGGCCGCCTCGAGGACTACCGCGCCCGCTACGCGGGCTATTACGAGCGCTGCGCCGGCCCCGCGGACCCGGCGATGCGCGACCCCAACCCGGTCGTCGTTCTGGTCCCTGGCGTCGGCCGCATCACCTTCGCCGCCGACAAGACTACCGCCCGGCTCGCCGGCGAGTTCTACGGCAATGCGATCAACGTGATGCGCGGCGCCGAGGCGATCGGCGCCTATATCGGGCTCGACGAACAGGAAGCGTTCGACATCGAATATTGGGCGCTTGAGGAGGCCAAGCTCCAGCGCATGCCCAAGCCAAAGCCGCTAGCCGGCAGGATCGCGCTGGTCACCGGCGCAGCCGGCGGGATCGGCGCGGCGACCGCCCGCCGGCTCGCCGCGGACGGCGCCTGTGTCCTCCTCACCGACCGCGACGAGACGGCGCTGGAAGGGACGCGGACGGCTCTCGCCAAGGCGTTCGGCCGCGACGTGATTCGCGCCGCTGCCTGCGACGTCACCCAGGAGAAGGAAGTCGCGGACGCCTTTTCGACCTGCGCGGTGGAGTTCGGCGGCCTCGACATGCTCGTCGCCAACGCCGGGCTCGCCAGTTCGGCGCCGATCGAAGAAACCACGCTCGCACTCTGGCGCAAGAATTATGACGTTCTGGTCGAGGGGACCTTCCTCAATGCGCGCGCCGCCTTCCCGCTGATGAAGATGCAGGGTGGCGGCTCGATCGTCATCATCGGATCCAAGAACGCGCTCGCGGCCACGCCCAACGCCTCGGCCTATGCCTCGGCCAAGGCGGCGGTCGTCCATCTCGGCCGCTGCCTCGCGCTGGAAGGCGCCGAGTTCGGCATCCGGGTCAACGTCGTCAATCCCGACGCGGTGATTCGCGGCTCGCGCATCTGGGACGGCGACTGGCGCAAGGAGCGGGCGGGCGCCTACGGCATCGACCCGGGCGAAGAGCTGGAGGATTTCTACCGCAAGCGCTCGATGCTCAAGCGCAACGTGCTGCCCGAGGACATTGCCGAGGCGGTCTACTGGTTTGCTTCGGACGCCAGCGCCAAGTCGACCGCCAACATCATCAACGTCGACGCCGGCAACGCCCAGGCGTTCACGCGGTGAGGGGCTCCGCGCTGCTCACGCTCCTGCTGTCGGCGGCGTTTGCGACGACCGCCGGGGCGCAGAACGGGCCGCCCCCATCCGCACCCGCCGCTCCGCCGGCGGAGCCCGACGCCATTCCGCTCTATGGCGAGCGGACGCCGGGAACTGCGGCGAGCGAAAACTGGGTGAAATTTGCAGGCCGCGATTATGCGGTCCGCAATGTCACTCGCCCGACCCTGACCCCAGTCCTCCCCGATCCGGCGAGAGCGACCGGGGCGGCAGCGATCGTGGTCCCGGGCGGCGCCTTCATGATCCTGGCGATGGATCATGAAGGATGGCAGGTGGCGAAGGCGCTCGCCGATCGCGGCATCGCGGCATTCGTGCTCAAGTATCGGCTGGTGCCGACGCCGGTCGACGAGGCGCGCGCCGGCGCCTTCATGGGCGAGATGCTGCACCGCGAGGTCGCCGACCCGATGCACGGCAATCTTCTTGGACAGAGCAAGGCGCCCGATGATGCTCTTGCGGCGATCGCGCTGGTGCGTGCGCAGTCGGCGCGATGGAAGGTCGATCCGGCGCGCGTTGGCGTGATCGGGTTTTCGGCCGGGGCGATGACAGTCCGCCGAGTCGCCCTCGGAGCCACTCCGGCGAACCGGCCAGCGTTCGTCGGCTATGTCTACGGGCCGCAGGATGCCGAGGCAGTGCCGCGCGACGCACCGCCCCTGTTCGACGCGATCGCCATGGACGATGAGCTGTTCCCGACCAAGTCGTTCGCCATCGCCAGCGCCTGGCAGCAAGCGGGGCGGCCAGTGGAGGTCCATGGCTACGCCCGCGGACACCATGGGTTTGGCCTCGGCGTCCCGGGAACGACGACGACCATGATGATCGACGAGTTCACCGCGTGGCTAGCGACGCAGGGCTTCTTGAGGAAGGACGCGAAATGACCCAGCTTCCCCTGTCGCAGGACCAGATCGAGAGCCTGAATGCGCAGGGGCGGGAGGCGCTCGAGGATGATTATGGCAGCCTCGGTCGCCAGCTCGGGCGGCGCGGGATCGACATCGACGCGGTGACGGAGCGGGTGGCGTCCTTCTCGGTTGCGATCCCCTCGTGGGGCACCGGCCGGGGCGGGACCCGCTTCGCCAAGTTCCCGCTCGCGGGCGAACCGACCGGAATACACGAGAAGCTTGCCGACTGCGCGGTCGTCCAGCAGCTGTCGCGGATGACCCCGCGAGTCTCGCCGCATTTCCCGTGGGACAAGATCGGCGACTATCGCGCGCTCCGCGAGGAGGCGGCCGAGCTCGGCCTCGGGTTCGACGCGGTCAATTCCAACACCTTCCAGGACCAGGCGGGCCAGCCGCTGAGCTACGGCGCCGGAAGCCTCGCCGCGACAGACCCCGCCGTCCGCGCGCAGGCGGTCGAGCATAATCTCGAATGCATCGAGATAGGCCGCCAGCTCGGCTCGACCGCGCTCACCGTGTGGGTCGGCGACGGCAGCAACTTTCCCGGCCAGCAGGACCTGTCGCGCAGCTTCGACCGGTATCTCGATAGCGCGGCCACGATCTACGCCGCGCTGCCCGGCGACTGGCGGATGCTGCTCGAGCACAAGATGTTCGAGCCGGCCTTCTACTCGACCGTGATCAGCGACTGGGGGAGTTCGATCCTCGCGGCGCAGCAGCTCGGCGAGCGTTGCCAGTGCCTGGTCGATCTCGGCCACCATGCACCCAACGTCAACATCGAGCAGATCGTCGCCCGCCTCCATCGCTTCGGCAAGCTCGGCGGGTTCCATTTCAACGACAGCAAATATGGCGACGACGACCTCGACAGCGGGACGATCAACCCGCACCAGCTGTTCCTCGTGTTCAACGAACTGGTCGAGGCCGAGCTGAACCCGCGCGGGGGGTTCGACCCGGCCTACATGATAGACCAATCGCACAACGTCACCGACCCAATCGAGAGCCTGCTGAGCTCGGCCGGCGAGATCGCCGCCGGCTTTGCCAAGGCGCTGCTGGTCGACCGCGAGGCGCTCCACCTGGCGCAGGAATCCAACGACACGATGATGGCGTTTCAGGCGCTCCGGCAGGCCTACCGCACCGACGTCACGCCAATCCTCGCCCAGGCACGGGTCGGGCAGGGGGGCGCCATTGATCCGCTCGCCGCTTACCGGCAAAGCGGCTGGCGCGCCCGCAAGGCGCAGGAACGGCGTGCCGTCGGGGTCGGCGCCGGGATCGTCTAGGGGGCAGCAGCAGGGCCATGCACGCGGCGGAACGGGAACAGGCGATCCTCGCGCTGCTCGGTGCCAGCGGGTTCGTCAGCTTCCGCGAGCTCGAGAAGACGCTGGCGGCCTCGCCCGCGACCATCCGCCGCGACCTCGAGCGGCTGGCCGGCGAGGGGCGGGTGGTACGCGTCCACGGCGGGGCCAAGCTTCCCGGCGACGCCACCACGGCCGCGCCTGCGGGCGGACTGACCGGCGTTCCCTTCCACGAGAATATCGACCGCAACCGCACCGCCAAGGAAGCGATCGGTCGCGCCGCCGCGACGCTCTGCGTGCCGGGCGAGGGGATCATCATCGACGGCGGCTCGACCACGCTGCAGATGTGCCCGCACCTCGACGGGCTGGGGCTGCAGGTGCTGACCAACTCGCTCCACATCGTCAGCGCGCTGCTGCCGCAGGCGACGACCCGCATCACCGTCCCCGGCGGCGCAGTCTTCCGCGAGCAGAACATCATCCTCTCGGCGGCCGGCGACGACCTCATGCCGCGCTTCCATGCTCCCAAGCTGTTCATGGGCGCCGCCGCCGTCGGCAGCCAGGGCGTGATGCAGGCGGACATCATCCTCGTCGCCGCCGAGCGCCGCTTCATCGAGCGCGCCGAGCAGGTCATCCTGCTGGTCGACAGCAGCAAGTTCGCGGGCTCCTCGGGCCAGGTTGTGTGCGGGCTTGACGAGGTCGACACGATCGTCACCGACGACGGCCTCGCCGACCCGCACCGCCGCATGCTGGAGGGCGCCGGGATCAAGGTGGTGATCGCGCCGCGATGATCGACCCGCGCGCGCTCCGGACCTTCCTTGCGGTCTGCCGCGCGGGGACGATCAGCGGCGCGGCGCGCCAGCTCAACATCTCGCAGCCGTCCGTGTCGGTGGCGGTTGCGCAGCTCGAGCATTCACTCGGGACGACCCTGTTCGAGCGCTCGCGCGCCGGGTCGCGGTTGACCAGCGGCGGTGAGGCGCTGCGCCGGAGGGCCGAGGCGATGGAGGCGCTCCTCGACGATGCCGAGCGCGAGGCGAGACTCGCCGGGCAGGGGGTCCGCGGGCTGCTCCGGATCGGCGGCACCCCGGGCGCGCTGGTCAGCCTTCTGCCCGATGCGATCCGCCGGCTCGAGCGGCGACCGGACCCGTTCGAGCTGCACGTCGTGGAGCGCTCCGACGCCGAGCTGATCGACCTGCTGCGCAAGGGGCAGATCGAACTCGCCTTCGTCACCACCCAGATCGAGGAGCCGCCAGCCGACATCGAGGAGGAGACGTTCGCCGGCGATCCCTTCGCACTAATCGTCGGCAAGCGGAACGACCATCTCCCCGCCTCCCTCTCGCTGCGCGAGACGGGCCGGCTGCGCTGGGTGCTGCCGGAAGCGCGCGGCTCGTTCCGGCGTCAGGTCGACGCGCTGTTCACCGCCGCCGACCTGCCGTTCCCGCGCGACGCGATCCGCTGCGATTCGCTGCTCCTCACCAAGGCGGTGGTGCGGGGCAGCGAGCGGGTGACCGTACTGCCGCGCGACGTCGCCGCCGCCGAGCTGTCGATCGGCGTGCTGCGCGCGATCGCGATCCGCGAGGCCTGCTTCGTCCGCCAGGTCGGCGTCCGCCGGCTGCGCGACGGGAGAGGGTCGCAGCTGGCCGAGGAACTGCTCGTCACGCTCCGCCACCGACCATAGGCGGCACCTATGGAAGTCCAAGAAAACATTATTTTACTTGGCCGATCGCTCGCGGCAGATTGATCCGGACCGGCGCAAAGGCCGGCACAGGAGAGTGACATGCGGACCATCATCCGCGACGTGCGGATCTTCGACGGCAGTGGGTCGCCGCTGCGCGCCGGCCATGTGGCGATCGAGGGCGAGCGGATCGTCACGGTCAGCGACCAGCCGATCACGGCCGGCGCCGGCGACCGGGTGATCGACGGCGAGGGCCGGACCCTGATGCCGGGCCTGATCGAGGCGCACGCCCACCTGTCCTGGGCCTCGTCGGTCGAGAAGATCTACCACCAGTTCATGCTGCCGCCCGACGAGATGAAGGTGGCGACGTGGCGCAACGCGCGCGTGCTGCTCGACCAGGGTTTCACCAGCGCCTTTTCCGCCGGCGCGCTCGGCGACACGCTCGAGGTCGAGCTGCGCGACGCAATCGCGCGTGGCGACGTCCAAGGGCCGCGGCTGCGCGCCTCGACGATCGAGCGTAGCCCGGAGGGCGCGGAGGGCGTCGAGACCGGCAAGAAGGTGTCGATGGAGGGCCGCGGACCGGAGGCGATGCGCGACTTCGTCCGCCGCTGCGCCGACTGGGGCATCGACAACGTCAAGCTGGTGATCAGCGGCGAGGACGCGCTGCTGCCCGGCAGCTCGCAGCATATCCTTTACGACGAGGAGGAGGTCGCCGCCGCCTGCGACGAGGCGCACAAGCTCGGCATGATCGTGGCCGCCCACACCCAGGCGGCCGAGGCGGTCAAGATCGCGCTGCGCAGCGGCGTCGACGCGCTCTACCACTGCAGCTACGCCGACGCCGAGGCGCTCGACATGCTCGAGGCCGCGCGCGATCGCATCTTCATGGCGCCGGCAATCGGAGTCATCGTCGCGACGTTGGAGGCGAGCCCGCCGCCGCACGTCGACATGAGCTCGATGAAAGAGATGGCCAAGCCGGTCATCGCCAACACGAAGGAGCTCATCCCCGAGCTCAAGCGGCGCGGAGTCCGGGTGCTCCCGGGCGGCGACTATGGCTTCCCGTTCAATCCGAACGGCCGCAACGCGCGCGACCTCGAGCATTTCGTCACCCTCTACGGCTACACGCCGGCCGAGGTGCTGTCGGCCGCGACCATGCTCGGCGGGCAGCTGATGCAGTGCGGGCACGAGCTCGGGCTGGTCCGCGAGAACTATCTCGGCGACCTGCTGCTGGTCGACGGCGATCCGACCGCCGACGTGACGATCCTCCAGGATCCGGCGCGGCTGGCCATGATCATGAAGGGCGGCCAGCTCCACAAGGCGCCCGTCGCCACGCCCGTCGCGGCCTGAGCGGAATCGGCCGACAGCCATGTTCGACGTCGCCATCATCGGCTGCGGCCCCGTCGGGGCGCTCGCCGCCAACCTGCTCGGGCAGGCCGGGCTGCGGCTGCTGGTTGTGGAGCGCGAGGCGGACCCGTTCCCGCTGCCGCGCGCGGTGCATCTCGACCATGAGATGATGCGGCTGTTCCAGTCGGCAGGCGTGGTCGAGCGGGTGCTCGGCGACATGCGCGACACCGACGGCCACCTCCACATTGGCGCCGACCATGGCGTGATCCGCTACATGGGGACGGTCGGCAAGCCGCGGCCGTTCGGCTGGTCCAACGATTATTTCTTCTACCAGCCCGAGCTGGAGGAGCATCTGCGCGAAGCGCTCGGCCGCTTCCCCAACGTCGAGCTGCGGCTCGGCACCGCCTTCTACGGCTTGGCGCAGGATGGTGATAAGGTGACGCTGACACTCGGGTCCGAGCAGGGCGAGACAGAGGCTGAGGCCCGTTTTGTCATCGCCTGCGACGGCGCCCGCAGCGCGGTCCGCAAGGCGCTCGGCCTCTGTCTTGACGATCTCGATTTCGAGGAGCCGTGGCTGGTCGTCGATGCCGAGGTGGAGGGGGAGGTGCGCTTCCCCGATCTCCACGACGTGCCCGCCGGTGCCGACCTCCAGAAGCTGTCGGTGATGATGTGCGACCCGCGGCGGCCGGCGACGATCGTCCCCGGTCGCGGGCATCACCGTCGCTGGGAGTTCATGCTGCTGCCGGGCGAGGACGACGCCGAGATGATGCGGCCGGAGCGGGTCGCCGAGCTGCTCGCGCCCTATCTCGACGGGGTAGCGCACCGGATCGTCCGCGCCGCCACTTACCGTTTTCATGGACTGGTCGCCGAGCAGTGGCAGGACGGCCGGGTGTTCCTGGCGGGCGATGCCGCGCACCAGACTCCGCCCTTCTTCGGGCAGGGCATGTGCCATGGCTTCCGCGACGTCGCCAATCTCGCCTGGAAGCTCGAGGAGGTGCTGGCCGGCCGCTCGCCGCCGGCGCTACTCGAGACCTACCAGCCCGAGCGCGATCCCCATGTCCGCGCGGTGATCAGCGCGGCGGTCGAGGCCGGGCGCTACATCTGCATGCTCGACCCCGCGGCAGCGGCGCGGCGCGATGCCGAGATGCGCGAGCGGGCGCGCGGGCGGCGGCACGGCACCGCGCACGACCTCATTCCGCCGCTCGCCACTGGGATCGTCGCCGCCGGAACGCCGGGCGCGGGCGAGCGGTTCATCCAGCCGCGGCTGGGCGACGGAACCCTGCTCGACGACGCGACTGGCGAGGGCTGGCGGCTGTTCGTCCGCGGCGACAGCGCGGTCCGGCCGGGCGCCGGGATTCGGCTCGTGGATGTCGATAAGCTGGACGACGGCGGCGCGCTCGACCGCTGGCTGGGCGAGCGGGCGGTCGCCGCCGTGCTGGTCCGGCCCGACCATTATGTCTTCGGCAGCGGCGAGGCGGCGGCGCTTCTCGGGCTGCTGCGCCACCAGCTCAGCGCCCCCGCGCTGCACCATCGGGAGCCGGTCCATGCCGACGCTTGACGAAGCCCGGGCGATCATTGCCGGAGCCCTGGCGGAGGCGCGCCGCCGCGGGGCGAAGCCGCTGGCGGTGATCGTGCTCGACGCGGGCGGCCACCCCGTCGCGTTCGAGCGCGAGGACGGCGCCAGCCTGTTCCGCCACGACATCGCCCGCGCCAAGGCGTTCGGCGCACTGGGCATGGGCAGCGACACCCGCGCGATCGCCGAGCGGGCCGCGGGCAATCCTGCCTTCTTCACCAGCGTGGTCGTCGCCAGCGGCGGCAATCTCGCGCTGTCGGCGGGCGGAGTGATCGTCCGCGACTTGGCGGGCGCGATCGTCGGCGCGGTCGGCATCAGCGGCGACACGTCGGACGTCGACGAAGCCTGCGCCATCGCCGGGATCGACGCCGCCGGCCTCAACCACGGAGCAAACTCATGACCGTCCGCCTGCGCAGCATCGAGCTGATCGTCGAGGACAGCGCCGCCGCCGCCGACTTCCTCACCGGCACTTGGGGCATGGCCGAGGCGGAGGTGCGCGGCGGCACCCATTACCTCCGCGGGTCGGGCCGGCATCCCTATCTGGTCGCGCTGGAGCAGGGCGATGCGCCGGCGGTGCGCTCGGTCACCTTCACCTGCTCGGCGGAGGAACTGGACGGCATCCGCGCCCGCGCCGGCAGCGCCGCCATTCCGGTTCGCGCCGACGATCCGGGGGGCGGCGAGGGCGTACTGGTCGCCATGCCCGAGGGCGAGTGCTTCCGCTTCCTTGCGAACTGCGAAGAGGCCGCGCCGCTCGAGGGCCGCGACCTGCCGGTCCAGCTCACCCATGTCGTCGTGAACAGCTGCGACGCGGAGGCGACCGCCGACGCCGCCGAGCGGCTGCTCGGCTTCCGCGTGTCGGACCGGACCAAGGGAATGGTGTTCGTCCGCTGCAACGACAGCCATCACAGCACGGCCTTCGCCCGCGCCGGCTTTACCAGCCTCAACCACATCGCCTTCGAGATGCAGGACATCGACGCGGTGATGCGCGGCATCGGGCGGCTGCGCGACCAGGGCATGGCGCCCGCCTGGGGACCCGGCCGCCACGGTCCCGGCGCCAACGTCTTCGCCTATTTCGTCGCGCCGTTCGGGCCGGTGGTCGAGTTCTCCACCGCGGTCGAGAAGGTGGCGGACGACTACAAGGTCGGCGCGCCCGAGGACTGGACCTGGCCCGAGAACCGGATCGACCAGTGGGGCCTGTCCAACAAGGACAATGAAGCGCTCCGCGCCGCCGAGGAGCGGTTCCGCTTCGCCGCTCCCGCCCAGCAGCCTGCCTGAGGACTCGATCCGATGCGCTTCGTCAGCTTCCGTCGTCCCTCCGGTGAGCCCAGCTTCGGCCGGCTCGACGGCGACACCGTCGTCGAGCTCCGCTCCGAGGGCGGGCCGCCCGACCTCAAGGCCGCGCTCGCCGCGGGCGCGCTGGAGCGGCTGCCGGACGGCGCCCGCCTCCCGCTCGCCGAGGTGGTGCTGCAGCCGGTGGTGCCCAACCCGGGCAAGATCCTGTGCGTGGGGCTGAACTACGCGACCCACGTCAAGGAGACCGGGCGCGAGCAGAAGGACTATCCGGCGATCTTCACCCGCTGGGCCGACACGCTGGTCGCCGACGGCGAGCCGCTGGTCCGCCCGCCCGAAACCGAGCGGTTCGACTATGAGGGCGAGTTGGCGGTGGTGATCGGCAAGGGCGGACGGCGCATTCCGGCGGCCCGCGCGCTCGACCATGTCGCGGGCTATTCCGTGTTCCAGGACGGCTCGGTCCGCGACTGGCAGCGGCACAACATCCAGTTCACGCCGGGCAAGAACTTCCCGCGCACCGGCGGCTTCGGTCCGGCGCTGGTCACCCCCGACGAGATCGGCGACCTCGCCGCGACCCGTATCCAGACCCGCGTCAACGGCGAGCTGGTCCAGGATCAGCCCGTGTCGGACATGATCTGGGACGTTCCGGCGATCATCGCCTATTGCTCGACCTTCACCGAGCTGGAGCCGGGCGACGTGATCGCCACCGGCACGCCGGGCGGGGTCGGCGATAAGCGCGAGCCACCATTGTACCTGCGCGACGGCGACATGGTCGAGGTCTCCGCCGGGGCGGTCGGCGCCCTGCGCAACCGCGTCATCGACGAACAATGAGCAGCAAAACAAAAGCATCCAGATCCGGGAGAGGCATTATGAAGGTTCAGCTCACCAAGGCCGCCCTTGCAGGGGCCAGCACCATCGCGATCGCGGCACCGTCGTTCGCCCAGGTCGCGCCCGCGCCGACCACCACCACCAACCAGGGCAACACCCCGGCGGAGGGCTCGACCGATCGCGCCACCTCGCCAGACCAGCAGGGGCCGGCCGACATCGTCGTCACCGCCCAGCGCCGCAAGGAGCTGGTGACCAGCGTTCCCATCTCGATCACCGTCGCCAACCAGGCGCAGCTCGAGCGGCAGCAGGTTAACACGCTGAACGACCTGAACCGGATCGCGCCGTCGCTCGAGATCCAGCAGGCGCCGGGACAGAACACCGGCGGCGGCGGCTCGATCCGCGGCATCGGGACCCAGACCTTCAACGCCGGCGCGGTCGCCTCGGTCGGCGTCGTCGTCGACCAGGTCAGCCAGGGCAACGCCAACATCGGAGACCTGTTCGATATCGCCCGTGTTGAGGTGCTCAAGGGACCGCAGGGCACGCTGTTCGGGCTGACCACCTCGGCCGGCGTCATCAACATCACCACCAACGCGCCCGACTTCACCCGAGTCAGCGGCCGAGTGCGAACTGAGCTGTCGCACGACGGCTGGGCGGGTTCCAAGTTCGGTCAGCAGATCGTTCAGGGCGTGATCAACCTGCCGCTCGCGTCCAACGCAGCCATCCGCGTCTCAGGGCTCGGCAACTTCCGCCAGGGCGTCAATCGCAATGCGCTGACCGGCAAGCTCAACGATGTCGATCACTATGGTGGCCGCGCCCGGCTGCTGTGGGAGCCCACGCGCGACCTCACCGTCAACCTCATCGGCGACTATACGAAGAGCCGCTTCACGGGTGCGGGCGACTTTTTCACCTTCGTCACAGCCGGCGGACCCGGCATCCTTCCGCTGCCGACGCCGTTCCCGATCCCCGATACCGGTGTCGCCAACCAGCTCGCCAGCTGCGGCGTGACGCCGCGGGTCGGCAACCAGGACTATTGCACGACCGACCCATTGCGCGGCCGAAGCTATAATTATGGGAGTTCGCTCCAGGTCGACTATGCGGCAGGACCGTTCACCATCTCGTCCATCACCGCCTATCGCGGCAACAAGGACCGGGGCGCCGGCGCTGCGGGCAACGTCTTCCGCGCGGACCCGCTCGAAATCCGGGTGCTCAACGCCGACGTCCACCGCAACCTCAACCTGTTCACCCAGGAAGTGCGGCTGACCTCGCCGTCCAACCAGCCGTTCGAATATACGATCGGTGGCTTCTACTCGCACCAGCGCCAGACCCGCGACGCCGAGCCGCTGACCGTGCTGATCCAGCCGGTTCCCGGCGTGCTGATCCCGGTGGTGCAGAACCCGAACCCGGCGCAGTCGGTGCTCGACCGCTCGACCGCTATCTTCGGGCAGGGCACCTATCACGTCAGCCGTGCCTTCCGGCTCCTCGCGGGCGGCCGCTACACCGACGAGACGCTGCGTCTCGAAGGCGCCACCGGGCTCAAGACCCACGAGGTCAGCTACAAGTTCGGCGCGCAGTACGACGTCGCGCCGCGCACCATGGCCTATGCGACCGTATCGCGCGGTTACAAGGGCGGCCAGATCGCGATCCCGGCCAACGGGGCACCTTATGTGCTGCGCCCCGAGATCCCGATGAGCTATGAGGCGGGGCTCAAGAGCACGATCCTCGGCGGGTGGATCGCGGACCTCAGCGTTTTCTACGAGAAGATCCGGGACTTTCAGGCGCAGCAGTGCACCGTCGACGCCAATGCGATCCTGTCCTGCAACCAGACCAACATCTCGGGTGTGAAGTCGCGTGGCGCCGAGATCAACTTCTTCGGCAACGTCAACCGCAACCTGTCGCTGAACACCGGTTTCATCTACGCCAAGGCGACCTACCCGTCGGGCTTCATCGGCACGGATGGCGCGGATATCGGCGGCACCCAGCTGGCCTACGCGCCCCGTTACAAGTTCACCCTCTCGGGCGAATATACGACGCAGGTCTCGGACGGGTTGAAGGGCTTCCTCGCCGCCGACACAGTGTGGAAGTCACGCATCCGTTACGAGGCGAACGCGCGCACCCAGACGACCTATCATCCGCACTGGATGGTCGGCGGCCGGGTCGGCCTGCGCAGCGAGGACGACCGCTACCAGGTCGCTCTGTTCGTCCGGAACCTGTTCAACGAGCATGAGCCGTCGCTCTACCAGAGCGACTTTCCCTATGGTGGGATCGCGAACATCGGCGCGATCTACGGGCCGCAGTCGTTCCGGCAGGTCGGTCTCAGCCTCGACGCGAAGTTCTGACAATGGGCATGCCGCCGGCAGCGAGGCGGGCGATCGCCGCCCTAGGACGGGAGATCGGCCCGGCCTCGCTGCAGGGCGTGCAGGCGCTCTATGACGAGGAGCAGCGCCGCCTGTCCGTAGCGCCAGTCCTGGCCGACGCGCCCTATGGCGAGCACGAGCGGCAGCGGCTCGACCTCTATGCGCCGGCCGGGGCGAGCGGGGCGCCGCTGTTCGTCTGGGTTCACGGCGGCGGATTCCTGCGCGGGGACAAGGGCGATCTCGAGCGCTGGCCCAACGCGCACGCCGGGCGCTGGGCGGCTGCGAACGGGATGGTCGGGGTGGTGGTCAACTATCGCCTCGCACCCGAGCATCGCTGGCCTTCGGGCGCCGAGGACCTCGCGGCCGTGGTCGCCTGGCTGGAGGCGCACGCGGCGGCGCACGGCGGCGACCCGGCCCTGATCGTGCTGGCGGGCACGTCGGCGGGCGCCGCGCATGTCGCGTCCTACCTCCAGCGGGAGGCGGGCCGCGAACAAATCGCGGGCGCGGTGCTGCTGTCCGGGCTCTACGGGGTCGCGCCGTTCAGCGACGTTCGCGACCGCAGCTATTATGGCGAGGACGACGCGGCGCACGGCGGTATGGCGTCGTTGTCGGCGCTGGCGCAGACCCGGGTCCCGCTGTTCGCCGCCTGCTCGGAATATGATCCGCCGCGTTTTCAGGCCGAATATGCCGGGCTGATCGAGGCGCGGAGCCGGGCGGGACAGCCGCTGCCGGTGGGCGGGGTGATCGCCGGCCACAATCATTTCTCGCTCGCCTATCATCTCGGGACCGCCGACCGGCGGCTCAGCGACGCGCTGCTCGACTTCGTCGCCGGACTTCCAAAATCGCTGGACAGCACCCAATAAGAACAGCCATTCTAATCACAGCAGACCGGGACTACCGGCCGCAGAGTTGGGAGAGTAGTTTGTGATCGATCGCCGCACCTTCATCGCCGCCACAGCCGCTACCGCGGCCGCGCCGGGCGTCGCCGCGCCGCTGCGGTCGGGCGGAGCCTTTCCCGAGGGCTTCCTGTGGGGCGCGGCGACGGCGGCGCACCAGGTCGAGGGCAACAACGTCAACTCGGACTGCTGGGCGCTTGAGCATGTCACCCCGACGGTGTTCGCCGAGCCGTCAGGCGATGCCGCAAACAGCTTCCAGCTGTGGCCGACCGACCTCGACCTGGTCCGCAACATGGGGCTTAACAGCTATCGATTCAGCCTCGAATGGGCGCGGATCGAGCCGGAGCCGGGCGCCTTCTCGACCGCCATGCTCGACCATTACAAGGCGATGATCGAGGGCTGCCGAGCGCGCGGGCTGACGCCAATGGTGACCTTCAATCATTTCACGACACCGCGCTGGTTCGCGGCACGCGGCGGCTGGACGGCGGCGGACTCGCCGCAGCTGTTTGCGCGCTACTGCGAACGCGCGGCGCGGCATCTCGCCGGTTCGATCGGCTATGCGACGACCTTGAACGAGCCCAATCTCGCCGGGCTGCTCCAGGAGGTGCTCCCGCCGACGATCGGCCCCCGGCTGGTCGCCGTGGACAAGGCGATGAGCGAGGCGGCGGCGCGCAAGTTCGACGTTCCCTTGTTCTACGCCGGCAATGGACTCTACGCGCCCGACCCGGCGGTCGTCCGACGCAACCTGCTCGCGGGCCACGCCGCCGGGCGCGCCGCGATCAAGGCGGTGCGCGGCGACCTGCCGGTCGGCGTCAGCCTGGCGATGCTCGACGAGCAGGCGGCGCCCGGCGGCGAGCGGCTGCGCGACGCCGCCCGCGAGCGGCTCTATGCGCCGTGGCTTCGGGCGGCCCGCGGCGACGAGTTCGTCGGCGTGCAGAACTACGAGCGCAATGTCTGGGGCCCGGCCGGCAAGCTGCCCGCCCCGGCTGGTGCGGTGCGCAACTATGCCGGCAATGAAGTCTATGCGGGCTCGCTGGCGGGCACGGTTCGCTATGCCCATTCGGTCGCGGGCGTGCCGGTCATCGTGACCGAGCATGGCGTCGGCACCGACGACGACCGGGTCCGCGCGGCGCTGATCCCGGCGGCGCTCGCCGAGCTGCGCAAGGCGATGGCCGGCGGGGTACCGGTCAAGGGCTATGTCCACTGGTCACTGGTCGACAATTTCGAGTGGGTGTTCGGCTACAAGCCGAAGTTCGGGCTGCACAGCCTCGACCGAACCACTTTCAAGCGCACGCCCAAGCCGAGCGTTTCCGTCTATTCCGCCATCGCCCGGCGCAACGCCGTCTAGGAGAGCTGCCGATGTCGCGCCTTGTCCCCATGCTCCTGCTCGCCGCGCTCGCGATGGCTCCCGCTGCCGCGCAGCCCGCGGCGACGCCGTCCGACCTCGCGAGGATCTTCACCTTCACCCGCATTCCCGCAGTCGCCGAGCCGCGCGCGATCCCGCTCATCGCGACGCCCAGCGGGAGCGCCGGGACCGAGCAGTGGGACCGGATGGGCAACGGCCAGCGCGTGGTCCGCAACGTCACCGCGCCGACGCTGACCCCGTTCCTGCCGGCGCCCGGCAAGGCGACCGGAACCGCGGTGATCGTCGCGCCGGGCGGCGGCTTCACCATGTTGTCGATGGACAATGAAGGCTGGCCCGTCGCGCAGTGGCTCGCCGACCATGGCGTCGCCGCTTTCGTGCTCAAGTACCGGCTGCTGCCGACGCCGGCGGACGAGGCCGGGTTCAGCCGGCAGGTCGCAAGCGTGATGGCGGCGGCCGCCGCCAGCAAGGCCGGGCCGCCGGACATCCAGTCGCCCGCGTCGACCACCGACGCGCTCGCCGCGCTGCGGATGGTCCGCGCCCGCGCCGGCGAGTGGGGCGTCGATCCGCGCCGGGTCGGGATGATCGGCTTTTCCGCCGGGGCGATGACGACGATGCGCGCCACGCTCTCGCCCGACGCGGCCGCGCGGCCCGACTTCATCGGCTATGTCTACGGCCCGATGCGCGGCATCCAGCCGCCGGCCGGAGCGCCGCCGATGTTCGCCGCGCTGGCCAACGACGACGGGCTGTTCGGCGGCAGAGGCTTCGAGGTGGTGGAGCGCTGGCGTGCCGCCGGCCGCCCGGTCGAGCTGCACGCCTACGAGGCGGGCGATCATGGCTTTGGCATGGGCAAGCCGGGCACCACCACCACGCTGCTGATGCCCGAGTTCCTCGCCTGGATGGAGGCGCGCGGGCTGCTCCGCCGCTAGGACGCGGCGGTCACCACCACGCGTTGCTGGATGACCCCGAAGGGCGAGCGGCCGTCGCTCGCGCGGGCCTCCATCCGCACCCGGTCGCCGTGCGCCATGAACGGGGTTTGCGGCGCGCCCGCCGCGATGATCTCCGCCGCGCGGACCTCCGAGATGCAGGAGGAGCCGACCTCCGCGTAGGCCGCGTTGCTGACTGTGCCGGAGCCGATGATCGTGCCCGCGACCAGCTCGCGGGTCCGCGCGGCATGGGCGACGAGCTGGGGGAAGGAGAAGAGCATCTCCGCCCCGTTGGCGGCGCCGAAGCGGCAGCCGTTCCACTCGATCTCGAGCGGTAGCGCGACCCGCCCATCGGCCCAGCCCTCGCCGAGCTCGTCGGGAGTGACCGCGAAGGGCGCGACGCTGCACGGCGGCTTGGCCTGGATCCAGCCAAAGCCGGTTCGCATCTCGATCGGGGCGAGGGTACGCAGCGACCAGTCGTTGATCTGCACGAGCAGGCGGATGTGGCGCGCCGCCTCGTCCGGCGAGACGCCCATCGGCACGCGGTCGACGATCACCCCATATTCGCCCTCGAAGTCGATGCCGAGGCTGGAATCGGGGAAGGGGATGTCGTCGAACGGCCCGTAGAAACGGTCGGACACGCCCTGGTACATGAGCGGCCGGTCGGTCGGCACCGGATCGAGCCCGAATGCCACCTGCATCAAGCGCCCGTGGGTCTCGAACGCCGAGCCGTCGAGCCATTGCCAGCTGCGGGGCAGCGGCGCGGCGAGCCGGGTCTGGTCGAGTGGCTCGCCCGAGCGCTCGACCTCGGCCGCCAGCTCGGCGAGGCGCGGCGCCCATTCGTCCCACCATTCGATCGCGCCGAGCAGGTTGCTCCCGGCCGGGAGCATGCGCTCCCCGTCCCCGGAGACGACGACCAGCGCGCCGTCGGGCGATCCGTCACGCAGGGTGGCGAGCCGCACCTTCTACTCCTCGATGATCGCGACGGCGCGGGTCCAGCCGGCCGAAGCGCCCTTGATCTTGTGCGGGAAGCAGCTGACCGTGAACCCGTCGGCGGGCAGCGCCTCGAGATTGTGCAGCTTTTCGAGGTGGCAGTAGCCGATGTCGCGCCCGGCCTTGTGGCCCTCCCAGATCAGCGAATGGTCGCCGGTCTGCTTCACCCGCTCGGCGGTGTAGACGAACGGCGCGTCCCAGCTCCATGCGTCAGTGCCGGTCACCCGCACTCCGCGGCTGGTCAGATACATGGTCGCCTCATAGCCCATCCCGCAGCCCTTGCTGACGAAGCCGGGATCGCCGAGCGCGCCGCCGGCGGCGGTGTTGACCAGCACGATCTCGAGCGGCCTCAGCTCATGCCCGATCCGGCCCAGCTCGGCCTCGACGTCGGCGGCGGTGACGACATAGCCGTCGGGAAAGTGGCGGAAGTCGAGCTTGACGCCGGGCTGGAGGCACCAGTCGAGCGGCACCTCGTCGATGGTGATCGCGCGCTCGCCGCCGCTCATCGTCGGGTGATAGTGCCAGGGGGCGTCGAGGTGGGTGCCGTTATGGGTCGTGAGCGTCACCCATTCCGCAGCGGCGAAACCGGCGCCGTCGGGCGTGTGCTCGGCGGTCACGCCCGGGAAGAAATGCTGCAGCTCGGCGACCGTTTCGGCATGGGTCTGGTAGCTGATCTTGGGTCGCATGAAAGGCGGGTCCGTGATCACCTCATTGTCGAGCGTGATCGACAGGTCGACGAGCCGGCGGATCATTCGCTTTCCCGCCAGTCGTAGCGGAGCGGCGCCTCGCGGAAGGCGAAGCGGTCAATATGGCGGGCGACAGCGCCCTCGAGGCCCTCGCGCTGGCCGGACGAGCTGGCCTCGATGCGGACGTCGATCGCCTGCTCGTCGGCGCGAAAGATGACCAGCCCGTCGGCTGGCCAGTCGGCGCCGCGACTGTCGCGCGGGAAGGTGACCGTCCCGCCCTCGGGGGTCTCGGTGACCGCAAGATTGTGCGACCAATGCTTGAGCAGCTGCGCGACATATTTGCGGCCCTGCGTGGTCTCGACGCGGGCCTTGACAACGAGGGTCATGAAGGCACTCCGGAATGGGAATGAAAAACGGCGCGAAGCCCAAGCGGGGTGACAATCCCGCCGAGCAGGCCGCCGTAGCCGATCTTGATCAGCAGCGCCGGGGTCCAGGCGATCGCGGTCCGGGTGGTGAGCGCGAACACCGCGGTCCACAGCAGCACACTGATCCCGGCGGCGAGCAGCGCGGTGGCGACGGCGCGTAGCGGCAGGTTGACCGTGCCGGCGCCGCTGCCTGGCGGGCCGAAGTGACCCTGCGCCAGCTTGCGGCGGGCGAGCACGCAGGGGACCAGCGTCGCCATCAACGCAACCATGAAGCCCTGCGGTGCGAAGTCGAGCAGGTAATGGCCGACGCCCCACAGCGGAACCGGGGACGAGCGCCAGAAGACCAGCAGGAAGAAGGCGAGGCTGAGCACCGCATTGATGATGACGCTGACGCTGGTCTCGCGGCGGATATGCTCCTGCGTCGTCAAGCGGTGCGACCTCCAAGCGTATCGGCGAACCAGTCGGCGATATAGTCACGGCCATAGGCCATGTTGTCCGCTCCGACATGCTCCACTCCGCCTTCGCGTGCGGTGAACAGCTTGAGTTCGCGACGAAGCGAGTTGGTGAGCTGGTCGAAGCTGCGGTGGGCATAGTCGACGCTGATCTGCCGGTCCTTCTCGCCGTGCGTGACGAGAAAGGGAACCCGGATCCGCTCCATCACCCCATCGAGGGTCATGTCGCGGCTCTTCTCGTGGAACTCGTCCATGTCGCTTGCCCCGAAGGCCCACATCACGTGCGCCCAGTAATGCGGGACGGGGTTCTCCCCCTCGCGGCGAAGACGCTTCTGCTGCACCTCGGCCCAGTCGTGATTGGCGCCCCACACCGCCCCCGAGGCGAAGCGCGGCTCATGGGCGACCGCGCGCGGGGCGAAATGCCCGCCAAGCGAAATGCCGGTCATGCCGACCCGGTCGGGATCGACGTCGTCCTGCTGCTCGAGCCAGTCGACCGCGCTGGACGCCCAATGCTCGCTATGCGGATCGACCGGAAGACCCTGAAGGCGGAGCGCCTCGCCGCTGCCGGGCTGGTCGACGCACAGAGTGGAGATGCCGCGGCGGGCGAGCGCCTCAGGGAGGCGCGACCAGTAGAGCAGCTCCTTGCAGCTATCGAGCCCGTTGCAATACACGACAACCGGCCGCCGGCCTTCGCCCGCTGCCCTTGTGTAGAGCGCGGGCATGGTGCCGCTTGAAAGCGGGATCTCCACCCGTTCGCGGTCGATCTTGCCGAGGAGGGTGGAGCGGTCGAACGCCTCCCGTGCCTTGGCGTAGGTTTCCCGTCGGCCGGGATGCCCGTGCCCCTGCATCCGCTCGGCGGTGAACAGGTAGAGCGCGGCGCGCTCCAGCTTGTTGGAGGCGGAGAAGGCGCGGCCGCGCTGCTCGTCCTCGGCGGCGAGGGCGAGCAGCTTGTCGGCCATCGCCACCCACTGCGCCATGAACTGCGGGGTTCCGGCATCGGCGCCGCTCGCCGCCGCGTCGCGGATCGGCTGGCACATGTCGACGATTTCGCCGATCTGCCCGCCGCTCTCCATCGCGATCGCGACCGACAGATTCCAGATATAATTGGGAAAAGGTTCGAATAGGGCCAAGGCGCGTCTTTCGTCAGAACATCGGGTGGGAGTTGGCGGCACGCGCGGGAACGGACTGGAGCACGTCCCGATGCTCGACGAAGCGGCCGTGCGCGAGCCGGTAGAAGTCGGCGACCGCCGCACCGCGCGGGGCATCCGGCGAGCGGACCCGGATGTAGATCGCGGCGAGGTCTCCGTCGACCAGGATGCGCTCGACGGTGAAGCGGCGGCCGGGCGACGCGAACATCGGGGCGAGCGCCGCGATCGCCGCGTCGCGCCCGTCGGCGATCCCCGGATTGTGCTGGATGTAATCGGGCGCGACGAAGCGCTCGAACGCCAGCTTCGGGTTCTTGTCGTGGTAGAAGAGGCGGGCGAATTCCGTGACGATCGTCCGGTTCCCCCGCGTGCCGGTGCCGGGCAGGGGCGATGCCGACGCCAGTGCCGCGGCCGCGAGCAGGGGCATCAGGCCGCCGCCGGCTGGAACAGGCCCTTGTCGGGCTCGGGATGCGGCATGGTCTGCGGGCCGCCGACCCCGATCCCCCACTGGTCCATGACCTGCGGACCCGGGACGTGGACCTGTGCCTCGTGGGCGTCGAAGTCGACCCGCTCGAGCTCGGCGGTATATTCGACTGCAAAGCCGTTGGGTGTCACGAAATAGCTGAAGGCATTGTTGCCGGCGGTATGCCGGCCCGGGCCCCACTTGATGTCGACGTCGGCCTGCCGCAGCCGCGATGCGCCACGCATCATGTCGTCGACGCTCAGCATGTCGTAGGCGATGTGGTTGAAGCACGGTGGCCCGGGGAGAAAGGCGACGCGGTGGTGCCATTCGTTGCAGCGCAGGAAGGCCATGAAGTCGCCGAGCCAGTCGCTGAGCTTGAAGCCGAGCACGTCGACGAAGAACTGAACCGCCGCCTTATGGTCGGGCGAGTGCATGACGATGTGGCTGATCTTCTGGGGAATGCCCTCCCACCGCGTGAGTTCGCGGGCGGTGCCGCGGCGGACGTCGGCGCTGATCTCGAACGGCAGCCCGTCGGGGTTGAAGAAGCGAAAGCCGTAGCCGCTGCCGAACCCGCCGAGCTCCTTCGGGTCGAACATAATCCGGCAGCCCGCTTCCTTCACCTTGCGGCAGAGGTCGTCGACCGAGGCGCGGCTGTCGGTGGCGAGGCCGATCACGTCGATTCTCTTCTCGTCCGAGGCACGGAGGCGGACGACGTAGGGTTCGTCGCTTCCTTCCGCCGCGAAATAGGTCATGCCGTCCTGCTCGCCGGCCAGCTTCAGCCCCCACTTGTCGGCGTAGAAGGCGCGCTCCGCCTCGAGGTCGGGAACGCCGTAGCCGACGTAGCGGAGCTCGGTCACTCGGGACATAAAATCCTCCTTGAGGTCAGACCGGCTTGGCGGTCCGTTCGAACATTTCCCGGGTCAGCGCCGGGTAATCGAGCGTGTCGCGGCGGCCGAGCTGGAACTCGCCGACCGCGACGCTGCTCTCGACGATGAAGCGGCAGCGGCCCTCGCGGCGGGCCTGGTAGGCGGCAAAGGCCGGTTCGGGCGCATGGCGGGCGAGCTCGTCGGCGAGCACGATCGAATCCTCAATCGCCATCCCGGCGCCCTGGCCGAGGTGAGGGGTGGTCCCGTGAACAGCGTCGCCGATCAGCACGACCCGGCCCTTGTGCCACGGCCCCTCGAGGTAGAGCGCCTCGAGCGGCTTGTAGACGACCGCGCGGTCGTCGGTGATCTGCTCGGCGAGCGCCGCGATCCTCGGAGCGACTCCGGCGAGGCGCTGGCGCATCGCCGCCGCGCGGCCCTCGACCGGCACGTGCGGGTTGCCCGGCTCGGGCGAGGTCACGAACATGTACATCGTGTCCGCCGAAAGTGGGACGAGGCCGAGCCCGACCCGGCCGGTATAGGCCTGGAGGCATTCGACCTCGGCAGGACGCGGGAGATTGTAGCGCCACACCGACTGGCCGGTGAAGGCGGGGCCGGGCGCATCGGGGAAGATGGCGGCGCGGGTCTGCGAATAGAGGCCGTCGGCGCCGACCAGCAGGTCGAACCGCTCGCAAGTCCCGTCGGTGAAGCGGACGCCGACGCCGTCGCCGTCGTCCTCGAAGCGCTCGACACTGGCCCCGAGGCGGATCTCGGTTCCCGCGCTTCGGGCCGCATCGGCGAGCACGCGCTGCAGCGCGGGCCGGCTGATCCCGAGCTGCGCCGGGTAATCTCCGCCGGCGAGCCGGGGCGAGGGGATGCTGGCCACCTGCGTCCCGTCGGGCGCGAACATCTCGATCCGGTCGAACGGGTAGGCGGACGCGACATAGGCGTCGAGCAGGCCCAGCGAGGCGATCGCACGGACGACATTGGCCTGCTGGATGATGCCGACACCGTAGACGCTCCACTCGGGATCGCGCTCGGCGATGGTAACGGAGAAGCCGCGCTGGCGCAGCGCGATGGCGCTGGTCAGGCCGCCGATACCGCCGCCGCTGATGAGGATTCTGGCCTGCTGCATCCGCTCCGATCCCGCGGCGGCGCTACGTGGCGCCGGTCCGTCGATATCGCTTCTACCCGCGGGTGAGTGGATAAGGATAACTGATATTTTCGATGCTGATGCATCACCAGGGCGAATAGGTTGTTGCGGCGGCGTGGAGCTGGTCGCGAAGCCAGGCGACCCCCGCTTCCTGGGTCCGGCTCCCGTGCCACTGCAGCATCTCGCGCATCAGCGGGAAGTCGAAGGGAAGCGGCGCGACAGCGAGGTCGAAATGCGGGAGCATCGATTGGGCGAGCCGCTCGTGGAGCAAAGCGAGGCGCTCGGTCCGCTCAAGCATCCACGGCACCGCCGTGAAGGAGCCGACGCTGACCTCGATCCGCCGCGGCAAGCCGATCAGTTCGAGCTGGCGGTCGGCGAAACTGGCGCCGCCGCGCGGCCCGATCGCGACCGAGACATGGCCGGCGGCGAGGAAGGCCTCGAGCGTCAGTCCCGAGCGCAGCAGCGGGTTCTGGCTCCACCCGGCGACGACGTGCCGCTCCTCGACCAGCAGCTCGGACGGCAGGCCGGGGAGGGTGAAGCTGTCGGGCGCGATGATGAGGTCGATGCGGCCGTCCTCGAGCTGGCGGAAACTGTCCTCGCTCGGCCCGATGACCTCGAAGCGCACCCCTGGCGCCTCGCGGGCGAGCCGGCGCAGCAGCGGGGCGAGCAGCGCGGTGCTGACATAGTCGGAGGCGGCGATCCGGAAGCCGCGCTGCGACGAGCCGGGATCGAAGCGGACCGAGGTGGCGAGCAGCTCGTCGACGCTACGCAGGGTTTCGCGCACCTGCGGGCGGAGCGACTCCGCGAACGGGGTCGGGTACATGCGCTTGCCGCTCACGGTCAGCAGCTCGTCGCCGAAAAAGGCGCGCAGCCGCCCCAGCGCGGCGCTCATCGCCGGCTGGCTGAGGTTCATCCGCTCCGCCGAACGCGACACGCTGCGGGTGTCGAGCAGCGTCTCGAGCGCGATCAGCAGGTTGAGGTCGAGGCCCTTGAGACGCATGCGTGCCGTTCCGCCGGTTGTTCGGCGCCTAACAGACCAAAGAGTAAGGGTCTTGACCAGCCGCGCCGCTCCTAGACCACCCGCCACGAGCGCGATTGACTCCCGCCCGGGTTGCTCTACTTAGATCAGAACAAACATTCTGATTTACCCTGAGGAGAGGGTGAGTGGCGGACGAGGTCAGATTGCCGGCGGATCGCCGGGCCGGAGTCGCGCAGGGGCTAACCGTGGTGATCGCGGGCTTCCTCCCGATCATGGCGATCGTCTCGCTGTTCCCGGCGGTCCCGTCGATCATAGACCATTTCAAGGCCGACCCGACGGCGAGCTGGAAGGTGCCGTGGATGGTTACCGCGCCCGGCCTGGCGATCGCGCTGATCGCGCCGTTCGCGGGGGTGCTGGTCGACCGGTTCGGCCGTCGTCGACTCGTCGTCTGGTCGACCTTCTTCTACGGCGCGCTCGGTTCTGCGCCCTTCTTCCTCACCAGCCTCGACGCGCTGTTCGCCTCGCGCATCCTGCTCGGAGTCAGCGAGGCGGCGATCCTCACCACTTTGAACACGCTGATCGGCGATTACTGGGACGACGCCGGACGGCGGCGCTGGTTGGCGATCCAGGGCGCGGTCGGTCCCTTCCTCGCCAGCGGGCTGATTCTCGGTTCGGGCTATCTGACCGGGATCCGCTGGAACGCGGTGTTCCTCGTCTACCTGCTCGCCTTCCTGATCTTCGCCGCAATGCTCGCCTTCCTGTTCGAGCCGGACAGCGACGACACCGCGCGACGGATGCTCGGGATCGACGAGGAGCCGGTCGACACCGGCTTTCCGGCCCGAGCGGTGGCGCTGATCGGCGGAGTGACCCTGCTCTGCTCGCTCCTCTACTATGTGTTCATCGTTAACGGCGGGCTCGTCTTCCGCGAGGCGGGAATTCAGTCGTCCGAGGAGTTGGGGCGGATCACCTTCATCCCCAGCCTGTTCGTGATCGCCGGGTCGGGCCTGTTCTGGCTGACCGGGAGGCTGCGCTCGGTCACCCAGATCGCCATCGTCCTCGCGCTGACCGGCGCCGGGCTGCTGATCATGGGGCTGGCGCCGGACTGGAAGTCGATGATCCCCGGCCTCTGCCTGCAGCAGGCCGGCTCGGGAATGACGATCCCCACCCTGATCGCCTGGGCGCAGACCAAGCTGCCGTTCGAGCATCGCGGCCGCGGGATGGGGATCTGGGCCGCTTGCTTCTTCGCCGGCCAGTTCCTCTCGCCGCCGATCGTCGCGCTGCTGGTGTCGGGCGTGGGGACGATGAAGAGCGCCTTCGCCTGGTCGGGGGTCGCCGCGGTGATCGGGATGCTGGTCGCCCTGCTGTTCGTGCTGCGCCGCCCGGCAGCCAGCCCGCTTGCCCATGCCTGAGGTTGCCATGACATCGAAGATCAAGCGTGGAGTCAGTCTCTACAGCTTCCAAGAAGAGCTGTTCCTTCGCCAGCTGAGCGTGGAGGAATGCGTCGCCTTCGCCGCCTCGATCGGAGCCAAGGGCATCGAGGTGTTGCCCGAGCAGAACATGCCGAGCTTCCCGGAGCTTGGCAGCGACGACGTCGCCTGGTGGCGCGAGATGCTCGCCCGGCATGACGCGCATTTCACCTGCTACGACATGTTCCTCGACACCAAGGTGCGCAAGGATCGCGAGATGAGCGACGAGGAGCAGGTCGCGTCGATCCGCCGCGACCTCGAGCTCGCCAATCGGCTCGGCATCCGCAACATGCGCGTGCTGGTGTTCGTCCGCCCCGACATCCTCGAGCGATGCGTCCCCGACGCCGAGCGGCTCGACGTCCATATGGGGGTGGAGGTCCATGCGCCGTGGCACCTCGAGCATGCGTGGATCCTGCGCACCATCGAGGTCGCCGATCGACTGGGCACCAGGCACCTCGGGATCCTGCCCGACATGGGCATCTTCATGAAGCACTACCCGCCCGAGTTCCGCGACCGCTTTCTTCGGCAGGGCGCGCGGCCCGAGGTGGCGCAGTTCATCATCGACAGCCACGAGCAGAAGATCATGGCCGAGTACACGATCTACGAGGTGGCGGTGAAGATGGGCGGCAACAAGGCGGAGGTGGCGATGGCCGAGACGCTCCGCCATGCGCCCTACGCCAACCCTAAGCGGATCGGCGACTACGCCCCCTACTTCCGCCACATCCAGGCCAAGTTCTACGGCATGACCGAGGACTGCCGCGATCCCTCCATCGCCTATGACGAGGTCATCCCCGAGCTGGTCCGCGCCGGTTGGGAGGGCACGCTGTCGAGCGAATATGAGGGCAATCGCTGGATCCAGGACGCCGGCCCGGTGGACAGCCGCGAGCAGGTCCGGCGCCAGCACGTCATGTTCGAGCGACTGATCGCCGAGGCGGAGGCCAGCCACTGATGTTCGAGAAATATCTCATCGTCGAGGACAGCCTGCGCAACGTGGCGGGCGGCTTCGAATTCCAGGCTCGGCTCGGCTATTATCGCGGGCTCGGCCTGTCGATGGTCGAGGATCTCGCGGTAGCGATCAACGGTGCGGCGGTCCCGCGCGAGGCGATCCGCTTCAACGAGGGGAAGGGGCCGCTCCGCCTCGCCGAAATGGAAACCGCCTATGACCGGCGCTGGGGATTCGGGGAGCCTGCCACCATCAGCGTCGACTGGCCCGAGCCGCTCGCCGCCGGAGCGCACCGGCTCGCGCTGACCGAGCGGCTGCGGGTTTCCTACATGCCGTTTCCCTCGATCCGCCAGAGCGAGACCGAGGTCTGCATCGCCGGCTGAGCGCCCGTCACGGCTCCGCGACGGGGCCGCGTTCCGCCCCCAATCACATATTTGCGCTTGACGCTTTGATCAGGCTCAAATTAGAACGCTAATACTTATTCAGATAGAGTCGAAATTCCCGTGAAGGGTCTCGACCGACAAGGCCGGGTCAACCGGCGTGAGGAGAGGGGTGTGATGAGCAGATCGAATCTCGCCGTGCGTCTTCTGGCCGGGAGCGCGCTGACGGCGCTCGGGACGGCCGCCGCCGCGCAGACCGTGCCCACCGTGCCGCCGACCGAGAACCCGGCGCTCGAAACCAACCAGACCCCCAACTCTTCGAACAACGAGCCGTCGCAGCCGGGCGCCCCCGCCTCCGAACCGACCTCGCAGAGCGGCGACGGCCTCAAGGAGATCGTGGTCACCGCCAACCGGACCCAGTCCAACGCGCAGAAGACCCCGGTCGCGCTGACCGTCTACAGCGGGTCCGACCTGGCCGCCGCCGGCGTCACCAACGTGGTCAACCTCCAGCAGGTCGACCCCAGCATCAACGTCACGACCAGCACCGGTGCGGGCTATGTCGCGATCCGCGGCGTCGCCTCGACCGACGTGACCGAGATCGGCGACCCTTCGGTGCCGATCGCCCGCGACGACTTCTTCACCAACCGCAGCTTCTCGATCGCAACCTCGATGTACGATCTCGAGCGGGTCGAAATCCTGAAGGGGCCGCAGGGCACGCTGTTCGGCCGCAACTCGACTGGCGGCCTCGTCCGCCTGATCAGCCGCAAGCCAGGCAAGACACTGGGCGCCGATGCCTCGCTGGAAGTCGGCAATTACAACACTTTCAATCTCGACGCCGGGATCGACCTTCCCGTTTCCGATCGGCTGCAGTTCCGCTTCTCGGGCATCCGCCATTATCACAAGGGCTATCGCAAGCTCGACGTGATCGGCGGACGCGGCGACGACGACGACACCTGGTCGGGCCGCGCCACCATGGCGTTCCAGCCGTTCGACGGCTTTCGCGGCTACGTGCAGTACCAGCACGACAAGATCGACGATGTCGGCGACGTGGCGCTCAAGACGGCGGTCGGAGTACGTCCGGACGGCCTCTCGTCGAAGCGCTTCGCCAACTATGTGCCGAGCTACAATCGGCTGACCGGCGATCGCGTCCGCTGGGAATTCACCTACGACCAGCTGCCGGGCGGGCTGTCGCTGATCTACGCCGGCGGATGGGACAAGCAGAAGTGGCGTCACCAGCTCGACGGCACAACCGTCGGCCCCGCCGGCACCCCGATCCTCCCGCCGCCCTTCTTCACGACCGGGCTGGCCGCCTTCCAGCAGGCGGAGAACCCGACTACCTGGAACCACGAGGTTCGGCTGGCGACGCGGCAAGACGGGCCGGTCACCGCGCAGGTCGGCTACTTCCACTTCAACGAGCATAACCGCAACCTCAACAGCGGCCTGCTCAACCAGAATCCCGGCGAATATCTCGGCCAGTACGGGATCCGCTTCAACTATGACGTGAAGACCCGCTCCGACGCGGTGTTCGGCCAGATCGGCTTCCGCCCGGTCGACTCGGTGCGGATCACCGGCGGCGCGCGCTACACCTGGGATCGCAAGGAGCGAAACGGGGTCAGCACGCTGCAGTTCGGCCCGCTTCTCAACGTGCCGTCCGTCCTCGTCCCCGTGTTCGGGCTGCCGCCGGTGCCGCTGGTGATCAACACCCCGGCGGGCGGGGAGATCTACAAGGGCAAGAAGCCCACGTTCCACGTCGGAGTCGACTGGAACCCGACACCGCGCAACATGGTCTACGCCAAGTTCGACACCGGCTATAAGTCGGGCGGATTCAACTCCAACGGCTCGGCGCCGGCGGTCCAGTACGGACCGGAGACGCTCAAGGCGTGGGAGCTCGGCACCAAGAACCGCTTCGCCGACAACCACATCCAGCTCAACGCCGACGTCTTCTATCAGATCTACGGCGGCTACCAGGCGTCGCAGTCGAGCGACGCGCTGGGCGGCTCGACCGGCACCTTCAACGTCGGCAGCGCGCACATCCGGGGCGCCGAGGCGCAGTTCGTGGCGTCGTACGGGCCGCTCCGGGTCGACGCCAACGCGACCCTGCTGCGGACCAAGGTGATCCGCGCCGCCATCCTTACCGCGGGCGACGGCACCCAGGTCGACGTGACCGGCAACCGGCTGCCGAACGCGCCCGGTTTCGTGCTGACCGGCGGGGTCGAGTATGAAATCGACGCCGGCCCGGTGACGCTCACCCCGCGTATCGACGGCAAGCATTCGACCCGCTTCAACTATTCGATCTTCAACTATGCCGACACCGAGCAGCATGCCTACACGACGTTCAACGCGTCGCTGAACATCGTGCCCAAGAGCAGCCGGTTCGAGGCGCTGCTGTTCGTTCGCAACCTCACCGACAAGACGGTGTTCGCCAACGCCGCGCGCAACTTCGTCGGCACGCCGGACATCAATACATACGAGTTCCAGCCGCCGCGCACCTATGGCGTGCGGGTTGCCTTCAAGTTCGTCGCCCCGCCGCGGGTCGAGGCCGCGCCGCCGCTGCCGCCTCCGCCTCCGCCACCGCCAGCGCCTCCGCCGACCCAAACCTGCGCCGACGGGTCGGTGATCCCGGTGACCGCCGTCTGCCCGGCGCCCCCGCCACCGCCGCCGCCGCCACCGCCGCCGCCAGCCGCGGAACGGGGCTGACCGGGCCTGATACGAACAGGGGAGGGGCGGCCCGCGGGCGCGCCCCTCCTTCCTTGTCGGACGGTGACGATCAGAGCCCGAGCAGCGACCGGTTGCGCGCCGCGTCGACGCCGCTCGCCGCAAAGTCGTCGAACGCGTGCGGGGTGACCCGGATGATGTGGTCGCGGATGAACGGAGCGCCCTCGCGAGCGCCGTCCTCGGGGTGCTTCAGCGCGCACTCCCATTCGAGCACCGCCCAGCCAGGATAGTCGTTCGCCGCCATCTTCGAGAAGATCGCACCGAAATCCACCTCGCCATCGCCGAACGAGCGGAAACGGCCGGGCCGGTCAACCCAGTTCTGGTATCCACCGTAAACGCCCGAGCGACCGTCCGGCCGAAACTCCGCGTCTTTGACGTGGAAAGCGCGGATCCGCTCGTGATAGCGATCGATGAAGTCGAGATAGTCGAGCTGCTGCAGCACGAAGTGGCTCGGATCGTAGAGGATGCAGGCGCGCGGATGGTTGCCGACTGCGTCGAGGAATCGCTCGTAGGTCGCGCCGTCGTGCAGGTCCTCGCCCGGGTGGATCTCGAAACAAGCGTCGACGCCATTGTCCTCGAACGCGTCGAGGATCGGGCGCCAGCGCCGCGCCAACTCGGCGAACGCCTCCTCGATCAGCCCGGCCGGGCGCTGCGGCCAGGGATAGACGTAGGGCCAGGCGAGCGCGCCCGAGAAGGTCGCGTGGGCGCCGAGCCCGAGCCGCCGACTGGCCATCGCGGCCTTCTTCAGCTGGTCGATCGCCCACTCGGTCCGCGCCGCAGGATTGCCGCGCACCGACTCTGCCGCAAAGCCGTCGAACAGCGCGTCATAGGCGGGGTGGACGGCGACCAGCTGGCCCTGGAGGTGAGTCGACAGCTCGGTTACGGCGAGCCCATGCGCGGCAAGCGTGCCGCTGATCTCGTCGCAATAATCCTGGCTTTCGGCCGCCCGGTCGAGGTCGACGAAGCTCCCCGGCCCGGTCGGCAGCTGCAGCCCCTGGTAGCCGAGCCCGGCTGCCCATTCGGCAATCGTGTCGAGCCGGTCGAACGGTGGCCGGTCGCTGGCGAACTGGGCGATGAACAGGCCGGGGCCACGGATCGTCTTCATGGTCGTCCTCGTCAGACGGTGAGGGAAACCCAGCCGCTTCCGTCGCGGCTGGCGGCGACGGCGGTGTCGACGAACGCCATCGAGCGCAGCCCGAGGTCGATCCCCGGCACCAGCGCGGCCTCTCCCTCGCCGCGGAGCAGCGCAGCGAAGTCCCGGTAGAGGTTGGCGAATGCCTCGAGGTAGCCCTCGGGGTGGCCACCGGGAGTACGGGTGGCCGCGGTTCCGAGCGGACCGACCGCGGCGGTTCCGGTGCGGACCAGCTCGGTACCGCCGTCGAGCCGGTGCAGAGTCAGGCTGTTCGGCTCCTCCTGGCGCCAGTCGAGCCCGCCGCGCTCGCCATAGACCCGGATCCGCAGCCCGTTCAGCTCGCCGACGCTGATCTGCGAGGCCAGCAGCACGCCGCGCGCGCCGTTGGCGAAGCGCAGCAGCACGCTGCAGTCGTCGTCGAGCCGGCGGCCGGGCACCACTGCGGCGAGGTCGGCAAGCAGCTCGGTGACCGGCTGCCCGGCCACGAACTCGGCCAGGTTGAAGGCGTGGACGCCGATGTCGCCGATGCACCCGCCGAGCCCCGCCTGCGCCGGGTCGACCCGCCACCCGGCCTGCTTGGAACCCTCCTGCTCGATGGGCTGGGCAAGCCAGCCCTGCGGATATTCGACGACCAGCTTGCGGACGGCGCCGATTTCGCCGCCCGCGATCAGCTCGCGCGCGTGGCGGACCAGCGGGTAGCCGGTGTAGGTGTAGGTGAGCCGGTAGTGCAGCCCGGACGTGTCGACCGCCGCCTTGAGCTCGCGCGCCTCGGCAAGGGTCGCCGTCGCCGGTTTGTCCGACATGACGTGGAGCCCGGCCGCCAGAGCGGCGCGGGCCGCGGGAAGGTGGAGATGGTTGGGGGTGACGATCGCGACGAACTCGATCCCGTCCGCCCGCGCCGACTCCGCTTCGATCATCGCCTCAAGGCTGGGGTAAGCGCGCGACGGGTCGATCCGGTAGGTCTCGCCCGCCGCGCGCGAGCGCCCGGCATCGCTGCTGAAGGCACCGGCGACCAGCTCGATCTCGCGGTCCATCTCGGCAGCGAGGCAATGGATCGGCCCAATGAAGGCGCCCGGCCCGCCGCCGACCATCCCCATCCGTAGCCGCGCCACCGGCTCAATCCCGCGGCGGGTGGCGGAGGAAGGCGCTGCTCATCGCCGCGAGGTCCTCCTTGAGGACCCGCCAGTCGCCTTCCCAGGCGGCGTCGGTCGACGAGCCGAAGCCGAGATAGCGGGCGACCGCGGCGTAGACGATCCGGAACAGCGAATTGATCGCCCGCTCCGGGTCGGGGTGGCGGATCTCGTCGCGCCGCGCGAGCAGCGCCTCGTGGAACTGCTGCTCGGTGACGGCATAGCTCTTCTTGCCGACCCCAGCGACGATCGCGTCGGTAGTCGCGCGGAGCATGAAGGGGCGGAGGATCGCCGAGTGCTTGCGCAGCACCTCGGCGATGGATTCCACAAGCCGCCCAACCAGGTCGACGAGCGATCCGGCCTCGGATACCGCTTGGGCGATCCCTGAGGCCTGGTCCGAGTCGATGTCGGCCAGCGCCCGGACCTGCACCGCGCGGATGAGATCGTCCTTGCTGTCGAACCGACAGTAGATGGAGCCGATCGAAACCTTTCCCGCGCGACTCACGTCGGCGAGGGTAAACTCGTCGTTACCGCGCTCGACCAGCAGCTTGGCCGCAGCATCCACCATCCGCTCGAACGAGGCGCGGCTGCGCCCCTGCAGTGGTTCGCGGCTCGGCGCCGCCAGATCGACCTTCACATTCATCGTCCCGTCGAGACCCTGGTTGACGAACGGCCGCCACCTGCATTACCAAACAATCAGAACAGCCATTCTAGTTTTCAGATTCATAGTGGAGCCGCCACGCGGATCTGTAAACCGCTAATGGGCTGCCGAGGAGAGAGTAAGATGCGCTTTTCGCAATTTCTGAACGCGCGCTCCATGTCTCCCGTCGAGGACCGCGCGCTCATCAAGAACCTCGAGGCGCATGCCACGCTGGCGGCGCGCAACGGCTTCTCGGCGATCTTCCTCCCCGATCATCATTTCAACGGCTACATGCCGATCGCCTCGGACAGCTACATGTTCGCGGCCTGGCTCGCGGCCAAGCTGCCGGAGATGCACTTCGGATTCTCGGTGACCTCGACCCCGCTGCACCACCCGGTGCGGTTCGTCGAGCGGATCAACATCCTCGACCAGCTGACCGACGGGAAGATCCTCGTCGGCATCGGCTCGGGCACCACGCCGGAGGAGATGATCGGCTTCGGCGTCAACTATACCGAGGCCTCCAAGGTGGCGGAGGAGAACCTCGCCATCGCCGACCGACTGTGGGCGAAGGAGATGGACGACCCGGCGGTCGAGTTCGATACCGGCCACTACAAGGGCCGGGTGCTGCAGCGGATCGCCCCCGCACCCTACTCGCGGCGGCCGCGGCTGATGCCGGTAGCGATGAAGGAGGCGAGCGCCCGGCGTGCCGCCGAGAATGGCTGGCCCGCCTTCATCCCGGCGTTCACCCCGCCGCAAATCGGCGGCACCGAGCCGCTCAAGCATGTGACCCGGTACTTCACCACCTACCGCGACATGCTGCTGGCAGCCGGCCACCCCGAGGCGACGGTCGCCGATGCTCTGTCCTGGACCACCCATACCTACCAGTGCGTCCATCTCGCCGAGAGCGACGAGCAGGCACGCGCCGAGCTGGAGACGATTCTGCGCGCCTACCAGGACGCGGTCGAGCGGGAGGCGGCCTTCAACCGTCGCGCCGAGTCGGATACGGCCAACACCAAAACCGATCGCACGCCCGATGCGCTGAGCGAGGACTGGATCGCCACCTGGTGCCTCTACGGCAGCCCCGACACGGTTGCCGAGCATCTCCGCCCCTATGCCGAGCTCGGCATCGGCAACATCCTGTGTGGCACCACCACCGGGCCGCTGACCGACGAGCGGCTGCGGCTTGCCAACCAGACGGTGCGGTTGCTGGGCGAGAAGGTGATCCCGCGCTTCGCCGAGCAGCGCGTCGCGGTCCCGGCGTGAGCGGGCCGCGCATCGTCGGTTTCGGCGGGACCACCCGCGAGGGTTCGACCGGCGAGCAGCTGATCCGCGCCGTGCTCGAGCGCTGCGCGCGGGGCCGCGCAAGCACTCGGCTGTTCGCCGGCGCCGAGCTTGCCGCACTCCCGCATTTCGCGCCCGAGCAGCCCGAGCGAAGCCCTGCCCAGCGCGACTTCGTCGAGGCGATCCGCGCCGCCGACGGAATCGTCATTGGAACACCCGGCTATCACGGCGGGGTCTCCGGTCTGGTCAAGAACGCGATCGATTTGCTTGAGGATCTCCGTGCCGATCAACGCCCCTATTTCGAGGGGCGGCCGGTCGGCCTGATCGTGTGCGCCGCCGGGTGGCAGGCGACCGGGGTCACACTCGCCGCGCTGCGCGGGATCGTCCACGCGATGCGCGGCTGGCCGACCCCGCTCGGCCTCACCGTCAACACGGTCGCGCAGAAGCCGTTCGATCCCGCCGGCGCGCTCGCCGATGAAGCCGTCCGCGGCGGAGTCGAGGAACTCTCCCGCCAGCTGATGAGCTTCGTTCGCCCATGACCGATCCCGCCCTCAGCCACGCGGAGCAGGCCGCGCTGACCGCCGGCGCCGCCATGTGGGAGACCGTCGCGGTGCCGCATGCCGGCGTCCCTTCGGTCCGGCTGGCGGACGGGCCGATGGGCATCGCCAGCGGCCGGGTCGACGAGCGCGACGTCGCGCTGCTCACCCCCTGTCCGACCGCGCTCGGGGCGTCGTGGGATGTCGATCTCGTCCGCCGCGTCGGCGCGCTGGTCGGGCACGAAGCGGTGCGGATGAGCGTAGACCTGGTCCTCGCTCCCAACCTCAACCTGCCGCGCAGCCCGCTGGTCGGGCGCAGCTTCGAGCTGTTCTCCGAAGATCCGTTCCTCACCGGGAGCCTCGGCGTGGCGTGGCTGCAGGGCATGCAGTCGACCGGCACCGGCGCGGTCGCCAAGCATCTGGTCTGCAACGACAGCGAAACTCAGCGCAACAGCATGAACGTGCGGATCGGCGAGCGGCCGCTTCGCGAAGTCTACCTCCTGCCGTTCGAAATGGCGGCCGAGGCAGGCGCCGCCGGCCTTCTCACCGCCTACAACCGGGTGAACGGCCTCTACTGCGCCGAGCACGCGCCGATCCTGTCCGAGATCGTCCGCGCCGACTGGCGGTTCGAGGGGCTGCTGGTCAGCGACTGGTTCGGCACGATGTCGAGCGACAGCCTCGCGGCCGGCCTCTCACTGGAAATGCCAGGACCGGGCCGCTTCATGGGCGACCGGCTGATCGATGCCGATCCCGCGCTGGTCGCGGCGGCCGCCAGCCATGTCGCGCGCACTGCCGTGCGGTGGTCCGCGGCCAAGGCGGTGCCGATCGATCCGGCAGACGCCGAGGCGCTGCTCGTCGAAGCCGCGGCGGCGGGGTTCACCCTTTTGCGCAACGAGGGCGGGCTGCTGCCGCTGGTGCCCGGTCGCGAGCGCCGGATTGCGGTGATCGGCCCGAACGCGACATCGCCCTGCTTCCAAGGGGGGACGTTCGCTCGGATTGCGCTCACCCCCTATGCGGTGAACCCGCTCGATGCACTCCGTGCCCGCTTTGCCGGAATCGCCGAGGTCGTCCACGAGCCCGGCGTCGATCCCAGTCCGCGGCTGCCGCCGATGAACGTCACTCCGGCGCGCGACCTTGGCGACGGCTGTACCCGCGGCATGACGATCGACTATTTTGCCGATCATGCGCTCTCCGGCGAGCCGCTCGCCAGCGAGACCCGCGCCACCAACTCGCTGACCTGGTTTACCGGGATGCACGAGCTCGGCGCCTGGGATTGCGATGGTGCGGTCCGCGCGAGCGGCCTGTTCAACCCCACACGCAGCGGCGAACACGACCTGCGGGTCGGGGGCACCGGCGCGGTCCGGCTGCTGGTCGACGGGCGCGAGGTGCTGTGCCACGACCAGCAGATCGCGCCCGGTGACATCATGGGCGTGCTCAAGGCCGGTGACAGCGAGGGCGTCGCGGTGAGGCTCGAGGCGGGACGGCCGGTCAGCATCCGTGTCGAGTTCCGCTACGGCAAGGCGCGGGCGCAGGGCCTGTGGTTCGGGATTCGCGAGCCCGACGAGCCCGAAGCGATGCTCGCCCGCGCGGTGGCGGCCGCCCGCTCGGCCGACGCGGTGCTTCTGGTCATCGGCGAAACCTCGGACTCGGGGGTCGAGAGCAAGGACCGCGCCGATACCGCCATCGATCCGCCGCAGCAGCGGCTGATCGAGCGGGTCTGCGCCGCGAACCCACGCACCGCGATCATCGCCAATGTCGGCCACGCCTTCGATACGAGCTGGGAGGAGCAGGCGGCGGCGATGATTCTGGCCTGGTATCCGGGGCAGGGCTTCGGGCCCGCGCTCGCCGCGGTGGTGGCGGGCGACCGCGAGCCGGGCGGGCGGATGCCCGTCACGATCGCTCGTCGCGACGAGGATTATCCCGCCTTCGACACCACACCGAATGGCGCGGGGAATCTCGCCTACGACGAGGGCGTGCGGATCGGCTATCGCGGCATGCCCCATCCGCGCCATGCGCTCGGCGCCGGCTTCGGCTACGCCCGCTTCGCCATCGCCGCTGCGGCCGTGGCGCCGACCCCCGAGGGGTGGGTTGTCGAGCTCGACGTCGAGAATGTATCGGCGCATGCCGGTTCCGAGGTCGTTCAGGTCTACCGGGCGGAGCCCGAAATCACCCTGATCGGCTTCGCCAAAGTCCATCTTGCTCCCGGCGAGCGGCAGCGCATCGCGATCCCGCTGGCGCGGCGGCGAATGATGATCTGGGACGGCGGTTGGCAGCTGCTGGGCAAACGGGCGACCCTGCTGGTCGGCCGCTCGGCCGTCGACACGCCGTTCCGGCTCGACCTGCCGCTCGCCTAGGCCTTAGCGTCGGCGAGGATCAGCTCGGCGGCGCGCGCCGCAACCGCCATCGTCGGGCCGTTGGTGTTGCCCGAGACCGGCGTCGGCATGATCGACGCATCAACCACCCGCAGCCCGTCGATGCCATGCACCCGGCAGCGAGAGTCGACTACCGACAGCAAAGGGTCGGTGCCCATCGCGCAGGTGCCGGTTCCGTGCAGGCCCGGGCTCATCATCCACTTGAGTTCCTCGATCAGCTGCTCGTCGCTCTGGCAGTCGGCGCCCGGGGTTCGCTCGCGCCCGACGTGGCGGCGCAGCGGCTCGGCCGCGGCGAGCCGGCGCAAGGTACGCAGCAGGAGCAGCGACTTGTCGCGATCCCGCTCGTCGCTCCACCAGCCGGCATCGATGCGCGGCGCGGCCGCAGGGTCGCTTGAGGCGATCCGTACCGACCCGCGGGAATGCGGGCGGAGGTCGAACCCGGCGAAGGTGATCCCCGGCGCCGCGGTCATCGGCCCGCGTCCCGCCTCGGTCTTCATCTCCTTGGACGAGCGCATCGCGAAGGGTGCCGCGGCGAGCTGGAGGTCGGGCCAGTCCGGCTGTCCCTGCGTCGAGTAGAGCATGGTCAGCGGCATGCCGACCCGTGCCATGCGTCCGGTACGGGTGAGGAAATATTGCAGCGCGTGGCGGTAGACCCGCCAGGTCACGAACTCGCGATTGTCGCCGCCATGTTCGTGGAGGTCGAAGCTGATTGACAGCATCTGGTGGTCGGCCAGGCGGGCGCCCACCGCCGCCCGTTCTGCTACCACCGGAATGCCGAGCCCGGCGAGCAGGTCGCCCGGCCCGATCCCGGAGCGTTGCAGCAGGGCAGGGGAGTTGTAGACGCCCGCCGCGACGATTACCGCGCCGCGCGCCTCGTAGCGCCGCTCCGTCCCGTCCGGCAGCCGGCACAGGATCCCGGTCGCGCGCGTCCCGTCGAACAGCAGCCGCTCGACCTGCGTGTCGCTGACGATCGACAGGTTGGAGCGGTTGCGGATCGGGTCGATGAAAGCGGACCAACTCGATGCCCGCTCGCCGCGCCGGTCGACCGTGAACTGCGTCCGCCCGACGCCTGCCCGGCCGGGTGTATTGATGTCGTCGAGCCATGGCACGCCGAGGCTCTGGCAGGCCTCGCCAACCCGCTCGATCAGCGAGTCCTTCATCACCAATTGGGTGACCTGCAGCGGGCCGTCGCGGCCGCGGCTCGGGTCCGCGCCGGGCTCGTGATAGCTTTCCAGCCAGCGGAAGTTGCGCTCGATCTCGGCCCAGCTCCACTCGGCCAGCCCGCGCTCGCGCCACCCGTCATAGTCGCGCGGCATGCCGCGCAGATACCACATGCCGTTGACTGCCGAGGAGCCGCCCAGCCCGCGGCCGTATTTGTGCGTCTCGGGCGAGCGGCCAAGATGCGGCTCGACCGCGAACTCGTGGAAAAACTCGGGCTTCTGCCCGACGCGGATGAAGCCCGCCGCCATCTTGATGAACCAGTGATCGGTCCGCCCGCCGGCTTCGACCAGCAGGACACGACTGTCCGAATCCTCGCTCAGCCGCCGCGCCAGCACGCAGCCGGCCGAGCCGGCACCCACGATCACATAGTCGAATTGGTCGGTCTGCACCCGCGATTCCTCTCCTGCCTCGATTAGAACGGCAATTCCGATCTGTCGAGATCGGAGAGGGAGACGCGCGCGAATGGAACTCGGCACGCGCAAGCAAAGTGTCTTCCGGCAATCAGCCGGGCATCAGAGCGGCAGACCCACGTAATTCTCGGCAATCGCCGTCTGCATTGCCTCGGACGAGGCGAGATAGTCGAGTTCGGCCTTCTGCATCCGATGCTCGAAGGCGCCGTCCTCGGGGAAGCGGTGCATCAGCTTGGTCAGGAACCAGCTGAAGCGCTCCGCCTTCCAGATCCGCGTCAGCGCGCGCGCGGGATAGTGATCGAGCTTGGCTGGATCGCCGTCGCGGACCGCGGCGATGAGCGCCTCGGCGAGGTAGACGACGTCCGAGCTGGCGAGATTGAGTCCCTTGGCGCCGGTCGGGGGGACGATGTGCGCCGCGTCGCCGGCGAGGAACAGCCGACCGCGGCGCATCGTCTCGAACACGTAGGAGCGGAGCGGGGCGATCGAAATTTCGAGCGCGGGCCCGCGCACCACCGGCCGGTCGGCGAGCGGCGAGAAGCGGCGCTCGAGCTCGTTCCACAGCCGATCCTCCGGCCAGTCCTCCAGCCGGTCGGTCAGCGGGACCTGGATGTAATAGCGGCTGCGCGTCGGGGACCGCATCGAGGCGAGCGCGAAGCCGTCGTCGGTGTTGGCGTAGATGAGCTCGGGGTGGCAGGGCGGGACGTCGGCGAGGATTCCGAGCCAGCCGAACGGATAGGCGCGCTCATATTCGGCGCCCGTGCCGATCGCCTTGCGCGACGGGCCGTGAAAGCCGTCGCAGCCGGCGACGAACAGGCAGTCGGCGCGACGCGGCTCGCCGGCCTCGCTCCAGGTCACGAACGGCGAGTCGCCCTCGACATCGTGAATGGCGACATCGGCCGCCTTGAAGACGATCTCCAGGCCGCGCTCGGGCGCTGCCTCGATCAGGTCGCGGGTGACCTCGGTCTGCCCGTAGACGGTAACATTCCTGCCCGTGAGGCGCTTGATGTCGATGCGGATGACCTGGTCGTCGGTGGCGAGGTTGAACCCGTCCTCGACCATCCCCTCGGCCTTCAGCCGCCGGTCGAGACCGAGCCGCCCGAGGAGGTCGGTGGTGACCGTCTCGAGCACGCCGGCGCGGATGCGGCTCTCCACCCGGGCGCGGCTCTGCCGTTCGAGCAGCAGGCAGTCGATCCCCGCGGCGCGCAACTGGTGGCCGAGCAGCAGCCCGGCCGGCCCGGCGCCGACGATGACGACTTGCCGCCTCACGCCTTGAGCTGCTGCTCGAGCCGGTCGAGCACGCGGTAGCAGGGCAGCACCTGCGCGACCGAGCTGTTGGGCTCGCGGCCCTCGCGGATCGCGGCGACGAACTCGCGGTCCTGAAGCTCGATACCGTTGTTAGAGACGGCGACGCCGCTGAGGTCGACCGGCTCCTCGCGCCCGGTGACTAGATCGTCGTAGCGCGCGATCCAGGTTCCGGTGTCGCAGATGTAGCGGAAGAAGGTGCCGAGCGGTCCGTCGTTGTTGAAGGACAGGCTGAGGGTGCAGAGGGCGCCGCTCTCGGCCTTGAGCTGGATCGACATGTCCATCGCAATGCCGAGCTCGGGATGGAGCGGGCCCTCGATCGCGTTGGCCTGGATGATTGGGCCGGCCTGCCAGGCGAACAGGTCGACCGTGTGCGCGGCGTGGTGCCAGAGAAGATGGTCGGTCCAGCTCCGCGGCTCCCCCTTGGCGTTCATGTTCTGGCGGCGGAAGAAATAGGTCTGGACGTCCATCTGCTGGACCGCCGCTTCGCCCGCTGCGAACTTGCGGTGCAGATATTGGTGGCTCGGGTTGAAGCGGCGGGTGTGGCCGACCATCGCGACGAGCCCGGTCTCGCGTTGCTTCGCGAGCACCGCTTCGGCGTCGGCGAGACTGTCGGCGAGCGGGATCTCGACCTGCACATTCTTGCCTGCGTCGAGGCACTGGATCGCCTGGGCGGCGTGCATCTGGGTCGGGGTGCAGAGAATCACCGCGTCGACGTCGTCGCGCGCGAGGCTCTCGGCGAGGTCGGTGGCGACATGGCCGATGTCGTACTTCTCGGCGACCGCGCGGGTCGGCTCGAGACGGCGGCCGACGAGGCTGGTGACCTCGACCCCATCGATCTTCTTCAAGCCGTCGAGATGCTTTTCGCCAAAGGCGCCGGCGCCGGCGAGCGCGATGCGCATGGGATTCTCCTGAGTGTTCGGGCTAGGCGATGAGCGCCTGCGCCGTGGGGTCGTTGCCCTCCAGCGTTGCGCTCGGCGGGACGGAGCCGTCGACCGGCTCCAGCACGATATGCCCGAGCGCGGTGTTGCTGACGGGGACGTGGTAGTGGCGGTGGAGCGCGCGGGTCGAGCGGCCTAGCGCGCCGCGCATGATCAGCCACATGACCATCTCGATCCCTTCCGAGCCGGTCTCGCGCAGATATTCGATGTGCGGGATGGTCCGCAGCTCCTGCGTGTCGCCGGCGAGCCGGTCGAGGAAGCGATTGTCCCACTCGGGGTTGATCAGCCCGGCGCGCGGGCCCTGGAGCTGGTGGCTCATCCCGCCGGTGCCCCAAACCTGCACGTCGAGGTCCTCGGGGAAGTTCTCGACCGCGCGGGCGATCGCCTCGCCGAGCGCCCAGCAGCGATTGCCCGAGGGCGGCGGGTAAGTGACGACGTTGACTGCGAGCGGGATGACCTTGACCGGCCAGCGCTCGACCGCGCCGAACATCATCGACAAGGGCACGGTGAGGCCGTGGTCGACTTCCATCTCGTTGATGATGGTCATGTCGAACTCGTCGAGGATCAGGCTCTGCGCGATATGCCAGGCGAGGTCGGGATGGCCCTCGACAGTTGGGACCGGGCGCGGTCCGAAACCCTCGTCGGCGGGGAGGAAACGCTCGCCGCAGCCGATCGCGAACGTAGGAATCACCTTCATGTCGAAGGCAGAGGCATGGTCGTTGTAGACGAGGATGACGATGTCGGGCGTCGCCTTCTCCCTGAGCCAGTCGCGGGTCCAACTGAACCCGTCGAACGCCGGCTTGAAGATCGGCTCCTCGGTGCGGCGATGGTCAAAGGCGAAGCCGAGCACGGGGATGTGGCTGCAGCCGATCCCGGCGGTGATCCGCGCCATCAGCGCTCCTCCTTCTTCGAGCGGACGCCCTCAGGCGAGCGCCCGCCGGCGAGCATCATCGCCTGATATTCCTCGACGCTCATCCCGGTCATGGTGCTGACCGCCTGGAGGAAGCTCAGTCCGTCGCTGGAGAAGACCTTGGCGAGGAAGTAGATGTTGCCGCCGAGGTCGAGCAGCCGGTTATAGTCGCGGTCGCGGACGGCCTGCTTCTGCTCCTCGCTCATCGGCCATTCGTCGAGATAGGCCTGCTCGTCCGCCTTGAAGCGCTCGCGGTTTTCCGGCTTCATCAGGCTCATCGCGAACTGGTTGAGGTGGTAGCCCTGCCGGGCGCGGCGCGCGGTGAACACGCGGGTGCCGGGAATGTCCTCGAACTCGGCGAGGTAGGCCTCGACGTCGCGCGGGCCGGTCATGCCGCCATCTCCTCCGCCCTGAGCGCGCGGGCGATCAGCTGGCGCGCGCGCACCCCGCCCTCGTCGATCCGGTAGGCGGACAGCCTGAGGCCGGGGTTGGTCTCGATCGAGCGCTGCTGCGCCTCAAGGATGACCTTGTCCTCGGCGAAGACGCCGCCCTGCTGCCGCTTCATCCGCGCCGTGAAGCCCGCATCGTTGACATCGAAGTTGCGCGCCATGCCCCAGAAATAATGATGGCTGGTCTCGCTCTCGGGGGTCATGAAGTCGATCACCATGCCGCGCGCGCCCTGGTCGTGCCGGTCGGGCGTGGCGCCCGCCTCGACCGGCGCCACCCCGACGTCGATCATCACCGCGGAGGGGAGCAGGAAGCGGCAGATCTGCCAGCGGTCGACCGGGCCCGGCTGCTTGAGCGCGGTGCGCCAGAAGGGCGGCGCGTCGATCCCCGGCATCCAGCGGCTGACATGCACCTCGTCGCCCTCGACCCGCGTCTCGATCGGCGCGTCGAGGATCTCGGGCTGGCCGATCGAGCCGGCATGGACGTAGGTCTCGTGGGTGAGATCCATGAGATTGTCGATCATCAGCCGGTAGTCGCAGGCGACGTGATAGGTGCCGCCGTCGAACGTCCAGCCCGGAGCCGAGCAGGGCCACAGGTCGGGGATCAGCGCGGGATCGGCAAGCGCGGCGTTACCGATCCAGATCCAGACGAAGCGGTGGCGTTCGGCGACCGGGTAGGTCGGGACGCAGATCGACCGGTTGACCGCCTCGGTGCGCAGCGGCATCTCCTCCGCGCGGCCGTCGGGACCGATCTTCAGCCCATGATATTTGCAGCGGATGGAGTCGCCCTCGCGCAGGCCCATCGACAGCGGCAGCAACCGGTGCGGGCAGGCGTCGCGCATCGCCACCGGCGTCCGGTCGAGCTTGCGGTAGAAGAGCATCGGCACGCCGCAGATCGTCCGCGCGAGCGGGGCGGAGTCGATCTCCGAGTCCCAGCCGGCGACGTACCAGCGGTTGGTGAGCCAGCTGCTCACCGGCCGCGTGCCCTGAGCTGAGCGTCGAGGCGCGGGAAGACGCGGCGGGCGTTGCCTTCGAAGATGGCGTGGCGCTGCTCGGCGCTGATCGGGAGCGCGTCGACGTAGCGCTTGGTATCGTCGAAGTAATGCCCCGTCTCCGGGTCGATCCCGCGCACCGCGCCGACCATCTCAGAGCCAAACAGGATATTCCTGGTCTCGATCACTCGCGCCAGCAGGTCGATGCCGGGCTGGTGGTAGACGCAGGTGTCGAAGAAGACGTTGTTCATCAGATGGCGGTCGAGCGGCGGCTGCTTGAGCATGTCGGCAAGGCCGCGGTAGCGGCCCCAGTGATAGGGCACCGCGCCGCCGCCGTGCGGGATGATGAAGCGCAGGGTCGGGAAGTCGGCGAACAGGTCGCCCTCGACCAGCTGCATGAAGGCGATGGTGTCGGCGGCGATATAGAAGGCGCCGGTGGCGTGAAGGCCCGGGTTGCAGCTGCCCGAGACGTGGATCATCGCCGGCACGTCCAGCTCGACCATCGCTTCGTAGACGGGGTACCAGTAGCGGTCGGTCAGCGGCGGCGCGGTGAAGTGGCCGCCGCCCGGATCGGGGTTGAGGTTGCAGCCGACGAAGCCAAGCTCCTCGACGCAGCGGCGAAGCTCCGCAACGCTGGCCGTGAGGTCCGCCTGCGGGTTCTGCGGGAGCATGCAGACGGGGGCGAAGACATCCGGGTAAAGGTCGGCGCAGCGCCTGATCAGGTCGTTGTTGGCGCGCGCCCAGGCGATCGAGATCGCCTCGTCCCCGACATGGTGCGCCATCGCCGAGGCGCGCGGGCTGAAGATCGTCATGTCCGCGCCGCGCTCGCGAAGCAGGCGGAGCTGGTTGGCCTCCAGGCTTTCGCGGATCTCGTCGTCGCTGATCCGGGGGTAGGGCGGCGCGGTCCCCCCGGCCTTGAACGCCGACTTCTGCGCCTCGCGCCATTCGTTGTGGGCCTTCGGGGCCGTCGTATAATGGCCATGGCAGTCGATGATCACGCGGCGCTCTCCAGCGGGGCCGCGGGCAGAAGGGCGGCGAGCTTGGCGGCGAGCCCCTCCGACGCGACTAGGTGGCGCTCGCCAATGTCCTGCTGGCGACACGCGGTAGCCCGGCTCATCGCGCTTCCGGTGCCGAGATCGTCCAGGGTGCGCACCACCTCGCGCATCTCCGCGGCGCGGCGCTCGCCATGCACCATCATCCGCTCGAGATTATAGTCGAACCGCCGCTCCCAGTCGGCGCCCGCCCAGCTGGCCTCGAGCGAGGCGATGACCTCCGCGCGGACCCCGGCGGCCTCGGCGGCCAGCGCGCATTCCGCCGACAGCGCCTCCATCCCCTTGACCAATACCGAGCGGATCATCTTGATCGCGGACGCGTCGCCCACTCGGCTGCCGACGATGCGGACATGGGTGAAGCCGGCGGTGGCAAGTGCCTCGGCCCCCGCTTCGGCGTGCGGACCGGAGACGAGCAGCGGGACGGCCAGGCCGAGCGGGTGGACGGGCGCCATCACCGCGACGTCGACATAGCGGCCGACGGGGCCGATCGCCGCCGCGGCACCTTGCTTGGTTCCCGGCGCGACCGAGTTCATGTCCAGCCACAAGGCGCCGGCCGCAAGCAGCGGGGCGGCGCTCCGGGCGGCGGGGAGCGCCTGGTCGGCGGTTACCAGCGAGAGCACCATGCGCGCGCCGTCGAGCGCCGCCTTCGCGCTGTCGCAGGCGGTGACGTAGCCTGCGTCGAAGTCGGAAAGCTTGGCCGCGCGGAGGGACGGATCGTCGAGCTTGCGATCATAGCCGCGCGCGCCCGCCGCAGCGAAGGCCAGACCGGCCTCGCCGAAGCCGATGAAGGTGACAGCTGATGCCATTGCCAGCGGCTTGCGCCCGGCATGCCCGAAACCGCCAATCGGAAGCTCCGCCGCGCTATTCGTTTTCCTGAAGAGCCATGTCGCCGGCGACGGTCTGGAGAAGCTCGATCAGGCGCGCCTGGGCAAGCGGCGGTCGCCACGCGGTGCGGGTGGTCAGCCCGATCGTCCGGACGCTGTTGGCGAGCGGCGGCCCGATGGTGGCGAGCCAGCCGGCCTCGATCTCGAGCGCGACCTGCTCGGGCGAGAGGAGGGTCAGGAGGTTGGTCTCGCGCAGCATGCCGCGGATGACCATCACCGACCCGCAGGCGATCGGGGCCGGCGGCGTGCGGTCGCCGAACAGCGCGGCGAACTGGCCGGCGAGCGGGGTCTGGGCCGAACCGCTGATCCAGGGGAAGGCGGCGAGCTGGTCGAGCGTCGGTTCCGAGACAGTGGCGAGCGGATGGCCGGCGCGCCCGATCACCGACACCCGGTCGCGGAACAGCGGCTGCTGTTCGAGCCCGGCGGGCGGCTCGGGGCGGAGCGCGCCGAGCATCAGGTCGAGCACGCCGTCGAGCAGCGGGTCGGCAAGCTCGCGCCACGAACCCTCGACCACCTCGATCGCCACCCCGGGCGCCTCCCGGGTGAACGCGGCGAGCGCGCGCGGAAGCAGGTGGGCGCGCGACATCGGCATGGCGCCGATGACGATCCGCCCCGCCCCGCGCGGGTCGGGCGCCAGCTCGGCGATCCCGGCGGCGATCTCGCGCTCGGCGAGGCGGACGCCGCGGGCCATGCGGCGCCCGGCCGGGGTGAGCGACGAGCCGCGGCCGCGCCGCTCGATCAGCGCCTGGCCGGTCACCTGCTCGAGATCGCGGACTGCCCGGTGCAGTGCCGGCTGCGACAGGCCGCTCGCCTGCGCCGCGCCGCTGAAGCCGCCCGCGTCCGCCACACGCAGATAGGCGTCGAGCTGGGTCGCGGTGATCAGCTGCTCGGGCCGGGTGAAGCCGCGGCCGCTGCTCCGCCCGCAGCCCGCGGCAAGATGCACGAACGCCGTGGTCGCGCGCGCCGCCATCGCGGTTCCCGCGGCGGTGGGCGACAGGCCGCCCGGCCGCCGCTCGAACAGCAACTCGCCGAGCTGCCGCTCGAGCTTGGACAGGCCCTGGGTCAGCGCCGGCTGCGACAGTCCTACCCGCGCCGCCGCGGCGCTCAGCGTGCCCTGCTCGACGACTGCCGAGAGCGAGCGGAGATGGCGCAGGTTGAGCTCGAACGGCGCTGGCATCGCAGCAAGCAACTATCGCAAATTCTTATCGCCGTCATTCACTATGGATTGGGCCGGCGGCCACCGCCTGCCTAGCCGCCGGCAGCGGAGGTAGGATCATGGCCCGGGTCGTCCAGAACATCGAGCGCGCGGACCGCGCGACCATCGACGGGCTCGCCGCCGCCGGGGTCGCCACCGTCCACGAGGCGCAAGGGCGCACCGGCCTCCTCGCCAGCCGGATGCGGCCAATCTACGCCGGCGCGCGGATCGCCGGCTCGGCGGTCACCATTTCCGCTCCACCGGGCGACAACTGGATGGTGCATGTCGCGGTCGAGCAGCTGCGCGACGGCGACATCCTCGTGCTTGCCCCGACTAGCCCGTGCGAAGACGGCTATTTCGGTGACCTGCTGGCTACGTCCGCGATGGCTCGCGGCTGCCGCGGGTTGGTGATCGACGCCGGCGTGCGCGACGTGCGTGACCTGACCGCGATGGGCTTCCCTGTCTGGTCGCGGTGCGTCTCCGCGCAGGGTACAGTCAAGGCGACGCTCGGCAGCGTCAACGTGCCGATCGTCTGCGCCGGCGCGGCGATCGAGCCGGGTGACGTGGTCGTCGCCGATGATGACGGCGTTTGCGTGGTGAAGCGCGACAATGCCGCCGCGGTGCTCGACAAGGCTCGGGCGCGTGAAGGGGCGGAGGAGGACAAGCGGCGCCGGCTCGCGGCGGGCGAACTCGGGCTCGACATCTACGCCATGCGCTCCAAGCTGGAGGCGATGGGTCTGCGCTATGAATGACGGCGTGCCCTGCCTGTGGATGCGCGGGGGGACGTCCAAGGGCGCATTCTTCCTCGCCGACGACCTGCCGTCGGACACGGCTGAGCGCGATCGCTTTCTGCTCCGCGCGATGGGCTCGCCCGACCCGCGGCAGATCGACGGGATGGGCGGGGCGGACCCGCTGACCTCCAAGGTCGCGGTGGTCCGGCGGTCGCAGCGCGAAGGCGTCGACGTCGACTATCTCTTCCTCCAGGTGTTCGTCGACCAGCCGATCGTCACCGGCAGCCAGAATTGCGGGAACATGCTGGCGGGGGTCGGCCCGTTCGCGATCGAGCGCGGACTGGTCGAGCCGGCAGGCGAGGAGACCCGCGTCGCCATCTTCATGGAGAACACGGGCCAGGTCGCGGTGGCGACGGTGCGCACGCCGGGTGGCCGGGTGACCTATGCGGGCGAGGCGGCGATCAGCGGCGTTCCCGGCACCGCGGCGCCGATCCCGCTCGCGTTCCGCGACACGGCGGGGTCGAGCTGCGGCGCGCTGCTGCCGACCGGCCGCGGGCTCGACACGATCGAGGGGGTGCGCTGCACGCTGATCGACAACGGCATGCCCTGCGTCGTCATGCTGGCGAGCGATGTCGGGGTGAGCGGCTACGAGGTCCGCGAAACGCTCGACGCCAATGACGCGATGAAGGCCCGAGTCGAGGCGATCCGCCTCAAGGCCGGACCGCTGATGAATCTCGGCGACGTGAGCGAGAAGTCGGTCCCAAAGATGATGCTGGTTGCCCCGCCGCGCGAGGGCGGGGCGATCGCGGTCCGCTCGCTGATCCCGCACCGGGTCCATGCCTCGATCGGTGTGCTCGGGGCGGTGAGCGTGGCGACCGCCTGCCTGGTCGAGGGCTCGCCCGCCGCCGCGGTGGCGGTCGTTCCGGAAGGGCCAACCAAGACGCTCGGCGTCGAGCATCCGAGCGGCGTGACCGAATGCGTGGTGACGATCGACGAAACGGGCGCGCCGCGCGAAGCCGGAATGCTGCGGACCGCGCGCAAGCTCATGGACGGAGTGGTTTTCGCATGACTCGCACCAAGACCTGGGTCGACCAGCCGAGCCGCCCGGCCTTCCGCCCACCCGCCGGCGCGGTCGACGCCCATGTCCATGTCTTCGGGCCCGAGGCGGAGTTCCCGTTCAGCCTCAAGGCCAAATATCACCCGGAGGATGCGACTCCCGAGATGCTGTTCGCGCTGCGCGACCGGCTCGGGTTCAGCCGCAACGTGATCGTCCAGGCGAGCTGCCACGGCACCGACAATGCGGCGACGCTTGCCGGCATCGCCAAGTCGAACGGCAAGGCGCGCGGGGTCGCGGTGGTCAGTCCCGACATCGGCGACGAGGAGCTGCAACGGCTCCACGCGGGCGGGATTCGCGGGGTCCGCTTCAACTTTCTGAAGCGGCTGGTCGACGATGCACCCAAAGACAAATTCCTCGACATCGCCCGCCGCATCGCGCCGCTCGGCTGGCATGTCGTCGTTTATTTCGAGGCGGACATCCTCGAGGAACTGGTGCCCTTCCTCGAGGCGATCCCGACCATCGTGGTGGTCGACCATCTGGGCCGTCCCGACATCGCGCAGGGTCCCGAGGGCGCCGAAACCCAGCGCTTCATCCGGTTGCTCGACGAGCATCCGGCGATATGGACCAAGGTGTCGGGTGCCGAGCGCCTGTCGCCGCAGGGACGGCCGTTCGACGACTTCGTCGCGGTGATCCGCCCGGTGGTCGAGCGCTTCCCCGAGCGGGTGCTGTGGGGAACGGACTGGCCGCACCCGAACATGGAGCACCGCATCCCCGACGACGGCACGCTGGTCGACGTGATACCCCGGATTGCCCCTACCGAAGAGCTGCAACGCAAGCTGCTCGTCGACAATCCGATGCGGCTCTACTGGCCCGAGGAGCTGCCGCCGGCCTGATTGCGCCCGCTCAGCGCGCCGGGCAGCGATCCCCCGCCGCGGTCTCCTGCAGCGATACCCCCGACAGCTCCATCCCAAGCGTCGCCGCGGTCTGGAGGCGGATGGAAGTGACCTTGGCGAGGTCGGCGGCCGCCGATCCGAAGCAGCGCAGCGGCACCCGGATGCTGCGCCACTCGCCGGCGCGCGACAGTTCGGCGCCAACCGGCAGCGCGGTGTCGTTGACCAGCAGCGACACCGGTCCGCGCGCCGGGGAGGTCACCCGCACCTCCAGCGCGAGGACCATCGCGCCGTTCGCCTCGCGCGACAGGTCGATCGGAGCCGAGCGTTCGAGCGTGATCCATGCCGGCCCAGCCCCCGACCAGGTCGCTGCCCAAGCGTCTTCCTGCCGGCGGCGGTCGACCCGTCGCAGGGTCAGCGCCTCGCTGCCATAGGTCGCGACGCGCGCTCCAACGGCGGCGATGTGCGGCGATTGAGCGTCGCCGATCGTCAGCCGGAAACCGTTGGTTCCGGTGCCCTCGCGGAGGAACACCCCGGGCGCGGCGGTCTCGGCGGCCACCATCGGTTCCGGCAGGGTGCCGACCCGTGCCGATTGCGCGTAGCTGAGGCCATAGCCGAAGGCGAACTGCGGGTCGTAGCCGGCCTGGCCCTTGTTGAGCGGGGTCTGGTCGGGCCGCTTGGGCCAGGAGAAGGACAGCCGGCCCCGAAAATCGTGCGCCGGTGCGCCGCCCGGCTTGGCGAGCAGCACGTCGGCCACGCCTCCGCCTTCGGAGCCCGGCAGCCAAGCGGCGACGAAGGCGTCGGCGGCGTTGATCTGCGGGTTGAGGTAGAGCGGCCGGCCCGACAGCAGCACCGCTACCGTCGGAACGCCGGCAGCCCGCAGCTTCCTGAGCAGCGCGAGGCTCTCGGCATTCTCGGTGTGGAGCGCGACGTCGGCCTGGTCGCCTTGGAACTCGGCATAGGGGTTCTCCCCGAAGACGACGATCGCGGCGTCGGGTTTGCGGCCGGTGAAGCTGCCGTCGGGGCTCAGCACGGCGGTTCCCCCGTCCGCCTCGACCGCGGCGCGGATGCCGCTCCAGATCGAGGTCGCGCCGGGAAAATCGGCGTTGGTGTTGTCGTTGCCCTGCCACGACAGGGTCCAGCCGCCGGTCTGCTTGGTGATGCTGTCCGCGCCCGCGCCGGCGACGAGGATGCGGTGACCGCGCGGGTCGATCGGGAGGACGCGGCGATCGTTCTTGAGCAGGACCAGCGATTCGCGCACGGCCTGTCGCGCGATCTTGCGGTGGGCGGGGGCGCCGAGCAGCGCCTCGTCGCCGGCGTGCGGACGGGAGGAGGGTAGTCCTTCGTCGAACACGCCTGCGCGCATCTTCACCCGAAGCACCCGCCGAACCGCATCGTCGAGCCGGGCCATCGGGATCGTCCCGTCGCGCACTTCGCGGATCATGCTGGCATATAGCGTCTTCCAGTCCTCGGGCACGTTGAAGACATCGACCCCGGCGTTGAAGGTCGTCGGGCAGTCGCCTTTGGTGCAGCGGGGCACCTGGCCGTGCGCGTTCCAGTCGCCGATCACCAGCCCGTCGAACCCTATCCGGTCCTTGAGCACGTCGGTTAGCAGCGGCTTGCTGGCGTGGAGCTTGAGGCCCTGCCAGGAGGAGAAGCTCGCCATCACCGCCTGGACGCCGCCGTTGACCGCGGCCGGGTAGCCCGCGCCATGAACGTCTCGGAGAACCTCCTCGCTCGCCCGGTTGTCGCCCTGGTCGCGCCCGCCGTCCGTCCCGCCATCGCCGAGGAAATGCTTGGCGGTGGAGATGACATGGTCCTTGTCGAGGAAGCGGCTGCCGGTGCCCTGCAGTCCCTCGACCATCGCCTTGGCGTAAAGCGCGACCACCGCCGGGTCTTCCGAATAGCTCTCGAAGGTCCGGCCCCAGCGATCGTCCTGCACCACCGCCAGCGTCGGCGCGAAACTCCAGTCCATGCCGAGCGCGCGGACCTCCATCGCGGTTGCGCCGCCGATCCGCCGTACGAGATCGGGATCGCGAGCCGCGCCCAGCCCGATATTGTGCGGGAAGAGAGTCGCCCGATAGACATTATTGTGGCCGTGGACCGCGTCCGACGCCCACATCATGGGGATGCGGACGCCCTTGTTGACGGGATCGACCGAGGCCTTCCAGTAGCCGTCGATCTTCGCCAGCCAGGCCGAGACCGGCGCATGCTTGTCGCCGCCCGGGACCGATCCGCCGCCATTCTCGATCGATCCAATATGGTAGGTGCGGACGTCCTCCGGTGTGATCGACTTCATCTCCGGCTGAAGCGTCTGGCCGACCTTTTCCTCGACCGACATGCGCGCGAGCATCGCAGTGATGCGGCGCTCCATCGCGGGGTCCTGCCGCACCGGGCTGTGCGCGACCGGCCAGCGTTCGGGGTGGATGGTCGGCGCGGTCTGCGCGAGCGCTCCGGCCGAGCAGGTGAGGGCGAGGGCGGCGAGCAGGCGGGTGGATCGGGACAAGGAAGCTGACCTCGGCTAGCGGACGAACGGGACGGAAGAACCTTAATCAACCGAGCGGACGAGAGTGGTTGATTTCTCCGCGGCTGGCCAGCACAGTGTTAACGCTAACAGGTTGCGGCGAACAGACCCGAAAAGGGCATGTCCCGCGGCGACGGCTACCATCCGCACACGGGGTGGGACGAGGAGTGAGGATGACGGCGGTGCGCGCGCGGCTGGGGGCGATGATGTTCCTCCAGTATTTCGTCTGGGGAGCCTGGTGGGTGCCGTTCGGCACCTATCTCTCGCATCACGGGCTCGACGCCTTCATCGGCACCATCTTCTCGACCCAGGGCTGGGCGGCGATTGCCGCGCCGCTGTTCGTCGGCGCCATCGCCGACCGCCACTTCGCGGCCGAGAAAGTGATGGGCGTGCTCCATGTCGCCGGCGGCGTCGCACTGCTGCTCCTGCCGCTCGCCGGAACCGACCCGACCGCCATGTTCCTCGCCGCGCTGCTGGTGCTCGGCTGCTACATGCCGACGATCGCGCTTTCCAACACCATCGCCTTTAACGCGCTGACCGACAGCGAGCGGCAGTTCCCCGCAATCCGGGTGATGGGCACGATCGGCTGGATCGTCGCCGGTCTGATCGTCGGCGCCGGGCTTCACGCCGAGGCCACCGCGCTGCCGATCCGCCTCGCGGGCGTCGTCTCGCTCGGCTACGGGCTCTACAGCTTCACCCTGCCGACGCTCCCGCCGCGGGCCGAGGCGGCACGGCCGAGCGTCGCCACCCTGCTCGGGCTCGACGCGATCGGGACGATGCGCGACCGCAGCTTCTGGGTGCTGATCGGCTGCTCGCTGCTGCTGATGCTGCCGCTCAGCTTCTACTATGCTTACGCCAACCCCTATCTGGTCGAGATTGGCGTGCCCGCCGCCGCATCGGTGCAGGCGATCGGGCAGGTGTCGGAGATCTTCTTCCTCCTCGCGCTTCCGCTGTTCTTCCGCACCGTCGGGATCAAGGGCGTGCTGATCCTCGGCATGCTCGGCTGGGCGGCGCGCTACCTGCTGTTCGCGCACGGCTACACGGCGGCGGGCCCAACCATGCCGCTGGTGATCGTCGCGCTCGCGCTGCACGGGGTGTGCTTCGACTTCTTCTTCGTTGCCGGCCAGATCTACGTCGACAAGCGCTTCCCGCCGGAGACCCGCAACCGCGCGCAAAGCTTCCTGTCGCTGGTGACCTGGGGCGTCGGTTCGGTGATCGGCAGCCTGATCGCCAATGCCGTCTATGTCGCCGGCACCCACGGCACGGGCCACGACTGGAACGCGATCTGGACCGTCCCGGCCGGGCTGGCGGCGGTGGTGGCGATCATCTTCGCACTCCTGTTTCGGGAGCGCCGCGTGAAGGAACAGGTGGAGGTCATGGCGTGACGATCGATCGACGGACAATGCTCGGCGGGCTGGCGGCCCTCGCCGCGGCGCGGCACGGCACGGCGCTGGCGAAGGGCGGCTACCCTTGGCCGCTCGGGGTCCAGCTCTGGTCGGTCAACTCGGAACTCGATGCCGACTTCGCGGGCACGCTCGCGGGGCTCGGCAAGCTCGGCTATCGCGAGGTTGAGACGGCGGGGCTGCACGGCCGCTCGCCGGCCGAGTTCCGTACTACCGCGAATAGCGCTGGGCTGCGCCTCGTCAGCGCGCATTACTCCATGCCCGACCTGTTCACAGACGCCGCCGGGCATATCGCGGACGCCAAGGCGCTGGGCGTGCAGTGGCTGGTGGCCTCGTCGCCGCGGCCCGACCGGCCGCTCGGCAAGGGCGACTGGATCCCGGCCATCCGTGAGGCGATGACCCTCCCGGCCTGGCGCGAGAACGCCGCCCGGCTGAACGAGCTCGGCCGGATGGTGCGCGCCGCCGGGATGAGCCTCGGCTACCACAACCATCCGATCGAGTTCGCCCGCTACGACGGCCAGCGCGGCTTCGACGTGCTGATGGCGGGCACGGACCCGAAGCTGGTCAAGCTTGAGCTGGACGTCGCCTGGGCGGTCGCCGGGGGGATGGACCCCGTCGCGCTGCTCCGCTCGCATGGCGACCGCATCCGTCTGCTCCACGTCAAGGGGCTGAAGCATCGCCCCGCGGCCGGACGCTACGGCACCGACTTCGGCACCGGCGTGGTCGGGCAGAATGACGTGATCGCCTGGCCCGCCGTGTTCGCCGCCGCCCGCCGCGCCGGCGTCGTCCATGCCTTCGTCGAGCAGGAGCCGCCGCACCTCCGCCCGATCCTGACCTCGCTGGCCGAGTGCCGCGACTATCTCCAGCGCCTCTGAACGAGAGAAGACATGCTCAACTGGAAGACCTTGCTCGCTGTCTCCGTCACCGCGCTCGCCGGCGCCGCCACCTCGGCCACGCCGGCGGCGCGCCCGGCGATCACCGGCATCTCTCACCTCGCGGTCTACAGCCGCGACATGGCGAAGTCGGAACAGTTCTACACCCATGTGCTCGGTGCCCGTAAGGGGGCCGACCCGGAAGATCCGGCGGGCGTTCGCTTCTACTTCAGCGGCCGGCAGTTCGTCGAAGTGCTGCCCGCGCCCGCCGGGCTCGGCGCAAGCGTCCTGGCCCATGTGGCCTACACGACCGACGATGCCGCGGGCCTGCGCAGCTGGCTCGGCGCGAACGGCATGGCGGGGCTGGGCGGGGTGCAGACCGGCGCCGGCGGCGACCGCTGGTTCGCGACGAAGGACCCGGAAGGCAATGCCGTGCAATTCGTCCAGCCGGCGAGCCGAGACGAGGCGGCGGTCCCGGGCGCGCTGAGCGGTCGGATCTTCCACGTCGGCTATGCGGTGCACGACCGGGCGAAGCAGGACGGCTTCTACCGCCGGCTGCTCGGCTTCCGGCCCTACTGGTACGGTGCGTTCGACGCGTCCAAGGTCGACTGGGTCTCCCAGCAGGCGCCCAACGGGCACGACTGGCTGGAATATATGATGGTCGGCCCGGGCTCCGACGTGCCGCTCGAGAAGGTCGATGCCAACCAGCTCGGCGTGCTCAACCATCTCTCGCTCGGCGTGCCGAACATGGAGGCGGCGGTCACCACCTTGTACCGCGGCGACCGGCTGAGCCCGCGTCATGACGGCCCGCAGATGGGGCTTGACGGCAAGTGGCAGGCCAATTTCTACGACCCCGACGGCACCCGGGTCGAACTGATGGAGTTCCAGCCGGTGATGAAGCCCTGCTGCTCGCCCTTTACCGCCGACAGTCCGACCCACTGACCGCTGGCGGCACCGCCGCGATCGGCTAGGGTCAGGGAATGAACCCCGATAACCGTCCGCTCCGGCGGCTCGGCCGCCGCGACCTGCTGCGGGGCAGCGCCGCCGCGCTCGCCGCCTCCGCCGCCGCCCCGCTCGACGCCGCCGTGCCCCGCGGTGGCGGGTGGAAGGCGCTTGGCGACGACGTCCGGTCCGAGATGGCCTGGGCCTGGGACAAATATCGCGAGCACGCCTGGGGCAAGGACGAGATCAAGCCGGTAAGCGGGGCCGTCTCCAGCTTTCCGCTCAAGCACCACCATCTCGGCCTGACCCTGATTGAGGCGCTCGACACCTTGTGGGTGATGGGCCTGGATAGCCGCTTCGCCGACGGTGTCGCTTGGGTGAAGCGAGAGGCGAACTTCGCCGTCGACGGTGAGGTGTCGGTGTTCGAGACCTCGATACGGCTCGTCGGCGGTCTGCTCTCCGCGCACCATGCCTCGGGCGATCCCGCGCTGCTCGCGCTCGCCCGCGACTTGGCCGACCGGCTGCTGCCTGCCTTCGACACCCCGACCGGCTTTCCCTATCGCTACATCAACCTGAAGACGCGAGCGGTCCGCGATCCTGCCACCAACCCGGCGGAGATCGGCAGTTTCCTGCCAGAATGGGGAACGCTGAGCCGGCTGACAGGCGATCCCCGTTACCACGACTTCACACGCCGGGCGATGGTCCGGCTGTTCGAGCGGCGCTCGCGGCTCGACCTGCTCGCGGTCAAGATCGACGCGCGAACCGGCGAATGGCTCGACCGCCGCGCCACCGTCGGCTCCTACGCCGACAGCTACTACGAATATCTGTGGGACAGCTGGCAGTTGTTCGGCGATGCCGAGTGCCGGCGGATGTACGAGGTCTGCACCGCGGCAATCCTCAGGCACCAGAAGGTCTGGAAGGACGGGCGGCTATGGATCGCCGACGTGGACTTCGAAACCGGAAAGGTCGTCAGCACCGAGCAGGACGAGCTCGCCTCCTTCTATGGTGGACTACTCGCTCAGGGCGGCCACTGTGCCGAAGGCGCCGCGCTGACGATGAGCTGGAGCGCGCTTCAGGACCGGTTCGGAGTCCTGCCCGAAGGCTATGACTATGCCAGCGGCAAGCCCACCGCGGTCGGCAACGCGCTCCGTCCCGAGCTGGCCGACTCCGCTTTCAACCTCTGGCTGCTCGATCGCCAGCCGCGCTGGCGCGAGATCGCCTGGCGGCACTTCGCGGCGATGCGGCGCTGGAACAAGGCGCGCTACGGATATACCGACCTCGCCGACATCACGAGCGACCCCAAGCGGCAGGCCGATCATTGTCCGGGCTACTGGTGGTCGGAGCAGATGAAATATTACTATCTTCTGTTCAGCGACACGCCGCGCTTCGACTATTCGCGCAATTATCTCAGCACCGAGGGCGATGTGCTGCTGGGCTTTCGTCACGGCCGCTGAGCCGCATCGACAGCGAGGGGCCCGCGTGCTTCAACGGGCCATGCGTAGCCTTGCCCTGCTCGCCGTCCTGCTCGCCGCGCCAGCGCTCGCCCAGCCGGCCGTGCCGGAACCGGTCGACAGCGTCGACCCGATGATTGGCACGGGCGGGGAAGGGCATACCTTTCCCGGCGCGACCGCCCCGTTCGGGATGGTCCAGCTCTCCCCCGACACCGACACCAGCTGCGAGATCCGCGCCTGCTACGGTCATGCCGCCGGCTACCGCTACGAGGACCCCACGATCCAGGGTTTCAGCCACACTCATTTCTCCGGCGCGGGGCATTCGGATTTCGGCGACTTGCTGGTCATGCCGCAGGCCGGGAGCGCGGTGAAGCTCGAGCCCGGCGATCCCAAGCAGCCTGGCTCCGGCTACCGGTCGCGCTTCGACCATGCGCATGAGCAGGCGCGCCCCGGCTATTATGCGGTGACTTTGAGCGACAGCGGGATCAAGGCCGAGCTTACTGCCGGAACCCGGGTCGGCGTGCATCGCTACCGCTTTCCTGCCGGGCAGGATGCGCACCTGCTGATCGACCTCCGCTCCTCGCTCTACAATTATCCCGGCAAGATTCTCTGGTCGGGGCTTCACCTGCGCCCCGACGGGACGCTCACTGGCTTTCGCGAGACTCGCGGCTGGGCTCCCGGGCGCAAGCTCTACTTCGCAATGCGGTTCAGCGCCCCGCTCGCCGACCACGCCTTCGTCGATCGTGACGAGGCGATCCCCTACAAGGGCTTCCAGGGTCCCGGCCGCGGCAGCGACGCGCTGGCGGAAAAGCTCGGTAAGGCGCTCGAGGCGCGGCTCGACTTCGGCCGGCTGGCCGCTCCGCTCGAGGTCAAGGTCGCGCTGTCCGGCGTCGACGAAGACGGCGCCGTCGCCAACCTTGTCGCCGAGCCCGGCGACTTCGACGCGATCCGCGCCAGCACGCGTGCGGAATGGGCGGCAGCGCTCGGCGCCGTCGAACTGGATGGGCCAGCGCCTATTCGCACCAGCGTCTACACCGCGCTCTATCATTCGCTGCTTGCGCCCAGCGTATGGAGCGACGCCGACGGCCGATATCGCGGTCCGGACGACCAGGTCCATCGCGCCGACGGCTATACCTTCCGCTCGACCTTCTCGCTGTGGGATACGTTCCGCGCCGAGCATCCGCTCCTGACCCTGATCCAGCCCGAGCGGACCAGCAGCGACGTCGTCCGCTCGCTGGTCGACAGCCAGCGCTTCAGCCCCGATCACATCCTGCCCGTGTGGCAGTTCGCCGGTCGCGAGACCTGGACGATGATTGGCTACCACGCAGCGCCGGTGATCGCCGACGCCTACCTCGCCGGCGTGCGCGGGTTTGACGCCAACGCCGCGCTCGACGCCATGGTCGCGAGCGCCACCTACGCTCCCTATGGCGGGCTCGGCGAATATATGAAGCGCGGCTATGTGCCGATCGACAAGGAGCCGGAGGCCGCCTCCAAGACGGTCGAATATGCCTATGACGACTGGTCGATCGCGCGAATGGCGCGGGCGCTCGGCCGGGAGGATGTCGCCGCCCGTTTCGAGAAGCGCGCCGGAAACTGGCGCAATAGCTTCGATGCGAAGAGCGGCTGGCTCCGGGCGCGGCTCTCGACCGGCGCGTTCCGGACGCCGTTTGACCCCACGGCGATCAATTACGGGTCCGACTACACCGAGGGGAATGCCTGGCAGTACAGCTGGTTCGTGCCTCAGGACCAGGCCGGGCTGTTCCGGCTGCTCGGCGGCGACGCGAAGACCGTCGCCAAGCTCGATGCCATGTTCGACTATGACAATTCCAAGCTCGACTACAGCCATGCCGAGGACATCGCCGGGCTGATCGGCCAGTATATCCACGGCAACGAGCCGAGCCACCATGTCGCCTATCTGTACGTCTACGCGGGCGCGCCGTGGCGGGCGCAGGAGCGGTTGGCGCAGATCGTCGGTACCCAGTACAAGCCGACGCCGGACGGACTCGCCGGCAACGACGACCTCGGCCAAATGTCAGCCTGGCTCGTGTTCACCAGCCTCGGCTTCTACCCGGTCGCGCCCGGCTCGAACGAATTTGTGATCGGCCGGCCCTTTCTCGACCGTGCGGTGCTCAACCTTCCGAACGGGCGCCGCTTTACCATCCTTGCCGACGGGCTCAGCCCGACCAACCGCTACGTGTCGACGGTGACGCTCAACGGCCGCCCGCTCGAGCGCACCTATCTGCGCGATTCCGAGATCCGCGCCGGCGGCGAGCTGCGCTTCACCATGGGGCCCGTGGCCAACCGCGCATGGGGCGCGGGGAAGGGCGCTCGGCCCTATTCGCTGTCGACCTCCGGACCGCGCTGACGGACTAGCGGGGCCACAGCCGGGCGGCGCCGCGAACGCCCGAGGAGTCCCCCCACTGCGCGGCGACGATGCGTCCATCCCACTGATCGCTGAACGCGTATCGGCGGATCACGTCGGGAAGCCGCTCGTAGAGCTCGACCACGTTCGACATGCCGCCACCGAGCACGAACAAGTCGGGATCGACGATGTTGACGATCATCGCCAGCGCGCGGCCGAGCCGGTCGACATAGATGTCCAGCGCTTTGGTCGCGACCGGATCGCCGCGATGCACCGCCTGGACGATGGCCGCGCCGTCGAGACGATGGCCTGCCAACCCGGCGTGGCTCGCCTGCAAGCCCGTTCCGGACACCATCGTCTCGATGCAGCCATGCTGCCCGCACCAGCACCGCGGGCCGGGGAACTCGTCGGCGGTCATCCATGGCAGCGGGACATGGCCCCATTCGCCGGTAATGCCGTGCGAGCCCTCGACGATCTGGCCGTCCACCACCAGCCCGCCGCCGACACCGGTCCCGATGATCACCGCGAAAGCCGAGCGGGCACCGGCGGCGGCACCGTCTACTGCTTCCGACAGCGCCATGCAGTTGGCGTCGTTGGCGAGCCGCGCCTCGCGGCCCAAGGCGACTTCGAGGTCCTCGCGGAAGGTCCTTCCGTTGAGGTAGGTCGAATTGCTGTTTCGCATCATGCCGGTGCGCGGGCTGATCGACCCCGGCGTACCAATCCCGACCGTCCCGCACCGCCCGACCTCGGCCTCGACGCGGCCGATCAGTGCGACCACATCGCGGATCGCCTGGTCATAGTCGCCCGGGTTGGGCGCACGAACGCGGGCGAGGAAGCGGCCGCCGGCGTCGAGCGCGGCCGCTTCGATCTTGGTCCCGCCGAAGTCGACCCCAATCTGGATCTCGGGTGCGTCCGTCACGCTTGCGCGAGTCCTTTCCACTGCTGCGCCGGACGTCCCGGTGCGTTCGCCCGCGACAGTGCAGGCGAGCCGCCGAAAGTCAATTTGCCAAGGGTTCGCCTGCGCCTGAAATGCACCGGCTAATCAATTATTTCATCTCGGTTTTCTGTCCCGTCCGGTGCATGACGCGAACCGAGCGGAGCGATTGAGACTGCGCCGAGGGAGAAGCGGATGCAAAACGGTGGAGTAGGCGCGGTTCTCGGCCTCCTCATGGCAGCCAGCGCGGGCCTAGCCACGGCGCAGCCCTACGGCCCTTTCAATGTCGAGCTGCCGGCCGGCGGCGACGGAGTCACCCAGCGGCTGGGCGGCGAGGGTGCGCCGGCCATCCCGGCCGGCACTTGGACGCTAAGCAGCTGGATCGAGGCGAGCAGCATCGCGCCGGGGCGCGTGGTGGTCGGTGGCTTCGGCGAGCCGGGCGGCGCGCGCCGCTTCCTGGTCTTGCTGTCCGGACGACCCGCGATCGAGACCGGCGAAGGTGTACTGGCCGCACGCGCGGCGATCGGCGCGGGTGGCTGGCACCATCTCGCCGCCGTGGCCAACGGCAAGCTGCTCCGCCTGTTCGTCGACGGAAAGCTCGCGGGAAGCGCGGCGACCGTCGGGGCAGCGGTCCAGCCGGTCGCCAGCATCGGCCCTCGCGGGGACGGCGCGCCCTTCGCAGGGCGGGTCGCCGGTCTCGAACTCCGCACCACGGCACTCTCCCCGACCGCCCTCACCGCTGAGAGCCGGCGGCGCCCGGACCCGCTGCTCACCACCTATCAGACCGGCAGCCCGACCTGGCCGGTGCAGGTCCGCCAGATGTACGGACAGGTCGCTCCGCAGGACGTCTGGACGCTGCCCCGCTCGGCGCAGCCCTTTTCGAAGCCAGTGGCCAAGCCGCTACCTGCCGGCCCTGCGACCATCGCGGCGGGCGAGGGCATGTGGAAGGTCGGCGGCTGGCGTCTCGCCGAGGCGCCAGGCGTGACCGCCAGTCCCCACGCGCTCAGCAGCGCCGGCTTCGATGCGAGCCGCTGGTACGCCGCGACCGTGCCCGGCACCGTACTCACCACGCTGGTCGATCGCGGCATCTACCCGGACCCCGCCTATGGGCTCAACAACATGGCGATCCCGGAGAAGCTCGCACGTCAGGACTATTGGTATCGCAGCGAGTTCGACCTTCACGCCGAAGCCGTCGGGCGGCACCAGCAATTGAGCTTTGAGGGTGTCAACTATGCTGCCGAAATCTGGCTGAACGGCGCGCCGCTAGGAACGATGAAGGGAGCGTTCGCGCGCGGCCAGTTCGACGTCACCGGGCGGCTCCGGCCCGGTCGTAATGCGATTGCCGTCCGGGTTTCGCCGCCACCGCACCCCGGCCTCAACCAAGAGGAATCGCTGACGTCGGGAGTGGGTGAGAACGGCGGCATGATGATGCTCGACGGCCCGACCTTCGTCGCCAGCGAGGGCTGGGACTGGATTCCGACGGTACGCGACCGCAACACGGGCATGTGGCAGGGCGTGACCCTGCGGTCGACCGGCGACGTCGCGATCGGCGATTCCCACGTCGTGACCGCGCTGCCGCGTCCGGACAACAGCGTCGCCGACATCGAGATCACGGTCCCGGTCGTCAATCGGAGTGCGGCGCCGGTCACGACGGTCGTCGCGGCATCCTTCGACGAGGTGCGGGTAGAGAAAAGCGTCATCCTCGCGCCGGGCGCGAGCAGCGACGTGGTGCTCCGCCCCGCCGAGTTTCCCCAGCTATCCGTCCAGCATCCGCGGCTGTGGTGGCCCAACGGATATGGCGACCCGACCCTCCACGACCTCACCCTGACCACCGCGGTCGATAGGCGCCCGAGTGATCGCAAGTCGCTCCGCTTCGGCATGCGCCAAGTCACCTACGACACGTCGTTGATGGACCGGAACGGGGTGCTCCAACGCGTGACGATCGACCTCACCAAAGCGCATGCCCGTGGCGAGCAGATCGTCGACGGAACCCACATCGGCATCCGCAAGGTGCCCAACGGCTGGGCGCAGAGCCTGGTGCCCGGCGCCGAGAACTCGCCCGCAGTGACCCGGATCGCCGACGCGCCGGGGCTCACCCCCTACCTGGTGCTGCGTGTCAACGGTGTCCGGATCGCGGCGCGCGGCGGGAACATCGGGATGGATGACTTCATGAAGCGGGTAGACCGGGCGCGTCTCGAGCCCTTCTTCAAGCTCCATCGCGACGCCCACCTCAACATCATCCGCAACTGGGTCGGCCAGAACACGGAGGAGAGCTTCTACGAGCTCGCCGACGAGAACGGTCTGATGATCCTCAACGATTTCTGGGAGTCGACCCAGGACTACAATATCGAGCCGCAGGATCCGCAGCTGTTCCTGGCCAACGCGGCGGAGGTCGTCCGCCGCTTCCGCAATCATCCCTCGATCGTCGTCTGGTTCGGCCGCAACGAGGGCGTGCCGCAGCCGATCGTCAACGAGGGGCTGCAGGCGCTGATTAACCGGGAGGACGGAACGCGGCTCTACATGGGCTCGTCCAACCGCATCAACCTCCAGAACAGCGGCCCCTACAACTACCGGTCCCCGGTCGAGTATTTTACCGAGCACGCCAAGGGCTTCTCGGTGGAAAGCGGGACTCCCTCGCTGCCGACGCTGGAAGCCTGGAAGCGGGCGATCCCCGCCGCCGATCGCTGGCCGATCAGCGACGCCTGGGCCTACCATGACTGGCACCAGACCGGGAACGGTGCGGTCAAGACCTACATGGACACGCTCGCCGCCCGCTTTGGGCCGGGCACCAGCCTCGAGGACTTCGAGCGCAAGGCGCAGATGATGCAGTATGAATCATACCGCGCCATCTTCGAGGGGTTCAACGCGGGGCTGTGGACGCAGAACAGCGGCCGGATGCTGTGGATGACACAGCCGGCGTGGCCTTCGTCGGCGTGGAACATCTTCTCCTCCGACTATGACACGCAGGCGAGTTTCTACGGGGTCAAGAAGGCGGCGGAGCCGGTCCACGTGCAGATGAACCTGCCCGACTGGAAGGTGGTGCTGGTGAACAATCGGCTTCAGGACCTGAGCGGCGTCACCGTCCGGGCACGGGTGGTCGGGCTCGATAACCGGCGGCTCGGCGAGCGGAGTGCGACGATCGGCGCGAAGGCGGGAGCGGTCACCGACGCCTTCACCCTCGATCCCGCCGCGCTGACCGCGAACGGAGTGGCGCTGGTCCGGCTGGAGGCGATCGATGCCGCTGGAACACTCATCTCCTCCAACTTCTATTGGCAGGCGGCTAGCGACGGCGCCTACCGCGCCATGAGCGGCATGGCGCAAGCCACGCTCGAGGCGAGCGTGTCACGCCGTGCCGAAGGGGCCGAGCGGGTGGCGGTCGTAACCTTAACCAACCGCGGCCCGACCCCGGCGATTGAGGCCAAGCTGACGGTCTTCAACGCCGACGGCAGTCAGGTTCTCCCTGCTTACTTCAGTGACAATTACGTGTCGCTGCTGCCGGGTGAGAGCAGGGTGGTCGAAGTGCGCTACCCGGCCGAGAAGGCGGTCGGAGAGCGGGTGGCGCTGCGCGGATGGAACGTCGTTCCCGCCAGCCTCGCCGTGCCACGCTGAGACCGAGAAGGGCGTGGCGCACAACCGATACTACCAGGGTCCGCCCAGCGATCATTTCGACGGTGTGCGCTTCTTCAACCCGGACCAGTCGTCGACCGACCGCGGGCTACTCACCGTGCTTCGGTGGAAACTGGCGGGCGGTGGGGCGCGCTGGCCGCGGTCGGTGCCGATCACTCCTGTCCGGCCAGAGCCGCGCATAGCCGGGCTTGCCGTAACGATGGTCGGTCATGCCTCGCTGCTGATCCAGGCAGCCGGGGTCAACATCCTCACCGACCCGGTCTGGTCGGAGCGGGCGAGCCCATTCAGCCGGGTCGGGCCGAAGCGGGTCACCGCGCCCGGGATCGCCTTCGACGACCTGCCGCCGATCGACGTCGTGCTGCTCAGCCACAGCCATTACGACCATCTCGACGTCGCGACGCTGCGTCGGCTCGATGAGCGCGATGGGCCGCTAATGGCGATGCCGCTCGGCAACGACGTGATCGTCCGCGAGGCGGTGCCGCGGGCGCGCTGCCTCGCCGGCGACTGGTGGGACGTCCTGCCGCTCGGCGCCGGGCTCACCTCCACCCTGACGCCGGCCAATCACTGGTCCAATCGCTGGCCGAGCGACACGCGCATGATGCTGTGGAGCGGCCATTATCTCGCGACCCCGGCGGGCCGAATCTGGTTCGCCGGCGACACCGGCTACGGCGATGGCGCGATCTTCACGGCCGTCCGTGATCGCCTCGGCGAGCCCGACGTGGCGCTGATCCCGATCGGCGCCTACGAGCCCCGCTGGTTCATGGCCCCGCAGCATGTGAACCCGGACGAGGCGGTGCGAATCTTCCGCGACGTGGGCGCAGCCCGCGCGCTCGGCATCCACTGGGGCACCTTCCAGCTTACCGACGAGGCGCGCGAGGCGCCGGTCGAAGCGCTCGCCACCGCGCTCGCCAGCGCCGGCATCGCTGCCGAACGGTTTGTTGCCGCCGAGCCTGGCGCCGCCTTCTCATTCGCCTGACCGGCCTCCGCGCTCCGGCTCAGGACGCTGTGACCTCCTTCACATTGTCGTCGCTGTTGCGGTCGATGTAGGTGTTGTACGGATCGATCCCGGCGAAGCTGGGCTTTTGCCTGCTAATCAGAAGGAAGCGCTGCGTGCCCGAGCGGAGCTGCTGGCGACCCATAAGCACAACGTCCGAGGGCGCAAAGGCACCGAGACCCGGCCGCGCGGTAAACAGCCCGATCGCGACCGGCTCGTTTAAGGCCGCGCGGGTCTCCTCGCCCTTGCCGCTCGCATAGGTCTTGGCCGCCGAGACGGTCAGCGCCGTCTGCCAGCCGCCCGCCACCTTGCGCGTGGTCGCATCGACCAGCTTCAGGTCGTAGAGCGTGATGCGCCCGAACAGGTCGTCGATCAGCTTCTGGTCGGCCGGGGTCTTCGCCTCCGCGCGGAACTCGGCGATGAGGTCAGTCGAGCGCGGGTAGGGCGGCCCCTTGAACCGCCACTTGGCAACGAAGCGGGACAGCGCGCGGTCGACCGCCGCCTCGCCGAGCCGTTCCTGCAACAGGTACATCGCCACCGCGCCCTTGCGGTAGTGGATGTAGCCTTGGTTCTCGACCCGCTCGAGCGGCACTTCCTCGACCACCTCGCCCTTGCGGTTGCTGAGGTAATTGTCGAGCTCGTACTTGAGGAAGCGGCGGATCTTGTCCGCTCCGTACATGCGCTTCATCACCATCAACGCGCTGTACTGCGCCAGCGTCTCGGTGGTCATGGTCGCGCCCTGCATGTCGGCGCCCGCCTCCTGGTGGGCCCAGTACTGGTGCGCCATCTCGTGGGCGACGACATAGCTGGTGAAGTCGATCTTGGTCGGGTCGGTGGTGTTCGCGTTGAACCCGATCGTTTCCGAATAGGGCATGGTCCCGGCGAACGCCTGGGCGAAGCTCTGATAGCCCGGAAATTCGATGATCCGGGCATAGTTGAACTGGTAGGGCCCGAAGTGCGCACGGTAATAGTCGAGCGCATTGCCCATCGCGGTCAGCATCCGCGCGACGTTCTCGTCATGCCCGCGATGGTAGAAGACCTCGAGCGCGATCCCGTTGTGCTCGCGCCGTGCCACCCGATAGTCCGACGACTGGATCGAGAAGAAGTTCTGGATCGGCGCGGTGCTGACGAACCGCGCGGTCCGGCGCCCGTCGGCGGTCACGTCCGAGACGCGGTTGCCCGGCGCGATCGGGGTCTGGCCCGCCGCGGTGCTGAAGCGGATGTCCGAAGTCACCCAGTCCGTCCGAATATAGTTGTGGCGGGTGGCCGAGAGATCCTCCAGCTTCGCCGGGCGAAGCTCGGGGGTGAGCCCCTGGCGGCGACGCTTGGCGCGATCCGACAGCAGCCCCTGCCGGTTCATTCCGATCGTCGGCGCGAACTCGAAATTATTGGCGAAGGTGCCGTTCTCGATTACGTCGGTGGCCGGTGCGCCGGCGCGGAAGCCGCGCCGCCAGATCTGCGTCTGGAAGTCGAGCCGGGTGTGCGCGCCCGGCGCAAGCGGCCGGTCGAAGCGGTAGACGCGGTAGCCGAACTCCTTGTCGTCGGCGACCAGTCGTGCACCGCCGACCGCCATCCGCTGCACGTCGAGGTCGCGGCTGCCCTGGCGGACGTGGACCTCGCCGAGCGGCCGGTCGGTCCGGTTGACGAGGTCGTACGACCCGCTTACCAGCATCCGCCGCTGGGTCGGGTAGAGCGCCACGTCCATGTCGACATGGTCGACCGAGGGCTGCGGCAGCGCCTCGTTCCTGAGATATTTGCGCTCGAACGCTGCCTGATAGGCTTCGACTTCGTCGTCAGTTTCGTAGCGGTTGAGCTGCTTGATGTTGTGATAGGTGAAGGCGCCGGTGCCGGCCATGACCAGCGCGGCGACGGCGGCTATCGCCAGCGGCACCCGCGCGGTTGACTGGCCGAAGCGGCGCGCCCGGACCTTAAGCCCGACGTCCGTCCCGCGGGGCCACAGCAGATGGGCGAGCGCGACGAGGATCGCGGCGAAGCACAGCCAGTAGAACTGGAAGGTCAGCGAGCCGTGCCAGAAGCTGCCCTGGCCGTTGAAGTCGCTGAGCGGAACCGACGGTCCGGCGGCATAGGTGTAGAGAGGGTTGGACCAGCCCATGTTCGACAGGAAGATGCTGCCGACGAACCAGACGAACAGGATACCCCACCCGATATATTTGTTCGGGCTGAGCACCTGCACCACGACCGCCAGCACCGCGATCAGCAGCCCATCGATCGCGGCAGGCAGGATGAACCAGGCGAGATAGGCGCCGATGTCGAGATCGCGGCTGCCTTCGACGATCTGGTAGAAGAGCCCGGTCACCATCGCGGCGAGATTGACGACCAGCAGCACGACGAAGATCGCCAGCACCTTCGGCAGGGTCATGACCCAGCTCGGAACCGGGGTCGAATCGAGCAGCTCGTTGAACTTGCGGTCGCGCTCACGCCACACCAGCTCGCCGCCGTAGAAGGCGGCGATCATCAGGAGCACGATCGAGAAGCCGTTGCGGATCGTGCCGATCACCCCGGCCAGCGTTGGAAAGTCGCTGGTCCCGTAGGCTGAGCGGCCAAGCCACAGCCCGGCGGCAGTCTGGGTGACCGCGAACAGCGCCAGCACGATCAAGCCGGGGCTGGTCAGCACCTGCCGCACCTCGGTCCGTAGCCGGCTGCCAAACTGGACCATCCGCTCGGGCACGAGATCGCGCGAGACAACGCGGCTGCCGGACGTGTCCGGCGTTACCGCCGCCGCCTTCGCCGTCTTCTCGTCACGCCGTGCCAGCCGGCGGAGCCGCCGCTTAGACGGGGCGCGCTCGGTCATCGAGAAGCGCCAGACGGTGAAGCCGAGAAAGATGACGCCCAGCGCGATCGTCCACAGCCGATTGAACAGGAGCACGCCCGACAGGTCGAGCAGCCGGCTGTTGAGCTCGGCCTGCGTCCAGTAGCGTTGGGCGAGGCTGAGCGCGCCCATGCCGATCGGCTCGAACCGCGCGAAGGTCTCGCGATATTCGATCTTCTGGCCGACGATGCTGGTGGTGACGAGATAGGACATCACCAGCAGCACCGCGCCGATGTAGGCTGCGAGCATCGAGCGCAGGTTGGTCGCCAGCGCGAACAGCAACGCGCTGATCATGAACAGGTTGGGCACGGCGAAAAGGAGGAAGTTCCAAGCGTAGAAGCTGAGCTTCTGCGGCCCGAGCGTCTCCGGGTCGACCCACAGCATGACCGAGCCGGCCGCCATGCCGAGCGGGAGCGCGAGATATCCGAGCCACGCGACGACGAGCCCACCAAGGAAGCGACCGAACACGATCTGGCGGCTGGTGACCGCTGTCGCGCGGACGATCGGCGCGAAGCCGCTGGCGTCGTCGCGGACGATGGCGTTGGCGACAAAGGCGGTGATCACGAAAAGGTAGAAAAGGCTCAGGATTGCCGTCGCGATGGCGATGGCCGAGGGCGCGTTCTCGTGCACCCCGCCGGGGGTACCGACGCTGACATTCTCGCTCGCCGTGATGCCGAAACCGAGTAGGAAGAAGAGCGCGAGCGCGACCCAGAAGACCGGGTTGCGCAGCTGGTAGCGGATCTCGAACCGCATGATCCCGAAGGTCATCGCCGAAGTCTCCTCAAGCCGCGCGGCGGAGCGTGGAGAGGGTCGAGAAGTAGACGTCCTCGAGCCCGCCCTCGACCGGGTCGAACCCGTCCGGCCGCTCGCTTGAGAGGACGTGGACGATGGTATTGCCGGCGAACAGCCGGGTCGAGATCACCTCGTGCTGATCCTGGAAATCGGCGAGCTCGCCATGGTTGATCGCCTTGCGCCAGACCCGTCCGCGGGTGGAGGCGATGAGGTCGGCCGGCCGCCCCTCGAGCTGGAGCCGCCCGCCCGCCAGCACCGCCATCCGCGGGCAAAGGTCGGCGACGTCGTCGACGATGTGGGTCGAGAGGATCACCACGACATTGTCGCCGATCGCGGCGAGCAGGTTGAGGAAGCGGTTGCGCTCCTCCGGGTCTAGCCCGGCGGTCGGCTCGTCGACGATGATCAGTTCGGGGTTGCCGATCAACGCCTGGGCGATCCCGAAGCGCTGGCGCATGCCGCCCGAGAAGCCGGCGATGGCCTTGTCGCGCACCGCCCAAAGGTTCGTCTGATTGAGCAAGGTCTCGACCACCGCCTTGCGGTCGGCCTTGCCGGTGATGCCCTTCAGCACCGCCATCTGGTCGAGCATCGCATAGGCCGACACCCGCGGGTAGACGCCGAAGTCCTGCGGAAGGTAACCGAGCGTCCGTCGCAGCCGCTCGGGCTCGGCGAGCACGTCGATGTCGCCGAAACGGATGGAGCCGGCAGTCGGTGCCTGCAGGCTGGCGACCGTGCGCATCAGGGTCGACTTGCCCGCGCCATTGGGCCCGAGCAGACCGAACATCCCGCGCGGGATCGACAGGTTGACGTCGTCGAGCGCCTTGGTGCCGTTGGCGTAGGTGTGCGACAGGCCAGCGATTTCGAGCATTCTTCCCCCCAGACGAATGGCGCGCCAATACGGGCCGCTGTCAGTGAGACTGCCAAGATCGAACCGAACCGGCAATGCCGCTTCGACATTCCGACGAACGACCGGGAGGTCATCGCGATCGGGGTAGGCAGCAGGGTAGTTGCGGCAGATTTGTCACGTTCGACGGCCCCGCTGCCGCCCGGGTCGTGTAAGCCTGAACCTCTTGTTGTTGGGTAAGGATCGCCGCTCTAGAGCGGGGTCGTGGTACGGCGTCTCCTCCAGTCAGTCCCGGGCTCGAGCCGCAACTTGCGCACGAAGGGCATGCTGCTCGGCGTTGCCTGCATCCTGCTGATCATCCTCATCGGCATCCTACAACTACAGGTGGTGTGGGGAGAGAGCCGGCTGCTGGCGCAGGTACAGGAGAGCAATGCGCGCCACCGCACCGTCGCCTCCTATCTCTCGCTCCTGCAGGACGTCGAGACGGGACAGCGTGGCTATGTGGTGACCGGCAAGCCCGAGTTCCTCCAGCCGTTCGAGCATAGCGCCAGGCTGATTGGGCCGATCGAAGCCGAGTTGGTCGACTTCTACAAACCCCACAGCCCGGAAGGGCGGGATGTCGCCATCCTTGTCCGGCTCGGCCAGGCCAAGCTCGCCTTTTCGCGGCTGGTGATCGCCCGAAGACAGAGCGCTGGCGAAGAAGACGCAGCCGCGATCATCGGCCGCGGCGAGGGCAAGCGGCTGATGGACCGGGCGCGGATCGTCGCCGGTACTGTCGAGCGGCACGAGCGCGAGCATGCCAATGCGCTCGCCTTCGACCATTCGGGCGATCGCCAGCGGCTTCAGCTCGTGATCGTCGTCGCTGAGCTGCTGCTGCTGGCTGCGGCAGCGTCGCTCCTAGGCTCGCTGCTCGCCTCGATCCGCTCGATCGATCGCGCGCGGGACGAAGCCAGTGACAGTGCGCGTCGACAGAGCGCCATCTTCGAGAACGCCAGCGATGCGATGATGCTGCTCGACCACCGCGGCGACATCGAGACGGTGAACGTGGCCGCCGAGCAGCTGTTCGGTCATCCCCGAACAGAGATTATCGGCCGCTCCAATCGATTCCTGTTCGCGCAGCCCCCGCGCGAAGAGGACAGCCTTGCCTACCTCGATCGCCTCGCCCGCGAGGATGCGCGCACCGCCGCGACCCAGAACTTCGCCGGGCGGCGCGCCAACGGCAGCTTCGTCGAGGTCGAGGTGGTCACCACCCCCGTGCGCCTCAATGACGGCCTCCATTTTCTTGCGGTAGCGCGGGACTCGACGGAACGGCGCAAGGTCGAGCGGCTCAAGAGCGAGTTCGTCGCGACCGTCAGCCACGAGCTGCGCACGCCGTTAACTTCCATCGCCGGGTCGCTCGGACTGCTCTCGGGCGGTGCGGCCGGCGCGCTGCCCGACAAGGCGGCACGACTGATTGGGATCGCGCACAGCAATAGCCAGCGTCTGGTCCGCCTGATCAACGACATCCTCGACATCGAGAAAATGGAGAGTGGCAAGGTGGTGTTCGAGCCGCAGCTCCTCCCGGTGGCGGCGCTGCTGGCGCAGGCGGTCCAAGCCAACCTCGGTTTCGCCGACCAGCATGGGGTCGGACTGCTGCTTGCCGAGGTCGCCGACAACGAGAGCATGATCGCCGACCCGGACCGCATGATGCAGGTCCTCACCAACCTTCTTTCCAACGCGATCAAATATTCGCCCAAGAACGGCACGGTGCGGATCACCAGCCATCGCGAGGGCGTTCGCCAGCGGATCAGCATTTCCGACGAGGGACCCGGCATTCCGGACGAGTTCCGCACCCGCATCTTCGGCAAGTTCGCGCAGGCGGACTCGACCGACACCCGGCTGATCGGCGGGACCGGGCTTGGCCTCGCGATCGTCAAGGAAATCGTCGAGCGGTCGGGCGGTCTGGTGTCGTTCGACAGCACGCCGGGGCAGGGCACCACCTTCCACATCGACCTGCCGACCCCCTTCGCGCTGCGCCGCCCGGTCGCCGCCGGGGACCAGCGGGTCCGGGCCGGGGACAAGCGCTGCCAGATCCTCCATGTGGAGGACGACGCAGACACGCTGCGGCTTGTCGCCAGCGCCTTCGACGGGCTGGCCGACGTCCATTCAACGCCAAGCGCGCAAGAGGCCCAGGCCTCGCTCTACCGCTTCCACTACGACGCGGTGATCCTCGACGTGACGATGCGCGATGGCAGCGGGCTCGATCTCGTCCCGCTGATCAGCGAGCTGGAGGGCGAGACGCCGATCGTGCTGTTCACCGCCGCCGACATCGGTCCTGCGACGCGCGCCGGGGTCGACGGGGTTCTCATCAAGTCGCGCTCGACCCTGGCGGACCTTGTCGCCACCGTGGAGCAGCTGCTGCACGGCGAACGGGAGCTGGCGGCCGAATGACGAGCAAGATCCTTTATGTAGACGACGAGGCGGACATTCGCGAGTTGGCCTGCTTCGCGCTAGAACTGGACTCCGATTTTGACGTCCGCGACTGCGGCTCCGGGGCCGACGCGCTGGAGCTGGTGGCGGACTGGCGCCCCGACCTCGTCCTGCTCGACGTGATGATGCCGGCGATGGACGGGCCGACCACGCTTGCCCGGCTCCGCGAGGGTCCCGGAACGATGGCCGATGTCCCGGTCGTGTTCATCACCGCGCGGACCCAGACGGCGGAGGTCGAGCATCTCCGCTCGCTGGGCGCGGTTGGGGTGATAGGGAAGCCGTTCGATCCGATGACGCTGGCCGGGCAGGTCCGCGCCTTCCTGCCATGACCTTCGACGATTTCCGCCGCCGCTACCGAGAGAAGTGCGCGGGCGAGCTCGAGCCGCTCCGCGCCGCGCTGGCGGACGGGGACGAGCAACGCCTGCGGGATATCGGGCATCGCTTTGCCGGCAACGGCGGGACGTTCGGCTATCCGGTGCTCAGCGATCTCGGCGCGGCGCTCGAGCAGGCGGTGGAGGAGCGGGCGGACCAGGCCGCGATCGCCGCCGCTGCACGCGCGCTCATGTCCGAGCTGGAGGCGACGGCTCGGCACTCGTAAAGCCCTTGCGGGTCATGGTTCCCCAGCCTTGCTTTTTGCGGAAGAATTGGAACATCCCCCATATCCGCCATAGATTGCTGAGCTGGCGGTAGCCGAAGTTCTCGACGATCGCGACGGCGGTCAGGATGATGAGGTCGCTGGCGCGGGGGAAGCGGCGGAGCTCGAACTCCTCGAGGATCAGCGTCGCCACGCTGACGAAGATGCCGAAGGTGAAGGTGATCGCCAGGAAGGCGAGCAGATATTCGACCGCGAGCAGCCCGACCGCCCACAGCAGCGGCACCAGCGCATAGCCGACCACCTCGACCACCGGCCCCATCACGTCGACGATCATGACCTGCCCGAAGCCGATGAAGCCGATCCGCCCGTAGCGCGGGTTGAACAGCATGTCCCTGTGCTTGGCGAAGGTCTCGAGCGCCCCGCGCTGCCAGCGCGAGCGCTGCCGGCCAAGAATGGTGAGATCCTCCGGCGCCTCGGTCCAGCAGACCGGCTCCGGGATGAACTCGATCCGATATTCCTGCTTCAGGTCGCGCATGTGGCGATGGAGCTTGACCACCAGCTCCATGTCCTCGCCGACCGTGCCGTGGCTGTAGCCGCCGACCTCGAGCGCGAGCCGCCGCCGGAACAGCCCGAACGCGCCGGAGATGACGGTCAGCACCTGCATCCGGCTGAGCGCCAGCCGCGCCATCAGGAAGGCGCGCAGATATTCCATGATCTGAACGAGCGCGAGGAAGTTGGTGGGAAGGCGGACGCTCGTCACCCGCCCGGCGGCGATGTGGCTGCCGTTGGCGAGGCGGATCGTGCCGCCGACCGCGACCATCTTCTCCGGCTCCTCGACGAAGGGCCGGACGGCGCGGATCAGCGCGTCGCTCTCGAGCAGGCTGTCGGCATCGATCGAGCAGAAGAGGGGCGAGCGGGCGACGTTGATCCCGGCGTTGAGCGCGTCCGACTTGCCGCCATTCTCCTTGTCCACGACCAGCAGGCGCGGCAGTCGCGGCGACGCGTAGAGGCCGCGGATCGGCTGATGCTGGACGGTGAGGTCGTGGTAGCGGTCGACCCGCTCCAGCCCGAAATGGCCGAGCAGCCGGGCGAGCGTGCCGTCCTTCGATCCGTCGTTGATGACGATCACCTCGAAGTCGGGATAGTGAAGGGCGAGCAGCGAGTTGACGCTCTCGACGATCGTCACCTCCTCGTTGAAGGCCGGGGCGAGCACGGCGATCGGCGGCGCCTGCTCGGCATAGCGCTGCCACAGCTGCGAGGAGCGGACGACGGGCGGTCGCTGCGCCAGCGACAGGCCGGCGAAGCCGAGCTGGACGATGTAGAAGCCGATCTGCAGCAGCCCCGTCCCGATCACCACCAGCGCGATGATCTCGGCGGAGGCGACCGCCCACCCGGACCATTCGATGTCCATCATGCCGGCACGCCCTGTTCGGCGAGGGTCAGCCGCGCCGCGTCGCGGGCCCGCTCGGTGCCGCAGCGCGCGGTCTCGCCGAGCAGCCGGCGACCGGGTTCGCCCAGCCGGACCAGCGCCTCGCCGGCGCGGAAGCGGACCCACCAGTCGCCATCGTCGAGCATGGCGAGCAGCTTGTAGGAGAGTTCGTAGAGGCAGATCTTGCCCGCCGCCTCGGCCGCGGCGGCGCGGACGTACCAGGTCGGGCTGGCGAGATATTTGGTGACCGCGGGAGTGCCCGCCGGGTGCTGGAAGTTGCCGAGCACGCGAAGGTAGCGGGGCAGTTCCTCGCCGGACGGGTCGGCCGCCAGCGCGAGCGCGTTCACCACGGGCACGAGGCTGTAGTCGCCGGTCGCGCCGAGCGCCTCGATCGCGGCGGCCTTGACCGGCGGCGGCACGGCCGGATCGTCGATCAGCGCGCGCACCTCCGCTTGGCGTTCGCGGGCGATGTCGGCGAGCAGGCTGGTAATGAGCAGGCTGCGTTCGCTGGTGCCGAGCCGCAGCCGTTCGACCAGCAGGCCGACCGGAGGCGCGCGGTTGGAGTGGGCGAGCGCCAGCGCGGCGGCGAGGCGGACGTCGGGGCTGCGATCGTCCAGCGCGGCCTCGAGCGCGGCGGCGCTGTGATCGTCGGGGAAGTCGCCGAGCACCTCGGCGGCGGTGATCCGGGTGCGGGTCGCCCCCTTGATCAGCCGGCGGCGGAGCTCGGCGTCGATCCCGAGGCGGGTGGCGGTGGCGATGAACTGGTCACGCTCCTCGCCGCGCACCAGCTGGATCAGCTCGAGGCTGAGCTCGCCGAGCAGGCGCGGCGATTCCTGGCTGAGCTGCGCCAGCTCCTCCTCGCTGCCGTCGCCGAGCAGCAGTGACAGGAAATGCCGGCGTTTCGCGACCAGCGCCTCGTGGCGATGCCCGGCGACGATCCGGGCAAGGATCAGCACCACCATGATCATGATCGCCGCCGACGACAGCAGCAGCGAGGTGCCCCAGAGCTGGCGAAGCGCGATCAGAACCGAACCCCGAGACCGAGCGAGAGATCGGTCCGGCTCGGGCCGAGGCTCTGGTCGACATGTGCCGCGGAGAGGCGCAGCTCGTGGCGGGGGTCGAGGGTGGCGGCGACCCCGCCGAAGACGGTCGTCACGCGGGTGACGATCCCTTCCGACGTGTCGGGCGCGCGGGCGGCGCCGGCGAACAGGCGCAGCCGCTCGCTGGCCTGGACGTCACCGCGGCCGAGCAGGCCGCTGCGATGCCGACCGTCGGCGAACAGGTTGATCCACTGGGCGGTGACCCAGGCGCGCCCGCCCGCGACATATTGCTGGACGCCGGGGACGAGGGTCTCGACCCGGCCGCTGGCGTAGCGCGCGGCGCGGGCGTCGAGGGTGAGCACGGTCGCCCGGCCACCGTCGGTCAGGCGCGCGGCGAGGCCGCCGCCGAGCTGCCAGCGGGGGCGGTAGTCGGCGCCCGGCGTGCCGCCGGCGCTGGCGTAGAGGTCGACCCGCGGCGACACGCGCGCATCCACCCGCACCTCGCCATAGGTGTCGTCGAGCCCAAAGCGGCGGGTCGCCTCGATGCGGCCGGTGAGCGCGGTGCGCGCGTCGAGCTGGTAGCGCAGCTGGCCGTCGAGCTCGCGCCAGTCGGGTTGCCCGCGGACCGCGCTGGTGCCGGCATCGAGGTCGAGCCGCCAGCGCGGAACGACCTCGGCGCGGCGGCGGCGGGCGAGCGCGAGCCCGTCGCGCGCATCGGCATAGCCCGGAGCGCGGCGGAGCACTTCTGTGAAGGCGGCCGCGGCCGCGTCGGACCGGCCGAGCGCGAGCAGCGCATAGCCATATTGAACGCGCGCATCGACATTGCCGGGCTCGGCGGCGAGCAGCGGCTCGAGGAGCTGGACCGCGTCCTCGGGTCGGTGTGCCCGCCGCGCGGCAACGGCGCGATCATAGGCGGTCGGGTCCACCGCGGTGACGGGCAGGGGGGCGGCCGCGAGGGCCGCGGAGACCAGCAGAAGGACGGGCATCAGCGCGCGATCAGCCGCAACAGCCGAGCCGCCAGCTCCTCGGGGATGAACGGCTTGGCGAGGTAGTCCGAGGCGCCGATCTCGAGCGCCTCGACGATGTCGCGCTCCTGCTTGCGCGCGGTGAGCATCAGCACGGGGAGCGCGCTGCCCTCGTCGCTCTCGCGGATCCGGCGGAGCACCTCGAAGCCGTCGACGACGGGCATCATCGCGTCGAGCACCACCGCGTCCGGCCGTTCCGCCGCGATCGCGTCGAGCGCTTCGCGGCCGTCGCGGGCGAGGCGGACGCCGAACCCCTTGCGGCTCAGCCGATGGTGAAGAAGATCGAGCAGCAGCTCGTCATCATCACAGACCAGCACCTGACGCAAAGCATGACCCATGACGCAACCCGCGGCTGTGGGGCGGCCCGAGCGACTTCCCCGGCGGAAGCGCTATCGGACTAATGGTTAACAGCTTACCAAACCCCCGTTCAGGAGCCAGTTTCTAACCCGAACCCGCAAGAGTGTTGCATCCGCTTCGGTGGGAAAACCGGATTGTCGGAAAAGCGCGTCCGGGCCGCAACAGTCGGCTTGGCGACGGAGCGCGGCGCAACCCGGTCGACCGGGCGCGGCAAAGCGCCTAGCAGGGCCGCGATGAACCCCCTGTTCGAACAGATGCCGACGTCCGTGTTCGAGCGAATGAGCCTTGCCGCGACCGAACATGGCGCGGTCAACCTCGGCCAGGGCTTTCCCGACTTCGGCTGGCCGCCCGAGATCCTCGCGCAGGCGGCCGAGGCGCTGCTCCACCAGAGCAACCAGTATCCGCCCTCGCGCGGGCTGCCGCGGCTGCGCGAGGCGGTCGCCGACCATTACCGGCGCCACCAGGGACTGGCGCTCGGCAGCGACCATGTGGTGGTCACCAGCGGCGCGACCGAGGCGCTGGCGGCGGCGATCCTCGCGCTGGTCGAGCCGGGCGACGAGGCAATCATCTTCGCGCCCGCCTACGACGCCTACGCCCCGCTGGTGCGGCGCGCGGGCGGGGTGGTGCGCGAGGTCAAGCTGGCGGCGCCGGGCTGGCGGATCGAGGAGCAGGCGGTCGAGGCCGCGGTGAGCGACCGGACGCGCGTGATCATCGTCAACAATCCGCACAACCCGACCGGCCGTCTGTTCGGCCGCGACGAACTGCAGGCGATCGCCGCGGTCGCGCAGCGGCACGACCTCATCGTCATCACCGACGAGGTGTGGGAGCATCTGCTGCTGGGGAGCGAGCCGTTCGTGTCGATGGCGGCGCTGCCGGGCATGGCGGAGCGGACGATCAAGTGCGGGTCGGCGGGCAAGATCTTCTCGCTGACCGGGTGGAAGATCGGCTGGCTGGTCGCGCCGCCCGGGCTGGCGCGGGTGCTGACCCGGGCGCACCAGTATCTCGCCTTCGCCAGCCCGCCCAACCTCCAGCAGGCGGTGGCGTGGGGGCTGGCCGAGGGCGATGCCTGGCTGGCGCCGATGCGGGCCCGGTTCGCGCGCGGCCGTGACCGGCTCGCGGCGGGGCTGGCCGCCGCCGGCTATGCCGTCCTGCCGAGCGAGGCGACCTATTTCTGCTGCGTCGACCTCGCCGCCTCGGGGCTGGCGCCGGACGACGAGGCGTTCGCGCAGGCGGCGGTGGAGCAGGCGGGGGTTGCGGTGATCCCGCTCAGCCCCTTCTACGAGGAGGCGCCCGAGCGCGGCTTCGTCCGGCTCTGCTTCGGCAAGCAGGACGCGACGCTCGATGCGGGGATCGCCGCGATGACCAAGGCCAGGGAGCTTGCCCGATGACGACCGCCGGCGACGACGCCCGACTGATCCTCGAGCGGCTCGGCATCGGCGGCGGGGCGGGGCTCGACAGCCGCTCGCCGATCGACGGCTCGCTGCTCGGCTCGGTGAGCGCGGCGGGGGCGGCGGAGAGCGGGGCGGCGTGCGACGCCGCCGCGACGGCGTTCCGGCGCTGGCGGAGCGTCCCCGCGCCCCGCCGCGGCGAGCTGGTCCGGATGATCGGCGAGGAGCTTCGGCGCGAGAAGGAGACGCTGGCGCGGCTGGTGACGCTCGAGGCGGGCAAGATCGTCCAGGAGGGGCTGGGCGAGGTCCAGGAAATGATCGACATCTGCGACTTCGCGGTCGGGCTGTCGCGGCAGCTCTACGGGTCGACCATCGCCTCCGAGCGGCCCGAGCACCGGATGATGGAGCAATGGCATCCGCTCGGGCCCGTGCTGGTCATCTCCGCCTTCAACTTCCCGGTCGCGGTCTGGGCGTGGAACGCGGCGCTGGCGCTGGTGTGCGGCGATCCCGTCATCTGGAAGCCGAGCGAGAAGACGCCGCTGACCGCGGCCGCGACGATGGCGCTGGTCGGCCGCGCGCTCGAGCGGTTCGGGGCGGACGCGCCGCCGGGACTGGTGCAGTGCCTGCAGGGCGGGCGCGCGCTGGGCGAGCGGCTGGTCGACGACCCGCGGATCGCGCTCGTCTCGGCGACCGGGTCGACGGCGATGGGGCGCGCGGTCGGCCCGCGGGTCGCGCAGAGGTTCGGGCGGGTGCTGCTCGAGCTCGGCGGCAACAATGCGATGATCGTCGCGCCCTCGGCGGACCTCGAGCTGGCGGCGCGGGCGATCCTGTTCAGCGCGGTCGGGACGGCGGGCCAGCGCTGCACCACGCTGCGCCGGCTGATCGTCCACGAGAGCGTCGCGGCTGAGCTGAGCGGGCGGCTGGTCCGGCTCTTCGCGGGAATTGCGGTCGGCGATCCGCGCGACCCGGGGACCCTCATCGGGCCGCTGATCGACGCGTCCGCCTTCGCTGCGATGCAGCGGTCGCTGGACGAGTGGCGCGCGGCCGGGGCGCGGGTCCATGGCGGCGAGCTGGCCGAGGGACCGGACGGCGGCTGCTACGTTCGCCCGGCGCTGGTCGAGCTGGAGCCGCGCCACGGCAACCCGCAGCGCGAGGTGTTCGCGCCGATCCTCCAGCTGATGCGCTACAGCGCGCTGGAGGAGGCGATCGCGCTCAACAACGCGGTGCCGCAGGGGCTGAGCTCGGCCATCTTCACCACCGACCTGCGCGAGGCCGAGCGGTTCCTCGCCGCGGCGGGCTCGGACTGCGGGATCGCCAACGTCAACATCGGGCCGTCCGGGGCCGAGATCGGCGGGGCGTTCGGCGGCGAGAAGGAGACGGGCGGCGGCCGGGAGAGCGGCTCGGACTCGTGGCGCGCCTACATGCGGCGGCAGACCAGCACGGTGAACTACGGAACCGACCTGCCGCTGGCGCAGGGCATCCGCTTCGACGTCGCGCCCTGAGCGGGGGTCAGGCGGCGAGCAGCTCGTTCCAGCGTTCGGGCAAGGCGGCGGACCAGGGGGCGAGCCGCTCGGGCTCGAGCGGGGCGGCGACCAGATACCCCTGGACCACGTCGCAGCCGAGATCGCGGAGGAGGCGGAGCTGCTCGGCGGTCTCGACCCCTTCCGCGGTGACGGTCAGGCCGAGCCCGTGCGCGAGGTCGATCATCGCCTTGACGATCACCCGGCTGTCGCGGCTCTCCGGCGCGTCGGCGACGAAGAAGCGGTCGATCTTGACCTCGGTGAAGGGAAGCTGGCGGAGCTGCATCAGGCTCGAATAGCCGGTTCCGAAGTCGTCGATGGCGAGGCCGATGCCCTTGATCCTGAAGCGGGTCAGCGTGTCCATCAGCTTGATCAGCGGCTGGGTCGCCCCCTCGGTGAGCTCGAGCACCAGCCGGTCGGCCGGGACCTCCAGCGCGCGGCACATCCGCTCGACCAGGTCGGGGAAATCGAGGTGCTGCAGCGACAGCGCGGAGATGTTGAAGGCGAGGCAGGTGTCGAGCCCCTCGCCGCACCAGGCGAGCCACTGGCGGAGCGTGGTGCGCAGCCCCCACTGGGTGAGCGGGTCGATGAGGCCGTGGCGCTCGGCCAGCGGGACGAAGCGGGAGGGCGGGACGCTGCCGTAGCGGCTGTCCTCCCAGCGGACGAGGGCCTCGACCCGGACCAGCTTGCCATCCGACAGCCGGACCTTGGGCTGGTAGACCATCGACAGGCGATTGTTGATGAGGGCTCGCTCGAAGCCGTCCAACAGCCCGCGTTCGAGGCCGACGCGCATCAGTTCGCCGGCGTGGGCTTCAACCGGGTGAAGAGATCCTCGAGCGCCTCGAGCCGGGCCGGCTTCTCGAGCGGCCCGACCATGGTCAGCCCGAGCGCCTCGCCGAGGCGGAACGCGCTCTCCAGCACCCGCCGGTCGAACCCAGAGATGATCAGCACCGGGCCGTCGAACTGGTTCTCGGCCAGCAGGCGGAGCAGCTCGACTCCATCCATTTCGGGCATGCCCAGGTCCAGCGCGACCATGTCCGGCCGCTCCGTCGTGAATTGCGAAAAGAAATCACGCTGATCGCGCGCAACCATCGGCTTATAGCCGCAATGACGCGCCGCCGCGGCGACGTAATCGGCGAGTGCCGGTTCGTCGTCGATCAGCAGCAGCCGTGGCTGCTCCATCAAATCACCCTCATGATCGAACGTGTTGGGCGTTTTGATTGAGCGCGTCAAACGCCCAGTCGTTCCCGAAACGGAGTTTTAACCCGTTGGGCCGAAAACGGGGTGCAACAGTCCGCTAACGGGAAGACTTCATGCTGGCATCTCTCCTGCGACGGAGGTCGCACCGGACGTCCGAACAGGACGAGGCGGCCTTCGAGTCGACCACCTTCTCGCTGTCGACCGCGGTGCCGCGGCCGGCCGAGCGGCGCGTCGACGATCGCCTCCTGCCGCTGCTCCGCGTCGCCAAGCTGATCGCCAGCGACCATGAGCAGCTTATCCGGGTCCGCAACATCTCCGCGGGCGGGCTGATGGCCGAGACCAGCCGCGAGGTGAAGGTCGGCGAGAAGATCGAGCTGGAGTTCTCGACCCAGAAGATCCCCTCGACCATCGTCTGGACGCGCGAGGGCACCTGCGGGCTCAAGTTCGACCAGAATGTCGACCTCGGCGAGCTGCTCGCCGGGCGCAAGCCGCGCCACGGCTTCCGCCCGCGGCCGCCGCGGCTGGAAGTCGACTGCAAGGCCTCGATCCGGGTCGGCAAGGTCTATTACACGGTCGACGTCCACGACATCTCGCTGGGCGGGATGAAGGTCATGCCTATCGAGGAATATTGCCTCGGCAAGGACGTGGTGGTGGTGGTCGAGAGCCTCCGGCCGATCCGCGGCAGCATCCGCTGGTTCTGCGACCGCCGGGCCGGGATCGTGTTCGACGAACCGCTGAGCTTCGACGAGCTGGCCGAGTGGGTCGGCAAGCGGCTCGAGCTCGCCAGCCTCAAGGCCAGCTACAAGCGCCACTGAGCGCCGGCGCCGCCGTTCCTGCTAGTCGCGGTGGTCCTCGGCGACCCACACCGCGAGCTCGTTCCCGCCGGGATCGATGAAGTGGAAGCGTCGGCCGCCGGGAAAGGTGAAGATCGGCCGCGACAGCGTCCCGCCGTTGGCGAGCACCGCGTCGAGCGCTTCCTCGATGTCGTCGACCCGGATCACCGGCAGCGGCGCCGACAGCGCCTCGTTGGGATCGCCCTGCAACCCGAGATCGACATCGCCGCTGGTGGTCGCCGAATAGTCCGGCCCGAACGCGGTGAAGGTCCAGCCGAAGGCCTTGCCGTAGAAGGCCGCGGTCAGTTCGTGCGCGGCGAGGCTCGGCAGCTCGACATAGTCGATCCGCGCCATCAGTAGCGCCGGATCAGGCCGGCGAGCCGGCCCTGGATCTGCACCCGCCGGGGATCGTAGCGCTGCGCCTCGTAGCTGCGGTTGGCGGGATCGAGGCGGACCATCTGCCCTTCGCGCCGGAAGGTCTTGAGCGTCGCCTCGGCCCCGTCGATCAGCGCCACCACGATTTCGCCGTCGCGGGCAATGTCGACCTTGCGGATGAGCGCGAAGTCGCCGTCGAGAATGCCTTCCTCGACCATCGAATCCCCGGCGACCTCGAGCGCATAATGTTCACCCGGGCCGAGCAGCGCGGCGGGAACGGCGAACTGCTCCTGTCCCTGCAGCGCCTCGATCGGGGTGCCGGCCGCGATCCGCCCGTGCAGCGGGATCTCGATCGTGTCGTTGGCCGGGGTGCGCAGCGCCGGGGCGGGCCGAAGCTCGGGCGCGGCGGCGGGCCGGGCGCCGGCGGGCTTCGCCGCCTCGGGCATCCGCAGCACCTCGAGCGCGCGGGCGCGGTTGGGCAGGCGGCGGATGAACTTGCGCTCCTCAAGCGCCGAGATCAGCCGGTGGACCCCCGACTTGCTCTTGAGGTCGAGCGCCTCGCGCATCTCGTCGAAGCTGGGGCTCACCCCCGTCTCGCCAAGCCGGTCATGGATGAACTGGAGAAGTTCGTGCTGCTTGGCAGTAAGCATGGTCGGAGCCCCGAAGAAGGAACGAACGGGGAACGTCTATCGAACGTGCGACTCGGCGTCAAGCAGCCAGGCGGAGGAAGTTCTCGAGGAGATCGCGGCCCTGCTCGGAGGCTACGCTCTCCGGGTGGAACTGGACGCCGTGAACGGGCGCGGCGGGGTGGCGGAGGCCCATGATCGTCCCATCCTCGCTGTGCGCGTTGGCGACGAGGTCGGGACCCGGGACGGCGACCGCGAGCGAATGGTAGCGGGTCATGGTGAGCGGGGAGGGGAGCCGCTCGAACAAGCCGCTGCCGTCATGCGCCACCGCCGCGGTCTTGCCATGGACGGGGAGGGTCCGCTCGACGCTGCCACCCGCGGCGAGCGCGATTGCCTGGTGGCCGAGGCAGACGCCGAGCAAGGGCCGGCGGGCGGCGATGCAGGCGGCGGCGAGCGGGACGGAGATGCCGGCGTCCTCCGGCCCGGCCGGGCCAGGGGAAACCAGCAACGCGTCGGCATCGCTTGAAAGGGCGGCGGCGACGCTCAGTGCGTCATTGCGGACGACCGGGACCTCGGCGCCGAGGCTCAGCAGCTGGTCGACCAGCATGAAGGTGAAGCTGTCGACATTGTCGATCACCAGCACCTTCACGGCCGGGTGTTTCGCCTACTGCCCGCTGGTCAGCAGCCGCTGCCGCCCCTGCGCGATCGCGTCGGCGTTCCGGCGGGTGCCGAGGCTCTTCTGAGCGGCGCGGATGAACTGCTCGGCGAGCTCGCTCCCGGCCTGCTGGTTGAGCTGCGCCTGCTGCTGCGCGATCACGCTCGGGTTGGTGCGGGCGTCGCCGGCGACCACCCGGTCGGCCTTCACCAGGAAGAAGCCCTCGTCGTTCGGGGCAGCGACATATTGCGTCTTGCCGGCGGGCAGGCTGAACAGCATCCGCAGCGCGGGCGGGACATTGCCCTGGAGCTGGAGCAGCTGGATCCGGCGGGCGGTGACCGGCGCGGGCGCCGGGACCGGGACGCCGAGCGTCTTCACCGCCGCGGCGATGCTGCCGTTGCCGACGCGGGCGGCGATCGCCTGGGCGCTCGAGCGGGCCTTGTCGAGCGCGCCCTGGCGGACGAGGTCGGCGCGGACCTGGTCGCCGATCTGCGCCAGCGGAGCCGGCTGCGCCGCGGTGACCGGGCCGAGCGCCACCAGCGCATAGCCGGCATCGCCCTGCAGGTTGACCGCGGTGGGATCGTCGTCGGGCGACAGCGCGAAGCCTTCCTTGAGGACCGGCTGGAGCTCGGCCGGGAGCCTGAAGCCCGGCTGCGTGCGCGACTGGCCGTTGGCGAGCAGCGGCGGGGTCTCGCTGACCGGCAGCTTGTGCTTGGCGACCGTCTCGGTGAAGTTGGCGCCGTTGCTGAGCTCGTCCTCGACGGTGCCGACGAGATCCGCCAGCCCGTCCTTGGCCTTGTCGGCGCGGAGCTTGGCGGCGATCTCGGGGCGGGCCTCGTCGAGCGTCTTGCCGGCCTGGCGCTTGATCCCGTCGACCTTGACCACGACCCAGCCGAGCTCGGTCCTGATCGGGCCGACCACGCCGCCCGACGGCGCCGCGAAGGCGGCCGCGGCGACCTGCGCGTTGGTGAGGTTGGCGAGCGCGTCGCGGGTCTGGTCGCCGAGCGCGATGTCGGCGGCGGCGAGCCCGGCGGGGGCGGCGGCCGCGGCGAACGGCGTGCCCGAGCGGACCTTGGCGGCGATCGCGTCGGCCTGCACCTTGTCGGCGACCACCGCGCGGCTGATCCCGCGGGTCTCCTTCGCCGCATATTGCGCCTGGTTGGCCTGGTAGGCGGCGGCGATCTCTTGGTCGGTCGGGTTGACGTTGGGGAGCTGGTCGGGGCCGATCCGGGCGATCCGCAGCACGCGCTGCTCGGGGACGAGATAGCGGGCGCGGTTCTGGGTGTAATAGGCCTGGACCGCGGCCGGGGTCGGGGCGATCCCCGCCTCGAACGCCTTGGTCGGGATGAAGCCGACCTCGCCCTGGCGCAGCTCCAGCATCAGCGAGGCATAGGGCAGCGCCTGCCCGGTCGGCACGCGGGCCGAGGCGGCGGTCGGGACCACGATCATGCGCTGGAGCAGCGCGGTGCGGATCTCGTCGCGGACCTGCTGGTCGGTCAGCCGCTCCCGCGACAGGAACTGCTGGTAGTTCTGCTCGCTGAACTTGCCGTCCAGCCCGTTGAGGCCGGGGATCTGCGCGATCTCGGCGTCGACCAGCTTGCGCGAGACGTCGAGGTCGGCCTTGTCGCCCATCGCCTGGACCGTCTTGTCCTGCAGCAGCGCCTCGATGATCGCGTCATAGTCGCCCGCGATCGTCGCATAGGTGGCGTTGGGGTTCTGCTGGCGGACCTGCTGCAGCCGCCGCTCGAGCGCGCGGTCGATGTCGGCCTGGGTCAGCGAGGTCGAGCCAACCTTGGCCACGCCGCCGCCGCCGCCGAACCAGCTGAACCCGCCGCCGCTCTGGATGCTGGTCACGTCGGCGAGCCCCCAGGCCGCGAGCATGGTGACGAGCAGGATGGCGAAGATGAATTGGCCGCCCTTGCTGTTGGAAACGCGGCGCAGTGTGGTCAGCATCGGTCTCGGGATCGCTTCAAAGATCGGGAAAGCGGTGCCTTTAGAAGCCGCGGGGATCGGCTTCAAGCTTGGCCTTGGCGGGCCGGACCCCGATTGCTACGCGCTCCGCCAACGATCCGGAGGGGAAGAACATGCAACGTCGCAAGCTGGTGGCCGGCAACTGGAAGATGCACGGCACCGCCGCCGACCTCGACGAGGTGCGGGCGATCGCCGGCGCGGCAGCCCAGTTCGGCGGCCAGGTCGACGTGGCGCTGTGCTTGCCGGGAACGCTGATCCACCGCGCGGCGGACGCGGTGCCCGGCTTCCCGATCGGCGCGCAGGACGTGCACGCGAGCGAGAAGGGCGCCTTCACCGGCGACACGTCGGTGGCGATGCTGCGCGATGCCGGCGCGGTGCTGACCATCGTCGGGCACAGCGAGCGGCGCGACCTGCACCGCGAGGACGATTCGGGCGTCAAGGCCAAGGCCGAGGCCGCGCTCGCCGCCGGGCTCGACGTGATCCTGTGCGTCGGCGAGAGCCTCGAGGAGCGCGAGGCCGGGCGCGCGGTGGCGACGGTGGCGGGGCAACTCGGCGGGTCGCTGCCGGAGCGGATCGACCCGGCCCACCTGGCGCTCGCCTACGAGCCGATCTGGGCGATCGGCACCGGCAAGGTCGCGAGCTGCGACGACATCGCGGAGATCCATGCCGCGATCCGCGCATTGCTGGTCGAACGCTTCGGCGCGGCGGGCGAGGGGGTGCGGATCCTCTACGGCGGCTCAGTCAAGGCGTCGAACGCGGGGGAGATCTTCGCGGTCGCCGACGTCGACGGTGCGCTGGTCGGCGGGGCCAGCCTCAAGGCCGCCGACTTCCTCCCGATCGTCGAGGCGGCGGCGCGCCCCGTTGAAAGCCGCGCCGCCTGACGCTAAGTGGCCGGTTCAGCCCGCAGCGCAAGAAAGTCCCGATGTTCAAGTTCCTCCTCATCTTCCAGATCCTCGTCGGCGTCGGGCTGTGCAGCGTCATCCTGATGCAGCGCTCGGAAGGGGGCGGACTGGGCGTGGGCGGAAGCTCGTCGGGCTTCATGACGGCGCGCGGCGCGGCCGACTTCCTGACCCGGATGACGGCGATCCTCGGCGGCGTGTTCATCGTGGTCTCGATCCTCATGGCGGCGCTCGCCGGGATCAACCGCGAGCCGACCAAGATCGACACCTCGCTGGTCGGCAAGTCGAGCCCGATGGCGCCGACCACCAGCGGCACCCCGCCTACCGTCCCCGGCCCGGCGCAGACGCCGCCACAGTCGACCGGCAACGGCTCGGTCCCGCTCGCCCAGTAAGCCGCTTTTCGGCTGAATTTTCGGGGGCGTTGCAAAAACGCCCCTTGCCCTATCGCGTCTCCAATCCCTAAGGCTCGACTCCCATGGCGCGGTTCATTTTTGTCACCGGCGGCGTGGTTTCCTCGCTCGGAAAAGGTCTTCTCTCGGCGTCCCTCGGGGCGCTTCTGCAGGCGCGCGGCTACAAGGTCCGCATTCGCAAGTTCGACCCTTACCTGAACGTCGATCCGGGGACGATGAGCCCCTACCAGCACGGCGAAGTCTACGTCACCGACGACGGGGCGGAGACCGACCTCGACCTCGGCCACTACGAGCGGTTCACCGGCGTGTCGGCGCACCAGTCGGACAATGTGACGTCCGGGCGAATCTACCGCGACATCATCGCCAAGGAACGGCGCGGCGACTATCTTGGCGCGACCGTCCAGGTGATCCCGCACGTCACCAACGAGATCAAGGCGTTCGCGCTGGCCGATACCGAGGACCTCGACTTCGTCATCTGCGAGATCGGCGGGACGGTCGGCGACATCGAGAGCCTGCCGTTCGTCGAGGCGATCCGCCAGCTGCGGAACGACCTTGGCCGCGACCAGACGGTCAGCGTCCACACGACGCTGGTGCCGTGGATCAAGGCGGCGGGCGAACTGAAGACCAAGCCGACTCAGCACAGCGTCCGCGAGATCGCCAGCCTCGGGGTGCAGCCCGACGTCCTGCTGTGCCGCTGCGAGCTGCCGATCCCGGCGAGCGACAAGGCCAAGATCGCGCAGTTCTGCAACGTGCCCCAGTCGGCGGTGATCACCGCGCTGGATGCGCGGTCGATCTACGACGTGCCGCTGCAATATCATCGCGAGGGCCTCGACGACGAGGTGCTGCGCGCGTTCGGGATCGCCGACGCGCCGCCGCCGGCGATGGCGCAGTGGGACGACATCATGGACCGGCTCGACCATCCCGAGGGGGAGGTCACGATCGGCGTGGTCGGCAAATATGTCGGCCTGCCGGACGCCTACAAGTCCCTGCGCGAGGCGTTGGTCCACGGCGGGATCGCCAACCGGGTCAAGGTCAACATCAACTGGCTCGACGCCGAGCTGTTCGAGGGCGCCGACGGCGAGCTCGCCGGCAAGCTCGAGCCGTGTCACGCGATCCTTGTCCCCGGCGGGTTCGGCGAGCGCGGGTCGGAGGGCAAGATCGCCAGCGTGACCTTCGCCCGGGAGCGCAAGGTGCCCTTCTTCGGCATCTGCCTCGGCATGCAGATGGCGTGCATCGAGGGCGCGCGGAACACCGCCGGGATCGCCGGCGCCTCGACCACCGAGTTCGGCGAGACGAGCGAGCCGGTGGTCGGCCTCATCACCGAGTGGATGAGCAAGGAAGGGCTGCAGGAGCGGGCGGCCGGCGGCGACCTTGGCGGGACCATGCGGCTCGGCGCCTATGAGGCGAAGCTCAGCGGCAACAGCCATGTCGCCTCGATCTACGGCACCACTGACATCTCCGAGCGGCACCGCCATCGCTACGAGGTCAACGCCCACTACAAGCCGGCGCTGGAAGAGGGCGGGCTGGTCTTTTCGGGCATGTCGCCGGACGGGCGGCTGCCGGAGATCGTCGAGCGGCCGGACCATCCCTGGTTCATCGGCGTCCAGTTCCACCCGGAGCTCAAGAGCCGCCCCTTCGCGCCGCACCCGCTGTTCGCCAGCTTCATCGAGGCCGCGCTGAAGCAGTCGCGGCTGGTCTAGCCCGGCAGGGGGCCTTCGTCGAAGGCCTCGATGATCGGGCAGGGGCCGCCGGTGCCGCTCCCGCATTCTCCCGCCAGCCGCGCCAGCGAGGCGCGGGCCTGGCGCAGCTCCTCGATCTTCACATCCAGCGCGGCGATGCGCTGCTCGGTCAGCTCGCGGATGGTGGCACGGTCGTCAGTGCGGTCGAGCTCGAGCAGGCGGCCGATCTCCTCCAGCGTGAAGCCCGCCGCCTGAGCCGAGCGGATGAAGCGGAGGCGGCGGACGTCCGCCTCGTCGTAGCGCCGGATGCCGCCCGCGCTGCCGAAGCCGGCGGGTCGCTCGGGCGTGTCGATCAGCCCGCGGCGCTGGTAGTAGCGGATCGTCTCGACTCCGACCCCGGCGCTGTCCGCCAGCCGGGCGATCGTCAGGCTGGCCATGCTTGACTCCGGACCATGGTACGGACCCCATATGAGGGGCATGGACCGCGAGACAAGCATCGCCGCCGGTGCCAAGACCGCCGCGCTCTACCGCATGGTCATGCCGACCCATGTCTGTCCCTATGGGCTGAAGGCGCTGCACCTGCTGCGGTCGAAGGGCTATGCGGTCGAGGACCATTGGCTGAGGACCCGCGAGGAGACCGACGCCTTCAAGGCCGAGCATGGGGTCAAGACCACGCCGCAGGCATTCGTCGGCGGCGAGCGGATCGGCGGCTACGACGATCTGCGCCGCCACTTCGGCCAGCATGTGCCGGAGCTTGGAGAGACCAGCTACCGGCCGGTCATCGCGCTGTTCGCCATGACCGCGCTGATGGCGCTGGCGGCGAGCGCGGCGGTGTTCGGGACCCCCTTCACGATCCGCGCGGGGGAGTGGTTCATCGCCTTCTCGATGTGCGTGCTGGGGCTCCTCAAGCTGCAGGACGTCGGGAAATTCTCGACCATGTTCCTCAACTACGACCTGCTGGCGCGGCGCTGGGTGCCCTATGCGAGCCTCTATCCCTTCCTCGAAGGACTGGCCGGCGTGTTGATGATCTGGGGCGGGGCGCGCTGGCTCTCCGTGCCGATCGCGCTGGTCATCGGCGGGATCGGCGCGGTGTCGGTGGTGAAGGCGGTCTATGTCGACCGGCGCGAGCTCAAGTGCGCCTGCGTCGGCGGGTCGAGCAACGTGCCGCTGGGGTTCGTCTCGCTGACGGAGAATTTGATGATGGTCGCGATGGCGGCGTGGATGGCACTCGCCTAATATGCGTTCGTTGGCCCATCGATGACCCGCCTGTCCGTCCTCCTGCTGGCGTTCGCCGCGCTGCTGCTGTCCCCGTTCGGGCAGCAAGCCATGGCGGCCGGCCATTGCCTGGGGCGGCCCGCGGCGGCGCACCACATGGACGGGCATGGCGCCAAGCCGGCGACCGCCGCCGACGGCTGCTGCACAGCGCTGGTCGCGGCGCTTCCCGACCAGTCGTATCCGGCACCGGTGCCCCCCGCAGCCGCCGAGCGGCGCGAGCGCGCGCTGGTGGCGCAGCTGAGCGGGATCGAGCCCACCGGCCAGGACCCGCCTCCGCGCGGCTGAGCCCGGGCCGGCGACCGTGCCGGCCGAGCTGATGCCATTCGGAGAAGAGACGTGAAGATCCTGTTGTTTTCGGCCGCCTCGGCGCTCGCGCTCGCCGCGACCCCAGCGGCCGCCCAGATGATGACCATGCCCGGCATGACCATGGACCATGGCCAGCACCGGCGAGCGGCGAAGAAGCCGGCTATCGCGAAGAAGACGGTTGTGAAGAAGACGGTCGCGAAGAAGACCGTTGCCAAGAAGCCCAGTGCCGCCAGCCCCGCAGCGCCCCACGCGGGGCACGGCGTCGCCATGCCGGCAACTGACGATCGCTCCATGCCGATTGGCCAGGGTTCGATGCCGATGGACCATGGCTCCATGCCGATGGGCGGAGGCTCGATGCCGATGGCCGTTCCGGGCGGTCCGGCCCAGCCCGCCATGCCGATGGATCATGGCTCGATGGCAGGCATGGACCATGGCGCGATGGCGGGCATGCACGACATGAAGGCGGGGCTCGGGCCTTACTCGATGAACCGCGAGGCGTCGGGCACCAGCTGGCAGCCCGACACGTCCAACCACATGGGCGTGATGGCGATGGCGGGCGGCTGGCACCTGATGGGGATGGGCGTGCTCAACCTCGTCGCCGACACTCAGGGCTCGCGGCGCGGGGCGGACAAGCTGTTTCCCTCCGGCATGCTGATGGGGATGGCGCAGCATCCGCTCGGCGACGGTACGCTGCAGTTCAAGGCGATGCTCAGTCCCGATCCGATCATGGGCAAGCGCGGCTACCCGCTGCTGCTCGCCAGCGGCGAGACGGCGGACGGGGTGACCCGGCTGGTGGACCGCCAGCACCCGCACGACTTCTTCATGGAGCTTTCGGCGAGCGTCTCGCAGAATGTCGGCCGGAAGGGCAGCGTCTTCCTCTACGCCGGGCTGCCGGGCGAGCCGGCGTTCGGGCCGCCGACCTTCATGCACCGCGAATCGATCATGGACTCGCCCGAGGCGCCGATCGCCCACCACTGGCTCGACAGCACCCACATCAGCTTCGGAGTGCTGACCGCCGGCGCGGTGCTCGGCAACGCCAAGGTCGAGGTCAGCCGCTTCAACGGGCGCGAGCCGGACCAGCACCGCTGGAACATCGAGACGGGGCCGCTCGATTCCACCGCGGTCCGCCTGTCGTGGAACCCGACCCGCGAGCTCTCGCTGCAGGGGAGCTGGGGGCATTTCAAGGATCCCGAGCAGCTCGAGCCCGGAGTCGACCAGGAGCGGCTGTCAGCCAGCGCCATCTACACGCGACAGATCGGCCCCGACCTTCACTGGTCGACCACGCTCGCCTGGGGGCGCAAGACGGTCGAGCACCACAAGGACGATGCCTTCGTCCTCGAAAGCTCGGTCCGCAAGGGCGAGTGGACCGTCTTTGGTCGCGGCGAGGTGACCGAGAACAGCGAGCTGCTCGACACGGCCGAGCATGGGCCGTCGTTCCGCGTCGGCAAGGTCTCGCTCGGCGCGGTGCGCGACGTGCCGGTGGCGGAGCATGTCGCGCTCGGGGTTGGCGCCCTCGCCAGCGTCAATTTTCTCCCTGCCGACCTCGCGCCCCTTTATGGCGGCCGGCATCCGCTCGGCGCGATGGGGTTTGTTCGGATGAAGGTTAATTAACGGTTCGCTAGCGGAACAGTCGTGGCGGTGACCTGTTCATCGGGCAGATTCGCAGGAGGAACCTAATGCTAGCCATCATAGCCATTATCCTGATCGTTCTCTGGCTTGGCGGCTTCGCCCTGCATGTCGGCGGCGGGCTCATTCATATCCTGCTGGTGATCGGTGTGATCGTGCTCATCGTCCACTTCCTCCGCGGCCGCGGCGTTTGATCGTCTGATCGACTGACGGGCGGAGCCTGCCATTGCGGGCTCCGCACCGCTTGCCTAGATGCGTCCGGGTATGAGCAACACCGTCTCGACCCGCATGCTGATTCTCGGTTCCGGCCCGGCCGGGCTGACCGCCGCCATCTACGCCGCGCGCGCCGGCCTCTCGCCCATCGTGGTGCAGGGCATCCAGCCCGGCGGGCAGCTCACCACCACCACCGACGTCGAGAATTATCCCGGCTTCCGCGAGGTCATCCAGGGCCCGTGGCTGGTCGAGGAGATGCAGGCCCAGGCCGAGCATGTCGGCACCAAGATGGTGTGGGATCATATCAGCGCGGTCGACCTCAAGCAGCGGCCGTTCCGGCTGACCGGCGACAGCGGCACCACCTATGTCGCCGACACGCTGGTGATCGCGACCGGCGCGCAGGCCAAGTGGCTGGGGCTGCCGTCCGAGGAGCATATGAAGGGCAAGGGCGCGAGCGCCTGCGCGACCTGCGACGGCTTCTTCTATCGCGGCAAGAAAGTCGCGGTGATCGGCGGCGGCAACACCGCGGTGGAGGAGGCGCTCTACCTCACCAACCACAGCCACGACGTGACCCTGATCCATCGCCGCGACAGCCTTCGCGCCGAGAAGATCCTGCAGGACCGGTTGTTCGCGCACCCCGGGATCAAGGTGATCTGGAACCACAAAGTGACCGAGTTCCTCGCCGGCGGGACGCCCGAGGCGCTGGTCGGGCTCGAGCTCCAGGACACCCGCACCGGCGCGACCCGCACGCTCGACGTCGAGGGCGCGTTCGTCGCGATCGGGCACCACCCGGCGACCGAGCTGTTCACCGGCCAGCTCGAAGTCGACGACGACGGCTACCTCAAGGTCGAGACCGGCTCGACCCGCACCTCGATCCCCGGCGTGTTCGCTTGCGGCGACGTGATGGACAAGATCTACCGCCAGGCGGTGACGGCGGCCGGCACTGGCTGCATGGCTGCGCTCGACGCCGAGCGGTGGCTCGCCGAGCAGGAGTTCGAGGCGCTGCAGGCGGCGGAGTAGGCTTCGCCGCCGAGCGGCCGTGTCGCCGCTCAGCCGTTTCGGAGCGGGGCCGGCAGCTTGCTGTCGGGCAGTTTCGCGACGAGGTGATCCTTGATGATCGCGGCGCAGTCCGCGTCGCCGGCATGCACCATTTCCTCGCCGGCCTGGTAGGACAGCTGGTCATATTTGATCGACCGCACGAACTGCAGTTCCTCGCCCTCTAGCGGGCGAAAGAGCGAGTTCTGCCGCAGCGGGCATTCCGTGCAGTCAACGAACACCGGGCGGTCGTCCCTTCTCCGGGCGGTGGCATCCTTGCCCCATTCGATGTCCTCTCTCTCCACCAACGAAGCGTTCCTTTGTCAAAGGGGTGGCCGCTCCGCGACAGTCTAAATTGAGACCCTTGAGGCGGGCCGACGGCTTACGCAGAGCCAGCGCCCGGCAGTGACCGGAGAGGGCTGCGGCGGATGGAGCGATATATTTTCATGTCTGCGACGGCCGGGAATATCCCGACCTTCAGGGCACCCTCCTGCCCGACAGCGAGGCCGTGCGGCGGGAGGCCGTCCGGTTCGCGGGGCCGCGCCCGGCCGGGCGCCCGCGCTCAGCGCCCGCGCACGCGCTCCACGAAGGCGAGCAGCGAACCATAGGTGAGGAAGTCCTCGGCCTCGACCTCGTCGTCCTCGATGGTGAGGTGGAAGCGGTCCTCGATCCCGGTCAGCAGGTTGGCGACCGCCATGGAGTCGAACTCGGGCAAAGCGCCGAACAGCTCGAGGTCGCGGGTCAGCGCGGCGACGCGGTCGGCGGGGAGGCCGAGCACGTCGGCGAGCAGGCCGCGAAGCGCGGGGTCGAGGTCTTGCTGCGCGCGGGCGGCGTTCATGGCGGGGCGCCCTAGACAATGCTGCGGTGCAGCGCAACGTTCAGCCCGGCGGGCGGCGTTCCAGCTTGGCGAGCTCGACCAGGATCCGAAGCTCGATCTCCTGTTCGAGCGCGGCGAGATCCGGGTCGTCCGAGCGGCGGCGCCCGCGCGCCCAGTCGCGAAGCATGCGGATGCGTTCGGGCGGCACGCTGCCGTGGACCAGCGCTCGGCGCAGCGCGTCCAGCCCGTCGAGCCCGCGCTCGGCCTCGCGCGGGCCCGCGCCCCGGCCGGGCGTCCCGGCGTCCGTGGCGGCGAGGGTGACCAGCATCGCCACCGAGGGCGCGATGCCGCCGACCTGTCCGGGCTGCGCGGCCGGCGGGACTGGCGGGGCCGGCTGCGCGAAGGAGGCGGGGCGGGCATCCGGCTTCTCGGCCGGGGCGAGCAGCGCCGACTGGAGCAGGGCCGTGACTGCATCCACCTGCATTTCGGACGGGCCTTTCGAACCGAGGCGTCTGCTCTTCCTATAAGAGAAGGGCGGTCCGGCCCGGCCGCGGAGGAGCGGTTTTTGACGAGCATCTCGACACGGCTGGCCCTCTCCGCCGCGCTAACGGCCGCGCTGCCCGGCTGGGCAGCGGCGGCGAGCCCGCGGATCAAGGACATCGTCAGCGTCGAGAATGTCCGTGCCAACCAGCTGGTCGGCTACGGGCTGGTGGTCGGGCTGGCGGGCACCGGCGACCGGCTGCTCAACTCGCCCTTCACCGAGGAATCGATGCAGTCGATGCTCGAGCGGCTGGGCGTCAACGTCCGCGGCTCGCAGATGCGGATCCAGAACGTCGCGGCGGTGACCCTGACCGCCTCGCTCCCGCCGTTCGCGCGGGCGGGGTCGACCATCGACGTGCAGGTCTCCGCGCTGGGCGATGCGAGCAGCCTGCAGGGCGGGACCCTGCTGGCGGCGCCGCTCAAGGGGCTCGACGGGCAGGTCTATGCGATGGCGCAGGGACCGGTCGCGGTGAGCGGCTTCAAGGCGCAGGGCGCGGCGGCCAAGGTCAACCGCGGGGTGCTGACCAGCGCGCGGATCGCGGACGGGGCGATCGTCGAGCGGGAGGTCGCCTTCAGCCTGGCTTCGGCGGGCTCGCTCAAGCTGGCGCTGCGCAACCCCGACTTCACCACCGCGCAGCGGGTCGCCGGCGCGATCGACCGCCGCTTTCCCGGCGCCGCGCGGGTGCTGGACCCGGCGACGGTCGAGCTTCGCCCGGCCCCCGGGACCTCCCTGATCGACACCTACAGCCAGGTCGAGAATGTCGAGGTCGCGGTCGACCAGCCGGCGCGGATCATCATCAACGAGGCGGCGGGCACGGTCGTGATGAGCGCCGACGTGCGGATCAGCCCGGTCGCGATCGCGCAGGGCGGGCTGACGATCAGCGTCAGCGAGGCGCCGCAGGTTGCGCAGCCGGCCCCGCTGTCGGGCGGCGAGACGGCCACCGTGCCGCGCACCGCGGTCCAGGTCGACGACGGCGGCGGCAAGTCGCTGGCGATGGTCGAGGGCGCCTCGCTTCGCGAGCTGGTCACCGGGCTGAACGCGCTCGGCGTCTCGCCGCGCGACCTCATCACCATCCTCCAGGCGGTCAAGAGCGCCGGAGCCCTCCAGACCGACATCGAGGTCCAATGAGCTTCCTCCAGCCTATTCGCGCCGCCGCGGCCCTCCCGACCTCGTCCCTGCCGGTCGCAGGCGGGGCGGAGAAGGTGGCGCGCGACTTCGAGGCGATTTTCGCCGGGCAGCTCGCCAAGCTGATGCTGGAGAGCGTCAGCGTCGACAGCCAGTTCGGCGGCGGCCACGGCGAGGAGATGTTCCGCGGCATGCTCGCCGAGCGGCTGGGCGAGGAGATCACCCGCAACGGCAGCTTCGGGCTGAAGGCCGCGGTGCTCGCGCAGATCCAGCAGATCCAGGACCAGATGAAATGAGCGAGGCGATGGTCGAGGCGATGGAGGCGCTGACCGCCCTGATGGACGAGGAATGCACGCTGCTGAAGGGCGGCGTCGACCACCAGGGGGTCGCCGCGATCGCCGCCGCCAAGCAGAAGCTCACCGCCAGGCTCGAGGCGCAGACCGTCTTCCTCGACCGGGAGGAGCCGGGCTGGCGCGAGCGGCTGTCGCCCGAGATGCTCCACCTCACGAGGCAGATGCAGCAGTCGGCGGCGCGCAACGCGGCGATGCTCCGGCGGCAGATCGAGCTGTCGCGCGACCTGCTCGACGCGATCGCCGCGGAGGCGCAGCGGCTGACCGGGCTGCGGGTCGACACCTATGGCGACCAGGGCGCGATCAGCCGGTTCGACCAGCCGGCGCCGCTGGCGATCAACGCCCGCGCCTAGCTGCCGCCGGTCCGCCCGAGCGCGGTCTTCATCAGCTGCATCTGCTTGCGATAGAGATTGGTCAGCACCGCGAAGTCGGCCTGGACCTGCCCCAGCCGGAGCAGCTGGTCCTCGAGCGAGACATTGTTGCCGTCGGGCTTGGTCTCGCTGACGTCGGGATCGAGGATCGTCGGGGTCGAGGAAGGCGTTGCGCCGAGCGCGGCCATGGCGCTGGTGACCCGGACGGTGGGGCGCTGGACGGCAACGCCGGAGCGAATGTCGAGCAAGGCGCCGAAGTCCGGCTCGCCGAGGGTTCGGGCCTCGAAGCCCGGCGTATCGCTGTTGGCGACATTCTCGGCGATGACCTTCTGCCGCTCCGACAGGTGTCGCATCGCGGCGGCGATCCCGTCGACGAGACGCAGGCCTCCCATCAGGCGCCGAGCCTCGCCAGCGCGTCGCGGTAGCGGGCGAGCTGCGCGGCCTGGTAGGGCGAGACCCGCCCGCCGCGGCCGGCGCCGTCGACCAGCGCCGCCTTGTTGTCGTCCCAGTAGAGCGAGTGGAAGGCGGTCTGGCTGGTCGACAGCGCCGCCTTGATGCGGTCGAGCGCAAGTGCGGCGGAGGGCGCGTCGGAGAGGTTGAGCGCGGCGCTGAGCTCGAGGCTGTAATGCCCGCCGGGGCGGACCCGCGGCGCCCGCGACGGGAGTGGGGCGTCGGCGGTGAGCCGGGCCGGCTCGAGCCCGAGCTTGGCCAGCGCGTCGCGGCCGTCTGGCCCCCGGAGCAGTTCGACGGTGTGACCGGGGGCGACCTCGATGCGCAAATCGCGGCCGTCCCCGGTCGTCGCGGCGGAGATGGGAACATTGGCTCCCGCCGCTTTCCGAAGCTTGTCGACGAGGCTGGACAGCGTGTCCGCGGCGTCGATGCTGACCCGCCTGAGCGCGCCGCCGTCGACCCGCAGCGCCAGCTGGTCGCCGGGGCGGAGGCTGGTGGTGGCGACCAGTCGCTCGCTGTCGGGCGGGTTGATCCAGCCCTGGTGGAAGCCGAGCGCCTCGACCGCGCCGCCGCCGCCGGCCGCGACCGAGAGCGAGACCGGCTCCATCCGGCTCGCCGCGCGGCCCCACTGCCGGACCGGGCCGAGGCTGCCGTCGGCGGGGTCGATGCGGGCGACGAAGGCGTCGAGCGCGCCGACCCGGGCGTCGCCGAGCACCCCGTCGGTCCGCCCGCCGGCGAACAGCGCGCCGTCGACGAAGGCGAGGCTGTCGACCCGGTCGGAGCCGGCGCTGGCGATGCTGGTCGTCCCGGCGAGCGCGAGGTCGGGGCCGATGCGGAGGACCAGCCCGTCGCCCGCGGCATGGCCGCCAACGGCAACGGAGGTCCCGTCGACCGCGAGCGCCTGCGCGTCGATCAACCCGAGGTCGAGCGTGCCGAGATCGGCGCCGAGCGCGGCCGGATCGAGCCGGCGGAGGGTGGCGGCGGCGCCGTTCTGGGTGAGCAGCAGCAGCCGCCCGCCGGAGTCTTCCCCGAGCGCCCGCACGATCGAGCCCGCGATGCTCCGCCGCTCGGCGATCCGCCCGTCGGGGTCGAGGCGGGCGAGCAGGGCGGAGCCGTCGGCCGAGCGGCCGCCGACCACCACGCTGCCGTCGCCGAGCGCCGTTACCGCGGTGGCGCTGTCCGCGCCGACCGAGCGGATCAGCGTGGCGGAGCGCTCGTCGCCGGCCTCGTCGAAGCGGACGACCAGCATGTCGCCGTCGCTCGACTGGCCGTCGAAACTGCCTTCGACCGTCCCGGCGACGACCACGCCGCCGTCGGGCGCCAGGCTGATCGCGGCGCCGGCGGCGGTGTCGGTCGCGCCGAGGCTGCGCTGCCAGACCAGACCCCCGTCGCTGCCGAGCTTGGTGAGAACGAGATCGCCGCGACCATTGCCGATGTTGGTGCCGAGATCGCCCGGGGTCGTTCCGACCAGATAGGTGAAGCCCTGGGCGTCGGTGACGCTGGCGGCGGTGAGGAGGGGCGCGGCGGCCGGCGCGACGCTCGCGCCGGCGATCGACGCGAGCCTCGCCTCCGCGCTGGCCGCCGGGTCGAGCGCCGACAGGCTCGCCACGGTGCGCCGCTCGAGCGTGCCGGCGGGATCGTCGAAGCGGAAGATGCCGGTCGCGGTGGGCGCCTCGAGCGTGCTTCGCCCGCTCGCCGCGACCAGCGCGTCGGGAGCCCCCTGCTGCTCGATCGCCACCTGCTCGACGTCGCTGTCGAGCTGGAGCCCCCAGCCATTCTCCTGCCGGACCGCCTCGAACCGCGCTCGCCACTTGGGAATGGGATCGCCGCCGGTGTCGAGCGCCACGCTGCCGTCGGCGGTCAGGCGGGGGATGGAGGCGATCGCCGCGTTGAGCATGGCGGTGATGCTGTCGAGCGTCGGCGGTTGCGGGCCGTGGCTGAGGTCGACGGTGACCCGGTCGAGGCTGGTGACGCTGCGCAGGGTGATGGTGAAGACCTCGGTGCCGCCGAGCCCGGGCAGCGCATCGCTGCGCAGCTTGACGATCGCGCGCCCGGGCAGCTCGAGCACCGGGCTGCGGCCAGCGGCGACGCTATCGGCGCGGCGCGCGGCGACCCCGAAGGCGATGGTCAGCCGGTCGGCTGGCGCGCTGGCGAGGAAGGACTGGAGCTCGCCAAGGCCGTGGGCGAAGCTGGCCTGCAGCTGGCGGCGGGTCGCGTCGGTGGCGCCGGGCTCGGCCGCGCCCTCGGCGAGCACCCGCAGCCGGTCGAGCGCCTTCCAGGTGATGAAGGCGCTGGAGACGTCGTCGGGCAGCCCGCGCGCGGCGTCGGGGCGGTCGATCAGCGAGGCCAGCCGGCGGACCGCCGCGAGCTGGGTCGAGGCGGGGAGGGCGGAGCCGGGCTCCTTCCACGGCGGGGTGACGGGGGCGAGCGTGAACTGCGCTTTGGCCTGGCGGACGGCGCGGCTCTCGACCGGCGCGGAGAGGCCTGCCGCGAAGGCGGGAGTGCCGCCGCTCAGCATCGCCAGACCGATCAGACCATTGTTGAGGTCGGGCACCGCGCTCGTCCTTTCTCCGCCTATAATAGGAGAGGCGCGGCGACGGGCGGCGGAAGGCCGGTCAAATTGCCGCAGGGGGACAGATCAATGGCGGCAGCCGGGCCGGTGGTCGAACCGGCCGAGCTCAAGAAATTCAGTGGACCGCAACGGGCGGCGGCGCTGCTGCTCGTCCTCGGCAAGGACCATGGCGCGCCGATCTGGGAGGCGCTGCAGGTGGAGGAGGTCAAGGAGCTCTCCGCCGCCATGTCGCAGCTGGGCCGGCTGCCGGCGCATGTGGTCGAGTATCTGCTGGTCCAGTTCTCGAGCGAGATCAGCAGCATGTCGTCGCTGCACGGCAGCTACGAGACGACCGAGCGGCTGCTGTCGGACATGCTCCCCGACGACCGGGTGAAGGAGATCATGGACGATATCCGCGGCCCGTCCGGCCGCACCATGTGGGACAAGCTCAGCAATGTCGGCGAGGGGCTGCTCGCCGGCTTCCTCCGCCAGGAACATCCGCAGACGGTCGCGGTGATCCTCTCCAAGCTGCGCCCCGACCATGCCGCGCGGGTGCTGGCCGAGCTGCCGCGCGACTTCGGGGTCGAGGTGGTGACCCGGATGCTCCAGAGCGACATCGTCCAGAAGGAGGTGATCGCGCGGGTCGAGCAGACGCTGAAGACCGAGTTCATGAACAACCTGTCGCGCACCTCGGTCCGCGACCCGCACGAGAGCATGGCCGAGCTGTTCAACGCGATGGACCGCTCGACCGAGGAGTCGATACTCGGCGCGCTGGAGGAGAAGGCGCCGGAGAGCGCGGAGCGGATCCGCTCGCTGATGTTCACCTTCGAGGACCTGACCAAGCTGCTCCCGCCGGCGATCGCGGCGGTGGTGAAATCGGCCGACAAGAAGGTGATGGCGCTGGCGCTGAAGGGCGCGCCGGAGGACGCCCGCAAGGTCTTCTTCGGCGGGATGACCGAGCGCGCCGCGGCGCTGCTCAAGGAGGACATCGCCAACATGGGCCCGGTCCGCGCCCGCGACTGCGAGGAGGCGCAGGGCGAACTGGTCCGGCTCGCCAAGGGGATGGGCGACCGCGGCGAGATCATGCTGGTCGATCCCAAGAGCGACGATGCCCTCATCATGTGAGCCCTTCCGGCTGGAGCCGCTGCTCGACGTGCCGACGCCGATCGTGGCGGCGGACCCGGCGACGGCGGCGCGGCGGCAACGCGAGGAGGCGGCGCTCGAGCGGGCCCGGCAGGAGGGGCGCGAGGCCGCGTTCGCCGCCTGCCGGGCGGAACGCGAGAGCGTGCTGGCGGAAGCGGCGCGGCAGATCGCCGAGCGGCTCGGGCGCTGCGAGCAGGAGCTGGAGCGGCTCGCCGCGGCGCAGGCGGAGGCGGCCGCGGCGCTGGCGGTCGAGGCGGCGGACTATCTCGCCGCGCAGGCGCTTGAGCGGGCACCGGCGGCGGCGATCGGCGGCGCGCTCGATCGCGCGCTGAGCCAGGCGGGGCGGGGGGTCGCGCTCAAGCTGAGGATCCACCCCGAGCTCGTCGAGGCGGTCGAGGCCCTGGTCGCCGAGCGGCAGGCGGGGGAGCGGCGGCGGCTGCAGGTCCAGGTCGGGGCCGACCCGTCGCTCGCGCCCGGCGATGCGCGGATCGACTGGGAGAGCGGCGCGCTCCGGCTCGACCGCGCGGCACGGCGGGCGGCGCTGGAGGCGGAACTCGCCGCGCTGGCGTCGGACCCGACCGCGGCCGGCTAGATCAGCGGCACAGCCGCGCCCGCGCGGCGCGATATTCCTCGGTCAGCCGGGCGACCAGCTCGCCCGCCGGCTGGACCCGGTCAATCGCCCCGATGCCCTGGCCCGAGCCCCAGATGTCGCGCCACGCCTTGGCGCCGGCGCTGGACTGGAAGCTCATCGCCTCCGGGCCGGCCTGGGGGAGATTGTCGGGATCGAGCCCGGCCGCGACGATCGAGCCGCGGAGATAGTTGCCGTGGATCCCGGTGAAGAGGTTGGAATAGACGATGTCGGCGGCGCGACCGTCGACGATCCCCTGCTTGTAGGAGGGATCGGCCCGCGCCTCGTCGGTGGCGATGAAGGGCGAGCCGATATAGGCGAAGTCCGCGCCCATCGCCTGCGCGGCGAGCACCGCGCTGCCGCTGGCGATCGAGCCCGACAGCGCCAGCGGGCCGTCGAACCACTGGCGGATCTCCTGCACCAGCGCGAAGGGGGAGAGGCGGCCGGCATGGCCGCCGGCGCCGGCGGCCACCGCGATCAGCCCGTCGGCGCCCTTCTCGATCGCCTTGCGCGCGAAGCGGTCGTCGATGATGTCGTGGAGGGTGATGCCGCCCCAGCCGTGGACGGCCTGGTTGAGCTCCGCGCGCGCGCCGAGCGAGGTGATGACCAGCGGCACCTTCCATTTCTCGCAGGTGGCGACGTCGGCCTCGAAGCGGTCGTTGGAGCGATGGACGATCTGGTTGACGGCAAAGGGCGCCGAGGGCGCGTCGGGATGGTCGCGGTCGTGCTCGGCGAGGCTTTCGCTGATCTCGTGAATCCACTCGTCGAGCTGGCTCTGCGGCCGCGCGTTCAGCGCCGGGAAGCTGCCGACGATCCCCGCCTTGCACTGGGCGATCACCAGCTGCGGGTTGGACACGATGAACAGCGGCGCGCCGACGACGGGCAGCCGCAGTCGGTCAAACAGGCTCGGCACGCTCATCCCGCTCATTCCCCCCTTGTTGTTCAGACGCCGTGGAAGTCGCGATACCAGCGGACGAACCGCGGCACGCCTTCGTCGATGGTCGTGGTCGGCGCATAGCCATGGTCGCGCTGGATCGCGCTGATGTCGGCGAAGGTGTCGCGGACGTCGCCGGGCTGCATGCCCTCGAAGTGCCGGACGGCCTCGCGGCCGAGCTGCTGCTCGAGCAGGCCGACCACCTTCATCAGGTCCTCGGAGCGGTTGTTGCCGATGTTGTAGAGCGCATGGGGCGAGCGGCTGCCGCCCGCCTTCTCGCGGCCGTCGTCGGCCGGCGGTCCTTCGAGGCAGGCGATGACCCCGGCGACGATGTCGTCGATGTAGGTGAAGTCGCGGCGCATCTGGCCCTCGCCGAAGATCCGGATCGGCCGGCCCTCGAGGATCGCCTTGGTGAAGATCCACATCATCATGTCGGGGCGGCCCCACGGGCCGTAGACGGTGAAGAAGCGCAGGCCCGTCTGGGGAAGGCGGTAGAGATGGGCGTAGCTTTCGCTGATCAGCTCGTCCGACTTCTTGGTCGCGGCGTAGAGCGAGAGCGGCTGGTCGACCCGGTCCTCGACCCGGAAGGGCAGCGTCTCGTTACCGCCATAGACCGAGGAGGAGGACGCGTAGACGAGGTGCCGGACGGCGCGGTGGCGGCCCAGCTCGAGCAGGTTGAGGTGGCCGACGAGGTTGGAGCGGACGTAGGCGCGCGGGTGGTCGATGCTGTAGCGGACGCCAGCCTGCGCGCCGAGGTGGACGATGCGGTCGAACTCGACCCCGTCGAGCGCCCGGTCGAGCGCCTCATGCTCGGCGAAGTCGGTGCGGCGGAAGGCGAAGGCGTCGCCATAGTCCGCCGTCAGCCGAGCCAGCCGGGCCTCCTTGAGCGCGGGATCGTAATAGTCGTTGACGTTATCGATGCCGACCACCCGCTCGCCGCGCTCGAGCAGGAGGCGGGCGGTGGTCGAGCCGATGAATCCGGCGACGCCGGTCACGAGAATCGTCATGCGATCTGCTCATAGCGATGCTTAGACACGGTTCCAGTCTACCCACGGAATGACCAAAGCTTAAGTGGCCCGCTTGTCTAAGCAATGTCATGGCCGGCGCTTCGATGTTCGCGAGATCGAGCCTTCCCGTCCCGCTTGCCTGCCCGTTCCGCCATGCCGACTGAGCGAGGGTTTCCCTTCGCCTGGCTGGTGGTCGGCGCGAGCCTGGTCATCCTGCTCGTGCTGGTCTGCGCGGTGAGCCTCAGCGGCCCGCTCCACCTGCTCCAGCAGGGGCAGCCGCAGACCGCGCTGGGGATGACCCTGTCGCAGGGTGACCGGCAGGGCGGGGTGTTGGTCACCAGCCTCCAGCAGCGCGGTCCGGCGGAGCGCGGCGGGATCGAGGTCGGCGACCGCATCATCAGCGTCGATCACCGCCCCGCCATGTCGGCCGCAGCCGTCGGCGACGCCGTGCGTTCATCGCCTTCGAACATGATTCATCTGCAGGTCATGCATGATGGGCGTGAACATGTGGTGCAGCTAAGCAGGCAAGGGAGCCCTCATGAGTCATAAGCTTCTCGTCGTCGAGGACGATGAATCGACAGCGGCTTACATCGAGAAGGGTTTGCGGGAGGAGGGCTTCACGATCGACCGCTGCGGAAACGGGCGCGACGCGCTGTTCCTCGCCACCGACGGGAGCTACGACGCGATCGTACTCGACCGCATGTTGCCGGGGATGGACGGGATGGCGGTGCTGGGCGGCCTGCGCGCGGCGGGGATCGAGACGCCGGTGCTGATCCTGTCCGCGCTGGCGACCGCCGAGGACCGGGTCACCGGGCTCACCGCCGGGTCGGACGACTATCTCACCAAGCCCTTCTCCTTCGCCGAGCTGCTCGCCCGGCTGCGGCTGCTGCTGCGCCGCTCCAAGGGCGTGCAGCCGGTCACCAAGCTCGACTGCGCCGACCTCCAGATGGACCTGCTGTCGCGCAAGGTGCGGCGGGGCGAGCGGATGATCACGCTCCAGCCGCGCGAGTTCCGGCTGCTCGAGTTCCTGCTCCGCCACGTCAACCAGGTGGTGACCCGGACCATGCTGCTCGAGGGCGTGTGGGACTATCACTTCGATCCAGGGACCAACGTCATCGACGTGCACATCTCGCGGCTGCGGCGGAAGATCGACGTTCCGGGCGAGCCGGTGCTGCTCCACACGGTTCGCGGCGCGGGGTATCGGCTCGGCCTCGGCGACTAGGTGAGGGCAGTGCTCTCCCGCCTGCGGTCGCCGATGGCGGCGTTCACGCTGCTGGTCTTCGCGCTGCAGCTGCTGGCGGTGGGCGGACTCTTCTTCTTCGTCGAGCGGTCGAGCCTCGCGGCGCAGCAGCAGGATGAGCGGAGCGACACCGCCGAGCTGCGCGACGCGCTGCTCGACAATTATCGAGCCGGCGGCCGGGCGGCGCTGGTGGACGCGATCGACGTTCGGCTCGGCGAGATCAGAACCGAGGCCGAGGTCATCCTGCTGGAGGGCAAGAACGGCGAGGAGCTGGCCGGCAATCTCTCCGACTGGCCGGCCAGCATCCCGTTCAACGCGGCGTGGCGCGAGATCGAGCTCTACCGCAAGAACTCGCAGGCGCCGGCCGCGGTCGGGCTGATCGCCACCTCGCTTCCCGACGGTTCCAGCCTGCTGACCGGCCATGTGATCGAGGGCAGCCGGGCCACCCGCACCGCCTATCGCGAGGCGCTGCTCGACGCGCTGCTGATCTCCGTTCCGCTGGCGCTGCTGATCGCCGGCATCGCCGAGCTGTTCATCTCGCGCCGGCTGGCGAAGGTCGCGCGCACCGTGCGCGGGGTCCGCGACGGCGACCTCTCGGAGCGGGTCGCCGCCGGCCGCAGCGGCGATGCGTTCGAGCGGCTCGGGTCCGAGGTCAACGCGATGCTGGACCAGATCGAGGACCTGATCCGCGAGCTGCGCAACCTGACCGACGGGCTCGCGCACGACCTTCGCTCGCCGCTGACCCGGCTCAAGCTCAAGATCGACCAGGGGTTTGCCGTGGCCCAGACGGAGCGTGGCCGGACCGTGCTCCAGTCGATCGCGCAGGAGGCCGACGTGCTGCTGGCGATGCTCTCGACGACGCTGGAGATCAGCCGCGCCGAGGCGGGGATCGGCCGCCAGCAGCTCGCCAAGGTCAATCTTTCCGAGCTGCTCGCCGACCTGTGCGAGCTGTACGAGCCGGTGGCGGAGGAGCGCGGGTTCGAGCTGACGACGACCATCCCGCCGGCCGTCCGGCTGCTGGTACAGCGGGACCAGGTGGCGCGGGCCGTCGCCAACCTGCTGGACAACGCCACCCTCTACGCCAGCGGGGGAAGCCAGATCGGGGTCGAGCTGGTTCGCCGTTCGGGCGGGGCCGACATCATCGTCAGCGACAATGGCCCGGGCATTCCCGAGCAGCGCCACGCCGAAGCGCTCAAGCGGTTCGGGCGGCTCGACCCCTCGCGGCATCTCCCCGGATCGGGCCTCGGCCTGACGCTGGCGGACGCGGTCGCCCGCTTCCACGACGGCCACCTCCTCCTCCAGGACGGCGGCCCGGGGCTGCGGGTGGTCATCCAGCTGCGGACCGAGGGAACGGCGGGCGACTAGGCCGGTTTGCCCTTTCCACGATGTGAAGGGTGAGCGTTGATGGCAGGGCAGGGCAAGGCGTCTCCGGACGATCGCGGGCGGAACGCGCAGACGCCCTGGTCGATGCCGTGGAGCGGATGGAAGGACGTGCTGCTCCGGACCGCCAAGGAATCCGGCAAGGACAATGTCGGGCTGGTCGCAGCGGGGGTCGCCTTCTACGCCTTCCTCTCGCTGGTCCCGCTGCTCGGCGCGCTGGTGCTGACCTATGGCTTCATCGCCGACCCGCACACGGTGGTGCAGAACATGCAGTCGCTCACCCGGGTGCTGCCGGCCGACGCGGCCAAGCTGATCGGCGACCAGCTGCTCGGCGTGGTCAAAACGTCCGGCGGCAAGAAGGGGATCGGGATCATCGCCGCTCTCGGTATCGCGATCTTCGGCGCGCGCAACGCCGCGGGCTCGCTGATCATCGCGCTCAACATTGCCTATGAGGAGGAGGAGAAGCGGAGTTTCGTCCGGGTCACTCTGCTCGCACTGATGATGACCGCAGCCGGGATCGTGGCGGCGCTGCTGGCCATGCTAGCCTTCTCGGTGCTCGGCTTCCTCGAGGCGCTGCTGCCGAACACGGCCGGGATCGTCCTGATCGTAACGAAGCTGTTGTCCTACGCACTGATGCTCGCCGCCGCCGCCGCCGCCGCGGCGACACTGTACCGCTACGCGCCGAGCCGCGATCGGGCGCGCTGGACCTGGCTCACCCCGGGTTCGCTGTTCAGCGCGCTCGGCTGGCTGATCCTGACCGTGGGGTTCGGCATCTACGTCGCCAACTTCGGCAGCTACGGCAAGACGTACGGGTCGCTCGCCTCGGTGGTGGTGCTGCTGACCTGGATCTACCTGTCCAGCTACGTCTTCCTGTTTGGCGCCGAGCTCAACAGCGAGTTCGAGCACCAGACCCAGGCGGACACGACGCGGGGCGCGCCCAAGCCGCTCGGCGGCCGGGGAGCGTGGTCCGCGGACCATGTCGCGAGCGGCGCCGACGATGCGGGCAAGGAGGGCGAGCAGAGTCCTGCGGGGGGCGACACCGCGACGGGCCATGAGCCCCGGACCGCGGGCGCGAAGCCCGGCGAGCCTGTTCCGGCCGGGCGCCCGCGCATCGTCGAGGACAAGGACCATCCCTATCTCGCCTCGCGGCTGACCGCGCGGTCGGCGCGCATCGCCGGTCTGCCCAAGATCGGGGTGGTCGGGTCGGTGCTGTCCACCGCCGGCCTGTCGCTGCTCCGGCGCAAGGGGCGGGCGCCCGCGGGCGCGGTGCTGCTCGGCACCGCCGGGCTCCTCGCCTGGCTCCGGCGGGAACGCTAGCGAAGACCCGGTCCTTGGGGTAAGCGAAGCGCCGGGGAGTTCGGGTAAGCGGGTGTAATGGCGAGAGATTTACGGGACGGAAGTGACGTTCCTGAAGCGGTAGGGTTCCTCCAGGGGCGCGGCGAGGTGCCCGCCCTGCTGCGTGGTTTGGACTGGCGCGGGCATCAGCTCGGGCCGCCGGAGAACTGGCCACCGGAGCTGAAGACCGCGGTGGCGATGATGCTGGGCAGCCAGCAGCCGATGTTCCTCGTCTGGGGTCCGGAGCGCGTCTACCTCTACAATGACGCGCTGCGGGTGCAGCTCGGCGACCGTCATCCGGCGGCGCTCGGGCGCGACTGGCTCGAGGTGTGGCCGGAGCGGCGCGAGCGGCTGCTCGGCCTGCTCGCCTGCCTCTCCGAGGGAAAAACGGTGACCCAGTCCTCCTACGAGGTGGTCACCGAACACAACGGCCATGCCGAGAAGGCGACCTACAGCTTCAGCTTCTCGCCGATCGCCGGCGCCGAGGGGCGACCCGGCGGTTACTGCTGCTTCGTCTCGGAGATCACCGACCGGCTGTCGACCGAGCGCAAGCTGGCCGATGCCGAGAAACGGCTACGGACCGAGGAGGAGCGGGTCGAGCTCGCCCAGCAGACCGGCGCTATCCTCGGGACTTGGGACTGGGACATCGCCAACGATGTGGTGATCGCCGACCAGCGCTTCGCGCACAGCTTCGGGCTGGACCGGGCGGAGTGCGAGGCGGGACTGCCGATCGATCGCTATCTCGAGTCCATTCACCCAGACGACCTGCAAGGCCTGGAGGCGGCGATCGCCGCAGCGCTGGTCGAAGGGGATCGCTTCACCCATCGCTACCGGGTTCGCCGGGCCGACGGCGAGTTCCAGTGGGTCGAAGCGCTCGGCCGGGTCGAGCGAGAGGCGGACGGTAAGGCCAAGCGCTTTCCCGGCGTGCTGCTCAACATCGAGGAGCGGCGGCGCCAGCAGCTCGCGCTGCAGGAGAGCGAGGCCAAGTTCCAGGCGATCGCAAACTCGATCGACCAGATGATCTGGGTCACCCAGTCGAACGGCTATCACGAATATTACAACGACCGCTGGTACGAATATACGGGCGTCTCGCGCGGGTCGACCGACGGGGAGGAGTGGAACGGCATGTTCCACCCCGACGACCAGGAGCGGGCCTGGGCGGTGTGGCGCCACTGCCTGGAGACGGGCGAACCCTATCACATCGAATATCGCCTGCGGCACCGGTCGGGCGAATATCGCTGGGTAATCGGCCGCGCGCAGTGCCAGAGGGACGAGCAGGGAGCGATCGCCCGCTGGTATGGTACCTGCACCGACATCCACGACCAGCGGATGGCCGAGGAGGAGCTGCTCCGGACCAGCTCGCTGCTGCGGCTGATCGGCGAGAGTACCCCCGATCTTATCTACGCCAAGGACCGCGACGGGCGCCTGCTCTATGCCAACCCGGCAGTCGGCCGGGCGCTCGGGCGCGAGAATGTCATCGGGCTCAATGCCTATGACTATGCGGTCGACCGCTCGGAAGCAGACGCGATCATGGAGAATGAGCGCCGTATCATGGAGAGCGGCGAGACAGTGGAACGCGACGAGCTGCTGACCTCGGAAGACGGGATGCAGCGGTATTTCCGTACGACCAAGGCCCCGCTGCGGGCGAGCGACGGCACCACCATCGGGATCGCGGCCATCACCGAGGACGTCACCAAGCGGCGCATCGCCGAAGAACGCGAGCGGCTGCTGGTGCAGGAGGTCGACCATCGCGCCAAGAACCTGCTCGGGGTGGTCCAGTCGGTCGTCCAGCTCACCCGCGCCGAGACGATCGGCGCGTTCAAGGAAGCGGTCGCGGGGCGGATCCAGTCGCTGGCGCGCGCCCACAGCCTGCTCGCCTCCGAACGCTGGGACGGCGTCAACCTCCGGTCGCTGATGATCGAGGAACTGGCCGGGTTCGACCAGGCCGGTCGGGTCAGCATCAGCGGGCCGGCCCTGCGGCTGCGGCCGGCGGCATCGCAGGCGCTGGCGCTATGCGTCCACGAACTCGCGACCAACGCGGCGAAATATGGCGCCCTGTCGGTGCCGGGCGGGACGCTCGAGGTGCACTGGGAGATCAGCCGGCCGGACGGCGCGGCGTGGCTCTGCTTCAGTTGGAACGAGCGCGGCGGTCCGCTAGCCGAGCCGCCCTCCCGCCAGGGCTTCGGGTCGACCGTCATCAAGACGTCGATCGAGCGGCAGCTGGGCGGACGGTTGGCAATGAACTGGGAGCGGCATGGGCTCGAGTGCCGGATCGAGATCCCAGCCGACCAGCTTGCCGATGCCGCGCCGTCGAGCGAGGCGGGCGAGGGCGAGACACTCGAGCTGACCGAGGTCCATATGCCGGTCTCGGGCAAGCGGATCCTCATCGTCGAGGACGAGGCGCTGATCTCCATGCAGATCGAGCAGGTCGTTCGTCAGCTCGGCTTCACGGCGCTGGGGCCGGCCGGCTCGGTCGACCAGGCGCTGGAGGTGCTCGCGACGGAGGCGGTGGACGCGGCGGTGATCGATGTCAGCCTGGGCCGGGAGCGGAGCGATCCGCTGGCCGACGAACTGGCCGAGCGCGGGATCCCGTTCGTCGTCTGCACCGGCTATGCGACGCCGGTCAGCCGCTCGGTCGAGAAGGCCGTCGATACGCTTGGCAAGCCGATCGACCCCGCCACGCTGAAGCGGGTGCTCCAGCGGGCGGTATCGGTGAAGCCCTAGGCGGCGGGGAGGAGCCGCTGCTCGCCGGCGAGGCGCAGCAGCGCGGCCTGCAGCTTCTCGAACGCGCGCACCTCGATCTGGCGGATCCGCTCGCGGCTGACATTGTAGACCTGGCTCAGCTCCTCGAGCGTCTTGGGCTCGTCGGCCAGCCGCCGCTCGGCGAGGATATGCTTCTCGCGGTCGTTGAGGCTGTCCATCGCCGAGACCAGCAGGTCGTGGCGGACGCGGCGCTCCTCGTCATCGGCGATCGTCTCGTCCTGCAGCGGGCCGCTGTCGACCAGAAAGTCCTGCCACTGGCCCTCGCCATCCTCGTTGCTCTTGAGCGGAGCGTTGAGGCTGGTGTCGCCGCCCATCGACATGCGGCGGTTCATCGAGACGACCTCGTCCTCCGTCACGCCGAGATCCTTGGCGATCTTGGCGACGTCGGCGGGCTTGAGGTCGCCCTCCTCGAAGGCGTCGATCTGGTTCTTCATCCGCCGCAGGTTGAAGAAGAGCTTCTTCTGCGCCGCGGTGGTGCCCATCTTCACCAGGCTCCACGAGCGGAGGATGAATTCCTGGATGGACGCGCGGATCCACCACATGGCGTAGGTTGCCAGGCGGAAGCCGCGGTCGGGCTCGAACTTCTTGACGCCCTGCATCAGGCCGATGTTGCCCTCGGAGATGAGCTCCGAGACCGGCAACCCGTAGCCGCGGTAGCCCATGGCGATCTTGGCCACGAGGCGCAGGTGCGAGTTCACCAGCCGCGCCGCGGCATCGGTATCGCCATGCTCGGTCCAGCGCTTGGCGAGCATGAACTCCTCTTCCGGAGCGAGGATCGGAAATTTCTTGATTTCCGATAGATAGCGGTTGAGCCCGGCCTCCCCGCCAGTGGCGGGAATGGAAAGAGCCCCTTTCGCCTGTGCCATGTTTACCCTAACCCTTTCTCGGGCAGGAGGGCCGTGAGCCCTGCCGCCACCTTTGCTTTCTTATACACGAAGTGCCGTGAACAGTTCCTGCATATCGACCGGAATGGGGCTTTCGAACGACAGGCGGTGCTTGGTCACGGGATGGGTGAAGCCCAGCCCGGCGGCGTGAAGCGCCTGTCGTTGAAAGCCCAATTCGGCGAGGATCGCCCGGTTTCCCTTGTTTCGCCCATAGACCTGATCGCCCAGCAGCGGATGGCCGATGGAGGCCATGTGGACCCGCACCTGATGGGTCCGGCCGGTCTCGAGCCGGCACTCGACCTCGGCCGCGTCACGGAAGCGCTCGACCAGCTTCCAGTGGGTTACCGCCCGCTTGCCACGGTCGGCCGCGACGATCGCAATCTTCTTGCGATCAGTCGCCGAGCGGGCGAGATTGGCCTCGATCCGGCCTTCGCCGACCCGCGGCACCCCGTTCACCAAAGCGACGTAGCGGCGGTCGATGCTGTGCGCCGCGAACTGCCGGGCGAGGCCCTCGTGCGCGACGTCGGTCTTGGCGACCACCAGTAGCCCCGACGTGTCCTTGTCGATGCGGTGGACGATCCCCGGACGGGCGACTCCGCCGATGCCGCTGAGCTGCCCGGCGCAATGGTGGAGCAGGGCGTTGACCAGCGTTCCGTCGGGATTGCCGGCGGCGGGATGGACGACCAGCCTGGCCGGCTTGTCGACGACCAGCAGATGCTCGTCCTCGTGGACGATGGCGAGCGGGATGTCCTGCGGCTCGTTGTGGGCCGCCGCGGGTTCGGGAACGGCCAGTCGGAACTGCTCGCCGCCGCGGACCTTGAGCGCCGGATCGCGCAGACTGGCCTCGCCGAGGGTCAGCGCGCCCGAGCGGACCAGCGCCTTCAGCCGCTCGCGCGACAGAGTGGGGAGGGCATCCGCCAGAGCGCGGTCGAGCCGCCACCCCGCATGTTCGGCGCCGAGCGCCACCTCGATGATGTTGGACCCCCGGTCATTCGAAGTCCGATATGGGGTGAATTCCCGTTGCTTCAAGATGCTTGCGTGCTCGCCGGCAATCATCAACAACGCGCTTCATGAACGCCATCGATCTCGCCAGCCTTCTCTGCTCCCGGCTCTGCCATGACCTGCTGTCCCCGATCGGGGCGCTCAACAACGGTATCGAGCTGCTGGCGGACGAGCAGGACCCGGAGATGCGCGAGCGATGCCTCGAGCTGCTGGCGGAGAGCGCCCGGGCCAGCGCGAACAAGCTGAAATTCTTCCGCCTCGCGTTCGGGGCCGGCGGCGGGTTCGGGGCGGAGATCGATACCCGCGAGGCGAAGGCGGCGCTCGAGGGGCTGTTCGGGCCCGAGCGGCGGATCGAGCTCGGCTGGATGGTCGAGGCCGACAAGCTGCCCAAGGATGCGGTCAAGCTGCTGCTCAACCTCGCCATGATCGCGGGCGACGCGCTGGTCCGCGGCGGCCGCCTGGACATCGGCGGCGAGCGGCAGGACGGGGGCGTCGAGCTGGTGATCCGCGCCGAGGGCCCGCGGATCCTGCTCGATCCGGTGCTTCGGCAGACGCTGGCGGGAACGATGGACGGGCATGTCGAGCCGCGGGCGGCCGGCGCCTGGCTGGCGCGCGGGCTTGCGACCGGCGCCGGCGGCTCGATCCAGCTGTCCGGAATGGAGGAAGAGGTGCTGCTGATCGGCGCCAACCTGCCCGGTCCAGCTTCGAGTTAAAGTCAACACCGCCTTAACGGTTTGCCCGCATAAGCAGCGCTTGAAGGCGCGCGTTTCGCGGGGGACCAGTGGACGATCTGATTGCCGATTTTGTCGCGGAATGCCGCGAGATGCTGGAAGCGGTGGGCGGCGAGATCGTCGCCTGGGAAGCGGAGCCTGGCAATCGGGCGCGGCTCGATTCCATCTTCCGCTTCGTCCACACGGTGAAGGGCAACTGCGGCTTCTTCGAGTTCCCGCGCCTTGAATCGCTGAGCCATGCCGCCGAGGACGCGCTTGCCGATGTCCGGGCCGGACGGCGCCAGGCCGATGCCGCGCTGGTCAGCGCGGTGCTCGCGATCATCGACCGTATTTCCGAGATGGTGGCCGCGATCGACACCGGCGGGGAGGTCCCCGCGGGCGACGATAGCGCGCTGATCCTCGCGCTTGCGCCCGGCTCGGAGCAGCTGCTCGCGCCAGCGGCGGCGCCGGCCGAGAGCGGCGGAACGAAGGCGGTGGCGGCGCCGCGCACGATCCGCCTGTCGGTCGAGCTGCTCGACCGGGTGATGAGCACGGTTTCGGACATGGTGCTCGCCCGCAACGAGCTGTCGCGGCGGCTGCGCGACACCCAGGGCGACGTCGCGGTCGAAGGCGCGTTCGAGCGGCTGTCGGCGATCATCGCCGAGATGCGCGACGCGATCACCCGCACCCGCATGCAGCGGATCGAGAATCTCTTCGTCGGGCTGCCACGGATGGTCCGCGACCTGTCGGCGGAGCTCGGCAAGCAGGTGCTGGTCGACGTCGACGGCGGGGACGTGGAGCTCGATCGCGAGATGATCGAGATGATCCGCGACCCGCTGACGCATATCGTCCGCAACGCAATCGACCACGGGATCGAGAAGCCCGGCGAGCGGCTCAAGGCCGGCAAGCGCGAGACCGGACTGCTGTCCGTCTCGGCGCGCCAGTCGGGCAACCAGATCCTCATCGACATCACCGACGACGGCCGCGGGATCGATGCCGGGCGGCTGGTCGAGAAGGCCGTGGCGAACGGGCTGCTCGAGCGGAGCGAGGCGGCGCGGCTCTCGACCAAGGAGAAGCTGGCGCTGATCTTCGAGGCGGGCTTGTCGACCGCGACCGCCGTCACCAACATCTCCGGCCGCGGGGTCGGGATGGACGTCGTGCGCTCCAACGTTGAGCGGATCGGCGGAACGGTCGAGATCGACAGCAAGCCCGAGCAGGGCACGCGGATGACCCTGCGGGTTCCGCTGACCTTGACCATCATCCCGGCGCTGACCGTGTCTATCGGACAGCAGCATTTCGCCATTCCGCGCACCGCGATTGACGAGATCGTCCGTGCCCGCGGCGAGAGCGTCGAACTGTCGCAGGTCGGCGGCGCCGGAGTGGCGACGATCCGCGGCCGGCGCGTGCCGGAAATCGCCCTGGCCGACGTGCTCGGCCTGCCGAGCGAGCTGCGCGACGAGGAGCGGACGCTGGTGGTGATCCGCCCGGCGGGCGGCGACGTCTATGCGCTGGCGGTGGACCGGATCCACGATCATGAGGAACTGGTGGTCAAGCCCGCGGCGCCGGCCGTGATGGCGACCGGCCTCTATGCCGGGACCACCCTGGCCGACGACGGCAGCCCGATCCTCCTGTTCGACCCTGCCGGCTTGGCGCGGGTCGGCGGAGTGCGGCTCGAGGCCCAGGAGCGCGGCGCCCGGATCTTCGAGGAAGCGGGGCGCAAGCGCGAAGACGTGGCGACTCAGGTGCTGCTGTTCCGCGGCCTCGGCGGCGAGCGCCGGGCTGTCCGGCTGGCGATCGTCGACCGCATCGAGGAAGTACCCGCCTCGTCGATCAAGATGAGCGCCGGGCAACTGCGGGTGCAGCTGGGCGAGGTAATCCTGCCGCTCGTCGGACTGGTCGAGCCGCCGGTCGAGGGCAAGGTGCGGGTGTTCCGCCTCAACGACGGCCACCAGGAAGTGGGCTATGCCTTCCACGAGGTCATCGACCTCGAGGCGCTCGCCTCGCAGGTCATGCCGGCCGAGACGCCGGGGGTGATCGGCGGCGTCGCGCTGATCGCCGGGGAACCAGCCGAGATCATCGACGCGCACTGGCTGTTCGCGCGTCATTCTGCGCATAGCCGGACCGCGTCGGCCTCGGTCTGCCGGCTCCCGGCGGGCGACCCGTGGATCCAGAACATGCTCCGGCCGATCGTCGAGGCCGCGGGATATCGCGTGGTGTCCGGCGAGGACGAGCCGGCCGACATCGTCATCGTCCAGGACGGCAAGTCCGAGCCGGCCGCGACCGGCGGCAAGCTGATCCGTCTCCGCTCCGACCCCGAGGCGGGCGAGGGCGATGGCAGCATCTACCGCTACGACCGGGCGGGGCTGCTCGCCGCCCTCCACTCCGCGGCGGGAGCCTGATCCGATGAACGACCTTCTCCTCATCGTCACCATCGGCGGCCAGCGCGTCGCGCTTCCCGCGGCGCAGGTGGAATCGGTGGTCGAGCTCGACACGCTGATCCCGGTCCCGCGCGCGGCCCCGCACGTCGCCGGCCTGTCGGCGCTGCGCAGCCGGGTGCTGACAGTGATCGACTGCATGCGCTCGCTGGGGCTCGGGACGTCGGACGCCGCGGACGGGATCCGCGAAGCCGCCGTCGTCGAGCTCGACGGCCATCATTACGCGCTGCTCGTCGACGGGGTCGAGGACGTGGTCGACGCGACCGGCGACCCGGCTCCGCTGCGGGGGGCCATGGGACCGGGCTGGGAGCGGGTCAGCCTCGGGCTGGTCGAGACCGGCGAGGGCGCGCTTCTGCTGGTCGACGTCGCCGCGCTGATCGCCGGCAACGACCAGCGCGCCGCAGCTTAAGCAACTGGTTATCTTTGCCAATTAGGTCCGTCACTTCGAACTATCTGGAAACGCCATGAAGACCTGCCTCATCGTCGACGATAGCAAGGTGATCCGCAAGGTCGCCCGGCACATCCTCGAGACCCTCGACTTTCAGGTCGAGGAGGCGGCCGATGGCCGCGAAGCCCTGACCCGCTGCGAGAGCAGCATGCCCGACGTGGTGCTGCTCGACTGGAACATGCCGGTCATGAGCGGCATGGAGTTCCTCAAGCTGCTTCGCCAGCGCGGGCACGACGACCAGCCCAAGGTGGTGTTCTGCACCACCGAGAACGACATGGCGCACATCCGGGCCGCGCTCGATGCGGGCGCCGACGAATATGTGATGAAGCCGTTCGACCGGGAAACGCTGCACATCAAGCTCCAGCTCGTCGGCGTCGCCTGAGGCTCGGGCGATGAGCTCGGCGGCAGCCCGCTCCGACCCGCCTGGCGGGGCCCGGACGCGTCCGATCCGGCTGATGCTGGTGGACGATTCGCTCGTGGCCCGGGCGGTGCTCTCGCGGATGCTGGAGAGCGACGGCGGGTTCGAGATCGCGGCCGTGGCAGGGACCGCCGAGGACGCGATCGAGGCGCTGGCGCACGTTCGGGTCGACATCATCCTGCTCGACCTCGAAATGCCGGGCGCGGGCGGGCTGAAGATGCTCCCGCACATCATCGCGGCGGCGCGGGGGGCGCGGGTGATGATCGTCTCCTCGCTCGCCGAGGAAGGGGCGGAGCAGACCATCGCCGCCCTGGCGCTCGGCGCCGCCGACACGTTGCCCAAGCCGGGTACCGGCCGATTCAACGGCCGCTTCTCCGAAGTCCTGCTGAGCCGCCTGCGGGCGCTCGGCCATGCCGAGGCGACCGCCGCCGAGCCGGTCGAGCAGCGCCGTGCGGAGCGGCCCGCCACGCCGATCCGAAGCCCGTTGCGCGCGATGAGCAACGATCGGCTGCAGCTTCTCGCGATCGGTGCGTCCACCGGCGGAATCCACGCGCTTGGCGCCTTCTTCGCCGCGCTGCCGATGCGGATCGGGGTTCCGATCCTCGTGACCCAGCATCTGCCGAGCCCGTTCATGACCGTGTTCGCGCGGCAGTTGGCCTCGCCCGCGCGGCGCCGCGTGCTGGTCGCGGAGGACGGGATGGACCTGCTGCCCGACCTGGTGCTGGTCGCGCCCGGCGATGCGCATCTCACGGTCGAGCTCCTCGGCGACGCGCCGCGGGTGCGGCTCGATCGCCGCGCGGCCAAGAGCGGCTGCCTGCCCTCGGTCGACCCGATGTTCGCGACGGCCGGCGCCGCCTATGGCACGGGGGCGCTCGGCGTCGTCCTGTCCGGCATGGGCCGCGACGGAACGGAAGGGTCACAGCGGCTGGTCGCCTGTGGCGGGTCGGTAATCGTCCAGGACGAGCCGACCTGCGCCGTGTGGGGAATGCCCCGCGCGGTCGCCGAAGCGGGGCTCGCCGCGGCGATCCTGCCCCCCGACAAGCTTGCCCGGCGGGTCGCGACCCGCGTCGGAGATTGATTAATGGAGCTGAGCGACAGTTCGACGCGTATCCTCGCCGGCCTCCTCGAAGCCAGAACCGGACAGCAGCTGACGATGAACCGCCGGTGGCGGCTCGAGACGGCGCTGAGCGGACTCCTGCGCGAGCGCGGCATCGCGACCATCGACGAGTTGATCACCATCCTGGTGATGGGTCGTGAGCCGGGGCTAGCCAACCAGGTGGTCGAAGCCTTGCTGAACAACGAGACTTACTTCTTTCGCGATCGCAGTCCGTTCGACCTCCTCGCCCGCCACGCGCTGCCGCTGCTGCGCCAGGCGCGGGCCAAGGAGAAGCGGGTGCGGATCTGGTCGGCCGGCTGCTCGACCGGGCAGGAAGTCTATTCGATGGCGATGCTGTTCGCCGAGGAACAGGCGAGCTGGGCCGGATGGACGGTCGACATTCTCGGGACCGACGTGTCGCAGCAGGCGATCGACCGGGCTCGCGAGGGCGTCTACTCGCAATTCGAGGTGCAGCGCGGGCTGGCGATCACCCAGACGATCAAGTGGTTCGCAGAGCAGGGAAGCCAGTGGCGCGCCGCCGATAGCCTGCGCAAGAGCCTTCGCTTCCAGACCCACAACATCCTCGAGGGACCGCCGCACCCGGGCGGGTTCGACATCATCCTGTGCCGCAACGTGCTCCTCTATCTCTCGCCGGAGACGCGGCGGAAGGCGTTCGACCGGCTGTCCTCCGCCCTGGTCAGCGACGGCTGGTTGATGCTCGGCGCGGGCGAGACGGTGATCGGGCAGACCGACAAGCTGCTGTCCGACAAGAATGCGCGTGGCCTCTACGTGCATGCCGCCAACAGCGGCCAGGCGGAGCGCCGGGCGGGTCGCGGCTGAGCCGCGCAAGGGGTTGACCGGCGGCGCTTTTCCGTGCGCTTGTGAAGCATGAAATTCATCGACCGGCCGTCGCCCAACCATGACGAGCGCCAACTGGCCGTGTCGATGATCGTCCTCCACTATACCGGCATGCCGGATTGCGGCGGCGCGCTCGACCGGATGACCTCGCCCGAGGCCAAGGTCAGCGCGCACTACTGCGTCGACGAGGACGGCAGCGTCTACCGGCTGGTCGACGAGGAACGCCGCGCATGGCACGCCGGCCGCAGCTACTGGCGCGGGACGACCGACGTGAATTCGGCCAGCGTCGGGATCGAGATCGTCAACCCGGGCCACGAGTTCGGCTATCGCGCCTTCCCCGACGAGCAGGTGGCGGCGGTGGTCGGCCTCGTCACCCGGATCAAGGAGCGGCATGGAATCAGCCGCGGCAACGTGGTCGGGCACAGCGACGTCGCGCCGACCCGCAAGGAAGATCCGGGCGAGCTCTTCCCGTGGGAAGTGCTGGCGCGGCGGCGCCTCGCCTTGCCGAGCCCGACCCGCAACCTGATTGACCCCTACTGGACCGACGCCGCCTTCCTGCTCGCGCTCGAGCGGTTCGGCTATGACGTGACCGACAGCCAGAAGGCGGTGATCGCCTTTCAGCGGCGCTTCCGCCCCGACATGATCGACGGGGTCATCGACGGGGAGTGCCGGGCGAAGCTGCTCGCGCTCCTCCTGCCGCGGCCGACTGGCGAACCCTGATCCGCGCGGCTATAGCGCGGGGGCCAGAGGGCCGGGCGACCGCGGGCGCCGGAGTTGATCCGGGGCACGAGGAAAGTCCGGGCTCCACGGAACAACGGTGCCGGGTAACGCCCGGCGGGTCGCCGCGAGGCGGCTCAGGGACAGTGCCACAGAAAGCATACCGCCCGTTCTCGAGCGGGTAAGGGCGAAAGGGTGCGGCAAGAGCGCACCGCGCTTCCGGCAACGGCAAGCGGCACGGTAAACCCCACCGGGTGCAAGACCGAATAGGGGCGACGAGGGATGCACAATCCCGGGGCTGTTCCGGCCCGTCGCCCGGGTTGGTTGCTTGAGCCCCTCCGCAAGGACGGGCCTAGAGGAATGGTCGCCCATCCGCCTTCGCGGGCGGTGGACAGAACCCGGCTTACAGGCCCTCTGGCGCATCATCGCGGACGCTCGCAAAAGCGGACGCAATTTTCTAATTAGGGCCGCGATGGTACGGCAAACTCGTTCGGACGATTGGGGATTCCCGCGTTGGCGGTCCTATGGTGACAAGCAGCGCGGCGCGGCGCGCATCCGGCTGTGCGATCGCGAAGGCTGCGAGGAGGCCGGCGACCGGCCCGCGCCCAAGAGCCCCAACAGCCCCGACCGCTGGTATTTCTGTGAGGCGCATGCCGCCGAGTACAACAAGAACTGGAATTACTTCGAGGGACTGGACGCCGAGGCGGCGGCCGAGCGCGAGCGGAGCGAGAGCGCCGGGGCGCGCGGCTATCGGCATTCCTCGCACTGGCAGTGGGGTGGAGCGGGGGACGGCAGCCGGAGCCGCGACGAGATGCGCGCGCTCGACGCGCTGGACCTCAACAGCGATGCGGACATGACCGCGATCAAGACGGCCTATCGCCGGCTCGCCAAGGAACATCATCCCGATGTCCGCCCCGGCGACGAGCAGGCGGCCAAGCGCTTCCAGCAGGTGCAGGCCGCCTATGACGTGCTGCGCAAGGCGGAGGAACGAAGGGCGGCGGGCGACGCCGCCTAAACCCCGTCGAGCATGAAGGTGCCCGCGCTTCGGGCGATCGGCCGGTCCGGGTCGCCGCCGTGCGCCACCCCCGACACGAAGGCGATCTGGCGGGTGATGCTGGTGCAGTGGCAGCGGGCCACGACGGTCTCGCCGCGAACGGCGGGACGGAGATAGTCGAGGCGGAGGTCGAGCGTGACGCTCGGCCGGTAGGCGCCGAGGGCAGTCCATACCGACACTCCGGAGCAGGTGTCGACGAGGCTGACGATCGGTCCCGAGGCCATGATCCCGCTGCTCGAGAAAGCGACCAGCTCCGGACGCCAGGGAAGGGCCATCTCGACCCAATCGTCGCCAGCGGCGCGGAACTGGAGCCCGATCGCCTTGGCGTGACCGACGTGGCGCGCCATCTCGAAGAAGCTGGCGATATCGAATCCGCTCACGCGAGCCGTGCCGCCGTGTCCCTGATCAGCGCGATCATGTTGGGAATGCCCTGCGTCCGGTTGGACGAGAGCTGGCGCGACAGGTCGAACCGGGCGAGCTCAGTCGGGATGTCCATCGCCAGGATTTCCTCTGCGGGCCGGTCCTGCACCGCCGACAGCACCAGCGCCACAATCCCCTTGGTGATCGCGGCATTGCTGTCGGCGAGGAAATGGAGGCGATGATCCGGCTGCGGCATGGCGTAGAGCCAGACCGACGCCGAGCAGCCGCGCACCTTGGTCGAGTCGGTCTTGAGTGGATCGGGCATCGGCTCGAGCGAGCGGCCCAGCTCGATCAGCAGCCGATAGCGTTCCTCGCCGTCCAGCAGCTCATAATCGTCGAAGATGTCGGACAGCGCGGGGAGGGTCATGGCCAGCGCCTAGCAGAGCCTAGCGGTGGCGCAATTCCTCGATCTGGCGCGAGAGCGTGTCCTCTTTCTCGACCGCGATCCGCTCGAGCACCTGGATCCGGTCTTTGAGCTGGCGGACCTCGTCGCGAAGCTGGCGGGTCTCGACGCCGGCATCTGCGTCCACCTCGGGATGCTCCCAGCGGTGCCGGACCCGCATGCGCTGCTTCATCAGGGTGAACAGGAACACCATGCCCAGGACGGTCAGCACGAACTCGAACGGGTTCATCGGTCCTTACTCTCCCACCGAGAGGCGCGGCCTGGCCCGCAGCGCCTCGATCTGCGACGCGGTCTCGAGCCCGCGATCGGTGACGATCTGCTCGAGGATTCGTACCCGGTGCTCCAGCTCCATGTTGCTGGCCGCATATTGCGCCGTCTTCTCTGCCACCACGCGGGCCTCCACTTCCAGCCTCTTCTCGCGCAGGTTGAACCAGCGGCGCGCGAGATAGAGGAGCAAGATGGTGGGGAGCAGGAAGGCAATCAACAGGCCGAAAACGTCACCGGGTTCCATTATGCATCTCCAAGTTGGCGCGGGGATGGCTGCCTGCGCAGCGCCTCGATCTGGGCGGCCGTCTCGAGCCCCCGGTCGGTGACGATCTCCTCGACCGTCTCGACCCGGCCCGCGAGCCGGTCGAGGTCACTGCGAAGGCGGGCATTCTCCGCGACAAGGGTTCTGATCTGATCAAGCGCCGCCTCGCCGGCCACCGGGTGCGCCGGCTTGCCGAAGCTGTCGAGCGGATAGCCGTGCCGAACCCGAAGCCAGGTCGTGAAGATCCAGCCGCAGACCGCGACCAGCCCAACCAGGATGCCAAGGACGGGAATCAAGCCGATGACCTGATCCATCATCATCTCTCCCTGTTATGGCGGGCTTACCGCTGTTCGCCCTGACCGATCGGAACGACCGGCTGACGGCGGAGCGCCTCGATCTGCGCCGCGGTCTCGACGCCGCGATCGGTGACGATCTCCTCGAGCACCCGGAGGCGCTGTTCGATGCGCTCGACATGCTGGGCATATTGCGCGCTCTTCTCGGCGGCGAGGCCGGTCTGCGCGTCGAGCTGACGCTCCTTGACCCGGATCCACATCTTGAACGGCGCGATCCCGATCGCGGCAAGCGGGATCAATACCCAGATCCAGCTGGCGACATCATGCATGACAGGGGTCCCCTAGTTACGAGTGATCTGCAGCGCGTCGATTTCGCGCGACAATTGCGAAGGCTGGTCGGTGACGATCCGCTCGACCGTCTCCAGCCGGTCCTTGATCGAACCAATCTCGGCCTTGAGCTGGGCATTCTCGCTGGTCAGGAGCTTGATCCGTTCGACCGCTTCCTGGTCGCTCTTCGGGTGGATCGGCATGCCCCAGGCGTTTTGCAGCGGATAGCCGTTCTTGATCTTGAGCCAGGTGTGCATGAGCGACCCGCCGACCCCGATCGCGACGATCGCGACGACGAGGGGAAGGATGCGCAGGACGAACTCGAAGGCGGCGCTGACTTCCGGATCCATGGTCGTTCTTCTCCCTATTGGCTGACGCCGCTAGCGCAGCTGCTCGATCTCGCGTTCGAGCGAGCGGTTGCTGGTGGTGACATAGGTTTCGACGTCGGCCAGCCGGCGGTCAATCTCGCGCAGCCGGGCGCGGATGTTGCGCGCGCTGGACGAGGGCGACTGGCGGACGCCTTGCCAGAAGCGGTCCTCCTCAGGGGTCGCCGTCGCGAACTCACGCGGCTTGTCCTCGGCGATCCAGCCGGTGATGAAATAGGCCGGGATCAGCACGCCGGCGCCGCCCATCACGCAGGCCAGCACGAACATGATCCGGACCAGGTTGACGTCCATCCCGGCATAGTCGGCGATCCCGGCGCAGACGCCCATCACCTTGCCGTTGCGCTTGTCCTTGTAGAAGCGGGTGCGGCTGGGAGGCTGGACGCTCATCGACGGGTCTCCTGCATGGCCCGGCTGCGCTCCAGCTCGGCGCGGATCGCGTCGACGCTGTTGTCGGGCAGGCACTGCTGCCGCCAGCCGGGATTCTCGGCGTTCATGATCCGCTCGATCGAGCAGAGCCGGTCGTCGAGACGGCGGGCCATCTCGTGCAGCTCGTCGAGCAGCTTCTCGTCGCTGTCGGTCAGCTTCGCGCTGCTCTTCCACTTGGTGACATAGTGGAAGATCAGCCACGGCAGGCCCAGGAACAGGACCGTGATGGCGATCAGCGGGACGAAAACCTCTTCCATGTGACTATTTCCCCTTGGCGGCGAGGGCCGCCTTCATCTGTTCAAGTTCCTTGTTGACCGACTCCGACGCGCGGAGCTCGGCGATCTCCTCCTCCAGGCTCTTCGGCCCGGCCATTCCCATCGCATCGGCACGCCCCTCGGCGAAGTCCGCGCGCCGCTCGAGCAGCTCGAAGCGGCTCATCGCGTCGCCCGTGCGGCTGCCGTTCAGCACCTCGTTGGTGCGGGCGCGGGTCATCGCGCTGTCCATCCGGCTGCTGATCGAGTTCTGCCGGGCCCGCGCCTCGCGGATCTTGCCCATCAGCTTGGCGATGTCCGCCTCATAGCCCTTGAGCGTGTCGTCGATCGTGGCGCACTCGCCCTTGAGACCGGCCGCCATGTCGGCCGCCTTCTGCCGCTCGATCAGCGCCGCCTTGGCGAGATCCTCGCGCTCCTTGCTGAGCGCCAGTTCGGCCTTCTCGGTCCAGCTGTCCTGAAGCGTCTCGAGCTTGCCGATCGCCCGGCGCATTTCCTTGCCGTCGGCGATGCAGCGCGCCGCCGAGGCGCGGACCTCGACGAGGGTCTCCTCCATTTCCAGGATGATCATGCGGATCATCCGCGAGGGATCCTCGGCGCGGTCGAGCAGCTCGGCGAAATTGGCTGCCATGATGTCCCGCGTTCGGGAAAAGATGCTCATCCGTCACTCCGTATTCGAAAAGCAGGGCCCTGTGCTTTGTCCCATCGATGCAGGGAGCGTGCCAAATGCCCGCTTTCGGCCAATGTCCTCCCGAGTTCTGCGAACGAACCAACGGACGCTTGGCGAGCCGTACGAACCATCTTGCCAAAGCATGGGATTTCCCGCCAACTCGCAGCCATGGAACGGACCCAGCAGTTCGTCGGCCAGAGCCTCGCCTTCCTCGACGCCGTCGAGCGGACCAGCCGTGCCGCGCCACTCAATCGGCCGGTGCTGGTGATCGGCGAGCGCGGGACGGGCAAGGAGCTGATCGCAGAGCGCCTCCACCACCTGTCGACCCGCTGGGCGGGGCCGCTGGTGACGATGAACTGCGCCGCGCTTCCGGAGAACCTGATCGAGGCCGAGCTGTTCGGGCATGAGGCGGGCAGTTTCACCGGTGCGGCCAAGACTCGCAAGGGGCGGTTCGAGGAGGCCGACGGGGGGACGCTGTTCCTGGACGAGCTGGCGACGCTCTCCTCGCCGGCGCAGGACCGGCTGCTGCGGGCGGTCGAATATGGCGAGGTGACCCGGATCGGCGCCTCCAAGCCGGTGCGGGTCGACGTCCGCATCGTCGCCGCCACCAACGAGCATCTTCCCGGGCTGGTCGAGCGGGGCAAGTTCCGGGCCGACCTCCTCGACCGGCTGAGCTTCGAGGTGGTGACCCTGCCGCCGCTGCGGCTGCGCACCGGCGACGTGCCGTTGCTGGCCGAGCATTTCGCCCGGCGCATGGCGGCCGAGCTGGAATGGCCGGGCTGGCCGGGTTTCTCGCCGGAGGCGCTGGCGACGCTCGACGGCTATGGCTGGCCGGGCAATGTGCGCGAGCTTCGCAACGTGGTCGAGCGCGCGGTCTACCGGCACGAGGACCCGGAGCGGACGGTCGACGAAATCGTCTTCGATCCCTTCGCCTCGCCGTGGGCGCCGCAGCGGACCACGCCGACGCTGGTCCACCCGGTCCAGGCGCCGGGGCCGGAGCCGGTCGTCGAGACCGCCCCGGCCGCGGCGGCGGGGGTGGCGGGCGAGGAGGTCAACGACTTCCGGGCGGCGGTCACCCAGTTCGAGCGGGGCGTGCTGGAGGATGCGCTGGCGAAGAACCGCTACAACCAGCGGGCGACCGCGGCCGCGCTCAGCCTCAGCTACGACCAGCTCCGCCATGCGCTGAAGCGTCACCAGCTGCTCGACCGCGAAGCGGCGGCGGGCTGAACGACCGTCCGCGAAGGACCAGCGCCGGCCGGGCGCGTTGACTTGTCCCCGCCGCGGCGTAGGGCGGGGTATCCCCAAACCCCGAGGAGCCCTTCCATGGCCTATGAAGTTGCCCCGCTGCCGTACGACTATGCCGCGCTGGCGCCGACCATCGACGAGCAGACGATGCGGCTGCACCACGACAAGCACCACCAGACCTATGTCGACAACCTCAACAAGGCGGTGGACGGCGACAGCAATCTCCAGGGCAAGAGCCTGGAGGAACTGCTGCAGCAGGCGAGCAAGCTTCCGCCGGTCGTCCGCAACAATGGCGGCGGCCACTGGAACCACAGCTTCTTCTGGGAGACGATGAGCCCAGACGGCGGCACGCCGGGCGGCGACCTGCTCAAGGCCATCAATGGCAAGTGGGGCTCGTTCGACAGCTTCCAGGAGCAGTTCAACGCCAAGGGCGCGGGCCAGTTCGGCTCGGGCTGGGTCTGGCTCGCCGGTCGCGGCAACGAGCTGGAGGTGCTGTCGACGCCGAACCAGGACAACCCGCTGATGGACGTGGTCGAGGGCGGCTATACCCCGATCCTCGGCAACGACGTGTGGGAGCACGCCTATTACCTCACCTACAACAATCGCCGCGCCGACTATCTCAAGGCGTGGTGGAACGTGGTGAACTGGGACAAGGCCAACGAGCGGTTCGCCCGGCTCGGCTGAGGCCCGACGGTGACCGGCTGGAGGCTCAGGCCTTCAGCCGGTAGCCGGTGCGGAAGATCCACCAGACCAGCGCGACGCACACCGCCAGGAAGGCGAAGGTCGCGCCCAGCGCGGTCCCGACCGCCACGTCCGCGGTGCCGAAGAAGGTCCAGCGGAAGGCGTTGATGAGGTAGACCACGGGGTTGAACAGCGTCACCGTCCGCCACGGCTCCTGGAGCATGGTGATCGAGTAGAAGGCGCCGCCGAGGAAGGTCATCGGCATGATCACCAGCAGCGGGATGATCTGGAGCTGCTCGAACCCCTTGGCCCAGACCCCGACGATGAAGCCGAACAGGCAGAAGGTCACCGCGACCAGCAGCAGGTAGAGCAGCATCAGCACGGGGTGCGCAACGCTCACCGAGACGAACAGGTGTGCGGTGATAAAGATGACGAGCGCGACCGCGCTGCCCTTGGTCGCCGCGGCGCCGACATAGCCGACCACCGTCTCGAATGCCGACAGCGGCGCGGAGAGAATCTCGTAGATGGTCCCGGTAAAGCGCGGCATGTAGATGCCGAAGCTGCCGTTGAAGATGCTCTCGTTGAACAGGCTCAGCATCATCAGCCCGGGGACGATGAAGCTGCCATAATCGATCCCGTTCACCTCGCGGATGCGGCCGCCGATCGCCGAGCCGAAGACGATGAAGTAGAGGGTGGTGGTGATCACCGGCACCGCGAGCCCGGTCCACAGCGTCCGCCGGAAGCGGTGCATCTCGAACTTGTAGATCGCCCAGATCCCGCGCCAGTTCATGCGGCCGCTCCCGAGCGCTGCTGATGGATCAGCCCGACGAAGATGTCCTCCAGGCTCGATTCATGGGTGTCGAGGTCCTTGAAGCCGATGCCGGCGTCGCGCAGCGCGGCGAGCAGCGAGGGCACGCCGGTGCGCTCGGCCCGGCTGTCGAAGCGGTAGACGAGCTCGCGGCGGTCGTCGGAAAGGCGGAGGTTCCACTCGGCGAGCGAGGGCGGGATGGCCGCGAGCGGTTCGGCGAGGTGGAGCACCAAGTCCTTGTGGCCGAGCTTCTTCATCAGCTCGCGCTTTTCCTCGACGAGGATCAGCTCGCCCTTGTTGATGACCCCGACGCGGTCGGCCATCTCCTCGGCTTCCTCGATATAGTGGGTAGTGAGGATGATGGTGGTGCCCTGGTCGCGCAGGCGGCGGACCATCGCCCACATGTCGCGGCGGAGTTCGACGTCGACCCCGGCCGTGGGCTCGTCGAGGAACAGGATCTCGGGCTCGTGGGCGAGCGCCTTGGCGATCATCACCCGGCGCTTCATCCCGCCCGACAATTCCTTCATGATCGTCTTGCGCTTGTCCCACAGCGACAAAGCGCGGAGGACCTCCTCGATCTTGGCCGGGTTGCGCGGCTTGCCGAACAGCTCGCGGCTGAAGCTGACGGTCGACCAGACCGGTTCGAAGGCGTCAGTGGTCAGTTCCTGCGGGACCAGCCCGATCCGGCTGCGCGCGCGGCGATAGTCGCTGCGCCAGTCGGCGCCGTCGACCAGCACGGTGCCGGTCGAGGCGTTGACCAGCCCGCAGACGATCGAGATCAGCGTCGTCTTGCCCGCGCCGTTGGGGCCGAGCAGCGCGAAGATCTCCCCGCGCTCGATATCGAGGTCGACGGTCTTCAGCGCCTCGGTGCCGCTGTCGTAGCGCTTGGACAGGCCGCGGATGGAGAGGACGGGATCGCTCACTCGATCGGCGCCGGTTCGCTCGCCTGCTCGGCCTCGTCGCGGTTGAGGCCGTGGCGCAGGAGCATCGGCACGTTCAGCGCGGCGAACAGGAAGGTAAGGGGGAGCGCGCCCCACAGCTTGAACCCGACCCAGAAGTCGGTGGTGGTGAGCCGCCATACCGTCTCGTTGAGCGCGGCCATGAACAGGAAGAACAGGGACCAGTTGCGGGTGAGCTTGCGCCAGCCTTCCTCCTCCAGCCCCGGGTAGGCGCTGCCGAGCACCTGCTTGAGGATCGGGCGGCCGCTCAACAGCCCGAAGCCGAGGATGCCGGAGACGAGGAGATAGTAGATGGTCGGCTTGATCTTGATGAAGGTCTCGTTGTGGAGCCAGATGGTCAGCCCGCCGAGCACCACCACCATCACGCCGGAGAACCAGAGGAGCGGCGAGATGCGGCGGTAGCGGATCGCCGAGAAGAGCATCGCGGCGATCATCGCGACGATGAAAGCGCCGGTCGCGACGAAGATGCGCATCACGTGCGGGACGGGCGCGGCATAGTTGGCGATGAAGAAGACGAGCAGCGGCCCGACGTCGATCAGCAGCCGGCCGAAGCCGCTCGGCTCTTCCTGGGCGCGGCTCATGCCGGGGGCAGCCCGGCAATGGCGCGAGCGACCGCGCGCGGGTCGAACGGGCGAAGGTCGTCGACGCCCTCGCCGACCCCGATGGCGTGGATGGGAAGGCCGAACTGCTCGGCCGCCGCGACCATGATGCCGCCGCGCGCCGTCCCGTCGAGCTTGGTCATGATCAGCCCGGTCACCCCCGCCGTCTCCCGGAATACCTTGATCTGGTTGAGCGCATTCTGGCCGGTCGTGGCGTCGAGCACCAGCACCACGTCGTGCGGCGCTTCCGGGTTGAGCCGGCCGAGCACGCGGCGGACCTTGGCCAGCTCGTCCATCAGGTGCGACTTGTTCTGGAGACGGCCGGCGGTGTCGACGATCAGCGCGTCGATCCCGGTTGCGGCAGCCTGCTTGACCCCGTCGAACACGATCCCCGCCGCGTCGCCGCCTTCCTTGCCGGCGATCACCGGGGCGTGGATCCGCTCACCCCAGATTTTGAGCTGCTCGATCGCGGCGGCGCGAAAGGTGTCGCCGGCCGCCAGCATGACGCCATAGTCCTGCTCCTGCAGCCAGTGGCCGAGCTTGCCGATGGTGGTCGTCTTGCCCGAGCCGTTGACGCCGATGACGAGCACGACGTGCGGTCTTGGAAAGCCGGTGACCTCGAGCGGGCGGGCGACCGGGGCGAGGATCTTCTCGATCTCCTCGGCGAGGATGGTGCGCAGCCCGCGCTCGTCGAGCTGCTCGAACCGGCGCGCGGCGATGGCCTCGCGGATCCGCCGGGACGCCTCCGGACCGAGGTCCGAGGCGATCAGCGCCTCCTCGATATCGTCGAGCGTCGAGGTGTCGAGCGCCTGGCGGGTGGCGAGCCCGGTGAGATTGTCGCCGATGCGCTCGGCGGTCTTGGCGAAGCCGCCGCGCAGGCGGTCCATCCAGCTCATGCGAATTGTCCGATCAGATGGTCGGCCGTCCGGCCGGTGAGTTGAATGGCGCCCATGTCGCCTCTCGCGGAGCCGCTGACAAGGATCGGCGCGAACGTGTCGCTGTGGCCCTTCTCCCTGTTCTCGATCAGGCCGTGAACGGTCGTTCCGACCAGCCCGTCGAGCCAGGAGGAGCGCCGCTCCGCCGCCCGCGCGCGAAGCTCGGCGGCACGCGCCTTGACCGTCTCGCGCGGCAGCTGCGGCATGCGCGCGGCGGGCGTGTCCGGCCGGGCGGAGAAGGGGAAGACATGCGCGGCGATCACGTCGCATTCGTCGAGCAGGCTGACGAGACTGGCGAAGGCGGCTTCGCTCTCGGTGGGAAAGCCGGCGATCAGGTCGGCGCCGATCGTCGCGTCGGGCCGGGCGGTCTTGATCCGCTCGACGAGGCGAACCGCGTCGCGCCGTAAATGCCGCCGCTTCATGCGCTTGAGGATGAGGTCGTCGCCATGCTGCAGCGAGAGATGAAAGTGCGGCATCAGCCGCGGCTCGCCGGCGACCAGCTCGAGCAAGGCGTCGTCGATCTCGACGCTGTCGAGCGAGGAGAGGCGGAGGCGCTGGAGGCGTGGCTCGGCGGCGAGCAGGGCCTGGCAGAGCCGCCCTAGCCCGCCCTGGTAGTCGGTAATGTCGACCCCTGTCAGAACGATCTCGCGGGCGCTGGAGTCAAGCTCGCTGCGGACCGCGTCGAGGATGGCGGGGAAAGGGAGGGAGCGGCTGGGTCCGCGCGCCTGCCAGATCGAGCAGAAGGTGCAGCGATGGTCGCAACCGGTCTGCACCGCGACGAAGCTGCGGACGCGCGCGCGGTAGCCAGCGGCGGTGGCGAGTGGCGCGGCGAAGTCGCGGGTCTCGACCGCGTCCACCTCGGGCATGGCGGCGAAGCGCTGCGGCTCCAGTTGCACGGCGCAGCCGGCGACGACGATCCGGGCGGCGGGCCGCTCGCGCCGGGCGCGGCGGATCGCCTGCGCGGTCTGGCGCACCGCCTCGTTGGTGACGGCGCAGCTGTTGACGATCAGCGTGTCGCCGTCTGTGGCCGCGAAGCGCTTCTTGAGCGTCTCGCTCTCGGCGAAGTTGAGCCGGCAGCCGAGCGTAATCGCCTCGACGCTCACAGCGCGATTTCGCCCGAGAAGACGTGGGTGGCGGCGCCGGTCATCCGAATGGGCTCGCTGGGTGCCCAGGCGACCCTCAACGTCCCGCCGGTCATTCGGACCTCGACCGGTGAGACCGCGCGGCGGGCGCGGATCGCGGCCACCGCGGTCGCGCAGGCACCCGTTCCGCAGGCGCGGGTGAGGCCGGCACCGCGCTCCCAGGTGCGCAGCTGGAGGGCGCCGTCGGGCGCGATGCTGGCGACGTTGACGTTGATGCGCTCGGGGAAGGCGGGATCATGCTCGATCGCCGGTCCCAGCTCGTCGAGCGAGACCGTGGCGCTGTCGGGGACGAAGAAGACGAGGTGCGGGTTGCCGACGCTGAGCGCCGCTGGGCCTTCCAGCGGGCCCCAGCGCATCGGCAGGGCGGCCGTGTCCATCGGGTAGTCGAGCGGGACCTCGTCCCAGCCGAACCGCGGCTCGCCGAGACTGACCTCGATCCGGTCGCCGGCCGCGCTGCCGCTGAGCAGGCCGCCGGCGGTCTCGATGGTCCGCGCCCCGGTCAGCGCCACCACGCAGCGCGTGGCATTGCCGCAACTCTGCACCTCGGACCCGTCGTGGTTCCAGATCCGCATCCGCAGCTCGGCGCGGTCGGAGGGTTCGAGCAGGATCAGCTGGTCGCAGCCGATTCCGAGCTGCCGGTCGGCCAGTCGCCGGGCGAGCGTGGCATCCATGGCGAGCGCTTCCCGGCGCGCGTCGAAGATGACGAAGTCGTTTCCGAGCCCTTCCATCTTGTCGAACCGTCGGCGCATCCGCCGCGACTTAGGTAAGCCCCGCCACGCTGTCCACCGGGGCCATGTTCATCTGCTGTTCACTTTGGGCAACAGCTCACCGCGGATTTGTTGCCCATCGGCCACAGTACGGTCGCCTTCGCCTTCGCAGGTGCGGAATTCATCGAACCTCCGCCGTCCTGCCTTGTTGAGCGGGCTCCCCTGCGGAACCACGAAGGACTTGAATACTCATGCGTAAATATCTCCTCGCAGCGGCGACGGCCATGGCCATCGCTTCTCCGGCCATGGCCCGCGACGGCGCGCCCTACGCCGGCGTCGAGGGCGGCATTCTCTTTCCCCGGAATCTGAATTTCGACCTCACCACCACCAACAGCGCGAACACGACCACCACGTCGTACAACCGGGGAACGAGCGTCGATCTCAAGCGCGGCTATGACGTCGACGCCCTGCTCGGCTACGACTTCGGCTTCTTCCGGCTCGAGGGCGAGCTCGGCTACAAGCGCTCGCGGATCCGCAGCGTCACCGCCAGCAGCGCGCTGACGACCGACCTGTCGACCGCGACCGGCACGACCGTCACCAGCGGCAGCTTCGCGACCGGCGGCCATGCGCGCGTCTACTCGGCGATGCTGAACGGCCTGTTCGACATCGGCTCGCCCGACAGCCTGAACTTCTATGCCGGCGGCGGCGCCGGCCGGGCCCGGGTCAAGATGCTCGGCGACCGCGACACGGCATGGGCGTGGCAGGGGATCGCCGGCGTGCGTTACCCGATCACCCCGAACGTCGATCTCGGCCTCAAGTATCGCTACTTCCAGACCGGCAAGCTGAACTTCGTCGAGAATGCGACCTTCGCGCCGTCGACGACCAACTACAGCTTCGACCAGCGCGGCAAGTTCAAGTCGCACAGTCTGCTCGCCAGCCTGGTGTTCAACTTCGGCGGCAGCGATGCGGCCCCGCCGCCTCCGCCGCCGCCGCCGCCGGCACCAGTGGCGGAACCCGCCCCGGCCCCGGCTCCGGCGACCCAGACCTGCCCGGACGGGTCGGTGATCGACGTGACCGCGGTCTGCCCGGCGCCGCCGCCGCCGCCGCCCCCGCCGCCGCCGCCGCCCGCTCCCGAGCGCGGCTAAGCCGTCGGCCGGAACCAGCTGACCGAACGAAGGCCTCTCGCCCCGCAAGGGCGGGGGGCCTTCTCCTTTGCGGCGCCTTTCTCTAGGGCCGTCGAGACTTACTTCCACGAAAGCCCGCCCGACCATGGCCAGAGCCGCCATCGACGTAATGCAGTCCGTCATCTTCTCCGCCGTGCTCGACGCCATCGCGGCGCTCAAGACGGCGTCGAACGGGCTTCCCAACCAGCTCATCCGCGATCTCCAGGCGATCCACCCGAACACCACGTTCGAGGACCTGCCGAAGGAGCTGCAGCAGGCGATCGGGCAGAGCGTGCGCAGCGCCTTCACCCAGCTCCTCAAGGAGGGCTATGCGGTGGCCCCCAAGGGCGAACAGACGATGACCCGGCCGCTCGACCGGGTGCCCGAGCGCGAGCGGCGCCAGCCCGGCGACCGGCCGCCGGGCGATCGCCGTCCGCCGCGCGGTCCGCGACCCGGCGGCTCCGGCCGACCCGGCGGCGGTGGCGGCAGGCCCGGCGGCGGACGCCCCGGCGGCGGTCGTCCGGGCGGGGGCGGCGGCGGCGGTTCCAAGCCGCGGCCCTGACCCGCCTTCCTTGACGGGAGGGCGCCCGTCGCCTAAGCGCCCGCCCGTCGTTTTCGACAAAACATCGATGAGCGTCCCTCGGGACACGCTGGCCGGCGAGGTTTCGCCCGCCGGCGTCGTTTGCGTTTGGCCCTGCGCCAGCCGCTTCCCACATGGGACGCTCGTCATGGGAGTGAGTGGATGTTCGACACGCTGAGCGACCGCCTTTCGGGGGTCTTCGACAAGCTTCGGGGGCGCGGTGCGCTGACCGAGGCCGACGTGCGCTCGGCGATGCGCGAGGTGCGCGTGGCGCTGCTCGAGGCGGACGTCGCGCTGCCGGTGGCGCGCGAGTTCGTCGACCGGGCGACCGAGAAGGCGGTCGGCCAGGAGGTTCTGCGCTCGGTCACGCCGGGGCAGATGGTCGTCAAGATCGTCCATGACGCGCTGGTCGAGATGCTCGGCGCGGACAGCAGCGAGCTCAATCTCGCGGTCACGCCGCCGGCGGTGGTCATGATGGTCGGGCTCCAGGGCTCGGGCAAGACGACCACCACCGCCAAGCTCGCCCGGCGCCTGTCGGAGCGCGAGCGCAAGAAGGTGCTGATGGCCTCGCTCGACGTCGCCCGGCCGGCGGCGCAGGAGCAGCTGGCGGTGCTCGGGCGCCAGGCGAGCGTCGACACGCTGCCGATCGTGCCCGGCCAGTCGCCGGTCGAGATCGCCGCCCGCGCGCTGCAGTCGGCGCGGCTGCAGGGCTATGACGTCCTCCTCCTCGACACCGCGGGCCGGCTCCACGTCGACGATGCGCTGATGGGCGAGATGAAGGCGGTCGCCGCCACCTCGAAGCCGGCCGAGACGCTGCTGGTGGTCGACAGCCTGACCGGCCAGGACGCGGTCAATGTCGCCAAGGGCTTCGCGGCCGAGGTCGAGCTGTCCGGCGTGATCCTGACCCGGATGGACGGCGATGCCCGCGGCGGCGCGGCGCTGTCGATGCGCGCGGTCACCGGCAAGCCGATCAAGTTCGCCGGCACCGGCGAGGGGCTGGACGCGATCGAGGCCTTCCATCCCGAGCGGGTCGCCGGGCGGATCCTCGGCATGGGCGACGTGGTCAGCCTGGTCGAGCGCGCCGCCGAGACGATCCAGGTCGAGGACGCGGAGAAGCTCGCGGCCAAGATGGCCAAGGGCAAGTTCGACCTCGACGACCTCCGGATGCAGATCGCGCAGATGCAGCGGATGGGCGGGCTCGGCGCGCTGGCCGGGATGCTTCCCGGGCTGAAGGGCGTGAAGGGCGCGATGGACAAGGCGCAGGACGGCAAGGCGCTCATTCACCTCGAGGCGATGATGAGCTCGATGACCGCGAAGGAGCGGGCCAAGCCGGAGCTGATCAACGCCAAGCGCAAGATCCGCATCGCCAAGGGCAGCGGGACCACCGTCCAGGAGGTCAACCGGCTGCTGAAGATGCACCAGGAAATGTCGACCGCCATGAAGCGGCTCAAGAAGATGGGCGGTCTCGGCAAGCTCGCGGCGATGTTCGGCGGCGGCGGCGGCGGTCCAGCGGGCGGACTCGGCGGACTGCTCGGCGGGGCTGGTGGCGCGGGCGGGCTCGGCGGGGCGGGGGGTGCGGGAGCGCTTCCCGGGCTCGGCGGCGCGCCGTTCAACATGCCGCTCGGTTTCGACAAGTTCGGCAAGAAATAAATCAAGCTAGAAGAAGGAATTACAACATGGCTCTTTCCATTCGTCTCGCCCGCGGCGGCGCCAAGAAGCGGCCCTACTACCGCATCGTCGTCGCCGACGCCCGCGCTCCGCGCGACGGCCGCTTCATCGAGAAGATCGGCACCTACAACCCGCTGCTGGCGAAGGATTCGCCCGAGCGCGTCAAGCTCGACGCGGAGCGCGCGTCGCACTGGCTGAAGGCCGGCGCGCAGCCGTCGGATCGCGTCGCCCGCTTCCTCGACGCCGCCGGCGTCCGCGAGCGCGCTGCCCGCAACAACCCGAACAAGGCCGAGCCGGGCGAGAAGGCCAAGGAGCGCGCCGAGGAGCGTGCGACCAAGGCCGCCGAGGCCGCCGAGGCGGCGGCCGCCGCCAGCGCGGCCCCGGCCGCCGAAGAGGCTGCCCCGACCGACGAGGGCGTGTCCGCGACCGATCCGGCCGAGGGCAGCGTCGAGAGCGCCCCGGCCGAGGGCGCCGAGACGGCCGAGTAATGACCGGACAGGCCTCCCCGGGGCATCCCCGGGGAGGATCGTCCACGAGCCGGGTCACGCTGGCGGCGATCGCCGGCGCGCACGGGGTTCGCGGCGAGCTTCGCCTCAAGCTGTTCGGCGAGAGCCCCGACACGCTCGCCGCGCAGAAGCAGGTGCTGGTCGGCGGCCGCCCGTTCGAGCTCGCCAGCCTCAAGGACGGCGGCAAGGTCGCGATCGCTCGGCTGGCCGGGGTGACCGACCGTGATTCGGCGGAAGCGCTGCGCGGGCAGCTGGTCGAGATCGAGCGCGGCGCGCTGCCGCCGCTCGAGGACGGCGAATATTATCACGCCGACCTGGTCGGCCTGCCCTGCGTGGACCCGTCCGGCGAGCCGGTCGGCACCGTGGTTGCCGTTGAAAATTTCGGTGCCGGGGACCTGCTGGACGTCGAGCTGGCGGGCGGCAGGACCTCGCTGATCCCGTTCCGCGACGGGATCGCCGATCTCGCCGGCGACCGCATCGTCGTCGACCGCGAGTTCCTCGCCTAGTTGCCTGCTTCGGCGTCCTGCAGCTCGGTCTCCGGCATCGGCGGCTCGCGCAGGATCGGCGACTTGGCCGCGATGTCGTTGCGGATGGTAGTCGCGGCGACCCCGCCTTCGCCCATCGCGTGGCTGATCTGGTCGAGCCCGTGGACCACGTCGCCGGCGGCATAGACGCCCTCCACGCTGGTCCGCTGGTGATCGTCGCAGCAGAAGCAGCCGTCCTCCGCCAGCGTGCAGCCGAGCATGACCCCGAGCTGAGTGTGCATGTCGGAGCCGAGCGACGGGTAGACGCTGTCGAAGGTCCGTGAGCCCGATGCCGTCTCGACGGTGATGCAGTCGCCGCTCACCGCGACCCCTTCCGCCGGGCCGTCGATCATCGTCACGCCCGCCTTGTCGAGCCGCTGGCGATCCTCCGCGCTGACCTCCAGCGCCTTGTCGGGCGCGATCAGGGTCACGTCGCAGGTGTAGCTGCGGAGGAAGATCGCCTCGGCGACGCCGTGGCTGCCCGAGCCGATGATCCCGATCTTCTTGTCGGTGACCTCGAACCCGTCGCAGATCGGGCAGTAGCGGATCTGGCCGTTGGCGAGCGCCTCGTCGTGGAGGTCGCTGTCCATCCGCGGGCGGCGGTTGGTGACCCCGGTGGCGAGCAGCACCGTTTTCGTCCGCTGGCGGCCCGAGCCCCATTCGACCGTGAACAGCCCGTCGTCGTCGCGGTCGATGCGAGTAACCCGCGCGGTCTCGATCCGGGCGCCATATTTCTGCGCTTGGGTCCGCATCAGCGCCAGCAGCTCCTTGCCGTTGATCCCGTCGGGGTAGCCGGCATGGTTGCGGGTGCGCGGGATCCAGCCGGCGCGGCTGTTGCCGTCGTCGATCACCCGGATGTCGAGGTGAAAACGGGCGAGATAAATGGCGGCGGTCAGGCCGGCGGGGCCGCCGCCGACCACCAGGCAGTCGAGGATGTCGTCCATAAGCAGCTCTAGCGCGGGGCGGCGCGGGCGGTTCCTTCGCGGGGCCGGGCTGATATAGGCACGCGCCATGACGCCACCGCCTGCCTTCCGTGCGACCGTGCTGACCCTCTACCCCGAGATGTTCCCGGGGCCGCTCGGGACGAGCCTTGCCGGACGCGCGCTGGCGGAGGGTCGCTGGGGTCTGGAGTCGGTCCATATCCGCGACTTCGCGACCGACCGGCACCGCTCGGTCGACGACACGCCGGCAGGAGGCGGAGCGGGGATGGTGCTGCGCTGCGACGTGCTCGCCGCGGCGCTCGACAGCGTCGCCGATGGACGCCCAATGCTGGCGATGAGCCCGCGTGGCAAGCCGCTCGACCAGCAGCGGGTCCGCGCGCTCGCGGCCGGCGAAGGAGCGATCATCCTGTGCGGCCGGTTCGAAGGGTTCGACGAGCGGATCTTCGAGGCGCGGCCGGTCGAGCCGGTGTCGATCGGCGACTATGTCCTGTCCGGCGGCGAGCTCGGGGCGATGGTGCTGCTCGACGCTTGCGTCCGCCTGCTTCCCGGAGTAATGGGCGCGCCCACGAGCGGAGAGGAAGAGAGCTTCGAACAGGGGCTCCTGGAATATCCGCACTATACCCGACCAGTGACATGGGAAGGGCGCACGATTCCCGAAGTGCTGCGATCGGGGGATCATGCGAGGATTGCCGCGTGGCGACACGAACAGGCGGTCCACGATACACGGCTACGGCGGCCGGACCTGATCGAGCGCCATGGGGGCGCATCGCAGGCACCGCCCTCTGGCGCGCGGCGCGAAACGCAAGGTGAAGTGAAGTGAACCTGATTCAGACCCTCGAGCGCGAGCAGATCGAAGCGCTCACCGCCGACCGCCAGATCCCCGAATTCCGTCCGGGCGACACGCTCCGCGTCGGCGTCAAGGTGATCGAAGGCGAGCGCACCCGAGTCCAGGCCTATGAGGGCGTGTGCATCGCCCGGTCGAACAAGGGCATCGGCTCCAACTTCACCGTCCGCAAGATCTCGTTCGGCGAGGGCGTCGAGCGCGTCTTCCCGCTCTATTCGCCGACCATCGATTCGATCGAAGTCGTCCGCCGCGGCGCCGTCCGTCGCGCGAAGCTCTATTATCTGCGCGGCCGCACCGGCAAGTCGGCCCGCATCGCCGAGCGCCGCGACCCGCGCCGCGAAAGCGGGAAGAGCGAGGCCTGAGCCGCCGCGCTTCTTCCGGACTGATCTGAACAGGCGCGCGGGCAGGCTTCTTCCCGCGCGCTTTTCTTTTGAACGGGCCGGCAGCCACCGCTAGCGTCGGCGGCAATGACCGTTTCCCGTCTCGCCCTCGCCGCCGCTCTCGCCATCGCCGCCACCATTCCCGCCCTCGCCGCCACGCCGGCGCGGCTGACGCTGGAACGGGTGTTCGCCAGCCCCGCGCTGACCGGCAAGGTACCGCGACTGCCCAAGCTGTCGCCCGACGGCCGGCTTGTCACCGTGCTGCGCAACCGGCCCGACGATCTCGAGCGCTACGATCTGTGGGCGATCGACCCGGCGACAGGGCAGGCGCGCATGCTGGTCGACAGCCAGAAGCTGGGCACCGGCGCCGCGCTGACCGAGGAGGAGCGGATGCAGCGCGAGCGGGCGCGCATCGGCAATCTGAAGGGCATCGTCGCCTACGACTGGGCGCCCGACGGGCAGCACCTGGTGGTGCCGCTCGACGGCGACATCTATCTTGCCGCGCTCGATGGGTCGGTGCGGCGGCTGACCAGCACTAAGGCGCCCGAACTCGACGCGACGGTCAGCGAGAGGGGACGCTACGTCAGTTTCGTCCGCGACCAGGCGCTGCATGTCCTCGACCTGTCCACCGGCCAGGAGAAGCAGGTCAGCCCGGACGGGTCGGACACGCTGAGCTGGGGCCTCGCCGAGTTCATCGCGCAGGAGGAGATGCAGCGCTTCCGCGGTCACTGGTGGGCGCCGGACGACCGCCGGATCGCCGTGGCGCGGGTCGACGAGAGCCCGGTCGAGCTCACCACCCGCACCGCGATCGGCGCCGACAAGACGACCACCGTCCAGCAGCGCTACCCGCGTGCCGGGACGGCCAACGCGATCGTCGACCTCTACCTGATGAACCCCGACGGGAGCGGGCGGGTGCAGGCCGATCTCGGGCCGAACAAGGACATCTATGTCGCCCGCGTAGACTGGCTACCCGATTCGAGCGCGCTCATCGTCCAGCGCGAGAGCCGCGACCAGAAGCGGCTGGACTATCTGCGGGTGGACGCGGCGACGGGCCGCTCGACCCTGTTGTTCAGCGACACGTCGGACACGTGGATCAACCTGTCGGACGACCTCAAGCCGCTCAAGGACGGCTCGCTGGTCTTCAGCTCGGAACGCTCCGGCTTCCGCCATCTCTACCGGTGGCAGAACGGACAGACTCAAGTGCTGACAAGCGGCGAGTGGGTGGTCGACAGCGTTGCCGCGATCGATGAGGCCGGGCACCGCCTCTACTTCACCGCCAACCGCGGGCGCAGCTACGAGAAGCAGCTGTTCGCGCTCGACTATCTGACACCCGGCGCTCAGCCGGTGCAGCTGACCCGGACCGGGACCAACAACGCGGTCAAGATGGACAAGACCGGGCGGCTGGCGCTGGTCACCAGCAGCGGACCCGGCCAGCCGCCGCAGGTGTGGCTCGCGGACGGTAGCGGCAAGCGGCTCGCCTGGGTTGAGGAGAACCGGGTTGCCGGGGACCACCCCTACGCGCCGTATCTCGCCGGCGATGCACGGCCGGAGTTCGGCCGGCTGCCCGCCGCCGACGGACGCACCATGCTCGACTACCGGATCATCCGCCCGAAGCTCGCGCGCGGACGCAAGGCCCCGGTCTTCTTCCGGGTCTATGGCGGCCCGCAGGCGCAGGACGTCCAGCAGGGGTTCGTCTCGCCGCTCGACCAGTACCTGGTGCGGCAGGGCTTCATCGTCTTCGCGGTCGGCAACCGGGGGCAGGAGGGACGCGGAACGGCGTTCCAGAAGCCGGCCTATCATGCGCTGGGCAGCGTCGAGGTCGCCGACCAGCTTGCCGGACTGGCTTGGCTCAAGCGGCAGCCGGGGGTCGATCCGAGCAAGGTCGTGGTGCACGGCTGGTCCTACGGTGGCTACATGACGCTCAAGCTGCTCGAGGCCGCGCCGCACGCCTTTGCGGCGGGGATCGCCGGAGCGCCGGTCACCCGCTGGGACCTCTACGACACGCATTACAGCGAACATTACATGGGCGACCCGCGCACCGGCCGGGTCGACTATGACAGGTCCGACGCGCTCCACGACGCGGCGAAGATCGCCGACCCGCTGCTGCTGGTGCACGGTCTCAGCGACGATAATGTCCTGTTCCAGAACTCGACCGAATTCATGGCGCGGATGCAGGAGAGCCGGACGCCGTTCGAGATGGCGGTCTACCCCGGCAAGACGCACAGCTTCGGCGGCCCGAACATCCAGGTCGACCTGTGGCAGCGCATGCTGCGCTTCCTCTCGCTGCACGGGGTCAAGCTCGTGCCTGGCCGCGGCTAGAGGCGGGTTCGGGCTAGCGTGAGCGTCTCGTCCGGGACATATTGGGGGCGGGCGACCGGCGGACGCGCCCGGAGCAGCGGCGCCGCGGCGGGCGGGAGCGCATAGCGGACGGCGGTAAGGTCCGCCGTGACGGGCCGGCTGTTCCGGAAGACGAGGTCCAGCACGGAACCGTCGCAGCTCCGGCCGACGCAGCGGATCATGTAGCCGTCGCGATCCGCGGCGATCAACCGTTGCGGGCTCGCCAGTCCGGCGGCAGTCAGCGCGGCGCCGGGGGGCAGGCGCAGCATGATGGCGTCCGCGCCCGGGGCGACGAGGCGCAGGCGGAGGCGGCGCCCACCGGGGCCGCTGCTCTCGCCTAGCCTGACCAGCGCCGGCCTGACCACGCCCGGCAGCGCCGGAGCCTGAAGCACCCAGCGCTTGCGCTTCGAATAGGGGAGTTCGGCGAAGGTCCAGCGGCCCATCGCGCGGATGGCGGGCGGCAGCGACGCGCGATCGTTGACGATCGCCCAGCGTGGCGGCTGCAGCGCATCGCCCGATGCATGTTCGATGCTGAACTGCTGCTGCCGGTCGGTCGAGTAGGCGGGGGCAAGCGCGGGCGGGAGCCAGGCCAGCACGGCAAGGCCGGCAGCCGCGGCGGCGAGCGGTCGGGCAGGAAGGCGGGCGATCCCGACCTTGGCCTCGATCAGCCAGGGGAGGACGAGCAGCGCGCCGAGCGGCGCGAAAATCCACAGGGGACCGCCGTTCAGCAGTTCCTCCAGCTGCGCCAGCATCGAGCCGAGGGTCACCGCCTGCAGCAGCGCGGCGGCGATCATGGCGGTGCGCTCCGCTCCGGCGGACCAGCGGCCGAGCAACAGCCCAAGGGCGGCGAGCAGCGGGGGCAGGAGGAAATAGACGATCCCGCCCGGGGCGATCAGCAGGAGCAGCGCGCCGAGCAGGAGCAAGAGCAGCCAGTATGCGACTCGAAGCGCGGTGATCGGCGTCTTGCGGGCGATGGTCGCGAGGGCCGGGACCGAGACGGCGATCGAACCGGCGTAGACCGCCGTCATCGTGAGGGCCGGGTAAGCGCGCCAGAACTGACCTTCGCGCAGCACGCCGAGCAGGGCTAGGCCGAGCCAGCCGAGGAGCAACCCGCCGGGCAGGGGCACCAGCACCGCGAGCAGCGCGCGCCCGAGCGCCCGCCGGCGGACGGCCGCGATCGCGAACAGCAGGACCAGCAGGCCGAGCAGCAGCTCGCCCTGCGAGAGATCGAGCGTGACGAGGCCGAGGCCGGGCAGGTCGGTGAAGATGCGGTTGCCGCCTGCCTGCGGAGCCGGGCCGGCGGCGAGCGCCCGAGCAAGCGCCAGCGTCTGGTCGCCCATGTGCTGGAGCGTGCGCGGGCTGAGCGCCGCGAGATCGTCGCCTGCGCTGTGATAGCGGGTCTCGTTCCAAGTCGGCGCCAAGTTGAGGGTCAGCCACTGCCGCGGCGCGAAGCTGGTGACGTCGGTCGAGTTGGGGATCTGGCGGTAGAGATCGGTCGACAGGCTGCCGGCGGACGGCCGGGCGACGGCGCGCCGGAGCAGGTCGATGGCGCGGCCGTTGGGCACGTCGGTCTCGAACATCTGCACCGGCCCGCGAACCCCGCGCGCCTCTAGGTTGACGAGGCTGTCGACCTGGCGGCTGAGCGGGTCCGCGAGGAAGGCCTTTGCGCCGAGCAGCCCGGCTTCCTCGCCTTCGTTGAAGAGCAGCAGCACGGGGCGCCGCAGCCGCTCGTTCCGAAGCTTCGCGGCCACCTCGAGCAGGGTCGCGACTCCGATCCCGTCGTCGCCGGCACCGGGCCCAACGGGCACGCTGTCGTAATGGGCGTTGAGCAGGATCGCCCTACCGCCGGCAGGGCCGAGCGGGACGATGACGTTGCGCACGCGCGCGCAGACCAGCCCCTTGCTCTTGGACAAATCGCCGCATGCCTGCTGGTCGCGGACGATCGCGGCCAGCCCGAGCGCATGAACCTCGTCCAATAGCCGGGTGCGCACCGCGTCATTGGCCGGCGTGTCCACCGGGTGCGGCCTTTGGTCGTCGAGAATGCGCGCCAGCCGGGCCTTGGCGGCGAGCGCATCGAACTGGCCCGGCGCGTTGTCGGCACGAAGCGCGGGCGGCTCGGCGAGCCACGACTTGCCGGCGAGTGCAAGCAGCAGCGCCGCCACCAGCAGGCCGAGCAAAGTCCAGTTTTTCACCCGCACGCTACCCCCGCGCCCTTGTTTCGAAGCGCATATGGTGCATATCGCCCCGGCGCCCCGGGCGGGATACAATCACGGCGCTCAATTGGAGACAAGGAATGGGTTACCGGGTCGCCGTCGTCGGTGCGACGGGCAATGTCGGACGCGAGGTGCTGAACATCCTCGCCGAGCGCCAGTTTCCGCTGGACGAGGTGGCCGCGGTCGCCAGCCCGCGCTCGACCGGCGACATCATCGACTTCGGGGACTCCGGGCAGGAGCTCAAGGTCAAGAACCTCGAGCATTTCGACTTCGAGGGCTGGGACATGGCGATCTTCGCCGCCGGCTCGGACGTGTCGAAGGTCCACGCCCCGCGCGCGGCAGCGGCGGGCTGCACGGTGATTGACAACAGCTCGCTGTACCGGATGGACCCCGACGTGCCGCTGGTCGTGCCCGAGGTGAACCCGGAGGCGATCGACGGGTATCGCGCCAGGAACATCATCGCCAACCCCAACTGCTCGACCGCGCAGATGGTGGTCGCGCTGAAGCCGCTGCACGACGCGGCGCGGATCAGGCGCGTGGTCGTCGCGACCTACCAGTCGGTCTCGGGCGCCGGGAAGGCGGGCATGGACGAACTGTTCGAGCAGAGCCGCAACATCTTCGTCGGAGACCCGTCGGAGCCCAAGAAATTTACCAAGCAGATCGCCTTCAACGTCATTCCCCACATTGACGTCTTCCTCGACGATGGGTCGACCAAGGAGGAATGGAAGATGGTGGTCGAGACCAAGAAGATCCTCGATCCCTCGATCAAGGTCAGCGCGACCTGCGTCCGGGTGCCGGTGTTCGTCGGCCATTCGGAAGCCATCAACATCGAGTTCGAGGAGGAGATATCGGCCGAACAGGCGCAGGAGATCCTGCGCGAGAGCCCCGGCGTGATGCTCGTCGACAAGCGCGAGAACGGGGGATACGTCACCCCGGTCGAGGCGGTCGGCGAATATGCGACCTTTGTCAGCCGCGTGCGCGAGGACCCGACGGTTGAGAACGGCCTGTCGCTGTGGTGCGTGTCCGACAATCTCCGTAAGGGCGCGGCGCTGAACGCGGTCCAGATCGCCGAGCTGCTTGGCCGGCGGCACCTGCAGAAGGCGGCCTGACGGATACGCTTGTTCTCCCATCCGTTCGGCCCGAGAAAGCTGGACCCCGCGCTCGCGGGGGTGACGGAGGGTAAGATGCGAACGATGATGATGGTCGCCGTCCTGGCGCTCGCCGCCTGTGCGAAAAGCGGGCAGACCGGGCAGGCGCCCGTCACCGAGGCGGAGGCGACCCGCATCGCGCAGGGCGCAGAAGCGAGCTTCTCGTCGGGCGACGCCAACCGGATCATGGCCAATTACGGCAGCAAGGCCGTGATGATCGATGCGTCCAACCCGACTCCGACCGACGACCGCTCGGCGCAGACCGGCTGGGCCAAGACCTTCACCAGCATGCGGCCGGCCGACTATGCGGTGACCGACCGCCACATCCAGCTGGTCGGCCCGGATGCCTTCGTCAGCTCGGGAGTCGAGAGCTTCACCGTGCAGGCGGGCGCCGCCCGGCCCAAGGTCAGCTCGCGCTTCACCGACGTCTACCAGCGGCAGGGCGACGGCCAGTGGAAGATCGTCCACGAGCATGTGTCGATGATGCCGACGCCGGCTGGCCAGCCGTGAGCGAGATCCCGGACAGCGTCGCGGCGGCGGCCTTCCGCCGTCTGGTGACGCACCTCCGCCAGCGCGACGACGCGCAGAACATCGACCTGATGGGGCTCGCCGGCTTCTGCCGCAACTGCCTCAGCGAATGGGTCGAGGAGGAGAGCGCAGCGCAGGGGCAGCCGATCGACCGGGCGCAAGCGCGAGCGGCGGTCTACGGAATGCCGTACGACGAGTGGAAGAAAGGCCAGCCGAAGGCCACGCCGGAGCAGCTGGCGCGGATGGAGGAGAGCCTCAGGAGGAACGAGGAGGTCCGCCGATGAGCCGGATGGAGGGGGGATGCGCCTGCGGCAAGGTCCGCTTCAGCGCCGAGGTTGCAAGCCCCGACGCTTATCTTTGCCATTGCCGCATGTGCCAGCGCTCGAGTGGGAACGTCAGCCTCGCCCTGCTCGGGATCGAACAGGCCAAGGTCGAATGGAAGCAGGCGCCGGACTGGTACGACAGCAGCCCGATCGCGCGACGGCCTTTCTGCAGCTCCTGCGGCACCTCGCTCGGGTTCCAGTTCCGCGAGGGCAGCGCGCACATGGACCTGACCGTCGCCGCGTTCGACGATGCGGACTATTTCAAGCCCACCCATCATTTCGGCGCGGAGAGCATGCACGAGGCCTGGCTCGACACCCGCGAACTGCCGCAAACCCGCAGCGAAGAATATCAGCCGCTGCAGGAACGCTGGACAAGGGCGGGGGCGCGACCGCCGGCATAGCCGAGCTGTTCGAGGCTTTGCCGCGCGCCGGCTTGTGGCGACGCTCCCGCGACCCCAAATGCCCGTTCGAAAAGGAGATCAGGCGATGGCTGAGCAGACGGCGGTATTCGCGGGCGGGTGTTTCTGGTGCACCGAGGCGGTGTTCCTCGACGTGGTCGGGGTGAACGGCGTGGAGAGCGGCTACACGGGCGGCCAGACGGTGAACCCGACCTACAAGCAGGTTTGCGGCGGCAACACCGGCCATGCCGAGGCGATCAAGATCCGGTTCGACCCCGAGGCGATCAGCTACGGCGAGCTGCTCGAAATCTTCTTCGCGACCCACGATCCGACCCAGCTCAACCGGCAGGGCAACGACATTGGGACGCAGTATCGCTCGGCGATCTTCCCCGAGAACGAGGAGCAGGAGCAGGAGGCCCGCGCCGCGATCGAGCGCGCCAACGCCGATCACAACGGCCGGATCGTGACCACGATCGAGCCCAAGGCCGACTGGTACCCGGCCGAGGACTATCACCAGGATTACTGGGCGAGCGAGGGCCAGCGGAACCCCTACTGCATGGCGGTGATCCCGCCCAAGCTGCAGAAGCTGCGCAAGAGCTTTCAGGCGCGGACCAAGAGCGCGGCGGCGACGGCCTGAGGGCCTAGCCGCCGAGCTTCGACAGCGCGAAGGCGACGAGGAAGCCCGAGACGGCGATGATCCCGGCATAGTCGTGGGTGCCCTCGAACGCTTCGGGCACCATCGTGTCGACGATCATCGCCAGGATTGCGCCGGCGGCGAGCGCCTGGACGAAGGCCGTGATCCCGGGGTCGACGCCGGCAAAGGCGACATAGCCGATGAAGCTGGCCAGGCCGGAGACCAGCGCGACTCCGGCCCATAGCGCGAAAGTATAGGCAAGCGTCTTGCCCTCCGCCTTGAGCCCGGCCGAACTCGAGAGGCCCTCGGGAATGTTGGAGAGGAAGATGGCGGCGACGGCGACCAGCCCGACAGCGCCGCCCTCGATCATGCTGACGCCAATGACGATCGATTCGGGGATGCCGTCGAGCAGAGCCCCGAGCGCGAGCGCCATGCCGTTCGCCGGATGCTTGTCCTGCTGCTTTTCCCGCACGTCCGGGGTCGAGCGCTTGCGGTGGCGCGCGCCGCGGTAGGCGAGGAGGAGGTTGAGCCCGGTGTAGATGCCGGCGCCGCCGAGGAACCCGCCGGCGACCGGTCCGAAGCCCCCACGCTTCCACGCCTCGTCCATCAGCTCGAACGAGAGGGCGGAGATGAGCACGCCGGCGCCGAACGCCATGATCGCGGCGATGACCCGGCGGGACAGCGGGACGAACCAGCCGACGGCGGCGCCGAGGAGGAGGGCCGAGCCGCTGAGCAGGCCCCACAGCCCGGCCTGGAGCGCCAGGGGAATGGTCACGCAGAGCGGCCGGGCGGCGGCGGGACAGGATGGTGCATGCTCCGCCAACGGCGGGTGAACCGCGGCGTTCCGGGGCTCAGCCGCGATCGGCGGCCGCCCTCCGCAGCCGGTCGTTGATCGCCGCGCCGAGACCGTCCGCAGGAACCGGTGCCACCGCGATGGCTTCGCATGGGCTCTCGTCCGCTTCGTGCAAGGCGCTGAACAGATTGGCGGCGGCCTCGACCAGGTCGCTGCCGGCGCTGAGGGTCGAGCGGCCGGGGACGGGACCGAAGCCGATCAGCCATTCGCCCGGTTGCGCCTGAGTGGCGTCGAGCCGGAGCGGCTTGATCGGGGCGTAGTGGCTGCTCATCATGCCCGGCGCCTCGATCTGCCCGCTGCCGGCGCGCTGCGCCTCGGGAACCTCGACCGGTCCGGGTCGCAGCAGGCGCAACGGGCCGCCGGTCGCGGCGATGATGGTCGATTCGATGCCCCGTTCGGTCGGGCCAGCGTCGAGCAGCAGCGGGATGCGGCCGTCTAGGCTGGCCAGCACATGCTCGGCGCGAGTCGGGCTGATCCGGCCGCTGGCGTTCGCGCTGGGGGCGGCGAGCGGACGGCCGCTGGCACGCAGCAGGGCCTGCATGACCGGGTGGGCGGGCACGCGGAGACCAATGCTGGGCAGGCCGGCGGTGACGATCGAGGCGATGCTCCCGCCGGGGCGGAGCGGCACCACCAGGGTGAGTGGGCCCGGCCAGTGCGTTTCGGCGAGCGCCAGCGTGGCCGGGTCGAACAGGCCGTAGCGTTCGGCGGTGGCAAGGTCGGGCACGTGCGTGATCAGGGGGTTGAAGCTGGGTCTTCCCTTGGCCTGATAGATGCGCGCGACCGCTTCGCCGTTCGTCGCGTCGGCGGCGAGGCCGTAGACCGTCTCGGTCGGAACGGCGACCGGCCGCCCGGCGAGGATGGCGCGGGCGGCCTCCTCGATCGCGCCGTCATCGGCGGGCAGGCGGACTGTTGGCGTGCTCATGGGCCTGACGCTATGGCTTGGCGGCAACCCTAATCCAAGAGCGCGCCCATGCCATTCCGCTGCCCCGTCGAAGACCAGCGCTTCATCCTCGACCATGTCGTCCGTATCGGCGAGCTCACCAACGACGGCGATCTGGTCGACGCGGTGCTGGAAGGGGCGGCGGCGTTCGCGGAGGGCGAATATGCGCCCCTCGCCAAGGTCGGCGACGCGGTCGGCGCGCGGTGGAGCGATGGCGCCGTGACCATGCCCGAAGGCTTCCGCGAGGCCTACCGCGCCTTCGTCGAAGGGGGATGGGGAACGATCGCCGCGCCCGAGGATGCGGGCGGACAGGGTCTCCCGACGGTGCTCGGCGCCGCGGTGATGGACGACCTGAACGCCGCCAACGTCGCCTTTGCGCTCTGCCCGATGCTCAGCATGGGGGCGATCGAGGCGCTCGAGGTCTATGGGACGGAGGAGCAGAAGCGCGATTATCTGCCGCGGATCGTGTCGGGCGAGTGGCCGGCGACGATGAACCTCACCGAGCCGCAGGCGGGGAGCGACGTCGGCGCGCTCAAGACCCGCGCCGAGCCGAATGGCGACGGCAGCTGGCGGATCCGCGGGACCAAGATCTTCATCACCTATGGCGAGCACGACCTTGCCGAGAACATCATCCATCTCGTCCTCGCCCGAACGCCGGACGCGCCGGCGGGAACGAAGGGGATCTCGCTGTTCCTGGTGCCCAAGATCCTGCCCGACGGCTCGCGCAACGACCTTCGCTGCGTGTCGATCGAGCACAAGCTGGGGATCCATGCCTCGCCGACCTGTGTGATGAGCTATGGCGACGAGGACGGTGCGACCGGCTGGCTGGTCGGGCCCGAGATGGGCGGCATGCGCGCCATGTTCACCATGATGAACAATGCGCGGCTGAACGTCGGGCTGCAGGGCGTCGGGATCGCCGAGGCCGCGACCCAGCACGCGGTGGGCTATGCGCTCGAGCGGCGGCAGGGCGCGCGCGCCGGGCAGGCGGCGGCGATCGCCGACCATGCCGACGTGCGCCGGATGCTGCTGCGGATGCGCGCGCTGACCACCGCGGCGCGTTCGCTCGCCTATTATGCCTTCGGGCAGGTCGACCGGGGACGGGCCGGGGACCGGGCGGCGGCGGCGCGGGCGGACGTGCTGACCCCGCTGGTCAAGGCCTGGTGCACCGACATCGGCTGCGAGGTCGCGAGCCTCGGAGTTCAGGTCCACGGCGGGATGGGCTATGTCGAGGAGACCGGCGCGGCCCGCCACCTGCGCGACGCCCGGATCGCACCGATCTACGAGGGGACGAACGGGATCCAGGCGGCGGACCTTGTCGGGCGCAAGCTCGGGCTCGACGGCGGACTGGCGTTCGACGGACTGGTCGCCGACCTGCGCGAGGAGATCTTGGCCAAGCCGCTGGTGGCGCTGGCCGACGCGGTCGAGGTCGCCGCCGCCTCGCTTCGGGCGGCAGAGGCGGACGAGCGGCAGGCGGGCAGCTATGCGTTCCTGACGATGTGCGCGGTGCTGGTCGGGGGCTGGCTGCTCGAGCGGCAGGCGCGCGTGGTCGGGGAGGGTGCATTCCTCGCCACGAAACGGGCGGCGTCGGCCTACTTCAATGCGGCGGTCGTGCCCGAGGCAATTGGGCTGGCAGGGGGCGCCGGACTGGCGGCAGACCTACTCTACTCGGTCGAGGCCGGGGCGCTGGCCTGAGCCGTAGGCGTCCTCGCGGCGGAGCAGTTCGGCGGGATCGATGCCCAAGCGGCGCATGCGGGTGCGAATGGCCGGCCATTCGCGCTCGATAAAGGCGGTCCGCTCGGCGCTCGACAGGCGGTCGCGGGCGCCGTCGGCAACGAACATGCCGATCCCGCGGCGAACGGTGATCAGCCCCTCGTCCTGGAAGCCCTGATAGGCCTTTGCGACGGTGAGCGGGTTGGCGCCCTGTTCTGATGCGAAGGCGCGGACGGACGGGAGCGGATCGCCGTCCTTGTAGCGGCCGGAGAGGATCGAGTCCGCGATGGTCTCGCGGAGGCGGACGTAGACGGGCTTGTCGGATCCGGCGGAACGGAGTGGCATGCTGTCCTAATACAGCATCGCGCAGCTCGGATCAATCCGCCGGAGCGTTCCAGCGGCTGACAATCTGGTCATGTTGCGGCCGGGGACGCTCCTCGAGCGGCCGACCGGGATGGCCGATGAAGATGAAGCCGGCGATCCGCTCCCCTTCGCCGCAGAAGGCGCGGCGAACCGTCTCGTCGAAGCTGTACCAGCCGGTCAGCCAACCGGGCACGAAGCCCATCGCGGTGGCCGCGAGCAGCAGGTTCATCGCGACCGCGCCGCACGAGAGTTCCTGCTCCCAGACCGGGATCTTGTGGTTGGGCACTGGCGCGGAGACCAGAACGACGAGCGCTCCGGCGAAATGGGCGAAGTCGTCCGCAGCCTGGTGGTGGGCGGGCGAGGCGCAGGGATCGCTGGCGGCGAGCGCCTTGCGGAACAGGATGCCGAGCGCGTCGCGCTGATCGGCGCCGACGGTGACGAGGCGCCACGGCGACAGCTTGCCATGGTCCGGCACGCGCGAGGCGAGGCGGAGCATCTCGCCGAGCTCGGCCTCGTTCGGGCCGGGGCCGACAAACTCGCGCGGCTTGCCCGAGCGCCGGGTCCGGAGCAGGTCGAGCGGGCTCGAGAGGTCGTTGAACATCGCCGCGCGCCTACCAGCGGGGGCGGAGGCCAACAATCGACTTCCCAACAAAATTTCACCCGCTACGGTGCGCGCCCGTCAGGGTGCCGACAGAGCGCCCGCCGCAGGGAGTCATGAATGGTCAACGTCGGTCCGGAAACCACCACGGCACCGGAAGATCCGGACGTCAGCCGAAGCGACCACGACAGCTGGTTCGGCCACCCGCGCCAGCTTGCCCGCCTGTTCACCACCGAGATGTGGGAGCGGTTCGGCTATTACGGCATGCGGGCGCTGCTGACGCTTTACCTGACCAAGCACTTCGTCCTCGGCGACCGCGCCTCGACCGGCCTCTATGGCGGCTACACCGCGCTGGTCTACTTGACCCCGCTGATCGGCGGCTTCCTCGCCGACCAGTATCTCGGCTCCAAGCGCTCGGTGAAGTTCGGCGCGATCATGATGGCGATCGGCTATCTGACGCTGGCGGTGGGCGGCGAGCCGTCGCGGCCGTTCGCCACCATCGACGGCCAGCGCTGGGAAGTGCAGGTCGACAATTTCCGTGACCGGCCGACCAGCGCCGCCAACGAGACCCGCTTCGTGGTCGATCCCGCGACCCACCAGCGGTTCCAGGTCAAGGGCAACGACGACGGCAGCGTCGCGCTGCTTGGGCCGAACAACGAGGTCGCGCGAACCATCCCCAAGGGCGGGCTGGTCGACGGCAGCGACAAGAACCCGCTGATGGTCGCGATCCTGCTGGTCGCCCTGTCGCTGATCAGCGTCGGCAACGGCTTCTTCAAGCCCAACATCTCGACCATCGTCGGCACGCTCTACGCGCAGGGCGACCGGCGCCGGGACAGCGGCTTCACCATCTTCTACATGGGCATCAATCTCGGCTCGATCGGTGGCCAGTTCTTCTGCCCGATCCTCGCCGACTGGCTCGGCTGGTGGGCGGGCTTCGGGCTCGCCGGGCTGGGCATGATCGTGTCGTTCTTGCTGATGCAGTTCGACGGCGGGCGACTGACCGGGTACGGCGATGCGCCGGAAGGCAAGGCCGACCGCTCGATCATCATCTATATCTGCGCCTTGCTCGCGGTGCCGGTGCTCTACCTGCTGTTCGTCAACCTGATGAACACGCCCGAGCCGACCCCGGGGAGCGGCTTCCTCGGCTATCTTGCGGGCCTGTCGCTGATGGGCAAGCTGCTGTTCGGCACCTTCCTCGTCAGCGTCCCCGGCATCCTCATCTGGTCCTATGCCAAGGGCAGCCGGCAGGAAGGCCAGATGATGACCGCGGCGATGATCCTGATCGTCTTCAACGTCTTCTTCTGGACGCTGTTCGAACAGGCTGGTTCGTCGCTGACCCTGTTCGCCGACCGCAACACCGACCGCAGCGTGTTCGGGCTGTTTGAACTCTCGGCTCCGCAGACGCAGAACTTCAATCCGCTCTCGATCGTCATCTTCGCGCCGATCATGAGCGCGCTGTGGACCTTCCTCGCCAAGCGCAACCTTGAGCCATCGATCCCGGTGAAATTCGCTATCGCGCTGGTCGGGGTCGGCGCGGGCTTCCTGTTCCTAGTGTTCGGGTCGCAGTTCGTCGGACCCGACTTCAAGGTCGGGCTGTGGTGGCTCGCCGGTCTTTACCTGCTCCACTCGCTGGCCGAGCTGTGCATCTCGCCGGTGGGACTCTCGATGATCACCAAACTGTCGATCGCCCGGATCGTCGGGCTGATGATGGGCGTGTGGTTCCTGTCGATCTCGGTCGCGCAATATGTCGCGGGCGTGGTTGCCCAGTTCGCCAGCGTCGAGACGGTGGGCGGCCAGGTGACCAACCTCAAGGTCAGCCTCGACACCTATACCGCGACCTTCACGACGATCGCCTGGATCGCGATCGGCGCCGGCGTGCTGCTGTTCCTCCTGTCCTGGCCGCTCAAGAAGTGGATGCATGGTGTTCAATAAGGGCCTGTTCGCGGCGGTCATCGCTGCTGCCTGCGTACTGACCGGCTGCGCGGAGAATCCGCCGCCGAAGAAGAATACCCCGGCGATCAGGATCAACGAGGATCCTTATCCGTCGACCTACCGGCCCTACCCGGGCGTCCCGACCGTGATCCGCGGCGCGACGCTGTTCGACGGCGAAGGCGGGCAGGTGCAGGACGCCACGCTGATCATCGCCGACGGCAAGGTGCAGGCGGTCGGCGGGCCCGAGCTCGCCAGCCCCGCCGGCGCGCGGACGATCGATGCGCGCGGCAAGTGGGTGACGCCGGGCGTGATCGACGTCCACAGCCATCTCGGCGACTATCCCTCGCCGGGCGTGGAATCGCTGTCGGACGGGAACGAGGCGACCGGCCCTAACCGGGCCGAGGTTTGGGCCGAGCACAGCGTCTGGCCGCAGGATCCGGGCTTCAGCCGGGCGCTTGCCAATGGCGGCGTTACCACGCTGCAGATCCTGCCCGGCTCCGCCAACCTTTTCGGCGGCCGCTCGGTGGTGCTGAAGAATGTGCCGGCGCGGACGGTGCAGGGGATGAAGTTCCCGGGCGCGCCCTATGGGCTGAAGATGGCGTGCGGCGAGAACCCCAAGCGGGTCTACGGCAGCAAGGGCGTCATGCCGCAGACGCGGATGGGCAATATTGCGGTCGACCGCGCCGCCTGGATCCGCGCGCAGGCCTACAAGCGCAAGTGGGACCGCTACTACAAGAATGGCGGCGACATGCCGGAACGGGACCTGCAGCTCGACACGCTGAAGGGCGTGCTCGACGGCAAGATCCTGATCCACAATCACTGCTACCGCGCCGACGAGATGGCGATCATGATCGATATGTCGAAGGAGTTCGGCTATCATATCGCGGCGTTCCACCACGCGGTGGAGGCCTACAAGGTCGCCGACCTCCTTCGCCAGAACGGCATATGCGCCGCGATGTGGGCCGACTGGTACGGCTTCAAGATGGAAGCCTATGACGCGGTGAAGGAGAACATCCCGATGGTCGCTCACGCGGGCGCCTGCGCCATCGTCCACTCCGACGACCCGAACGGCATCCAGCGGCTGTACCAGGAAGCCGCCAAGGCGCTCGCCGACGGACGGCGCGCGGGGCTGAACTTCACCGAGGCGCAGGCCTGGCAGTGGTTGAGCTACAACCCGGCCAAGGCACTCGGCATCGCCGACCGGACGGGCAGCCTCAAGCCCGGAAAGATGGCCGACGTGGTGCTGTGGAACGGCAACCCGTTCAGCAACTACACGCGGCCCGAGCGGGTCTGGATCGACGGCGCCGAGATGTACGACTCGAACGATCCGAAGCGGCGTCCGGTCAGCGACTTCGAGCTGGGCCAGCCCGGCGAGGGAGACGTGAAGTGAAGCGGCTGCTGCTCGCCGCCGCCGCGCTGCTGGCCGTCGAGCCAGCGGGCGCGCAGACGATCGCGGTGACCAACGGCACGGTCGCGCTCGGCGACGGTTCGGCGCCGATCCCCGGCGGAACGGTGGTGATCCGCAATGGCCGGGTGGTCGCGGCGGGCGCCTCCGTCCGGGTGCCGGCGGGCGCGCAGGTGATCGACGCCACCGGCAAGTGGGTGACCCCGGGAATCGTGGCGGGTTTCTCCCGGCTCGGGCTCAACGAGGTCGACCTGTCGGGCGGGATTGCCGACACGAGTGCGAACAATGGCCCGTTCAGCGCGGCGATCGACGTCGCGCCCGGGATCAACCCGCGCTCGACCCCGGTCGCGGTGAACCGCGCCGACGGGGTGACCCGCGCCATCGTCGCGCCGGAGACGGCCCGCTCGATCTTTGCGGGCCAGGGGGCGGTGATCGACCTCGGGGCCGACGACCAGCCGATCACGGCGGCGCGGCGCTTCCAGTTCGTCGAGCTGGGCGAAACCGGTGCGCAGAAGGCGGGCGGTTCGCGGCCGAGCGCGCATCTCCTGTTCCGCAACGCGCTGCGCGAGGCGCGCGAGCTCGGGCGGCGCTTGCCGACCGTCGCCTCGACCCGGAGCGCGGGAACCCTGCCGACCGACCAGCCGGAGGTACGCGATCCCAACGAGTCGCGGCTCTACGATGCGCAGCGGAGCCAGGACGTCCTGCTGACCCGGTTCGATGCCGCGGCGCTCGTCCCGGTGCTGCAGGGGCGGCAGTATCTCCTCGTCCATGCCGAGCGGGCCAGCGACATCCTGCAGGTGCTGGGGCTGCGGCGCGAGTTCCCGGCCTTGAAGCTGGTGCTGGTCGGCGCCAGCGAGGGGTGGACGGTCGCCGACAAGATCGCCGCGGCGGGCGTGCCGGTCATCGCCTCGGCGGTAAACGACCTGCCGGCGAGCTTCGAACAGCTGGCCGCGACCCAGTCGAACATCGGCCGGATGCGGTCCGCCGGCGTCAACGTCTCGGTCGGGATGATCGACGACAACGACACCCGGTACCTGTTCGACGAGCGGCAATATGCCGGCAACCTCGTCGCGCTCGCCAAGGTGCCGGGTGCGTCGGGGCTGAGCTGGGGCGAGGCGCTGCGGCTGATCACTTCCGCCCCGGCCGAGGCGATCGGGATGGGCCGGGACTTCGGCAGCCTCGCACCGGGGCGACGCGGCGACCTCGTGATCTGGTCGGGCGACCCGCTCGAGACGACCAGCCGGGCCGAGCAGGTCTATATCGACGGGGTGCAGCAACCGCTGGTGACCCGCCAGGACAAGCTGCGCGACCGCTACATCGATCTCAGCCGGCGCGAGCTGCCCGAGGCGTACCGCCGGTGAGCACGCATGGCCTCCTCGTCGGGGCCGCCGCGCTGTTCCTTGGCACGCACTTCCTCCTCTCGCATCCCTGGCGCGAGCCGCTGGTGCGGCGCATGGGCGAGGGGCCGTTCCGCGGCCTCTACTCGCTTGTCGCCCTGCTGACCTTCGGAGCCCTACTGTGGATCTACCGCGGGATCGGGCGGGAGACGCCGCTGTGGGGTGCCGGGGACGGGCTCTGGGCAGCCGCGACGCTGGTGATGTGGGCGGCCTCCATCCTGTTCGTCGGCAGCTTTCGCGGCAATCCGGCGCTTGCGGGGGCCCCGTCGGCGAAGGGCCGGCCGGCAGGGGTGCTCGCGATCACCCGCCACCCGATGATGTGGAGCTTCGCGCTGTGGGCGTTCGTCCATTCGGCGCTGATCGCCACACCCAAGGCCTTCGTCCTCGACGCCACCATCCTCATCCTCGCGCTGGGCGGCGCGGCGGGGCAGGACGCCAAGAAGGAGCGGCTGTCCGGCGAGCGGTGGCGATCGTGGGAGGCGCAGACGAGCTTCCTTCCGTTCGGCCGCGGCCTCGCCTTCCCGGGCTGGTTCGCGCTGGTCGGTGGAACGTTGCTGCTGCTCGTCGCGACATGGGCGCATCCGGTGCCGGCGGGGCTGTGGCGCTGGTTCGGCTGAGCCGCTAAGGCCCGCTCATGACGCGTAAATTCTTCGGCACCGACGGCATCCGCGGCCTCACCAACAGCGCTCCGATGACGGCGGAGACCGCGCTCAAGGTCGGACAGGCAGCGGGCGCCCACTTCCTCCGCGGCGACCATCGTCACCGCGTGGTGATCGGCAAGGACACCCGCCTGTCCGGCTACATGATGGAGTCGGCGATGGTCGCCGGCTTCACCTCGGTGGGCATGGACGTGGTGCTGCTGGGGCCGATGCCGACGCCGGCGGTCGCCATGCTGACCCGCTCGATGCGCGCCGACCTGGGCGTGATGATCTCGGCCAGCCACAATCCCTTCGCCGACAACGGGATCAAGCTGTTCGGCCCCGACGGCTACAAGCTCAGCGACGAGGACGAGCTTGCGATCGAGGCGCGGCTCGAGCAGGAGCCCGAGCTCGCCCGCCCCGAGCTGATCGGTCGTGCCAAGCGGATCGACGACGCGCGCGGCCGCTACATCCATTTCGCCAAGGCGACCTTCCCCGAGCAGCTCCGCCTCGATGGGCTGAAGGTAGTCGTCGACTGCGCCAACGGCGCCGCCTACCACGTCGCCCCCGAGGCGCTGTGGGAGCTGGGCGCGGAGGTGATCCCGCTCGGCGTCAAGCCGAACGGTACCAACATCAACGACAAGGTCGGCTCGACCTACCCGCAGGTGATGCAGGAGACGGTGGTCGGCAGCGGGGCGCACATCGGGCTGGCGCTCGACGGCGACGCCGACCGGCTGATCGTCGTCGACGAGACCGGCACGACGATCGACGGCGACCAGCTGATGGCGCTGATCGCGCTCGACCAGAAGCGCCGCGGTACGCTGCGCGGCGGCGGGCTGGTGGCGACCGTCATGTCCAATCTCGGGCTGGAGCGAAAGCTCGCGGCGGAGGGCCTCGAGCTCCACCGCACCACCGTCGGCGACCGCTACGTGCTGGAAGGCATGCGCGAGAAGGGGTGTAATGTCGGCGGCGAGCAGAGCGGCCACATCATCCTCGCCGACCATGCGACGACCGGCGACGGGCTCGTGGCTGGACTGCAGGTGCTTGCCGCGCTGGTCGAGGCCGGCAAGCCCGCGAGCGAGCTGCTGCGGCAGTTCGAGCCGGTCCCGCAGCTGCTCCGGAACGTCCGCTTCAAGGGTGGAGCGCCGCTCGAGACGGACAGAGTGAAGCAGGTCATCGCCGAGGCCGAGCGCGACCTGGACGGCAATGGGCGGCTGGTCATCCGCAAGAGTGGGACCGAACCGCTGATCCGGGTCATGGCTGAGAGCGACGATGCGGCGCAGGTCGAGGCGGTGGTCGCCCGCATCTGCGACGCGGTGGCTTCTGTTTAGACTTTCGCGCTAGGTCGCGGAGAGAATGCCGACGACCGTCCCTCGCATCCTCATCATCGCCGGCTCCGACAGCGGGGGCGGGGCGGGTATCCAGGCGGACATTAAGACCGTCACCATGCTGGGGGGGCATGCGATGACCGCCATCACGGCGATTACGGCGCAGAACACGCTCGGTGTCAGCGCCGTCCATCCGGTCCCGGCGGAAACGGTGCTGGCGCAGATCGACGCGGTGGTGGGCGACATCGGTGTCGATGCGGTGAAGATCGGGATGATCGGAAGCGCCTTCACCGCGCGGCTGGTCGCCGAGCGGCTGCGCGCGCTGGAGCAGCCGGTGCCGGTCGTCTTCGATCCCGTCATGGTGGCGACCAGCGGTGCGCCGCTCGCCGACGAGGCGACCGTCGCCGCGTTCGGCGAACTGATGGAACTGGCGACCATCGCGACGCCGAACCTGCCGGAGCTGCAGCGGCTGGCCGGGGCCGAGGACGATCCCGTCAGCGCGGCGCTGGCGCTCGTCTCGCGCCATGGCTGCGCGGTGCTGGTCAAGGGCGGCCACGACGAAGGCGAGGCGATCGCCGACGCGCTGATCGAGGAAGACAATATCACCAGCTGGCAGGGCAGCCGGATCGAGACGGAGCACAATCATGGCACCGGCTGCACGCTGGCGAGCGCGATCGCGACGAACCTCGCGGCCGGCATGAGCCTGCCCAAGGCGGTTGGCCGCGCGCGCGAATTCGTCCGCGTCGCTTTGCGCGAAGCTCCGGGACTGGGGCAGGGGCACGGGCCGATGGGGCAGGGCCGGGTCCGCCTCGATGCCGGGCCGATCGGCGGCCCGCGGCTCAACCAGGTGACGGTAACGGTCAGGGACTATGACCGCTCGGTTGGTTTCTACCGCCGGCTCGGCCTTCGCCAGATCGTCGACAGCAAGGACAATTATGCCCGCTTCGAGACAGCCGGCGGCGGGACCTTCTCGCTCCAGGTCGACCCCGAGGAGGAGGTCCGCGCCACCACTGCCGTCTATTTCGAGTGCGATGACCTCGACGAGCGGGTGGAGGCACTGGCCCGGGCTGGCGTGGCCTTCGAGCATGGCCCGCGCGGCCAGCCATGGATGTGGCGGGAGGCGCGGCTGCGCGACCCCGACGGCAACATCATCTTTCTCTATCATGCGGGCGAGAACCGGCGCTTTCCGCCCTGGCGGGTGGATGACGAGGCTGCCGCGAGCCGGTAAACGAGGGGCATGCCTCGCCCCTGCTTCAAGCTCGAACGCGACCATCCGATGCCGCTCGCCGGGGTCGACGAAGCCGGCTGCGCGCCGCTTGCCGGGCCGGTCGTTGCGGCGGCGGTGATCCTCGACCGCGACCGGTTCCCGCGCGGGATCGACGATTCGAAGAAGCTCGACCTCGAGACTCGCGAGGCGATCTACGCCAAGCTGCAGAAGGTCGCGGTGTTCGCCGTCGGGGTCTGCAGCGTCGAGGAGATCGACCGGATCAACATCTACTGGGCGAGGATGCTGGCGATGACCCGCGCCGTTGCGGCGCTTGGGGTCGAGCCCGCGTTCGTCATGGTCGACGGCAACCGCTGTCCGAAATGGGAGCGGCCAAGCCGGGCGGTCGTTGCCGGCGACGCCAAGTGCCGCTCGATCGCCGCGGCCTCGATCGTCGCCAAGGTCACCCGCGACCGGCTGATGGCCGAATATGCCCTCGATCATCCGGGCTACGGGTGGGAGAGCAACCGCGGCTATCCGACTCCCGACCACCGCCGCGCGCTTCGGGAGCTCGGACCGACACCGCTCCATCGGCGCAGCTTCGGGCTGGTCCGCGAAATGGTCGAGAGCTGGTCCCAGCCGATGCTGTTCGCCGCGGAATGAGAATGCGCCCGTAACGAGTCAATTGCGCCACACCACTACCGATTGAGTCCGGAAGACTCGCGATGACTCAACATCTTGTGCCCGGCTCGGAATGGACTCCTTCCGTTCCGCCGCTCGCCCGGGTCGCGTTAACCCTTCTTCTGTTGACGCGGAGTCCGCGCGGACTCACCCTGCCATGCAATCTCTTGGGGGCACGTCACCGATGAACATGATTCTTCCCGTCACGGAGGAACTCGGCCGCTCGCGGCCGCTCGCCAAGCGCGAGGCCCCGACCTGGACGCTGCCGCTCGACCAGATCCTGATGGGCGACTGCATCACCGAGATGGCGCGCCTGCCGGCCAAGTCGGTCGACATGATCTTCGCCGACCCGCCCTACAATCTCCAGCTCGGCGGCGAGCTGTTCCGCCCCGAGGGCGGGCGCGTGGATGCCTGCGACGACGACTGGGACAAGTTCGACAGCCTGGCCGCCTATGACGATTTCACCCGCGAGTGGCTTGCGGAGGCGCGGCGGATCCTCAAGGACAACGGCACGATCTGGGTCATCGGCAGCTACCACAACATCTACCGCGTCGGCTCGCTGCTGCAGGATGCCGACTTCTGGATCCTCAACGACATCGTCTGGCGCAAGGCCAACCCGATGCCTAACTTCCGCGGCACCCGCTTCACCAATGCGCACGAGACCCTGCTGTGGTGCGCCAAGGACGAGAAGGCCCGCTACACCTTCAACTATCGCGCGATGAAGGCGCTGAACGACGACCTGCAGATGCGGTCGGACTGGGTGCTGCCGATCTGCTCGGGCGGGGAGCGGGTGAAGGGCAACGACGGCGGCAAGGCACATCCGACGCAAAAGCCGGAGGCGCTGCTCTACCGGATTCTGCTCGCCTGCACCAAGCCGGGCGACGTGGTGCTCGACCCCTTCTTCGGGACCGGGACGACCGGCGCGGTGGCGCGCCGGCTCCAGCGGCGGTGGATCGGGATCGAGCGCGAGCGGGCCTATGTGAAGGTTGCCTCCGAACGCATCGCCTCGACCCTGCCGCTGGACGAAAGCGCCATGCAGACCGTTGCCGACAAGCGCAGTCAGCCGCGCGTTGCCTTCGGTCTGCTGGTCGAGAGCGGGATGGTGCCGCCGGGCGCTACGCTGACCGATTCCAAGCGGCGCTGGACGGCCAGCGTGCGGGCCGACGGCAGCCTGGCATGCGCAGAGCATTCGGGCTCGATCCACAAGGTCGGTGCCGCGCTTCAGGGCGCGCCAAGCTGCAACGGATGGACGTTCTGGCATGTCGAGCAGGACGGTGCGCTGGTCGTCATCGACGCGCTTCGGCAGAAGCATCTCGCCGGCCTCTAAGTGCGCACGCTGATCCGGCCGACGGGCTTCGTCGATTCACCCTTCGGCCACGACGGCAAGGTCGCGCGGCTCGCCGGCGGTCTGAACTGGTTCGGCAGCGTCGAGCTGGTCACCGTCGAGGGAGGACGCCGAGCGGCCTCGGAGCTGGTCCCAGTCGAAGGTCTCGAGGCGCGCCTTAAGGCCGACACGGCGGCGCAATGGGCGGCACTCACCGCCGTCCGGGCGCCGCTCCGGCTCGGCGAGCGGGTGGTGCGGCTGGACCAGCCGCAGGTCATGGCGATCGTCAACGCCACGCCCGACAGCTTTTCCGACGGCGGCCAATTCGCTTCTCCCGCAGAGGCAGCCAGCGCGGGAGCCGACCTCGCGGCGGCCGGCGCGGCGATCGTTGATGTCGGCGGCGAAAGCACGCGGCCCGGCGCCAAGCCCGTCTGGGAAGGCGACGAGATCGAGCGGATTGTTCCCATCGTCCGGCAGCTCGCGACGAGCGGCGCGGCAGTGTCGATCGACACGCGCAAGTCGGCGGTGATGGAAGCGGCCCTCGGGGCGGGCGCGCGGATGGTCAACGACGTGTCGGGCTTGACCTGGGACGAGCGCTCCGCGGGGATCGTCGCGGCCGCCGGGGTGCCGGTGGCGATCATGCATCATCAGGGTGACCCGCAGACGATGCAGGACGCGCCGCGCTACGGCGACGTCGTGGTCGAGGTGTACGACTGGCTGGCCGTGCGGATTGGGGCGGCGGAGGCGGCGGGCATCGCTCGTTCGAACATCCTCGTCGATCCCGGCATCGGCTTCGGCAAGACGGTCGCGCACAATCTCGAGCTCATCAACAATCTTGCGCTGTTCCATTCGCTCGGCTGCCCACTCCTGTTCGGGGCCAGTCGCAAGCGGACCATCGGGGCGCTGTCCGGGGAGGCGCCGGCAGACCGCCGGGTGGCGGGCAGTATCGCGTTCGCGCTCAAGGCGGTGGAGCAGGGCGCCCAGATCGTCCGGGTGCACGACGTGTTCGAGACGGTCCAGGCGCTGCGAGTCTGGCGGGGCCTGCGCGACCAGGCGCTGACCCCGCGCTGACCTCGGCCTATTGGCATTCGGCCGCGACCTCTTTGGTTCGGCCGGCACCTGGTCCTGCCCCGAGGTCCGCACCGGTTGTGGGATCCTCGCTGCTGTTCGACCGGGTCCGGGTCGCCGCCGCCTTGAGGTCGTCCATTTCGTCGCTGGCAAGCTGCACGCTGGCAACTCCGTCGCCGCCATCGACCGGAAGGCTCTTGGTCAGATCGTCGATGCGGTCCCACTGGGGCCCGCTGTTCCACGGACCAGTCGCATCGCCCTCACCCTGCGAGGTGTTCACGTAGACGCTGGCGTAGCGATCGTCGCCCGGCAGCTTGCCCGGCGGGAAGTTGTTCTCGATGGAGTAGAGTGCCTTCTCGAAGCTTTTCTGGTGCGCGACCTCGCGGGTCATCAGAAAGTTGAGGGCGTCCTTCACGCCCGGGTCGTCGGTGATGTTGATCAGCCGCTCGTAGACGATCTTGGCCCGCGCCTCCGCGGCGATGTTGGAGCGAAGGTCGACCGTCGGCTCGCCGCGAGTGTCGATGTAATGTCCGTTGAAGGGGACACCCGCCGAATTCACGAACGCCGGGCCGCCGCCGTAGAGGATCGACTCCGTGTGGCTGATCCCGCCTCCGTTGATCTCGCGGTAGAGTTCCGCTTCCTCCATCGTACCCTCGGTCATCGAGGCCTTGGCGCCCTTGCAGAGCATGGCGACGATCGAACCGATCACTTCGAGGTGGCTGAGTTCCTCGGTGGCAATGTCCATCAGCATGTCCTTGCGCCTGGGGTCGTCTTCCGAGAGACCCTGACTGAAGTAGCGCATGGCCGCCGCCAGCTCCCCGTCAGGACCGCCGAACTGTTCGAGCATGAAGGTGCCGAGGACCGGATCCGGTTCGTTGACGCGGACGGTATATTGAAGCTTCTTGTTGTGGATGAACATCGGGGGACGCTCCAGGGAGGAGCTCAACCTACGTCCCGCAACCGCCGCACGTTGCCTCAGGAGGCGGCCAGAGGAACATGCGGCGCGACGTTGCGCACATCGAACGAGGTCGCCGCTGACATAGGTTAGCGGCTGTCCTCCTAAAGCGAGTAGCCGCCGTCGCTGACTAGGACCGCGCCGGTGATCGTCGCCGCCGCATCCGAGAGCAGGAAGAGGATCTGCGCCGCGATCTCCTCCGCCGTGGCGTAGCGGCCGAGCGGTGTCGCCATGCGCGCCATCTCGTCGAAGGCGGCGCTCCGGCCGACCTCGGCTGCGCGCTGGGCGAACATCGGGACCGAGTCCCAGATCGGCGTCTCGACCCCGCCGGGCGCGACGGCGTTGACCCGGACACCGCGCGGTGCGCCTTCCTTGGCGGCGACCCTGGCGAGCTGGATCGCACCGGCCTTGGAAGCGGCATAGGCAGCGATACCGGGTTCCGCCTTCACCCCGGCAGCGGAGGCGACCACGACCGCCGAGCCGCCGTCGACCAGCGAGCGCATCGCCGCTCGAAGCGTCAGGAAGGCGCCGTCGAGGTTGACGCCGAGAATGCGGCGCCATTCGGCGTAATCGAGGCCGACGATCGGGGCTGCGCCGGCGACACCGGCGCAGACCAGTGCATGATCGAGCGGGCCGAGCTCGACCTTCTCCCACAGCGCCTCGTCCGCAACGTCTCCCCGATGATGTCGGCCGGGCAGGTCGATGGGCTCGCGGTCGACCAGCAGCAGCTCGGCGCCCTCGATGTGGAGGCGTTCGGCGACGGCGCGGCCGATTCCGGAGGCCGCGCCTGTGATCAGGACGCGCTTGCCGGCGAAGCTCATGGCCGCAGCGCCACGATCATCGGGCCAATCGCGGCAAAGGCGTCGCGGCGGCCGTGTTCGGGCACCCACAGGGAGCTCACCGAGCCGTCGAGGTACAAGGCATCGCGGCAATGGAGCGCCTGCTGGAAAAAGCGCGCGAACTTGCCCATCGACACCTCGTCGTCGCTCATGACGAATACCGGTCGACCATCCGGCCCGATGCCCACGCCGTTGCGCACGTAGCGGGACGGGCTGTCCGCCGAGAAGCGCGGGTTGATCGCGCCCGCGACGACCAGCATCGGTCCGGACTGGGTGGCGAAGCGGATATTCGGCGACGGTTGGAACTCGGCGGAGGTCACCACCGCGGCCTTACCGTCGTCGCGCACGAGAAAGACGCCGTTGGGCATCACATGAAAATTGCCGCCACCCTTTCGCCGATTGAGCTCGGCGAGGGTGCGGTGATCCTCGACGTAGAGGCCGATGGGCTCGTTCGCATGGCCGAACATGCCGGCGTTCATCGCGAAGGCGACCCGCTCCGCCTGCGCGCCGAGCGCCTGCTCCAGCGCCACGAAGCCGCGGAACGGTCGGCCCTGGCGATCGGCCCAGCGGGTCTCAATCCGCAGGTCGCCGGCCGGGCACACGCTGAACCGGCTGCCCTCGAACAGCTGCTGCGAGCAGGGGCCGTCGGCGAGCGCCTGGGAACCGGGCGCCGGTGCGGGCTCGCCCCGCCGGCACGCGGCGAGCAGCACCAGCAGGGCGAGCACCAGCTTCATGCTAGCGGCGTCGGGCGGCGCTCTGGCGGCGAATCGGCGCGAACTCGCTGCTGGGCTTCCAGCTCGGCCAGATGCGGCTGTTCGCAAGCCGGGCGCCGATCCGGTACATCATGTCGACCTCCTGCGCGGCGCCGCCGAGGTTCCAGCTTGCGCTCCACTCGTCGCAGGTCTGGTGGTAGCAGTTGCCCGTGTAGTCGGCGAGCCACTTGGCACCGGCGGGACGTCCGCCGTCGACCAGGTCATATTCGCCCGCCAGCGCCATCGTCAGCAGCGTCGGTACGCCCCGCTTGGCGAAGCTGAAATGATCGGCCCGGTAGAAGAGGCCGCGCTCGGGATGGCTCTCGACAGTGACGCTGCGGCCCTGCTTGCGGGCTTCCTCGGCCATCATGTCCTCGAGGCTGTCCTGCCCGCGGCCGATCACCACGGTGTCGCGGGTCGGCCCGGCGAACTGGAGCGTGTCCAGCGTGAGGTTCGCCGCCATCGTCTCGTGCGGGAAGAGCGGGTGACGGGCGTAGTATTCGCTGCCGAGCAGGCCGCGCTCCTCGCCAGTCCAGGCGGCGAACAGGACGGTGCGCTGCGGCCTGGGACCGGCTCTGAACATCCGGGCGATCTCGAGCATGCCGGCAAGGCCGAGCCCGTCGTCGGCGGCCCCGGGGCGGATCGTCCGGCCCTGCGCATCGGGCTTGCCGACGCCATAGGCATCCCAGTGGCCGCCATAACTGACCGTCTCCGCGGGGAAGCGGCTGCCGCGAATCTGGCCGAGCACGTTCTGGCTAGTGAGATGGGTGAGCTCGACCGCGCTGTCCGCGCTCAGCGTCGCGTGCAGGTCGATCGGCCGGAAGGCGGAAGTCCGCGCCTGCCGCTTTAGCGTGTCGTAATCGAGCCCGGCACGTCGGAACATCGCCTCCGCGACCGGGCGCTGGATCCAGCCCTGAAGCAGGACCGGTTGCTGCGCTCCTGCCGGCAGGACGATGTTGTAGTTCTCGCCGCCGCTGCTCTGGACGACGTTCCAGCCGTAGCCCGCGCCGCCGGTCTCGTGAACGATCAGGGCGCCGATCGCCCCGCGCCGTGCGGCTTCCTCATATTTGTAGGTCCAGCGGCCGTAGTAGGTCATCGTCGGACCGCCGAACTTGCCGGCCACCGGCTCGCCCGGCTTCGCTTCGTAGTCGGGGTCGTTGACGAGGATGACCGCGACCTTGCCGCGAAGGTCCGCGCCCTTGAAGTCGTCCCAGCCGCGCTCCGGCGCGCTCACGCCATAGCCGACGAAGACTAGCGGGGCGGCTGCGATCCGCGCCTGGTCTACCGCCTTCTGGGTGGAGACGTAGACATCGTCGGGAAAGCGCAGGGGAACGGTCTGGCCGTCCTGCGCGATGCTCATCCGGACATTCTGGAGCCGGGTGCGGATCATCGGCACCTTTTGGGTCCAACCGCCATTCTCGCCCGCGGGCTGGAGCCCCGCGGCGCGGAACTGTTCAATCAGATAGGGGATCGTCTTCGCTTCCCCCGGCGTCCCCGGCGCGCGGCCCTCGAACGCCTCGGAGGCGAGCGTCCGGGTGATCTCGGACATCCTGGCGGTGTTCACCGCGGGAGCGGCGGAGGGAGCAGCGGCGGCGGGGACCGATGCGGCGGCGAGAAGCAGAACCAGGGACTTGCGCATCGTTCCTCAGTGACGCGGGAGAGCGCCCGCGTCCAGCCGGAACCGCCGCTCAGGCTGCGCTGTCGATCCCCAGTTCGCTGAGCTTGCGGTACAGCGTCGAGCGACCGATCCCGAGCCGGCGCGCGACCTCGGTCATGCGGCCGCGGTAGTGGCCGATGGCGAGGCGGATGAGGTCGGCCTCGATTTCCTCCAGGCTGCGGAGATGGCCGTCGGCGCGGAACACGGTGATCGGCGAGGCGCCCAACGCCGCCTGGCTGGTGACCTTGCTCAATTCCGGAGCGAAATCGCCCGCCCGTCCGGAAAAACGGGACTGGATGGCGATGTGCGGGAAATCGTGCGCGGTGAGCGCCGACCCGGTGCATTGCAGCGCGGCGCGGAACAGCACGCCGGAGAGCTGCCGGACGTTGCCGGGCCAGCCGTAGCGCATCAGCACCGCAAGTCCGTCATTGCCGATCGACAGCTCGGTCATTCCCGGTTCGCTGGCGAAGCGGGCTAGGAAATGCCTGACCAGTGCGGGAATGTCCCCGCTCCGATCGCGCAGCGGCGGAACGGCGACGATCGTCGACTTGAGTCGCTCGGCAAGACCCGGGTCGAAGTCCGACGGCAGTTCTCCGCTGGCAGTGGCGATGACCCGGACGTCGACGCTGTTGCTGCCGTTGCAGCCGACCGGACGGACTTCGCCGGTCGCCAACACGCGGTCGAGGCGCTGCTGAGTTTCGAGCGGGAGGGAACCGACCTCGTCGAGGAGGAGCGTTCCGCCGTCGCACTGGACCAGCGCGCCGACCTTCTCGTCGAAGGCACCGGGGAAGGCGCCGGCGACATGCCCGAAGAGTTCCGAATCGATGATGTTGGGGGCGATCGCCTTGCAATCGACCTGGCGGACCGGACCACGGGCGCGGGGGCTGGCGGCATGTACCGCGCGCGCGATCGTCTCGCGGCCAGTACCTGCTTCGCCGACGATCAGCAGCGGGAGGCGGCTGCGCGCCGCCTTCGCGGCGACCGCGAGTGCGGCGCGGAAGTCCGGCGCGGCGCCGACCAGCTGCTCGAGCGGCAGCGGCGAGGAAATCTTCTCCGAGATCGGGACGAGCTCGCCGGCTGGCCGGCGGCGGTCCGAGTTGACGGTCAGCGCCTCCAGCAGCCGCTCCGGCGCGACCGGTCGGATCAGGAAGTCGGTGGCGCCCGCGCGCATCGCTTCGACCGCGCGCCCGACGCTGTTGCCGTCGGCAAGCACGATGATCGGGAGGTTGGGCCGAGTCGCGCGCAGGGCCGCGATGCTCCGCGGACCATCGTGCGGGTCCCATGCGCCGATGATGGCGGCACGGACATCCTGTCCCTGCGGGCCGCGCAGCAGCTCGGCCGCACTATCGGGGCAGGAGGCGCCCAGCGTGCTCCACCCCGCCCGGCTGGCGGTGGCGGACACGCGGCGGCGCTCGCCGGCGTCGGCGTCGAGCAGGAGCAGCGATCGAACGGTCTCAGGGCGCATGGAGTGTCCTTTCGGCGCAGGCAACCATAAGCGCGACGAGTGAAAAGGCGGTTAAAGCCTCCGGTGCGGTTGCGCAGGGCTTCCGCTCCCGCAGCTTTGCTTGCTAGGAAGCGGCAAAATTGCATCAACAGGAGGGCAGCCGATGGCAGCCGACACGCACAGCAGCACCACCGAACCCGCCTCGAGCGACATGAAGGCCCATGTCCGGAACTACGAGGGGTTCACCAAGGTCGTGAAATATGGCGCCATCATCGTTTTCGTGATTGCGATGGCTGTCGTCTTCATCATCGCGAACTGACATGAAGATCGCCGTTCTCAAGGAAAGCGGGGGCGAGCCGCGGGTCGCGGCCATCCCTGAGACGGTGAAGAAATTCGTCGGGCTTGGCGCCAGCGTCGTGATCGAGGCAGGGGCCGGACAGGGCGCCGCGATCAGCGACGCCGACTTCGAAGCGGCGGGCGCCAGCCTGGCGAGCCGCGCCGACGCATTGACCGGGGCCGACTTTATCCTAGGCATCAACGGGCCCGAGCCCGCCAGCCTTGCCGGGGCACGCAGCGGCACGCGGCTCGTCGCGGCGCTCGATCCGTTTCGCCGGCGCAGCGACATCGAGGCCTATTCTGCGGCCGGGCTGGAAGCTTTGGCGATGGAGTGGATGCCGCGCATCACCCGCGCCCAGTCGATGGATATCCTGTCCTCCCAGTCCAACCTCGCCGGCTACAAGGCGGTGGTCGACGGTGCCTCGCTCTACGGCAGGGCATTCCCGATGATGATGACCGCGGCAGGCACCGTCAGTCCGGCGCGGGTGTTCGTGATGGGGGTTGGCGTTGCCGGCCTGCAGGCCATCGCCACCGCCAAGCGGCTTGGCGCGCAGGTCAGCGCGACTGACGTACGCTCGGCCACCAAGGAGCAGATCCAGTCACTCGGTGCCAAGCCGATCTTCGTCGAGAATGCGGCGGGGATCGAAGGCGAGGGGCAGGGCGGCTACGCGGGCGAGACCAGCGAGGAATATCGCCGCGCCCAGGCCGAGCTCGTCTCCGGCCATCTCGCCAAGCAGGACATCGTCGTCACCACCGCGCTCATCCCGGGCAAGCCGGCGCCGCGGCTGATCAGCGATCAGCAGATCGCTTCGATGCGGCCGGGTTCGGTGATCGTCGATCTTGCGGCGAGCGCGGGCGGGAACGTCGAGGGCACGGTCGACGGGCAGACGGTCGAGCGGCACGGCGTCAAGATCGTCGGCGCGTCGAACCTCGCCGCGACGCTGGCGTCCGATGCGTCGGCGCTGTTCGCCCGCAACTTGTTCAACTTCCTGTCCGCCTATTGGGACAAGGAGCAGGGCGGCCCCGTCCTCCCCGACGAGGACGAGATCGTGAAGGCGATCCGGGTCACCCACGGCGGCAGGATCGTCAGCGAGCGGCTCGCCGCCTAGCGTCGTGACGGCCACCGCCGACATCCTGGTGGTCGGCGGCGGGATCGCCGGTGTCTCGGCTGCGGCCGAACTGGCGCGCGAGGCCAAAGTCATTCTGCTGGAAGGGGAAAACGCACTCGGCTTCCACAGCAGCGGTCGAAGCGCGGCGATGCTCCATTACGCGCTCGGCAATCCGCTCGTTCGCAAGCTCACGCAGGCGAGCCGCGACCATTTTGCCAGTCCGCCGGACGGATTCGAGAAGCTCGCGGAGCCGCGTGCGCTCCTGATCTTCGCGCGCGAAGACGAGCTCGACGGACTGGCCACGCTGCGGGCCGACCTGGCTCCTTTCGCCGAGATCGAGGATCTCGACGAGGCGGGATTGCACCAGTTGTGCCCAGCGCTCCGCATCGGTGGGGACGACGCGGTGGCGGGTTTTGCTGATCATGGCGCACTGCGGCTCGATCCCCACGCATTGCTGTATGGCTATGCCGGATGGCTTCGGCGTCGCAGCGGGACGATCGCCTCCGATGCCAGGGTCGCCACCATCGCGCGGCAGGGCAGCGGCTGGGTGGTGACGACCGAGCGGGGCGAGCGCTTCACGGCGCCCCTGCTCGTGAACGCTGGAGGGGCGTGGGCCGACCATATCGCTGCGCTGGCCGGTGTGCGGTCCATCAGGCTCGAGCCGAGGCGGCGAACGATCATCACCTTCGATCCGCCCGAGGGGCTCGACGGGCGCGATTGGCCGTTCGCCAAGACGGTCGGCGACGAACTCTACTTCGCGCCGGAGGGCGGCCGTCTGTTCGCGTCCCCGATCGACGAGGTTCCGACCGACGCCTGCGACTCGCAAGCCGACGAACATGAGGTGGCGCTCGCCGCGGCCCGGGTTGAGGAGCGAACCTTGCTGAAGGTGCAACGGGTGGTGCACCGCTGGGCTGGCCTGCGCAGCTTCTCGCCCGATCGCATGCCGGTCGTCGGGTTCGATCCCGACGATCCGGCCTTCCTGTGGCTGGCCGGGCAGGGCGGCTTCGGCATCCAGACCGCCCCGGTTATGGCGCGGATCGCGGCGGCGCTGGTCAGCGGCACCGGATGGCCCGTCGCGTCAGTGACGCCGGACGAGCTAAGGCCCGGACGCTTCCGGTAGCCGGCACACGTCCACCCAGCGCGCGCCAGCGATCTCGGCCAGTCGTTCCGGGGCGACCTCCACCGAGCTGGTTCGCGAGCCGGCGGCAGGGAACACGGTCGCGAATCTCCGCAGGCTGACGTCGCATAGGATCTCGAGCGCGCTCGCCAGCGCGAACGGGCAGACGCCGCCGACGGGGTGACCCGTGACCGCGTGGGTTTCCTCCGGGTCGAGCATGCGGGGCCGGGTCCCACAGATGTCCTTGAACTTGCGGTTGTCGAGCCGCGCGTCGCCGCGGGTCACGAGCAGGAGCACGCGCTCGCCCGCCCGCACCGCCAGGCTCTTGGCGACCCGCGCCGGTTCGATCCCCAGCGCCGCGGCGGCATCGTCGACCGTGGCGGTGCTGGCGTGGCCACCGATGATACGAAGCTCGGGCGCATGGATCCGCAGCCAGGCCGCGACCCGGTCGCTCATTCGCCGATTAGGTGGAGCGCCACCTGCCGTCGCTGCGGGCCGCGGCGGTGCTCGAACAGGTAGACGCCCTGCCATGTCCCGAGTGCCAGTTCGCCATCGATCACGGGGATGGCGAGGCTCGTCTGGGTTAGCATGGCCCGGAGATGCGCGGGCATGTCGTCGGGACCTTCGTCGTCATGCTCATAGCCATCGCCTTCCGGAGCCAGTCGGGCAAGGCCACGCTCAAGGTCGCGCCGGGCAGATGGGGAAGCATTCTCCTGGACGAGCAGAGAGGCGGAGGTGTGGCGGCAGAAGAGGGTAAGCAGCCCGGTACGGACGGCTTGCTGGCGGAGCCACTCGGTCACCGCGCCGGTGACGTCGTGAAGGCCGGGGCGGTGCGGCTACAGACACAGGAGGTGGACGGCTTGCCGCATGGGAGCGCCGTAGCAAGCTCCGTCACCGAGACAAGCAGGCGGTTGGCCACAAACGGAAACAGGCCGCGAAACGCTTCGCAGCCTGTCAACGGACGCGAGCCATGGCTCCGTCGATCTGAGCCGCGGGCCGCCGAAGCGGCCCACGGCGAGCCAATTAGGCGGTGCCGCCGGCGCCGCTGCCGCCCGAACCGATCAGCCAATTCCAGATGTTGAAGCGCTTCTTCATGACAAACCCCTGTCTCGGACGAATTCGTTTCGTCGGCGCTCATATTAACCCTAATCGATATGGTTATCAAACAATAACGACATTGCACCTCGGAGCGGAAACGACGCCAAAGCTTGCTAATTGGTTAACGGCTGCGCGACCAAACGAAACATGAAGCGGTCACGAGCAGCGCTTAGGCTGCGCGGCGGCGGCGTTCCCCGACGAGTCGCTGAATCAATTCTCGCGGCGCCATTGGTCGACCGACCACGAAGCCCTGGGCCATGTCACAGCCCAGTTCGCTCAACATCTCGAGCGTGGCTTGATCCTCGACGCCCTCGGCAAGCACCGTTCGGCCGAGCGAGTGAGCTAGACTGATCGTCGATTGAACCATGAGGCGGTCGCTTCGGGAAAGGCGCATGGCTTTGATGAAGCTCTGGTCGATCTTCAGCTCAGTCGCCGGGATCTTCTTGAGATAATCTAGCGTGGACAATCCGGTGCCATAATCATCGATGGCCAAGCGAACGCCAAGCGCCCTCAGCGTGTCCAGCACGGCGAGATCGCGGCCATTTTCGTCGAGCGCAGCCGTTTCGGTCAGCTCGAGCGTTAGTCGTTGAGGTGGCAAGCCGTGCCGGCGCAGCACTTCTTCGATCATGCGCGGCAGGTCAGGGTCGGCCAGCATGCGTGCCGACAGGTTTACCGCGATGCCGAAGTGAATGCCGCGCTGATTGACAGAGGCGGCAAGGGCTACGGACCGGTTGAGAACGAATAGCGTCAGCTTCGCAATACGATCCTGCTGTTCCGCAGCGGCGATGAACTCGCTGGGGGAGATCGGACCCTTATCAGGGTGGGTCCAGCGGGCCAGCGCCTCAGCGCCAAGTGTGTCCCCGCCGTTGATTCGAACTTGGGGCTGGAAGGCCACCCAGACCTCGCCATTGTCGATCGCCGCATCGAGCTGGCTCAGCAGGGAGAGGCGCCAAGTTGCCTCCTCCTGTCGGGCAGGATCGTGATACTTCCAGCGTAGTCCCTCGGCCCAAGCCTCATCGGCAGCGACCAAGGCACTGCCGAAGCGATTGGTTAGGGCGCGTCCACTGCCCAGTTCGACACCGAAGCTGATTGCAACGTCAAACGACCCGCCGCCTGCGTTCACCGGCTGGCGAAACAGGGAATGGAGCGCTTCCAGATGGTTGCCAACCGGAGCGCCGCTGTCGGTGAACCAGCCGAAGATGCCTTCATCGCCTTGGAAGATCTGGCGTTCCTCATGTCCGACCGTCAGGCGCTTGATGATCTGCGTGATGAATTCCATCTCGGCTTCCCGCGGCATGGCGGACACCACTTCCGCGAAATTCTGCACGCGCGCGGCGATCATGGGCCGCGCTTGATCCTGAGGACTGGCGCGGAGTGCCTCCAGATTTGGGAGGCCGGTGCGGATGTTCGTCAGGCCACGTTCGCGGAACTTCCGCCACGCAAACCAGGCGGAGCAGACAGTCAGCAAGAACAAGGCGGGGACGATCTCGGCCGCAACGGCGAGCCGGTCGAGTAGGAAGCCGCCGCCGATCACGCCGGCGAAGCCCGCCGGGATCAACCAGGCGATGCGTCGCGGCCTGAGGAGCGCAGCAGCGATTACGAGCGATGCCAAAAGCCACGCCGGCAGCCAGCCAACGGCGGCCGGCGGGCCCTTCAGCAGTGTCTCGGCACCGAGAATGTGGACGAGGGCTCCCGGCATGCGGTCGTGACCGGGGATCAGATAGGAGTCGCCGATGCGTTCGGCAGCCGGACCGATAATGGCAACGCGGTTCCTGAAGAAGTCGGCACGCACTCGACCGGAAAGGACGTCGCTCGCGGAAACCGTGGGGATCGTCGCAGGATCGATCGAATAATCCACGCGATAGGGCGGTCCGTCCCCGAGCCTGCCGCTCATGGCCGCTGAGAAACTCGGCACCCGTTCGCCGTTCACCAAGGCGGAGCGATCGATCGACCAGACGGCACCGAGGAAATCATACTCGACCCAGATCCAGCCAGTTTTCGCGTATCGCCGGAACTCCTTGTACGGGAGTGCAAGGGTCTTGGTGCCGCTTTGGTGATCGGAGGAGTATCGTGCGGGAAGCCAAATCTTGCCGGACTTCTTCAGCGCATTGCTGAACGCGAGATCATCCTGCGCGGTGCTGGGACCGATCGGCATTACATCCTGGAAGATCCTCGCGGGCCCGAGGTCATCGACTTTCGACAGCAGGCGGGCCTGAAGCCTCCGCGACCAAGGCCAAGCCCCTTCGTCCGAGAGACTTTTGTCGTCGATCGCCACAAACACGAACTGTCCGCTGGCCGGCTGCTGGCGGACGTAGTTCCGAAGTCCCCAAAGGCCGACTTCGAGCGGGTAACCAATCTGCAGGGCGCCAAACGCCAGGCTCAGCAGCACCATCCACGCGAAATTGCGCAGCGGGAAGCGCCGCTTGGGCAGGGTCGACGAAGATGGCTCCGAGCGCATTCCATCCTTTCTTTCGGCCTGCCGCATTAACCGTCAAAAGGTTAGGAATTCGGAAACCGCGCTCCCGTTGACGAGGCTTTACGAACCCGGAATGAAAACATTTGACGGCTGTCCTTGGCCGCAACTTGTGCCAAGGTGGTGTTGTGTGCGGGGGATCGGCCAAGCCGACGCGATGACGACGGCGGCACGCTGGCCTTCGTACCGGTGCGACGGGTCGCGACGGATCATCCGTCCGAAACGCCGGAGGGAAGGGCGCTGATGGATTTCATCTCGATTTTGTCGATCTTCGTGCTGGCCTGCTTTGTCGGCTATTACGTGGTCTGGTCGGTGACCCCGGCGCTCCATACCCCGTTGATGGCCGTCACCAACGCCATCTCGTCGGTCATCATCGTCGGCGCCCTGATCGCGGCGGCGGCGAGCGGAAGCGCGTCGGCCAAGTGGCTCGGCCTGCTCGCGGTGACGCTCGCCTCGGTGAACATCTTCGGCGGCTTCGCCGTCACCCAGCGCATGCTGGCGATGTACAAGAAGAAGGATCGCTCGGGGGACAAGGCCCATGGCTGAGGCCGCCGCGCACGCCCAGCCGTCCTGGGTCCTTCTCGCCTATCTGATTGCGGGCGTCTGCTTCATCCTCGCGCTGCGCGGTCTTTCGAGCCCGGAGAGCAGCCAGCGCGGCAACCGTCTCGGCATGATCGGCATGGCGATCGCGGTCGGGACGACGCTCGCCGTCCATCAGATCACCTCGCTGCCGGAAATCGCAATCGCGATCGCCATCGGCGCCGCGATCGGCCTCGTCACTGCGCGGCGGATCCAGATGACGGCGATGCCGCAGCTCGTCGCCGCCTTCCACAGCCTCGTCGGCCTGGCCGCCGTCCTTGTCGGCGCCGCCGCCTTCCTCAACCCCGAGGCGTTCGGGATCGCGGTCCGCATCACGCCCATCGCCAGCCCGTCCTTCATCTCGATCCTGCCCGTCAGCCGGATTGAGATGGGCCTCGGCGTCGCGATCGGCGCGATCACCTTCTCGGGCTCGGTGATCGCCTTCCTAAAATTGAACGGCAACATGAGCGGATCGCCGATCCTGCTGCCGGGACGGCACATCATCAACCTCGGCACGCTCGCCGCCATCGTCGGGCTGATCGCCTACTTCACCCAAGACCAGGCGCCGTGGGTGTTCTTCACCGTCATGGCGCTCTCCTTCGCGATCGGCTTCCTGCTGATCATCCCGATTGGCGGGGCCGACATGCCGGTCGTGGTGTCGATGCTGAACAGCTATTCCGGCTGGGCCGCGGCGGCGATGGGGTTCACGCTGCACAATTCGGCGATGATCATCACCGGCGCGCTGGTCGGAAGCTCGGGCGCGATCCTCAGCTACATCATGTGTCGGGCGATGAACCGAAGCTTCATTTCGGTGATCGCCGGCGGGTTCGGCGCGGTCTCGGGGCCGAGCGGCGGCGGCGAGGCGATCGACCGTCCCTACAAGCGCGGCTCGGCCGAAGACGCCGCCTTCCTGATGAGCCAGGCCGACCAGGTCATCATCGTTCCGGGCTACGGCATGGCGGTGGCCCAGGCGCAGCATGCCCTGAGGGAGATGGGCGACCTCCTCAAGAAGGAAGGGGTGCGGGTCAAATATGCCATCCACCCCGTCGCCGGCCGGATGCCGGGACATATGAACGTGCTGCTGGCCGAGGCCAACGTCCCCTACGACGAGGTCTTCGAGCTGGAGGACATCAACTCGGAATTCGCGCAGACCGACGTCGCCTTCGTGATCGGCGCCAACGACGTCACCAACCCGGCGGCCAAGACCGACAAGTCGTCGCCGATCTACGGCATGCCGGTGCTCGATGTCGAAAAGGCGCGAACCGTGCTGTTCATCAAGCGCTCGATGGGCGGGGTGGGCTACGCCGGCGTCGACAATGAGCTCTTCTACCGCGACAACACGATGATGCTGCTCGCCGATGCCAAGAAGATGGTCGAGGAAATCGTCAAGGCGCTGGGCTAGCCGGCTGGCCCGCGCCTGAAAGCGACGGCTCGAGCTGACCTGATCCGGAACGCGGGCGTAACGCTCCGTCGCCGCGCTGCAACAGGTCGGCGTTGCGGCGTTTATTATTGTTCCTGCCGCTTGCCCGCTCGCTTGGATTGAGAGACAAAGGTGGAACGGCGGCGCCGCAAGCGCCTCTTTCGACAGACGTTTCTGGGTTGAAGCCCCCAGCCCGCGCACGCGCCGGCCGGTGGGCTGCGGGTGGAAGGATCGACAGTGAAGAAGCTGGGCATCATCGGCGGGATCAGCTGGGCCTCGACCGCGATGTACTATGAACAGATCAACCGCGCGGTCACGCAGCGGCTGGGCGGATTGCACAGCGCGAGCATCGTGATGGAAAGCTTCGATCTCGCCACGGTCGCGGCGCTGCAGCAGCGCGAGGACTGGGTCGCGATGGACCAGCAGTTCGGCAGCGCGGCGCGGCGGCTCAAGGATGCCGGCGCGGAAGGGCTGATCATCTGCTCAAACACCGGCCACCGCGCCTATGACGCGGTCAGCGAGGCCGCCGCTATCCCCGTGCTTCATATCGCCGACGCGACGGCCGAGCGGATCGCCCGCGACGGCGTCCAGCGGGCAGCGCTGCTCGGCACCCGGTTCACCATGAGCCAAGGCTTCGTCCGCGAGCGGCTCGAGCAGCGCGGGGTTCAGCTGGCGCAGCTCGATCCGGCGTGGATGGCCGAGATCGACCGCATCATCTACGAGGAACTGGCCGCGGGGCGGGTGGTGCGCGACAGCCAGCGCAAGCTGAAGACACTGATCACCGAGCTGCAGAAGAAGAAGGTTCAGGCGGTGATCCTGGGCTGCACCGAACTGGTGCTTGCCGTCGACACCCGCGCCAACGTCCTGCCGGTTTACGACACCACGGCGATCCACGCCAAGGCGGCGGCGGAATGGATGCTCGCCGACGAGGAAGAGGCGCGGGCGGCCGCCTAGACGGCGACGGCGATGGCGGTGATCACCAGCGTGGCGCCATCTGGCAGGTCGACCTCGTCGCCGACCTCCGCTTCCAGCATTGCGCGGGCGAGCGGCGCGGTGAAGGCGATGCGGTCGGTCGCGGGTTCGCTTTCGTCATGGCCGACGATCTCCAGCGTCCGCGCCCGCCCGTCGCGCTCGAAGGTCACTCGCGTGCCGATCGCGACGGTCTCTCCGCTTGGTGCCGGGGCGAGCTGCGCGCTGGCGAGCCGCTGACGCCAGTAGCGGGCGTCGCGCAGGACCGCCTTGCGGTCCTCGTCGCCGAGGTCGGTCGCGAGCGCCGCCTCGAGCATCGCCGCTCGCTCTTCGATCAGCCGCAGCCCGCCCGGGGTGACAAGGTTGGGACCGGGCGGGATCGGCAGCTCGAACCGCGGCTCGAGATGCTCGTCGTCGCTTTCGCGGCGGAAGGCGACGCTCATGGCAGAGAAAGCCCGTTTTGCATGAGAAGCTGAATAGCCGACCGGTTCCGTCCCGGAAAGCAAATGAGCGCTTCAGCTGGGAAGCGGATGTCAGGGATGTAGGTTCTCGGCATCAACAACGAGCGACATTCCACCCTGCCACCATTAGATTACGGCGTCGGGCGGCAGTCTTGCCCAACGGGCGCTTGCGGCTTTGCCGAACGGCGAGGCCGATTACCGGAACTCGCCGGGAGAGCCCCGCCTGGCGGCCGCGACGTCGGCGGCAATGTCTGTCTCGCGCATCCGGGCCGCGTAAGCTGCCAGTACCAAAGCCGGCTCGTGAGGTGCTCCGCCGCGTGCCAACCGCTGGCGTTCCGCAGCCTCGGCCCACTCCTTCACGCAGTCGAGCGGCTCAGCCAGCAAACGGGTGTCAATGCTGTGCACTCGAAGTGGTCCCGTCGTCTCGCGAACAGCGACAACCGTGTGGTGGCTCAACTTGCCGTAACGAACGTCAAGACCGACCTGCGACAGGGCATTCCACGGGATCGTTCGCGAGAACCAGGCAGAGCGAACCTCGATGCCGCCTTCGGAGGTCGCCAGCGCCAGGCAGCCGTGGCGGATCAACCCCAGGGTCATGCCGGCCGTGACCAGCACGAGGTATGACGCTGTGGCAAGGAGCACGGCCGAGGGAACGAAGCCAAGACCAAGAACGCTGGGGAAGCCGCCGTTTGCGTGAATTACAGCGTTGATGATTACCACGAGGGCGGCGACCAGCATCCATGCGCTTCGTCCTGCGAGAGCGATCGGGGAGTAGTCCAGCCGGGGCGACATGGTCGCAGGTCTACACCGACAAGGTTTATGGTAATCTAAGATGCGCTGGTCGACGAGAGCCGACACTGGCGACGGTGTCATCGAGGCTGCACGTCGCCAATGCGGCGGTGTCACCCGGCACCCCTCGCAACGCTAGGGCAAACCCCCTAGATCGCTCCTCGTGAGCAAGGCCGATCGACCCGACCATCCCGGCGCATCCGCGCGGTTCAACGAGGAGCAGGCGACTTATACCGTCCAGGGCGGCGGCGACGCGCCGGACCTGGAGGCGGGGGTCGCGGCGATCCGGAACGTGGTGAAGACGCTTCCGCTGCGCCCGGGTGTGTACCGGATGCAGAACGCCAAGGGCGACGTCCTCTACGTCGGCAAGGCGCGGGCGCTGAAGAACCGGGTGACCAACTATACCCAGGTCGCGCGGCTGTCGAAGCGGCTGCAGCGGATGGTCGCCCAGACCCGGTCGATGACGATCGTCACCACCCGGACCGAGGCCGAGGCGCTGCTGCTCGAGGCGCAGCTGATCAAGCGCTTCCGGCCACCCTACAACGTCCTGCTGCGTGACGACAAAAGCTTCCCCTTCATCCTGCTGCGCGAGGACCACGGCTTCCCGCGGGTGCAGAAGCATCGCGGCGCGCGGCGGATCAAGGGTCAGTATTACGGGCCGTTCGCCAGTGCCGGGTCGGTCACCCGAACGCTCAACGCGCTGCAGAAGCTGTTCCTGCTGCGGAGCTGCTCGGATTCGTATTTCGAGAACCGTTCGCGGCCGTGCCTCCTGTTCCAGATCCGCCGCTGCTCCGCGCCGTGCGTCGGGCGGATCGGGGAGGGCGACTATGCGGAGCTGGTCGACGATGCGAAGAACTTCCTTCAGGGCAAGTCGACCGGGGTCCAGCAGCGGCTGTCGAAGGCGATGGGGGAGGCGGCGGAGAAGCAGGACTATGAGCTGGCCGCCGTCTACCGGGATCGGCTCCGCGCGCTGACCTACATTCAAGGCAGTCAGACGGTCCATGCGGAGGGGCTGGGCGACGCCGACATCTTTGCGCTCGCTTGCAAGGCCGGGCAGATGTGCATCCAGGCCTTCTTTATCCGCGGCGGACAGAACTGGGGCCATCGCGCCTTCTTCCCCGCGCATACCAGCGAGGTGCCCGAGGCCGAGGTGCTGTCGAGCTTCCTCGTTCAGTTCTACGAAGACATGCCGCCGCCCAAGCGCATCCTGGTCGATCGAGAGATCGACGACGAAGAGGTGGTTACCGAAGCGCTGTCGGAGAGGGCCGGACGCAAGGTCATGATCGAGCGCCCGCAGCGTGGCGACCGGCGCAAGCTGATGGAGCAGGCCACCCGCAACGCCGAGGAAGCGCTCGAGCGGCGGATGGCGGAGAGCACCACGCAGGGGAAGCTGCTGCGCGAGCTGGCGGATGCGTTCGAACTCCCCGACCTCCCCAAGCGGATCGAGGTCTACGACAACAGCCACATTATGGGCACCAATGCGACTGGGGCGATGATCGTCGCCGGGCCGGAGGGATTCCGCAAGAACAGCTATCGCAAGTTCAACATCCGGAGCGCGGATACACAGGACGACTTTGGGATGATGAAGGAGGTGCTCGAGCGGCGCTTCGCCCGGCTGGAGAAGGAGGACCCCGACCGCCAGAGCGGCGAATGGCCCGACCTGCTGCTGATCGACGGCGGCAAGGGCCAGCTTTCCGCCGTTTTGGAGGTGATGGAAGGGCAGGGGGTGCACGACATTCCGGTCGTCGGGGTCGCCAAGGGGCCCCACCACGGCCGCGAGGGACGCGAGATCTTCCACCTGCCGGGCGGGCGCGAGATCAGCTTCCCGCCCAACGCGCCCTTGCTCTTCTACCTTCAGCGGCTACGCGACGAGGCGCACCGCTTCGCCATCGGCACCCACCGTGCCAAGCGGGCGAAAAGTCTGACCACCAGCACGCTCGACGAGGTTCCGGGGATCGGACCCAATCGCAAGCGCGCGCTGCTGATGCACTTCGGAACGGCGCGGGCGGTAAAGGGCGCGGCGCTGGAGGATCTCGAGCGGGCGCCCGGGATCAGCAAGGGCACGGCGCGGCAGGTCTATGACTATTTCCACCCGAACGGCTGAGCCGACGGCGTGAGGTTCGCCACCCCGGCCGTCGTCCTCTCCCTCCATGCGCACGGCGAGCACGGCGCCGTCGTCCGCCTGATGACGCCCGAGCATGGCCTTCAGGCCGCCTATGTCCGAGGCGCGCGGGGACGGCGCATGCGGCCGGTGCTGATTGCCGGCAACCTGGTCGCCGCCGAACTCGCCGCTCGAACCGAGGCGCAGCTGGCGCAGGCGACCGTCGAGCTTACCCACAGTCGCGGACCGCTGCTGTCCGAGCCGCTGCCCGCGACGGGGATCGAGTGGAGCACCGCGCTGACCGCGACCGCGCTGCCGGAGAGCCAGCCCTATCCACGGCTTTGGTCGGCACTGGACGCGCTGCTCGCCGCGATCGAGGCGGCGCCGACCGCGAGCGGGTGGGGTACGGCGCTGGTCCGCTACGAGCTGCTGCTGCTCGCGGAGCTGGGGTTCGGGCTCGACCTCAGCGAATGCGCGGCCTCCGGCCGGACCGACGAACTGGTGGCGGTGAGCCCCCGCTCGGGCCGGGCGGTCAGCGCGGCGGAGGCGGAACCCTACGGCAAGCGCCTGCTGCGCTTGCCGCCCTTCCTGCTCGAAGGCGGGCGGGCGGGGTGGGCGGACATCCTCGACGGCCTGGCGCTGACCGGCCACTTTCTGGCGCGCGACCTGCTCGTCGGCAGGGCGGAGGCCGTCATGACGTCACGCGAGCGGCTCATCAGCCGCTTGCGCCGGGCCGCCGGGCTCGACTAGGCCTTCGAACATGAGTGACAAGAGCGGCTTCGATGCGTTGACGATGCTGTTCCCCTACGCGGCGACGACCGGGCCGGTGACGGTGCGCGTCGCGGTGTCCTTCCTCTCGGAACAGTCGGCGCCGGCAAGCGGCCGCTGGTTCTGGTCGTACCATGTCCGGATCGAGAACATCGGCGAGCGGTCGGTCCAGTTGCTCTCGCGTCACTGGAAGATCACCGACGGGCGCGGCGCGGTGCACGAGGTGCGCGGCGAGGGGGTGGTCGGGGAGATGCCGCTGATCGCGCCGGGGAGCAGCTTCGACTATGTCTCGGGCTGTCCGCTGGCCACGCCGTCGGGCGCCATGGCGGGCACCTACCAGATGGTCGACGAGGAAGGCGCAGCGTTCCAGGTCGACATCCCCGGCTTCATCCTGCAGGCGCCGGTCAACTGATCGTAACGGGAGGCACTCCCAGCAACAAGCAACCGCGGCCCGCTTCGCGAGTTGATGCTTGTTAGTTTCGAATGGCGAAACGCGCCGGGCACTGTTTGCCCAACGGGGAGTGAACGTGATGATTCTTCGGGTTGCGGGATATGTTGGAGCAGCCGCTCTCCTGGTGTCGGGCGCGGTCGCGTCGGCTCAGATGACGCCGGGCGCCGAGATCGTCGGCCAGTCGGTCCAGGTGACCGAAGGCGGGGTGACCAATACGGTGATGCTGCAGCCGGGCGGGACCGCCCAGATCATGAGCCCGGGCGGGACGACTGTGAACGGCACCTGGTCGGTCGCCAACGGGCAGCTCTGCCTCGGTGCCAATGGCGCGCAGGAATGCTATCCCTATGCCCAGCCCTTCCAGGCCGGGCAGCCGCAGACGGTGACGAGCAGCTGCGGCGCGAGCGCCACCTGGCTGGCCAGCAATATCAACCAGCCGCCGTCGTCGCGGCCGGCGGGTGAGCGCGGCTAAGCCGCTACCGACCAGCCAAGCGGGGCCGCGACGCCGGAACGGGCATCGCGGCCCCTTGCGCGAATCGCCTTCGCCCTGCCAAGGGCCGATATGGCCGACCTTCCTCGCAGCACCGATTCCTGGCCCGACATACCTCTGGGCCTGACCTTCGACGACGTCCTTCTGCAGCCGCTGGAATCCAGCGTGCTGCCGAGCCAGGCCGACACGCGCACCTATCTGACGCGCGAGATCCCGCTGTCCATTCCGCTGCTGTCCTCGGCGATGGACACGGTGACCGAAGCCGACATGGCAATCGCGCTAGCGCAGCTCGGCGGAATCGGCGTGCTCCACCGCAACCTGACGGTCGAGCAGCAGGCGGCGGCCGTCCGCGCGGTCAAGCGGTTCGAGAGCGGCATGGTGGTCAACCCCATCACCATGCGACCCGACCAGACGCTCGCCGAGGCGCTCGAGCTGATGCGCGCAAACAAGATCAGCGGCATTCCGGTGGTCGAGGCGTCGGGCAAGCTTGCCGGCATCCTCACCAACCGCGACGTCCGGTTCGCCGAGAACCCGCGCCAGCCGGTCAGCGAGCTGATGACCCGCGACAATCTCGCCACCGTGCCGCTCGGCACTGGGCAGGAGGAGGCGCGGCGGCTGCTCCACCAGCGGCGGATCGAGAAACTGCTGGTGGTCGACGGCGACGATCATTGCGTCGGGCTGATCACCGTCAAGGACATCGAGAAGGCGGTTGCTTCGCCCCATGCCACCAAGGATCCGGAAGGCCGCCTGCGGGTCGCGGCGGCGACCACGGTCGGCGACAAGGGCTATGAGCGCAGCGAGGCGCTGATGGACGCTGGCTGCGACTGCATCGTCATCGACACCGCGCACGGCCACAACATCGATGTCGCCAAGGCGGTCGAGCGGGTGAAGAGCGCTTCCAACCGGGTCCAGGTCGTCGCCGGCAATGTCGCCACGGCCGAAGCCGCCAAGGCGCTCGCCGATGCTGGCGCGGACGCGATCAAGGTCGGGATCGGGCCGGGCTCGATCTGCACGACCCGGATCGTGGCAGGCGTCGGCGTTCCCCAGCTCACCGCGATCATGAACGCGGCGCGCGCGGCGTCCGACCGTGGGGTCCCGGTGATCGCGGACGGCGGCGTCCGCACCTCGGGCGACGTCGCCAAGGCGCTGGCGGCGGGTGCATCGACGGTGATGGTCGGCTCGCTGCTCGCCGGGACCGACGAGGCGCCTGGCGAGACCTTTCTCTACCAGGGCCGCGCGTACAAATCGTACCGTGGGATGGGCAGCGTCGGTGCCATGGCGCGCGGCTCCGCCGACCGTTATTTCCAGCAGGATATAAAGGACCAGATGAAGCTGGTGCCCGAGGGTATCGAGGGGCGGGTACCCTACAAGGGGCCGGCGCGCGACGTCATCCACCAGCTGGTCGGCGGCGTAAAGGCGGCGATGGGCTATACCGGCTCGCACACCGTCGAGGAGCTGCAACGCCGCGCGCGCTTCGTCCGGATCACCAACGCGGGGCTGAGCGAGAGCCATGTGCATGACGTCTCCATCACCCGCGAGGCGCCCAACTATCCGACGCGCTGAGCCATGACCCCGCAGGCGCGCGCGCAGGCGGCGATCGACATTCTCGACCAGGTGATCGCCTCCGCCCGCGAGGACGGGCCACCGGCGGACGGGCTGGTTCAGGCTTATTTCCGCACCCGCCGCTACGCCGGCTCGAAGGACCGCCGGGCGGTGCGCGAGCTCGTTTTCCGGGCGATCCGCGCAAGTGCCGAGATGCCCGCCCACGGCCGTCAGGCGCTGCTCGCTGTCGAGGATGCGCGGCCGCTGTTCGACGGTTCGCCCCATGCACCGACTCCGCCGGCCGAGGGAGAGGCGGGCGTGAGCGGCGACAGCGTTGCGGTGCCGGGCTGGCTCGTGCCGGAACTCTCGCCGCTGGTCGGCGCGGAGGAATGGGCCAGCCTCGTCGAGCGCGCCCCGCTCGATCTCCGGGTGAACGTGGCGCAGGCGACGCGCGGCGAGCTTGCAGACGAGTTTGCGGAAGCGGTGCCAACCTCGCTGAGCCCGTGGGGGCTGCGACTTCCGCCCGACCAAAGGGTGAGCGATCACCCTGCCTTCGCCGATGGCCGGGTCGAGGTTCAGGACGAGGGCAGCCAGTTGGTCGCGCTGGCCTGCCTACCCGCGGCGGGACAGCGGATCGTCGACCTGTGCGCGGGCGCCGGAGGGAAGGCGCTGGCGCTCTCGGCTGCAACCGGCAACGAGGCGGAGCTGATTGCCTGCGACACCAGTCGCGATCGGCTTTCGCGGCTCGGCCCCCGTGCCGAGCGAGCCGGGGCGCGGATCTCCACCCTCTTGCTCGATGGCGGACGCGAAGCGGAGCAGCTAGCGCCGCTCGCTGCGAGCGCCGACGTGGTGCTGGTCGATGCACCCTGCTCAGGCAGCGGGACATGGCGCCGCAATCCGGAAGGGCGCTGGCGCCTCACCCCCGAGCGGCTCGAGCGCCTGACTGCGCTACAGCGACACGTGCTCGAGCTTGCCGTTCCGCTGGTGAGGCCGGGCGGGGCGCTGGTCTATGCCGTCTGTTCGTTGCTGGCGCGCGAAGGCGAGGAACAGGCCGCCGCGTTTCTCAGCCGCCATTCAGCTTGGCAGGCGCAGGACGACGTCATGTCCGCTGGTCGCAGCGCGGGTCCGGGGCGTCTGCTCACTCCCGCGCACGACGGGTGCGACGGCTTTTTCGTCGCCAGGTTCACGGCGCCATGCTAGAGGCGGCGGAGCGTTCCGGGTTGGAGATCGTGATGCGGTGGTTGCCTATTGTTGCGGGGGTCGGGTTCGCGGCTGCATCGATCGCCACCTCGGTCAGTGGCCAGCAGGCGGACAACCAGCTGAGCTCGCGCTCGGTCGGGCTGCAGCGCCAGGCGCACGCGGCGCTCGCCCAGGGGCAATTCCAGCGGGCGGACGATCTGCTGGAGACGGCGCTGGCGGTGGATCCGCGCAACCGCGGCGCCTTCGTTGATCTAGCGCGCGTGGCGGAGCGGCAGAAGCTGTTCGGGGAAGCGATCCGCTTCACCAACAAGGCCCTGCTGCTCGAGCCCAATGACGTCGACGCGCTCGCATTGCAGGGCGGCGCGATGGTCGAGCTCGGCGCGACGGCGCGGGCGCAGGCCAATCTCGAGCGTATCCGGAAGATCTGCGGAACCAAGGCCTGCCCGCAGACGGCGCAGCTCGCTTCCGCCATCCAGCGCGGCCCGAGCATGGCCGCCGCCAAGCCAGCGGCGACCGCCCCCAAGCAGAACTAGCCCAGCGCCCGGGCGAGGGCGACGAACTCGGCGACGCTGACGGTCTCGGCGCGGCGCTCGGGATCGATCCGCAGGGTCGCGAGAGCGTCGAGTGCGTCGGGAACGGTCTTGAGGCTGGAGCGGAGCATCTTGCGGCGCTGCCCGAAGGCGGCCGCGGTCAGCTGCTCGATGCGGGCCTGGCGAACACCGGCAGGCTGCTCCGCGGGGACGAGGTGGATGACCGCCGACGCGACCTTGGGCGGCGGGGTGAAGGCCGAGCGATGGACCGCAAGCGCGATCCGCGGCGACGAGCGCCACTGCGCCGCCACCGCCAGCCGGCCATAGGCTTCGCTTCCCGGCGCGGCGACGATCCTGTCCGCCACTTCGCGCTGGAACATCAGGGTCAGCGAGCGCCAGAACGGCGGCCATGCGTCGCCGCCGAGCCAGCGCAGCAGCAAGGCCGTACCGACATTGTAGGGGAGGTTGGCGACGATGTGCGCTCCGTCGCCGGCTTCGGCGCGCTCGTCGATGGTGAGCGCGTCGGCCTCCAGCAGCCGGAGCCGTGCCGGGAAGGCCTGCTCAAGCTCGTTCAGCGCCGGTAGGCAGCGCCGGTCACGCTCGACAGCGACGACCCTGGCGCCTGCCTCCAGCAGGGCAGCCGTCAGCCCACCCGGTCCGGGCCCCACTTCATAGACAACTTGATCGGCCAGCTCGCCGGGAATGGCGGCGATGCGCGCGAGGAGCTGGCGGTCGAGGATGAAATTCTGGCCGAGTGCCTTCGAGGCGGATAACCCGTGGCGGGCAATGACCTCGCGGAGCGGCGGGAGCGCCCCCGTCACGCGCGGGCAAGCGCCATCGAGCTGGCCATCCGGATCGCGGCGGCCATCGCGCGCGGATCGGCGCGGTCCTCGCCGGCGATGTCGAAGGCGGTGCCATGGTCCGGGGAGGTGCGGACGATCGGCAGGCCGAGCGTCACGTTCACCCCGTCCTCGAAGTGCAGCGCCTTCAGCGGGATCAGCGCCTGGTCGTGGTACATGCAGAGTGCGGCATCGTAGCGGGCGCGGGCGGCGGCGTGGAACATGGTGTCCGCCGGATGCGGCCCGGTGACGTTCCATCCCTCCTCGCGAAGCGCGGCGATCGCCGGCGCCAGGATCTCGATCTCCTCGCGACCCAGCGCGCCGCCCTCGCCAGCATGGGGGTTCAGCGCGGCCACGGCAAGGGACGGCTCGGCGATGCCGAAGTTCCGCTGCAGTCCCCGCAGCGTAGCCCGGGCGCGGGCCTCGATCAGCCCTTGGGTCAGCCGCTCGAAGACATCATGCAGTGCGAGGTGGGTGGTGACCGGGACCGTGCGCAGGGTCGGGCCGGCAAGCATCATCGCGACGTTGGAGGTGGAGACACCGCACCGCTCGGCGACAAACTCGGTCTGGCCCGGGTGGCTGAAGCCGATCCGGTAAAGCTGTTCCTTGCTGACCGGTCCGGTGACCACCGCCGAGCAGCTGCCCGAACGAGCGAGGCCGACCGCCAGCTCGAGGCTGTCGAGGGAGCAATGAGCGCCGGCGGTCGTCGGACAACCCGGGACGCTGCTCTCGGCCGCGGGAACGGCGAGGATCGGCAGCGCGTGATCGAAGGTCGCTTCCGCCTCCCGCGGATCGCCGACAACGGCGAGCGGGCCATCCCAGACCTGGGTAATGGAGCGCGGATCACCGATCCCGACGAACGGAGAGAGGTTCAGCTCGTCGCGCCGGTCCCAGCTCTTGGCGAGCACCTCCGGCCCGATGCCGGCGGGATCGCCGAGCGAGATGGCGATCGGCGGCAAGGCGGTGCTCAGGGCCGGGCGGCCCGCGTCGGCGGGGCTCAACGAAACTCGATCACGGCGTCGCGACGCAGGTCGCGCAGGTAGCGGCGCGACCGCAGATTGACCCGCTCCTCGTTGAGCTGGGCGAAGACCTTGTCATAGGTCGGCGCCTCGGTGTCGCTCTGCCCCTCGTCGCGGCCGCAGATAACCAGCACGCGGACGCCGTCCTCGATCGAGCCAAACGGACGGGTCGCCTGACCGACCTGCATCGGGGTCATCATCTGCTGGAGCGCGGGCGGCAGGTCGCGCAGCTTGACCCCGTCGGACGTGACCACGTCGCCGTGGAAGTCCGCCGCGATCTTGTCCGCGCCGCCGCAGCCGCCCGACCCTTGCGCCGCCGCGGCGAAGCGCTGCAGCACCGGCTCGGCGGCCGTCGGGCTCGTCCCCTTGGGGAAGCTGATCGAGATCTGCTTGAGCGCCAGCACCGCATCGCGCGGATCGGCGGTCAGCACCTTGCGGGTGTCCTGCACCGCGAGGATGGAATAGCCGCCCTGCACCTTGACCGGAGCGCTGATCTGGCCCGGGCCCATGGTCCGGAGCACCGCCGAGAGCTGCTCGGGAAGCATTTCCGGGCGCACCCAGCCGAGGTCACCGCCGACCGCCGCGGTCGAGGCTTCGGAGAACTGGCGGGCATAGCCGACGAAGCTGCCACCCTGCTTCAGCGCGTCGAGGATCTTGGCCATGTTCGCCTGCACCTGCGCGTCGTTGCCCTGGTTGGCGGAGAGATAAATTTCGCCGACATGGAATTCCTCGGTGCCCTTGGCGGCGTTCATCCGCGCGATCACCGCCTTCACCTCATCGTCGCCGACGTTAACCGAGTTCTCGATCTTCTGGCGCTGGAGACGCTGCCAGGCGAGCTCGCCCTCGATTTGGCGGCGGATCGAGCGGATCGAGCTGCCGCGCGCCTTGAGGTAATCGGCCATCTGCTCGGGGGTCTGCTTCACGCCCGAGGCGACCCGCTTCACCGTCTTGTCGATGTCGTCGTTGCTGACGTCGATCTTCTCCGCTTTGGCAGCCTGGATCTGCAGCGTCTCGTCAATGAGGTTGCGCAGGACCTGCGTGCGAAGCGTCTCGAGCTGGTCGGCGGGGATCGGCTGACCGTTGGCGATCGCCAGCAGCGCCAACCGCTGGTCGATATCGGTTTGGGTGATCACCTCACCGTTGACGATCGCGCTGGCCTTCACGACCGACGGGATGCCGGCGCCGAACAGGGTCGGGTTCTGCGGAAGGTTGAGGCCGCTGCTGCTGTTGCGGGCACCGGGAGCGGGAGCCGCGGCCGGGGTGGCAACGGGCACCTGGACGGGTGCTTTCGCCGCCGGTGTCGGCGCCTTGCGGACCGGCGCGAGGCGATGCTGGGTGCGTCCGGCGGGCGCCGCGCTCGCACCCGCCGCGGCGGTCAGCACGACCGCGCTTGCGAGCAGACCCAAACGAGTCTTGGCCGAGATGTTCAAGAAGCCAGCAACCACTTCAGAAATCCCTTGTCTTTGAAGAAGATGAGCAATGAGCGCCAGTGTCACGCGGTCGCTGAACCCAAGCTTAGCGGCCGAGTCCCTTGAGGGCGACACGGAACTGGAAGGTACTACCCTGCCGCTGCCCGTAGAGCTGCACATAGTCCTTACGCCACGAGAAGCCAATCGACAGGCAATCGTCCTCATATTCGATCCCGAGGCGATGCCGGACAGGGTCGAAGCCGTCAGCGATCGACAGCGGGTCTTCCTGCTTGTCGGTCAGGTCAATGACGGTCGAGCCGTAGACGGACCAGTGCCGCCGCACCTGCCAGCGTCCGGCAAGCTGCAGCTCCTCCGAATCCTGCAGATCCTCGATCGATTGGGATATGTTGCGGTTGAGACGGATGTAGCCGGCCCGCACATAGGTCGCGTCCGTGCCGATTGTGAGGTCAAGCTCGTTGCGGCGGACACCGAGCGTCTTCTTGTCGAGCCGATAACGGTGGGTGACATCGATGAGCCGCCCGAACTGGATCCGGGTTCGCCCGACGATGTCGGACAGCTGGCCGGACAGGCCAGTCCCATCCGGGAAGATCACATCGCGGCGGTTGAGACGGTAGCTCTGCCCGATCGTCGTGTTGATCGCGAGGTTGGGGCGCTGCAGCGTCCAGTCGAGCCCGTAAGTGACCCGCGAGCCGTCTTCCCACCGGTCGTAGCCAGAGAAGCGGTTGAGCGCGAACAGGTTGCTGTCCTCGAGATCGACCGAGCGGCTGTCCTCGTTGGGGATGGTCAGGTTGGGAACGGCGGGGGTGAGCACGACTTGGACGCGCGGGGAGAGGATCTGCTCGCCACCGAACGCCGGCCCGACGAACGGCCACTTGAGGTCCGCGGCAAGGGCCCCGATCGCGCGCCCGTGCCAGCCATCCTCGCCGCGATAGATGGCTGTGGCGGTGCTCGCACTGTCGCTCGTGTGATAGATGTCGCCGCGACCAAATGCGGTGAGCAGCAGTTCCTGACCGAGCGGAGTGAGCATCCGTTTGTTCCACTCGGCGCTGACGAAGGCACGCTGGCTGTCCTGTCCTTCGCGGCGGAGGATGGCGAGGCTGTTGGCCTGGAGCTGGATCACCCCGCCAAACGCGGGATCCTCCAGCCGCCAGCGGGCATCGATCGCCGGGAGGGCGATCGGAGCCATCTTGTTGTCATCGGTGACCAGCAGCCCTTGGAACGCCCAGGCAGCAATGCTGACGTAACTGTTTGTGTCAATCCGTTCGAGGTTGGTGAAGCTGCGCAGTCGCTCGTCGCGGCTAATGTCGTAGCGCAGCAGCAGCGTCTTGTCGGTGGCGTAGCGGAAGCTGGTGGTGAGGCTCCACAGCGGGTCGAACTGGAACTTGCCGTTGCCCTCGACATAGGCGCGGATGCCGTCGTCCTTCGGGTCTGTCGCCAGCACCCGGCGGTCCCCGTAGGTGAGGAAACCGCCGATCTGATAGGCGCCGAGGCTGTTCAACTCGCGATACTGAGCTTCCAGCGCTGGATAGACAGCGGTGAAGACGCGGGGTGTTACCGTCAGATCGCGGTTCGGTGCGATCTGCCAGTGATAGGGGAGCGCAAGCTCGAACCCGTTCCGACGGGAGACCTTGACGTCGGGGAGGAGGAATCCGTTCATCCCCTGCGAGCGGTCGCCCGTGCTGATCGAGAAGATCGGCAGCAGGGGAAGCGTGATCCCGAGGATTTCGAACCGGCCGCCCGAGAAGCGGATGCGGTGCCGGACGGGATCATTGACCACCCGTGCGGCGCTGATCTTCCAGCTCGGTTCCTTTGCCCGTCCGCATTCGGTCGTGACGGGGCAGGGCGAGTAGACCGCCTTCTCGAGCGTAAGCACTCCGTTGGCGTCCCGCGAGCCGCGCCGGGCCGCGAGCCGGGCGCCGCTTTCCATCACGTAGAGGAGATTGTCGACGGTGCCCTGGCGAAGCTCGTCGGTCAGGTCGACCCGGTCGCCGATGAGCTTGTCACCCTGCGGATTGACCACCACCACATTGCCTAGCGCGACTACCTTGCCGGTCTTGCGATCCCAGCTGATCTGGTCCGCCGCGAGATAGTTGCCCTCGCTCGACATGCGCACCCGGCCGTTGGCGGTCAGGACATCGGCCTGGCTGTCGTAGACCACCACGTCCGAGCTGAAATCAACCGGTCGATCGGTCGTCGCGGCTCCGGCTGTTCCCGGCGCGGCGGGAGCGGGGGCGGGAGCGGGCGTCGGTGCAGGGACGGGAGCGGCAGCGGTCGGCGCGGGCACCGCGACGGGCCCATCACCGGTGACCGGCTGTACCTGCGCGGCCGCGGGGAGAGCGGTGAAGGCGAGTGCCACGGATAGGGCCGACCAGCCATGGCTCGCGTGAAGCAACTTGAAGTCCCCGGCCCGATGCACGTCTTGAGGTGAAGGGCAGCCTATTGCACCCCAGCCGCGCCGCTTCAACCAGGGACCGGCCCCAGAGACCGCTTAGTCGCCGGGATGGAGCCGCCGACTAGCGGGTCGCGCGGCGGGCGGCGGTGCGGCGGAGCGCCGGAATGGCCTGCCGCACGAGCGCGCCAAGTCCGATCGCCTCGCCGCTGAACCGCAGCTTCCAGCCGTCGTGCATGTTGCGCACGACCTCCGCGGGATATTCCGCCTTGAACAGGCTGAGGAGGTCCTGCTCCTCCAGCCGGGCGTGAAGGTAACTGCCCGCCGGCGGCGCGATGTCCTTGAAGAAACCGACGCGCTGAAGGACATTGTCGAAGAGGTGGACGGTCCGGGCCCGCGAGGTCAGCCGCTCGCATTCGTCACGATATTCGGGCAGCACGAGCTTGAACCAGTCGTCTGCCTGAACCGGGCTGTAGACGGCCGGGGACGAGATGGGAACTTCGAGGTGCTGACACTCGATCGCCCGCGGGATGACGTTCTGCGTCGCGGCCCATGGCAGGTCCTTATCGAGGCACGCCTCGGTGAACTCGATTGCCTTGTCGAGGACCGTCTGGTCCGAGACGCGCAGCACGCAGTTGATGATCTGGGAATCGCCCTCACGGACGAACAGGTCGGCCGGCCAGTCATCAAGATCCGGCCGCACGAGCAGCACGTCGCAGTCGATCCAGACCTCGTCGGTCTGCTTCATCATAACGAGCCGGAACAGGTCGGCGAAGTGCGCGACGTTCGGCTTGCCGTTGGTCAGGAAACGGTTGAGATAGGACCGGTCGAGCACCTCGCCCGCGTCACGCACCTCGATGGGCGCAGGCAGCGACTTCGGCTCGAAACTGTAGAGCCGGACATGGGCTCCGCGCCGCGCGAACGAGAGAAGGCAGGCCGTCTCGAGCGCGGTGATCGGTCCATCCCAGAAGCTCGCGACCTTCAACTCGTCCTTCTCCTGATCGTTGCAAGCGGTCCGCGCCTAGTCGGTTCCGACGCTCGCCGCTAGGCCGCGGAGAGCGCGGGACCGACCACTCGCCAGTGCTGGCAATTCCCGCCCGAAGCTCAGTTGGAGACGAATCCGATCGCTTTGCGTTCCGTCCCGACGCGTCCTAAAGGCCACGCCAGACCCGCTTTTCTCGTCAAGGAACCCCCATGCAGATCAATTTCGCCGCCGAGCGTCCCAGCGGAGCCTTCGCCCTTGTCCTTCCGTCGCGGGGTGGCGACCGGCCGGGCGTGGCGGCGCTTGGGAGCCAGCGGGCCGGGATTGACGCTGCCCTGAAGTCGCAGCGCTTCGAAGGCGAGAACGGCGCGGCGGCCGAGGCCTGGCTTGACGATGGGGGCACGCACCGTCGGCTCCTGGTGGTCGGGCTGGGCAGCGATGCCCGGGTCGCCGAAGGAGCGGAGAAGCTGGGCGGGGCGGCAGTGGCGCGGCTGCAGACCTCCGGCGAGAAGGCGGCGGTGCTGGATCTTACCGGGCTCGGGTTCGATGCGGATGCGGCCGCGCGCGTGGCGCTGGGCGCGACCCTTCGGTCGTGGCGCTACGATCTTTACCGCACACGGCTCAAGGACAAGCAAAAGCCGACGCTCGACACGCTGACCATCGTCGGCGCCCCTGCCGAGGCGGAGCAGCGCTGGACGTCGCGTTGGAAGGGCGTTGCCGAGGGCGTGGCGCTCACCAAGGAGCTGGTCACCGAGCCGGCCAACATCATCTACGCCGAGACGTTCGTCGAACGCGTCCGGAAGGCAGCAGCCGGAACCGGTCTCGAGATCAGCACGCTCGGGCAGGCCGAGATGGAAGCGCTCGGCATGGGCGCGCTGCTGGGCGTCAATCAGGGTTCGATCCGCGAGCCGCGGATCCTTGTCATGAAGTGGAATGGTGGAACGCAGGGTGAGGCGCCGGTGCTGTTCATCGGCAAGGGCGTGACGTTCGACACCGGCGGCATCTCGATCAAGCCCGCCGCGGGCATGGAGTCGATGAAGTGGGACATGGGCGGCGCGGGCGCGGTGGCGGGCGCGATGCTCGGTCTTGCCAAGCGGAAGGCCAAGGCGAACGTGATCGGCGTCTGCGGCCTGGTCGAGAACATGCCCTCCGGGTCGGCGCAGCGGCCGGGTGACGTGGTCACCTCCATGTCGGGGCAGACGATCGAAGTGATCAACACCGACGCGGAAGGGCGGCTGGTGCTGGGCGACGCGATGACCTGGGCCCAGCGCGAGTTCAAGCCGAAGACGATGATCGACTTGGCGACCCTGACCGGGGCGATGGTGATCAGCCTCGGGCATGAGTTCGGCGGCATGTTCTCCAACGACGATGGCCTGGCCGCCGAGCTGGAAGCCGCGAGCCGGACGTCGGGCGATCATCTCTGGCGGATGCCGCTGACGGATGCCTTCGACCGGCTGATCGATTCTCCGATCGCGGACATGAAGAACGTCGGCCCGCGCGAGGGTGGATCGATCACCGCGGCGGCGTTCCTCAAGCGGTTCGTGGATGAGGGCGTCCGCTGGGCGCACCTCGACATCGCCGGGACCGTCTGGTCGGACAAGCCGGGCTCCACCTACGAGAAGGGCGCGACCGGGTTCGGCGTCCGGGTGCTCGACCAGTTTGTGGCAGACACTGCCGAGCGCTAGTCGAGGGCCATGCGGGTCGACTTCTACCAGTTGGGCGGGGCAGCGCTGGATGGAATCGTCGGCCAGCTCGCCACGCGGCTGATCGAGCAGGATCAGCGGCTGCTGGTGGTTGCGGAGGACGATGCGCTGCTGGCCCGGCTGGATCGCCAGTTGTGGGATCAGGGTGGCCCAACCGCCTTCCTGGCGCACGGGCGCGCGGGCGGCGCGGACGACGCGCAGCAGCCGGTGCTGCTCGCGACCACTCCGGATGCGGCCAACCGGGCGCGCAACCTGCTGATCGCCGACGGCGCCTGGCGCGAGGCTGCGATCACGTTCGACCGGGCCTTCTACCTGTTCGCCGCCGACACGCTGGAGGGTGCCAGGCTGGCATGGAAGCTCCTCGCCGGGCGCGACGAGGTCGAGCGGCACTTCTGGCGGCAGGATGAGAACGGGCGGTGGCGCGAAGCGGCCTGAGCCTTGCCCTTTGCGCGACCCCCCGCTAGGGGCGCGGCCACTTCCAACACCAACAGGATGGAGACGCCCGGTCATGGCCGCGACGCGCACCTTTTCGATCATCAAGCCCGATGCCACTCGCCGCAACCTGACCGGCGCTGTCACCAAGATGCTGGAGGAGGCCGGCCTGCGCGTCGTCGCATCCAAGCGCATCCACATGACCAAGGAGCAGGCCGAGGGCTTCTACGCGGTCCACAAGGAGCGGCCCTTCTTCAACGACCTGGTCAGCTTCATGATCTCGGGCCCGGTCGTGGTTCAGGTGCTCGAGGGCGAGAATGCGGTCAAGCGCAACCGCGACGTCATGGGCGCGACCAACCCGGCAAATGCCGAGGCGGGCACCATCCGCAAGGAGCTGGCGGAGTCGATCGAGGCGAACTCGGTCCATGGCTCGGACAGCGACGAGAATGCCAAGATCGAGATCGACTACTTTTTCCAGCCGGACGAAATCGTCGGCTGACCCTTATCGCGGGTCCATACGGACCAGCTTCCGCTGCTGAAGGTCGGCGAGCAGGACGCGCAACTCATTGCCGCACTGCTCGTCGCCCACCTCATATTCGGCCAGCAGTCCGGCCTTGATCTCGTCGAAGCTGCGCGGTCTTTCCAGCAGCTTCCAGACACTCGCGGCGACGGCGTTGAAGCCGAAGCAGACGCCATCCTCGGGCGCGAGCGCGACCAGTTCCGGGCCGAGTTCAGCTTCGAGCAGGGCAATATTTCGCCGGTACATCATGGCGATAAGCTAGCCTACGCTTGGCCCGCTCGCCAATCCCCGGCTGGACGGCGATGCCGCAGCCTTTCTATGGCTGTTCGCCGTGACACCTTACTTCCTGATGTTCGCCTTCTTCGTCTTCGGAGCACTGGCGCGGCCCCCGCAACCGGCCGACACGCCGCGACGCGGCGACCTGCTGCTGCTCATCGGAGCCGTCATCCTGATCCTGATGGTCGGGCTGCGCTATCAGGTGGGTGGCGACTGGAGGACCTACGCACAGATCTTCCGACTGACCGAGACGCGCGACCTTCCGGCTTCGCTGACGCTCGCGGACCCGGGTTACATGGTGGTGAACTGGCTGGTCCAGCAGGTCGGCGGCGGGATCTGGCTCGTCAACAGCATTTGCGCCCTGATCTACACCTGGGGGCTGATCCGCTTCGCGCGCTCGCAACCGGACCCCTGGTTGGCGGTCATCGTCGGCATTCCCTACCTGACGGTGGTGGTCGCCATGGGTTATACCCGGCAGGCGGTCGCCATTGGCATCATCATGGCCGGCCTTGCTGCCTACGGGCGATACCGATCGCTGCCGCGCTTCATTCTCTACGTCGCGATCGCCACCACCTTCCACAAGACGGCGGTCCTGTTCCTCCCGCTGGTGATCTTCAGTGCCCGACGCAATCGGCTGTTCAACCTCATTGGCGGTTTCGCGGCGGGGTACATCATCTACGCCAATTTGCTCACCCAGGCGTCGGACCAGCTGATCAAGAACTACGTCAACTCCGACTATAGTTCGCAAGGCGCCGCCATCCGCGTCGCGCTGGACGTCGTTCCGGCAAGCCTGTTCCTTCTCCGAAGCCGGGCTTTCGGCTTCGGTGACGAGGAACGCGCGCTGTGGCGCAACTGCTCGCTTGCGAGCTTCCTGTTCGTGGGAATGCTGTTTTTTCTGCCCTCGACGGTGACCGACCGGCTGGCGCTTTACATCATTCCGCTGCAGCTGGCCGTGCTGTCCCGGGTGCCGGGCGTCTATACCAGCGAAACCACTGGTCGGGTCCTGGTGATCGCCTATTCCTTCGCCATTATGGCCGCCTGGCTGACGCTCGCCTCGTTCGCCAGTTTGTGGGTGCCTTACCAGTTCTACTTTGCACATTGAGGCAAGCCGCCGATAAACCGCTGGCGAGCCAATCAAAATCTTCTACAGGCGAGCAGCATCCATTGAGCGTGAGGGAGTGCCGGTGAAGGGGATCATCTTGGCTGGCGGGAGCGGAAGTCGCCTGTACCCGGCCACCCTGTCGGTCTCTAAGCAGCTGCTGCCCGTCTACGACAAGCCGATGATCTACTATCCGCTTGGCGTCCACATGCTGGCGGGCATTCGCGAGATCCTGATCATCTCCACTCCCTGGGACCTGCCGCGGTTCGAGGCGCTGCTCGGCGACGGAGCGAACTTCGGGATCAATTTGTCCTATGCCGAACAGGCCGCCCCGAACGGACTGGCCGAAGCGTTCATCATCGGTCGCGAGTTCATCGGCGGGGACAGCGTCGCGCTCGTGCTTGGCGACAACATCTTCTACGGCGCCAACCTGTCGCAGTTGGTCCAGTCGGCCGCAAAGCTCGAGCAGGGAGCTACCGTGTTCGCCTATGCGGTCGACGATCCTGAGCGGTACGGAGTTGTCGAATTCGACGCCAGTAACCGCGCTCTGTCGATCGAGGAGAAGCCTGCCAACCCGCGGTCTCATTGGGCAGTCACCGGGCTCTACTTCTACGACAATCAGGTCGTCGACATAGCAGCCAAGCTGGCCCCATCCGAGCGTGGTGAACTCGAGATCACCGACGTGAACCGGGTTTATCTGGAGCGCGGACAGCTGAGCGTATCGCGGCTTGGGCGGGGCTATGCCTGGCTGGATACGGGAACCCACGACAGCCTGCACGATGCGGGCTCCTTTGTCCGTACGTTGGAATCGCGGACGGGCTCCAAGCTGATGTGCCCGGAAGAGATCGGTCTCCAGATGGGCTATCTCACCCCCGAACAGATCCGCGTTCGTGCCGACCAGCTCGGCAAGACCGACTATGCCCGCTATCTCCGTCGTTGCGCCGACGAAGTCGCCCATGCTTGAGGTTCGGTCGCTCCCGCTCGAAGGTTTGCTCGAGCTGGTGCCCACCCGCTTTGCCGACGAGCGGGGATTCTTTTCCGAGACTTACAACGCGCAGGTCTGGCGCGAGTCCGGGCTGGTGTTCGACTTCGTCCAGGAGAACCACAGTCTGTCGCGGTCGCCCGGCGTTCTGCGCGGACTCCATTATCAGCTTCCGCCCGCCGCCCAGACCAAAGTCGTTAGAGTGACCCGCGGCCGGATCTTCGATGTCGCCGTCGACATCCGCCGCGGATCCCCCACGTTCGGGAAGTGGGTGGGCATCCAGCTTTCCGCCGAGCAGTGGAACCAGCTGCTTGTCCCGGTCGGATTTGCACACGGGTTCGTCACCCTCGAGCCCGGCACGGAGGTCCAGTATAAGGTGACCCACTGTTACAGTCCTGCCGACGAGCGGGTGATCCGGTTCGATGATCCGGCGATCGGAATCGACTGGCCGGTCGATTCGGTTGAGGTCACGCTGTCGGCTAAGGACCGTTCCGCGCCCCTGCTCGCCGACGCGGAGCTGTTCTCATGACGATGACCGTCATGGTGACGGGCGGCGCCGGCTTCATCGGTAGCGCGGTGGTGCGGCTGCTGGTCGGGCGCGGGTTCCGGGTGATCAACCTCGACAAGCTGACCTACTCGGGGAACCTCGCCTCGCTGAGCTCAGTCGAGGACCGATCAAACTACCGGTTTGTGCAGGCCGATATCGCAGACCGCGCGCGGGTTCAGGCGTTGCTCGAGGAGGAGCAGGTCGACGCTATCATGCACCTAGCCGCCGAGAGCCACGTCGACCGCTCGATCGACGGCCCCGAGGTGTTTGTCTCGACCAACATCGTCGGGACCTTTCATCTGCTCCAGGCGGCGCTGGGCTATTGGTCGGCGCTGAAAGGTGAGAGGCGCGAGCGGTTCCGCTTCCATCATGTCTCGACGGACGAGGTGTTCGGCGACCTGCCGCTGACCGGGCCCGAGCGGTTTCGCGAAGATACGCCGTACGATCCCTCGTCGCCCTACTCGGCTTCGAAGGCAGCGTCCGACCATCTCGTCCGGGCCTGGCACCGCACCTACGGATTACCGGCGGTGATGTCGAACTGCTCGAACAATTACGGGCCGTTCCACTTTCCGGAAAAGCTGATCCCGCTGATCATCCTCAATGCGCTCGAGGGCAAGGAACTGCCGGTCTACGGGGCGGGCGAGAACGTGCGCGATTGGCTGTTCGTCGAGGACCATGCGCTGGCGCTGGAGGCGGTGCTCACCCGTGGACAGGTCGGGGAAAGCTACAATATCGGCGGCGACGCCGAGCGGAGCAATCTCACGGTCGTCGAAACGATCTGCGATCTCGTGGATCGGCGCGGGGCGCTCCTCGGCGGGAAGCCCCGGCGCGCGTTGATCCGCTTCGTGGCGGACCGGCCGGGGCATGATCATCGCTATGCAATCGACGCGTCGAAGATCGCCCGGGAGCTTGGATGGCGGCCCGAGCAGAGCTTCGATGCGGGGCTGGCGACCACGATCGACTGGTATCTGGCGAATGAATGGTGGTGGCGGCCGCTGCGCGAGCGGTGTTACGCCGGCGAGCGGCTCGGGGTCGCAATTTGAGGATCTTGGTGACCGGGCGGCAGGGGCAGCTCGCGCGTGCGTTGGCCGAGGCTTCCGAAGCCGATGGCGCGATCCAACTGCTGTTCGCTGGCCGACCCCACGTGGACCTGGAGCAGCCGGGCCAGCTTGCGGCGGCGATCAAAGCGGCGGCTCCCGACCTGGTCATCAACGCCGCCGCGTACACCGAGGTCGATCGCGCCGAGGACGAGCCTAAGCGAGCAATGCGGGTCAATGGCGCCGCCGCGGGTGAGGCGGCCGAAGCCGCTCGTGCGGCGGGTGCTCCGATCATTCAGATCTCGACCGACTATGTGTTCGATGGCCAGGGCTCGGGTGCGTGGCGCGAGGAGGCGCGGGTCGGGCCCTTGTCTGTGTATGGTCGAACAAAGCTTGCAGGCGAGGAGGCCGTGCGTGGGGTGAGCCCGGATCATCTGATCGTCCGCACCGCCTGGGTCTACAGTTCCTGGGGCCGAAACTTCGTCCGCACCATGCTAGGCGCCGCTGCCCAGCGCGACACGCTAACCGTGGTCGACGACCAGGTCGGCTCTCCGACGAGTGCGGTGGATCTTGCCGGCGCGCTGCTGACGGCCGGTCGACGGGCGCTGCGCGGGGAGGGGCTCGGAAGAACCTATCACTGTGCGGGAAGCGGAGAGACCAGCTGGTTTGGTTTCGCGACCGAGATCATGCGGACTGCCCGCGAGGCCGGGCTGCCGACTGCTGCGGTCGAACCGGTACCGAGCTCGCGCTGGCCGACCAAAGCGGTGCGGCCGAGGAACTCCGTGCTGGACAGCCGTCGCTTTGCCGAGACATTCGGAGTTCGGCTGCCGGAATGGCAGGAGTCCGTAGCTGCGGTGGTCGGGCGGCTGGCAACGGCCTGATGCGGGTTCTCGCCTTCACCAAATATGATTGCGAGGCCGCCAGCACGCGCCAGCGCCTGCTCCAGTACCTACCTACGTTCGCCGCGGCGGGCATTGAGGTGGAGGTCCAGCCGCTGCTCGGGAACGACTATGTCCGGCATCTGGCTTCCGGCGCAGGCTACTCCCGAGCAGCGCTGGCGCGGTCCTATGGCGAGCGCGCGAGGCGGCTGCTCGCCCGACCCGACTACGACCTGCTCTGGGTCTACGCCGAGCTATTTCCCTATCTTCCCGGACGAGCCGAGCGCCTGGCGTTCCGCAGCGGGCGGCCGCTGGTCTACGACTGGGATGATGCATTCTTCGAACCCTACCGCGATCCGCGCCGCCCGTGGCTGATGCGGCTGCTGCTGCAGAACAAGCTGCAACCGCTGATCGCCGGGGCCGGAGCCTGTACCTGTGGTAACGAGTATCTCCGGGACATCGCCGCACAATGGTGCGAGCGCGCGATCATCGTACCCACGGTGGTCGACACGAACCGCTACGAGCCGATTGCGAAGCTGGTTGCGGGTGACCCGGTAGTCATTGGCTGGATCGGCTCTCCCACGACCTGGCCCAACGTCCGCCCATTGCTTCCGCTCATCGCCCGGCTGCGGAAGCAGTGGAACGTTCGCCTGCGAGTTGTCGGCGCTGGAGCCTCAGCCGAGCGCGACCGGATCGATGGCGTCGACTTCATCGAGTGGAGCGAAGAGAGCGAAATCGCCGAGGTACAGGCGATGGACATCGGGATCATGCCACTCGACGATTCACTCTTCAACCGTGGCAAGAGCGGTTACAAGCTGATCCAGTACATGGCCTGCGGACTGCCGACTGTCGCCTCGCCAGTCGGGGTTAACCGAGAGATCGTCACGCCGGAAACAGGGTTCCTCGTCGACGACGAGGCCGGGTGGGCCAATGCGCTGTCGGCGTTGATCCGGGACGCCGACCTGCGTCGGCGGATGGGCGCGGCAGGACGGGCGCGGGCGGTGGAGCGCTATTCGCTCGCGTCGCAGGCTCCGACCCTGGTTGAACTCTTCCGTGATCTCACCTCCAGTTCCGTCGCCTCCCGGACGAGCGAAGCAATTAGCTGATGTGCGGGCTGCTCGGCATTTTCTCGGGAGGGCAGCCGGCGCGCGAAGCGCTCGCAACGATGGCGGGGACGTTGGCGCATCGCGGTCCGGATGACGAAGGCCTGTGGCTCGACCCGGAAGCGGGGATCGCGTTCGGGCACCGGCGGTTGGCCATCGTGGACCTGTCGCCCGCCGGCCACGAACCCATGCACAGCGCCTCGGGGCGGCTGACGGTCACCTTCAACGGGGAGATCTACAACCATCTCGAGCTGCGGCGCGAGCTGGAACGACGCGGACAGGCGCCGGCGGCAGGATGGCGTGGGCACAGCGACATCGAGACGCTGGTCGAGGCGGTCGAGCATTGGGGGCTCGAGACGGCGCTGACCCAGGCCGTCGGCATGTTCGCGTTGGCGATGTGGGACCGGCGCGGCCGCCAGCTCCACCTCGTCCGCGACCGGTTCGGCGAGAAGCCGCTCTATTACGGCTGGGCAGGGCATGACTTCGTCTTCGCGTCCGAGCTGAAATCCCTGCGCGCGCACCCCGCGTTCGCCGCGCCGATCCGGCGAGAGTCGGTCGGGTTGCTCGCCGCACGCAACTACATTCCGGCGCCGCACAGCATCTACGAGGGCGTGTTCAAGCTCGAGCCGGGCTGCGTGCTGACGCTCGACCGGGCGGCGGCGGCAAACCCGTTGCGCGATCCGCCGCGCGTCGGTGGCAGGTCAGGAGGGGCGGTGCTCACCCGCTACTGGTCCTACCGGCAAGTGGTCGAAGAGGGGTTGGCCGATCCGATCCTTGATGAAGCGGACGCACGCGACGCGCTCGAACACGCGCTTGGCACCGCGATCGCCGGGCAGGCGGTGGCAGACGTACCCGTCGGAGCCTTTCTCTCGGGCGGCATCGACAGCTCGGCCGTGGTCGCCATGTACCAGCGACACAGCAACGTGCCGGTGCGCACCTTCTCGATCGGGTTCGAGGAGAAGGCCTACAACGAGGCGCCGTTCGCCCGGGCGGTCGCCGCCGAGCTTGGCACGGTCCATCACGAGCAAATCGTTACCGACCGCGACGCTCGCGACGTCATCCCGCTCCTGCCGTCCATCTACGACGAGCCGTTCGCCGACAGTTCTCAGATCCCGACCTATCTGGTGAGCCGGTTCGCCCGCTCGCAGGTGACCGTTGCGCTCTCGGGCGATGGCGGAGACGAGCTGTTCGCAGGGTACAACCGGCACTTCCAGGCGCCACGGCTCTGGCAGAGTCTGAGCCGGGTACCGCGGCATCTGCGGCAGCTGGCCGGCGCTCCGCTCAGCCGGTTGTCGTCGGACCTGCTGGGGCAGGTCGCGGGACTCGCCGGGCAGCGGCAGGGTCATGCCGGTGCCAAGCTTAAGAAGGCGCTTCGGGTCGCCGGGAGCGCGCGAAGCTTCGACGATGTTTATTCGAGCTTTCTCGACGAGTGGAGCTTCGAAGCCAGCCCGGTGCGCGGTCTGACTGGAAAGCGCCACGCCTGGGATCTGGACGCCGGAGCGGCCGCACCCGACGTGGTGCGAACCATGTATTGCGACGCGGTCACCTATCTGCCCGATGACATCCTGTGCAAGGTCGACCGGGCCGCAATGGCGGTCAGCCTTGAAACCCGCGTGCCCTTCCTCGACCATCGCCTCGCCGCGGTGGCGGCCAGGATCCCGATCGGCATGAAGGTGCGCGACGGTGTCGGGAAGAGCATCCTGCGCGAGCTGTTGTTCGACATGGCGCCGCGAGCCCTGTTCGAGCGACCCAAGGCCGGTTTCGCGGTGCCGATCGGGGAGTGGTTGAAGGGGCCCCTGCGACCCTGGGCCGAGAGCCTCCTCGATCCCCGCCGGCTGGCGAACGAGGGCTGGTGGGAGCCGGCGCTGATCAGCCGCCGATGGCAGGATCATCTCGCCGGGCGGCGAGACTCGACACCGGCGCTTTGGGCCGTGCTGATGTTCCAGGCGTGGCTCGACCAACCGGCTGCGGAGCGCTCGGCCGCAGCCTAGGCGATGCAGCCATGCTCGAGCCGGATGACCTGGTCGCAGCCCGCCACGCTGCCTGGTCGGTGCGAGATGATCAGGATGGTCCGGCCTTCCGCTTGAAGGCTGTCGAGCACGCGAATGACCGCCTCCTCGGTCTCTGCGTCGAGCGCGCTGGTCGGTTCGTCCAGGATGAGCAGCGGGGCTTGCTTGTAGATGGCACGCGCGAGGCCGATCCGCTGGCGCTGGCCACCGGATAGCCTCACGCCTTGCTCGCCGGCGAACGTGTCGAGGCCGTCGGGGAGGGTGGCGAGCCAGGGTCCGAGTTGCGCCTGTTCGAGGGCGCGCATGACCGCCGCGCGATCGATTGGATGGTCGAGTCCGGCCATTGCGACGTTGGCGGCGAGGCTGGCATCGAACAGGAATACCGATTGGGGGACATGGGCGATGTTGGCCTGCCATGCCGGCAGCAGCGCCGGGCCGATCCGGACGCCATCGGCGCTCATCGTTCCGATATCGGGGGTGAGCAGGCCCATGATCAGATCCGCCAGCGTGCTCTTGCCCGAGCCGCTGCGACCGACCAGCGCGGTGCGGCTGCCGACGGGGATCGTCAGCATTACTCCATCAATCGCAGCTTCGGTACAACCTTCGTAGGCGAAGCCTATGTCCTCGAGCCGGAGCGCGGTCCGGAACGGCAGCGGCTGCTCCGGCCGGGCGGCGGCATGATCGGGAAGCGCGAGCAGGCCGACGACGTCGGCAGCGAATTGCCAATGGCCGCCGACCGCGGCGACAGCGCCGTAGATCTGTTGGAGCAGGGGCAGGAGCCGCTGCGCGCCAAGCGCCAGCGCGCCGAGCGCTGGCAGCGCGGCGCCGAGGCCGCCTTGGCGCGACGAGAAGAGCACTGCGACCGCGGCGAGCAGCAGGATGCCCAGTGGCTCGATGAGGAAGCGGGGAGCGGTTCCGAGCAGCGTGACCCTGAGCCGCGCGTCGACGATCTGGCGGTCGACCCGGCGGAACGCTTCCACATGCTGTTCCTGCGAGCCGTCGATCAGCACGTCGCGAATGCCGCCGAGGCTCTCCTGGACGAGCTGGATGCGGCGGTCGTAAGCGCTCCCGAGCTTGCGACTGTCGGCCGTGAGCGGACGGCGCGCAAGCAGCGACAGAGCGCCATAGGCGAGCGCGAGCAGCACGCCAGCCACCAGCACGAGCGGCCCGCTGATAACGAGCAGCCCGGCGACAATGCATGCGGCGAGGACAAAGGCCACCAGCGCACGCAGCGATGGCAGGAGCACGACAAAGGTCAGCACCTGCACCTTCTCGAGCGCCGCCAGCGCGCCGCTGGAATGATGACGCAGGTGCCAGGCGTAGGGTTGGGCAAGCAGGCGTCGCTGGACGAGCAGGTCGAGATCGTGACCAGCCTCGAGCACCGTCCGGTTGCTCTCCCATTCAAGCAGAAGCCGGATCGCCGAAGCGGTGACGACCGCGCCGACGAACAGCATGGCGGCGGCGAGTGGCGGAAGCGTGGGGAGCAAGTGAAGCCGCTGCGTGGCCGCGCCAGTCAGCCCGGAGACGAAGGGGACGACGGTACCGAGAGTCACCAGCTCGGCCGCGCCCCCGAGCAGCATGAGCAGGAGCAACAGCAGGAGCTCGCGTCGGCGGGCTGCGGGAAGGGCGGCCAGCAGCGAGCGCAGCAGCGTCATGCTGTGGGGGGCACCGGCGCTTCGGCGCCGCCCGGCGAAGGATCATCCGCGGCAAACCGCTGGATGAAGAGGGCGGGGCGGCAGCGGACCGCCAGCAGCAGCAGGGTCGGCAGGATCATCGTCAGCAGGATGTCCTTGAACCCCTCGCCATATTGGTGCGCGGGGTCGGGCCAGCGCTCGACCCAGAGGTCGTTGATCTCGTTCAGAATCTCGAGGCCGAACACGATCAACCAGGGCCGCCAGCGGCCGATGTCGGTCCGTAGGAAAAGCGCCAAACCCAGTTGCAGCCCGACGCCGACGAGGACGTGGAGCGCATCCATGTCGAAACCGGTCGCATGTTCGAGGAACTGCTTGAACGGATACCAGATGGGCATCGCAGATCAGCGATCGATCGCTGCGGCAAACGATTTCCGGATAGGCATCGGCGATTGCCTCCTCACCGGATGCGCCGGGAACAGTGGTCCTGCCGTCGCAACTTGGCCGAATTGTCGAGCGAGCCGCTCGGCTACTACCCGCGCCCCGAGGTCGAGGCCAAGTTCAAAGATGCCGCTGACCACCATTGTCTTTCCTATGCTGGGATGATTGCTGCAGCGCAACAGCAGGCGGTTGCGCTTTTCTTGCCACATCTTGGGACGGCCGAGAGCCAAGCCTTGCGTCAGTTCTTGTTAAGGCACGGACCCTTAAGTATAGGCGCTGACGGGGTTCCCCGACTCCTGGGTTTAAGTCCCGGAAAGTCGGGGGAGAAATCGTCTCCGGCCGATCCGGTGACCCGGCGCGGCGGCGGCGGGCGTTTGGGGAGGGACCGGGTATGGCAACCGCACTTGTCGATGTCTTCCAGCAACAGCCGGAATCGTTTGATCGTCTGATCCTGCCAATGGACTATCGTCCACATGAGGACGAGGAGTTCATGTGCGACCGGCATCGTGCTTATTTCCTCCGCAAGCTGCGGGACTGGAAAGAAGCGATCGTCGAGGAGTCGCGGGCGACGATGGCTCAGCTGCAGATCGACTCTCTGCGCGAACCGGATCTCGCGGACCGTGCGTCTAGCGAGACCGACTGGGGTATCGAGCTCCGGACCCGCGACCGGCAGCGCAAGCTGATCGCCAAAATCGATGCGGCGATCCGCCGTCTCTACGCCGGCGAATATGGCTATTGCGACGTGACCGGCGAGCCGATCTCGCTTGGCCGGCTCGAGGCGCGGCCGATCGCCACCATGACCCTCGAGGCGCAGGAAAAGCACGAGCGTATCGAGCGGATCAGCCGCGACGACTGACGCTGTTCGTAAAAGCGGCGCGATCCCCGGGGAACGCGCCGCTCGATTGGTCAGGGGATGGTGATCCGGGCCGCTTGGATCGTCACTGGTTCGGCCCGGCTTCCCTCAGGTCGCCGAAGAGACCGTCAGTTCGGGGCGATCCCGAGCATATGGTCCTTGATCATCAGCTTTTCGCGCTTAAGGCGATTCAGCAATTCATCGTCTGGATGCCGCCGGTGCTCTTCCGCGTCGATCATCGCGTGGAGCGCGGCATGCTTATTTGCCAGCGCGTCTGCCTGTGGTTTCTCCATCGGGTCCGTCCTTCCTTGAAGAGTGACGATGCCCGACAATAAACCACGGATCGCCCCTTTTGTCGCGAGTCGAATCATCCATTCAGCGTCTCAATTCCCCGGCCCGTCGTTGATGACGAAGCGGCCTTGCTGAGCTAATCGACGAAGCCATGAACGACGACGATCCCTCCGCCAAGATCGGCGAATTGCGGGCCGAGCACGCGTTTCTCGACGAGCGGCTGCGCGCGGTTCAGGCCGATCCAGAGGGCGATATGCTGGAGGCCGCGCGGCTCAAGAAGCGCAAGCTGCTCCTCAAGGACCGGATCTCGCTCCTGCTCGACCGCTCAATCCCGGACATCATCGCCTGAACCGCCCAACCTGTCCCGCTGGGGCACAGCGGCAACGGTTTTCAACCGAAGGACGTTTTCCGGCTCGTTCGACAATGCCAGAATGAATTCCATGGACGAATCGCCCATCCAGGCCCGGATCACCCCGAGGCTCATCGAGTCGCTTTACACCGAGGCGATGGTGCTGGCCGACGAAGCGCGTGCCTACTTCGACGACAATGGGCGGTCCGAGCGGTCGGAGCTCGACCCCTTTGTGCGGGTCGGGTTCGCCTGCGAATCGCTCAAGGTCACGACTCGGATCATGCATATCGTCGCCTGGCTCCTGACCCAGCGAGCGATCGAGAGCGGCGAGATAGAGCCTGGTGCAGCGAAGCGGCCGGAACGGCGGCTCGGTCGAGCCGGAGAGAGCGATAGCGAGATCTTCCCCAAGCTTCCGCCCGCCGCGCAGCGGCTGATCGGCTCGAGCATCGATCTCTATAATCGCGTTCGGCGGCTCGACGAGGAGGGTGTGCAGGACGCGCCCCCGAGCAGCCCGGCTCGTGCGCTGATGGGTCGGCTAGAACGCGACTTCATCTGGCAGCGCTCCTGACCGGACGGATTGATAGCCTCCGGGCCGACTAGGCAAAAATTACCGGCGGGAAAAAGCTGCCGACCCCTGCCACCCTATAATAAGCTTCGTGCGGCCCCGTGCCGTGCTTGCATGGAGCAGGGGTAGGCCAGGGTGAGAGAGGTGGTGGCGAAGATCGGCGCGGCGAGGCTGGCGCTGATCGGGGGAATCGCCATCGCCGCACTCGTTTCCCTGGCCTATTTCCGGCTCGGCGCGGACTCGGGCCCGATGGCCTATCTCTTCACCGATCTTGAGCCCTCGGCAGCGCAGTCGATCGCCGACAAGCTGTCGGCTGAAAAGGTGCCGTATCAGATCTCGCCCGACGGAACGGCGATCATGGCGCCGCAGTCCAGACTGGCCGAGCTTCGCATGAGCCTCGCCGGCGACCGCTTGGGCGGCAAGGTTGGCTATGAAGTGCTCGATCAGCAGCAGCCGTTCGGCGTCGCCGCCTCGCGCGCCAGGCTCGACGAAACGCGCGCGATCGAAGGCGAGCTGGCCCGCTCGGTGCGGACGCTCGACCATGTACAGGGCGCGCGCGTGCACATCGTCATGCCGGAGACCTCGCTGTTCTCGACCGAAAGAAGGCGCGCCACGGCCGCGGTGACGGTGAAGACCAGCTCGCGCCTGTCCGGCGAGAATGTCCAGGCCATCCGCTATCTCGTTGCCTCATCGGTGCCGGAGCTTGCGCCGGACAGCGTGTCGGTGATCGACCAGACCGGCGCATTGCTCGCGCGATCGGGCGATCCTGACGCGATCAACGCGGCTGATGCTGACGAGCGGCAGCAACAGGTCGAAGCCAAGCTCCGCCAGCAGGTCGAGAGCCTGCTCGAGCCGATCGTCGGGGTCGGCAAGGTCCGGGCGGAGGTCGCCGCGCAGATCGACCGTGACCAGACCCGGGAGGAGGCAACCGTTGTCGACCCCGACAAGCAGGCCATTGCGCACCAGGTCAGCGTCGAGAGCAACGATCAGGACAGCCAAACGAGTGGGAGCGTCGGCGGCCCGGCCAGTATTTCGACCCAGTTGCCTGAGAACCCGAAAGCGGGCGCAAGCGCCGCCGGCGGCGATGGCAGCCAGTCGAAGAAGGCGGAGACCAGCGAGGACACGACTTGCGACCCGGAGAAGGCGCAGTTCACCACCTTCGTCAACTGGCAGATCCGCGGCGAGCTGCAGGGGCTTCGTTTCCGCCTCATGACCGACCAGCGGCCCTCGGCCAAGAAGGTGGAGGCGACCACCGTCTCGCTCCACTCGGTGGCGCTCGGCACCGAGGGCGAGGAGACCACGCTGGAAGCACTGATCGTCGACGAGGAGGCGCTCGAGCGGGTCGAGGCGGGGGCATCGGCGCACCTGGCGACCAAGGCCGCGACGGCGCTGGTCGACGGCTACATCAGCCGCAATCGCGAGGCGGCGGTGCAGGCGCTGCGGCGGCAGCTGCCCAAGCGCGTGCTGGCCCGGCTGCGGAGCGACGGGCCGCGGCTCAAGAGCGCCATGCTCGGGCTCGACCCGGCCGACCTCGAGCGGATCGACCGCAAGCTGGAGCGCGATCGCCACATCCTGCTCAACCGGGTGTTCGGCAATCTCGAGGACGAGTTCGACCTAAGCATCAGCCGGGAACAGGTGCGCCAGACGGTCCGCCGAGCGGCCCGGCAGATCGCCGAGCTGGCCGGCAGCGAGCCGCGGTTCCGGGTCATGGCCGAGCTCGCCGGACCGCAGTTCGCCGGCCATGCCGCGCACGCCGAGGCGGAGACCGTCACGACCAGGCCGCCGGTGATCGAGGGCATCCGGCGCCCGGCACCGGCGCTGTCGCTGGTGTCCTCCTCTCCGTTCCCGCGCCCCCGACTGGCCGCGTGACGCTTGCCACGCGGGGTGCGGCAGCCTAGCTGCGCCCCGTGTCCAAGCCTTCCCCAGCTCCGTTCGACAAGGCCAAGATCGTCGCCGAGAACCGGCGTGCCCACTACGAATATTTCGTGGAGGAGCGGTTCGAGGCGGGGATCGAGCTGCGGGGGACCGAGGTCAAGAGTCTCCGCACCGGCCAGGGCTCGATCGCCGAGAGCTATGCGGCGGTCGACGGGGAAGAGGTGTTCCTCGTGAACAGCTCCATCCCCGAATACAAGAACGGCAGCTGGCTGAACCACGAACCGCGCCGCCGCCGGCGGCTTCTGCTCCGCCGACGTGAAATCAACAAGTTGCAGGGCGCCGTTGCGCGGCAGGGGCTTACGCTGGTGCCCCTGTCGGTGTATTTCAACGGCGCGGGCAAAGCCAAGGTCGAGCTGGCTCTGGCGAGAGGCAAGAAGGTGCACGACAAGCGCGAGACGGTGAAGGAGCGCGACTGGAAGCGCGAGCAGGGCCGGTTGCTGCGGGACCGCGGCTAGTGAGCGTGCTCGCGGCCGGCACCAAGTTCGTCCGCCGCCATCTCCCGCGCCGGGAGACGATCCACCAGTATCGGCTGCTTCGGCCCTTCGCGCGACACCTGTCGCACCCCGCGCTGTGGCGGCTCAACCGCCGCTCGGTTCCCCGCGGCGTGGCGATCGGGCTGGGGATCGGGATCATCATCCCGTTCATGCACACGGTCGTCGCGGCGCTGATCGCCCTGCCGGCCCGGGCCAACATCGCGGTGGCGGCCGCCTTCACGCTGTTGGTCAACCCGTTGACCATCCCGCCGCTCTATTACGCCGCCTACCGGGTCGGCCGGTGGGAGCTTCATACCGACGTCATCGTCGATCCTGCGCAGGTCGACCGGCTCGGCAGCGAGCTCAGCCGTTTCCTCTTCTGGCTGCATGCCGCGTCCGGGCCGATCGCGCTCGGCATCCTGACCATCTCGCTGGGAGCGGCGCTGTTCGGCTATGCCGGAAGCAAGCTGGTGTACCGGCAGCTGGTGCGTCGCCGCTGGCGCGAGCGGAGGCTGTCCCGGCGCGGGCCGTTCGTCGACGCATGAGCGCTGTTCGTCGACCAACCCGACCCCATTTCACAACCATTCGCCGAGAAGCCGACCGTTGATTGGCTGGAGAGAAGCCCGATGAAATCCCTTTCGATGTTGCTTGCCACCACCGCGCTGCTCGTCGGCTGCGCCAGTCAGTCCGAACGGCCGATGGCCATGGCTCCCGCTGCGATGCCGGCCGAAGCGGCGGCACCGGCGCCCATGCCCGCCGCCGCGCCCAAGCCACAGTATGGCAGCTTCGGGGTCGACACGGCCGGAATGGACCGGGCCGTGCAGGCCGGCGACAACTTCTACCAGTTCGCGAACGGCACCTGGGCACGGACGACCCAAATCCCGGCGGACAAGTCGAACTACGGCATGTTCACAGTGCTCGACGACCTGTCGCGCGACCGCACCCGCCAGATCATCGAGGAACAGGCGAAGGACCCGAACAGCCGCATCGGCGCCGCGTACCAGAGCTACATGGACGCCGCCGCAGTCGAGACCAAGGGACTCGCCCCGTTCAATCCCTGGCTGAACCAGATTCGCGGGCTGAAGTCGCGGGCGCAGTTGCCCGACCTCTACGCCGCCGCGGCGCAGCTGCAGATCGGGACCCCGTTCGCCAGCTTCGTCGGCCAGGACGACAAGCAGCCCGACCAGTATATCCTGTCATTCGCCCAGTCCGGGCTCGGGATGCCGGACCGCGACTATTACCTGTCCAAGGATCCCAAGCTCGCCGAGACCAAGGCGCGCTATCTGCAGCATCTGACCACCATGCTGACGCTGGCGGGCGAGCAGAACGCCGCAGCGCGCGCCCGGGCGGTGCTGGCGTTCGAGGACCAGATCGCCGCGGCGAGCTGGACCAAGATCGACAGCCGCGACGCGACCAAGACCTACAACAAGTACAAGCTGTCGCAGCTGAAGACGCTCGCTCCCGGCTTCGACTTTGGGCGCCTGATCGAGAAGAGCGGTGCGCAGGGCGTCGACAATCTGATCGTGGCCCAGCCGACCGCGGTGACCAAGATCTCGCGGCTGGTCGGCGCGGCGCCGCTCGGCGTGCTGCGGGACCAGCTGCTTGTCCGCTCGCTCGATGCCTATTCGGCCTACCTTCCGGCCTCCTTCGACAACGAGAATTTCGCCTTCTATGGCACGACTTTGTCGGGCACGCCGCAGCAGGAGGTGCGGTGGAAGCGGGCGGTGAATTTCACCACCGGCGCGCTCGGCGACGATGTTTCGAAGCTCTACGTCGCGCGCTACTTTCCGCCGGAGACGAAGGCGGCCGCCGACCAGCTGGTCAAGAACGTCATCGCCGCAATGGACCGGCGGATCGACAAGCTCGACTGGATGAGCGCCGGGACCAAGGTGAAGGCGCACGCCAAGCTCGCCGCCTTCACCCCCAAGATCGGCTATCCGAGTCAGTGGCGCGACATGAGCGGGCTGCAGATCGACCGGGCGGACCTGCTCGGCAACGCGATGCGCTCCAACCGCTTCGACTATGACTACAACGTCGCGAAGCTCGGCAAGGCGATCTACAAGTGGGAATGGGGCATGACCCCGATGACGATCAACGCCTATGCCAATTTCGGCATGGTCGAGATCGTCTTCCCGGCCGCCATCCTGCAGCCGCCGTTCTTCGATCCGAACGCGGATCCGGCGGTGAACTATGGCGGGATCGGCGCGGTGATCGGACACGAGCTCAGCCACCACTTTGACGACCAGGGCGCCAAGTACGACCTCAGCGGCCGGCTGACCGACTGGTGGACGCCGGCGGACGTGGCCGCGTTCAAGAGCCGGCTCGACAAGCTGGGCGCGCAGTACGACGCCTACGAGCCGCTGCCGGGCATGCACGTCCAGGGCAAGCTGACGATGGGCGAGAATGTCGCCGACCTGGCCGGCCTGACCGTCGCGCATGACGCCTATCTCGCCTCGCTGAACGGCGCCGCGCCGCCGGTGATCGACGGGACGACCGCGGACCAGCGCTTTTATCTCGGCTGGGCGCAGGTGTGGCGGCGCAACTATCGCGAGGCGAACCTGCGCCAGCGGCTGCTGACCGATCCGCACAGCCCGAGCGAGCAGCGCGGCAACATCGTGCGCAACATGGATCCTTGGTACTCGGCGTTCGACGTCAAGGCGGGGCAGAAGCTGTATCTCTCCCCGACCGACCGGGTTCGGATCTGGTAAGGGGACGGGATGCTTCACGCCGAGCTCGCCGCGATCGATGCGGAGCCGCTTGATCACGGCGGGCCTTGGCTCTTCCCCTCGATCGCCGGGGCGGGGCTTGCCAGCCTTGCGCTGATCGCCTGGGTGGTCGGATCGCCGCTGGTCGCGGGCGTGCTGGCGGTTGCTGCGCTGGGCGCGATGGCCGGGCTGTGGGTTCTTGCGCAGCGATCGGCCGTGCCTCCGATCGTCGCCGAGCCGCTGAGCGGAGGCCCGTCCGCGGACTTCGCACTGGTGGGCGCCGCCTTGTCGATGGTGGGCGATCCGGCGGCGATCACCGACGGAATGGGCACGCTGCTTTCCGCCAACGGCCCGTGGCGGGAGCGCTTCGGGCCGACGCCGCCGCGCGGCATCGGGCGCGACGATCATGCGCGCGAGGGGATCGAGCTGGCGCGCACGCTGGCGTGGCGGGACGGCTCCGGCTGCGCGGCGAACATCGATACGGCCTCGGGGTCGATCGCGGTCGAGACCGAGCGGGTCGGGGTCAACGGCGACCAGCTGATCTGGCGGGTCCCGACCCGTCCTTCGCTGGACCCGATGTCGCGAGCGGTGTCGCAGATCTCGGGCACGCTTGGCGAGCAGCTCGCCTCCGCCGGGGTGATGGCGGCGCTGGCGGACGACCAGGGCAAGCTGCGAGCGGCCAATGCGCCATTCTCCGTGCGCTGCAAGCCGGCGGACGGCGCCAACCTCGAGGAACTGCTGGTCCCGCTCGAGGGTGGGTCGGTGCGTCTCGCGAACGAGGGAGACGGCGGGCAGAACCTCCACGCCATCCATGTTCCGCTCGATCCCAGCGGGGAGGGCCGGGCCGGGACCTTCCTGCTGTTCCCGGCCCCGGAGGCCGCTAACGTCGCCAGCACCGGCAATGTGCAGGCCCTGCTCGACGTCCTGCCGATCGGCCTTGCGCTGGTGAACCGCGACGGTCGGTTCATCACCATGAACAAGGCGTTCCAGGTAGCCGGCGGGATCGGCGAGCGGCCGCCGAGCTTTCCCGGCGATCTGGTGGTGAAGGAAGACAAGGCGGCGGTCGCGGACGCGGTGCGCCGCAACGCCCGCGGGCCGGCCATGTCGGGCGATCTGGCGGTCCGGCTGAACCATCTGCCGGGAGAACCGGTCGCGCTGACGATCGCCGGGCTGCGCGGGCTCGGCGAGGCGGTGGTCCTGCTGCTGCTCAAGGACAATAGCGAGGAGGCCAAGCTCAAGCGCCAGATCGCGCAGGCGACCAAGATGCAGGCGGTCGGACAGCTCGCCGGCGGCGTCGCGCACGACTTCAACAACATCCTGACCGCGATTATCGGCCATTGCGACCTGATGCTGATGCGCCACACGCCCGGCGACAGCGACTATGACGACATCCAGCAGATCAAGTCGAACTCCAACCGCGCGGCGGGGCTGACCCGCCAGCTGCTCGCCTTCTCGCGCCAGCAGACGCTGCGGCCGCAGGTGCTGCAGCTGCCTGACGTGGTCAGCGAAGTATCGCACCTCCTCAAGCGACTGCTCGGCGAGACGGTGGTGCTGAACGTCAAGCATGGACGGGACCTCGGCTCCGTCCGGGCCGACCCGGGCCAGCTCGAGCAGGTGATCGTCAACCTCGCGGTAAACGCCCGGGACGCGATGGCGGGAACGGGCGGCGGCACGCTGACCATCCAGACCTATCCGGTGCGCGCCGACCAGGTGGCCGAACTGGGCTCCGAGATCCTGCCGATCGCCGACTATTCGGCGCTCAGTATATCCGACACCGGCTGCGGAATCCCGCCCAACGTGCTCGGCAAGGTATTCGAGCCGTTCTTCACCACCAAGGAAGTGGGCAAGGGCACCGGGCTCGGGCTCTCGACCGTCTACGGCATCGTCAAGCAGTCGGGCGGCTTCATCTTCGCCGAGAGCAAGGTCGGGGAGGGGACGAGCTTCGTCATCTACCTGCCTGTTCACCGCGAGGAGAAGAGCAGCCGTCGCGAGGCGCCGGTCGAGAAGGTCAAGCAGGAAGAGCTGTGGGGCACCGGCACTGTCCTGCTGGTGGAGGACGAGCCGATGGTCCGCACGGTCGCCGAGCGCGCGCTGACCCGCCAGGGCTACCGCGTGGTCACCGCCAACAATGGCGAGGAAGCGCTCGAGATCCTCGACAAGGGTGACGAATTCGCGCTGCTCATCAGCGATGTCGTGATGCCGGCGATGGATGGGCCGACGATGGTGCGCGAGGCGCGCAAGAGCCGTCCCGACCTCAAGGTGCTCTTCATGTCGGGCTATGCCGAAGAGCAGCTCCGCAAGTCAATCGACATCGCCAATGTCGCCTTCCTGCCCAAGCCTTTCTCGGTGCAGGAACTGGCCGAGGCGGCGCGGCGCACGCTGGCTGCTAAGTAGGTTGATGAGATTTGACTAGGCGAGTTGCCGTTTGCCGCTTATTTGCCGGCCTGTGACCGACATCCGTTCCATCCTGATCGTCGAAGACGAACCCCTGATCGCCATGATGCTCGAGGATTTCCTCGACAGCCTCGGCCACCGGGTCGTGGGCATCTGCGACACCGTCAAGGACGCGCTCGGGCATGTCGAGAAGGGCGGCTTCGACTGCGCCGTGCTCGACGTCAACCTCAAGGGCGAGAATGTCTGGCCCGTCGCCAAGGCGATGCGCGAGAAGGAGCTTCCGTTCGTGATCGCGAGCGGCGGCCATGTCGAACCGCCGCCGGCCGAGTTCGCGCAGGTGCCGATGATCGAGAAGCCCTACACGATCGACCGGGTCACGCCGGCGATTGAGAAGGCCATCGCCGGCTAGGCACTAGCGCTTCAGCAGCCCGTGGCGCTTCTTGCCGAGGCTGATCTTCACCGGCTCGGCGCCGACCTCCACCACCAATGCAGGGTCCGCGACCGGGCTGTCGTTGAGGCGCACCGCGCCCTCGGCGACCTTGCGCTTGGCCTCGCCGTTCGAGGCGCAGAAGCCGAGCCCGGTCAGTGCCGCGAGCAGCGTGACGGTGCCGCCTGTTGCCAGCGAGGGGAGGTCGGCACCGGCGCCGCCGTCCGCGAAAGTGGCCGCCGCCGTCGCTTCGGCCCGCGCCGCCTCTTCGCGGCCGTGGAGGAGCGCCGTCGTTTCTGTCGCCAGGACGATCTTGGCCTGGTTGATCCCGGCGCCCGGGAGCGCCTCCAGCCGCTCGATCTCGGCCAGCGGAACGTCGGTGAAGAGGCGGAGGAAGCGGCCGACGTCGGCGTCGTCGCAGTTGCGCCAGAACTGCCAATAGTCCCATGCGCTGAGCTGCTCCGCGTTGAGCCAGACCGCGCCTGCGGCGGTCTTGCCCATCTTCGCGCCGGTCGCGGTGGTGATCAGCGGGGTGGTCACGCCGTAAAGCTCGGCTCCGTCGATCCGCCGGCCGAGCTCGATCCCGTTGACGATGTTGCCCCACTGGTCCGACCCGCCGAGCTGCAGCCGGCAGCCGGCGCGGCGCGACAGCTCGAGGAAGTCGTAGGCCTGGAGGATCATGTAATTGAATTCGAGGAAGGTGAGCGGCTGCTCGCGTTCCAGCCGCAGGCGGACGCTGTCGAAGGTCAGCATCCGGTTGATCGTGAAATGCCGCCCGACGTCACGCAGGAACGGGACATATTCGAGCCGGTCGAGCCAGTCGGCATTGTCGAGCAGGATGGCGTCGGTGGGTCCGTCGCCGAAGGTGAGGAAGCGCTCGAACACCCGGCGGATCGAGGCAATGTTGGCGTTGATCTGCTCGGCCGTCAGCAGCTGCCGCCCCTCGTCCTTGCCCGACGGATCCCCCACCTTGGTCGTCCCGCCGCCCATCAGCACGATCGGCCGGTGCCCGGCCTGCTGCAGCCGGCGGAGGATCATGATCTGCACCAGGCTGCCGACGTGGAGCGAGGGCGCGGTGGCGTCGAAGCCGATGTAGCCCGTCACCACCTCGCGCTGGGCGAGCGTGTCCAGCGCCGCCGCGTCGGTGAGCTGGTGGATGTAGCCGCGCTCGTCGAGCAGGCGGAGGAGGGAGGAAGCGTAGGACATCGGCGCGCCGCTTAACGCCTATTGACGTCCTTGTCGAAGCGGACAGGGATACTCGGACGGGCCAAGACGCGGTAAGAATGGGCCATGCGGCTCGAGCTTCATTCTCACCCGGCGACCCCGCCCGCACAACCGTTCGCCGTCTGGGCCAATGCCGAGGCTTCCGCCGCGTTCGGGGAGAGCGCCACGCTCAACCTCTGGTTCGGAGTGGGAGCGCCGGCCGACCGCTTCCGCATCGCCGCGCCGTCCGACGACCCGCAGCGGCGCGACGGGCTGTGGCGGACGACCTGTTTCGAGGCGTTCCTGCGCGACGAGGCGGGCGCGGCCTACCGCGAGTGGAACTTCGCCCCGTCGGGCGACTGGGCTGCCTACGACTTCAGCGCGCGGCGGGAAGGCATGGCCCAGGCGGCGGTGGCGAGCGCGCCCTATCTGCGGGTCGAGGACAATCTGACCTGGTGGGGGCTCGGCGCGACGATCGCGATCCCGAGCGAGCGGAGGTTTGCGCTGGGGCTGACCGCGGTCATTGAGGAGGCGGACGGCACCATCTCCTACTGGGCGCTGGCGCATGGCGGCGAGAAGCCCGATTTCCACGACCCGGCTTGCTTCGTCGCCCGCCTTCCGTAGACGAAGCGAATGACCCTGTTCGGTATCGACCGGCTGCTCGCCGATCCCCAGCTTCGCAAACCCCTGGAAGGCCGGCG